>NZ_JBUXKP010000009.1:0-346427 GCF_055502675.1 Pseudoduganella sp. jia 12
CATGACCAACTACGTTTCCGGCGCCCCCACCGTTACCGACATGCGTGTCGTGCCCGTCGCGGGCCAGGACAGCATGCTGCTCAACCTCTCCGGCGCGCACGGCGCCTGGTTCACCCGCAACATCGTGATCCTCACCGACAGCGCCGGCAACACGGGCCTGGGCGAAGTGCCGGGCGGCGAGAAGATCCGGCAGACGCTGGAAGACGCGCGCTCCCTCGTGATCGGCAAGAGCCTGGGCGAATACAACAACATCCTCAACGCGATGCGCAGCACGTTCGCCGAACGCGACGCCGGTGGCCGCGGCCAGCAGACCTTCGACCTGCGCATCACGATCCACGCCGTGACGGCGATGGAATCGGCGCTGCTCGATTTGCTGGGCCAGTTCATGAACGTGCCCGTGGCTGATCTGCTGGGCGAGGGCCGGCAGCGCGACAAGGTGGAGATGCTCGGCTACCTGTTTTATGTCGGCGACCGCAGGAAAACCAATCTGGACTACCGCGCCGAACCGGATGCCGGCGACGCGTGGTTCCGCCTGCGCAATGAAGAAGCCTTGACGCCCGAAAGCATCGTGCGCCTGGCCGAGGCCACGCGCGAGCGCTACGGTTTCAACGACTTCAAGCTGAAGGGCGGCGTGCTGAGCGCCGACGCGGAGATGGAAGCGATCGTCGCGCTGCACGAGCGCTTTCCCGAAGCGCGCGTGACGCTGGACCCGAACGGCGCCTGGTCGCTGCAGGAAGCGGTCCGCGTGTGCCGCGACAAGCACGGCATCCTCGCCTATGCGGAAGACCCGTGCGGCGCCGAGAACGGTTTCTCGGGCCGCGAAGTGATGGCCGAGTTCCGCCGCGCCACGGGCCTGCCGACGGCCACCAACATGATCGCCACCGACTGGCGCCAGATGGCCCACTCGATCCAGCTGCAGTCGGTCGACATTCCGCTGGCCGACCCGCACTTCTGGACCATGCAGGGCTCCGTGCGCGTGGCGCAGCTGTGCCAGATGTTCGGCCTCACGTGGGGTTCGCACTCGAACAACCATTTCGACATTTCGCTGGCGATGTTCACGCACGTGGGCGCGGCGGCGCCGGGCAAGGTGACGGCGATCGACACGCACTGGATCTGGCAGGACGGCCAGCGCCTGACGAAGGAGCCGATGCGGATCGAAGGCGGTTTCATCGCCATTCCGCAAAAGCCGGGCCTGGGCATCGAGCTCGATGAGGCGGAACTGGAAAAGGCGCACCAGGCGTACAAGAACATGGGGCTCGGTGCGCGCGACGATGCGGCGGCCATGCAGTTCCTCGTGCCGAACTGGCAGTTCGACAACAAGAAGCCTTGCCTGGTGCGCTGATCGCGCCGTCGTCGATCGAGCCATCGCTCATCGTGCCGGTCCGCTGGGCCGGCAGTTCACCAGGCAGTACAGCGTTCCGCCGGTCACCGGGTACACTAACGGCTTCCCATCCGCACTGCATGAATGAACCGATGAAGATTTCCCAACGCGCGCAAGCCGTCGACCCGTTTTTCGCCATGGAATTCGGCAAGCGCGCCGCTGCCCTGGCCGAGCTTGGCCATGACGTGATCCGGCTCAGCCTCGGCGAGCCCGATTTCGGTGCCCCGCCCGCCGTGCTCCGCGCCGCGGCCGCCGCGGCGGAACATGGCGCCCTCCCCTACACCGCCGCGCTGGGCCTGCCGGCGCTGCGCGCCGCCATCGCCGGGTTCTACCTGCGCGAACATGGCGTGACGATCTCGCCGGAACGCATCATCGTCACGGCCGGCGCCTCCGCCGCGCTGCTGCTGGTGACGGCCGCCCTGGTCGATCCGGGCGACGAAGTCATCGTGGGCGATCCGTCCTATCCGTGCAACCGCCAGTTCCTCAGCAGCTTCGGCGCCGACGTCAAACTGGTGGCGACGGATGCCGCGACGCGCTTCCAGCTCAGTGAATCGTCCGTGCGCGCGAACTGGACTGCGGGCACGCGCGGCGTGATGGTGGCAACGCCGTCGAACCCCACGGGCACCTCGGTACTGCCCGGCGAACTGGCCGCCATCTGCGCGTGGGCCCGCGAGCATGACGCCTGGCGGATCGTCGACGAGATCTACCTGAACCTGGGCGACCGCGATGCTTCGGGCAGGCCGCCGCGCACCGTGCTGCTGTCGGACGACGATGCCATCGTCATCAACAGCTTTTCGAAGTATTTCGGGATGACGGGCTGGCGGCTCGGCTGGTGCGTGGTGCCCGAGGCGCTCGTGCCCACGATGGAGCGGCTGGCGCAGAATTACTATATCTGCCCGTCCACCATCGCCCAGCAGGCGGCGCTGGCATGCTTCACGCCCGAGTCGCTGGCCGTGTGCGAAGAGCGCCGCGTTGAATTCGCGCGACGCCGGGAACTCGTGCTCGACGGCCTCGCGCGCATCGGCCTGCCGGTGCCCGTGCCCCCGGACGGCGCGTTCTATGTGTATTTCGATGTCCGCTCCACAGGATTGACATCGTGGCAGTTCTGCGAACGCGTGTTGCAGGAAGTGCACGTGGCACTCACGCCGGGCAAGGATTTCGGCCACTGCGAAGCGGATGCCTATGTACGGCTGTCTTATGCGGCCAGTGCCGCCCAGCTGGCCGAAGCCATCAGGCGGCTGGCGACCTTCATGGCAAGCCTGCGCCACGCCGGCACGGCTGCCACCCTGGCGATCGCTGGACAATAAGACAATCCGGGCCTGCTGCCTGCGCGGCGCTGTATGCACCGCGCCACTTTCCCGCTGGACTTGTGAAATATTTGTATCCTTGGGGCAATTTAATTACCGAGTGGGTTACAATCTCGTCCAGGCGCTGCGAACAGCGCACGCTTCGCAAGTCCCCAAACGAGTTTCCGCGCCGACTACCCAATCTCCGTGTGTTGTTGGGACTTCAAATGTTTTCAAACGACTTTTGATGCATTACTGATACCAGCTGCCGGGATACCGTGATCCGTCTTGCTGGCGGAGATTTCGTGTTGTCCCTGCACCTTGCCACCCCCAGTCTCAGTATCGACCGCCGCCGCGCGGAATTCGCCGACCCCGCCGTCGAAGACCGCTTCGTTCGCCACCTGCTGCCACAACGCAATGCCCAACTGAAGGGCAGCCTGCTGTTCGCGGCCGGCTTCTACGTGCTGTTCGGCGTGACCGATTTCGCCACGCTGGGGTTCACCCATGTGGCGTGGGCTCTCGTTGCCCTGCGGCTGATCGTGGCGCTGGTGGCCCTGGGCGGCCATTTCGCGATTCGCCGCCGCCCCGAGTCGGTACGCGTTTCCATCTCGGCCGCCTGCGCGCTGCTCGTCGTGGCGCTGGCCGCCTTCATGGTGGTGTCGTGGTACCAGCCGGAGGCCATGGCGTGGAACACGATGTCGCAGGCCCTGATCCTGATGGCCGTGTATGTCAACTTCCCGAACCGCTTCGTGTATTCGGTGGCGATCGGCGTCGGATCGAGCGTGGTGTTCGGCACCATGCTGGCAGTGCAAGGTTTCCTGAAGGCGGACGACCTGCTCACCCTGGTGTTGCTGCTGATTCTCGCCAACGCGCTCGGCTACATCGCCGCCATGCGCTTCCACCTGGCCCAGCGCCTGCAGTTTCGCTGCGCCATGCTCGAACGGCGGCAGGCGGACCGCGACCCGCTGACCGGCTGCTACAACCGGCGCGTGCTGCACAATGGCCTGCTCGATGCGGAACTGGCCCGCGCGCGCCGCTACGGCACCGCGTTATCCGTGATCATGTGCGACATCGACCACTTCAAGCGCATCAACGATACCCATGGCCATACGGCCGGCGACCAGGTACTGGCCGACTTTGCCCGCATGCTGATGGCGATGACGCGCGACACGGTGGACAGCGTGGTTCGCTACGGTGGCGAGGAATTCCTGATCGTGCTGCCTGAAACCGATCTGGCCGGCGCGCAGGCGCTGGCCGAACAGATCCGGCGAGCCTTTGCCGGTGCCACCAGCCACCTGGAATCCGGCACGTCCGTATCCGCGACGGCCAGCTTCGGGATCGCCGCGGTGCCGGCCATGCATGCCGAACCGTCGGCATCGGGAGGACGGCTGATCGATGCCGCCGATGCCGAGCTCTATGCGGCCAAGCGTGGCGGGCGCAATGCGGTGCGGGGCGGCAATGTGGAACCGGGAGCGCTGCGCGCGGCTGGCTGAAGCCGCCGACGGGCGGCAAGACTGCGGCGACGCCACGTTGCGAAATGCGATGCCGTTTTTCCACCCGTCCGGCCGCAGACAGGGAAGGCATTCGTTTGCAGCATCGCTGCGGATGAAGAAATCATCGTTGTCGTAGTACGATGGGCACGTGGATCGAGGACGGCCTGGCGGGGCTGGCCGCATTCGGCGCCTGCCCCGACACGCTCGCCGCCGACGGGCGGCCGTTCCTGACCATCCGCCAGCAGGGGCCGATTCCCGGCGCAGGCGCGGCCGGCCGCCCTGCGCGACGATTCGGCGGACGTGGCGCGCAAGGCCGATGCCGCGCTGCTGCGCCGGCGGGCGGGCGAAGCCTGCAAGAGGCCGGGGATTCAGGCGCATGCGCCTGCCGGAAACGATCATCGTGCGTCGCCGGTCGTTTCGGCCGCGGCGTCCACTGCAGCAGGAGGTGCGCAATGAACCGTCCCACCGTTCCCGCCGGCGCCACCGCCGGCGCCACCGCCGTCGGCTACTTCGGCAAGGTCCCCAGCCGCGGCGATTTCGTCAAGGGCGGCGGCAACCCCGCCCTGCTCAAGCTGCTCGACGACTGGCTGGCCAAGGCAATGGACCTGATGAGCGCCGACGCGCGCTGGAAACTGTCCTACGACGCGGTCGCGCCGCTCAACTTCGCCATCATCGGCCCGCGCCGGCGCCATGCGATCGCCGGCCATATCGTGGCCAGCCGCGACCGGTCGCAGCGGCGCTTCCCGTTCCTGATGATGGGCACCCTGGAGGTGCCCGAACCGGGCGCCTTCATGGGCGATGCGCCGCTGGTGCTGAACCGCCTGTGGCACCGCCTGGAAGCGCTCAGTCACGAAGTGGTGAGCGCGCCGGATGCCGGCGCCCCGCTGCACGCCGCGGCGGGCCAGCTCATCGAGCTGGACCTGCGCGCGGCCGCCTATGGCGCGGTGTTCGCGGATTTCCTCGCATTGCAGACCGTGGGCGGCGTGCAGGCGCAGCTGGCGCAGGGCGGCTTCGCGGGCTCCGTGCGCCAGGTGCTGCTGGCTTTGGGCATGCTGCTCCAGCCGGTGCTGGCCAGCGGTTCCAGCCGCCTGGAAAAGAGCCTGGTACTGCCGCTCCCCGTCGACCCGATGCACCGCGGCCTGGTGGCGGCGTTCTGGATGCACCTGGTGACGCCGTTCCTGGCGCGCGCCGATTTCGAGCTGGCGCTGTTCGTCACGCGCCTGGCCGGACGCCCCACCCTGGTGCTGGGCTTCTCCGGCGCGTCGGCGTACACGCTGCAGGCCATCATGGACCCGCAGGCCGGCCTGGACCGCCACATCGCCTTCGACGAACTGGATTGGGTGGAAGACCAGGTGAACGACGACGACGCCGTGAAGGACCTGTCCACGTATCTGGCCCGGCCCGAGCTGTCCCTCAAGTCCGCGTTCGATTCCGTGTGCACGGCCTTCACTGGAACCTGAAGATATTGAAGATGTCCCCGTCTCGCTCCGGACACATCACGGCTGCGGATCCCAGCCGGCACCGTTCCCGAACCCTGCGAATACCTTCGCACGCGTCGCGAAGCCCGTCTCCACGTCGCCGGCACTGAGCTGGAAGCCACCCACCCGCGCAGCCAGGTCGATGGGCGTGCCGGCCAGGTCGGTGGTACCGTATTCGCGCCAGCCGGAGGCGGCGTTCGGCTCGACCGGGTTGGGCGCCGGCTGGTTGTTCACGCCCAGGCCTGCCCAGCCGACCGGGGCCACGTGACGGTCCATGCGGCAGTTGATGAAGGCGATGTTGTCCCAGCTCGACGTGCCGCCCGGGCTGCGCGCCAGGTAGGTCGCGCCGTCCGGCACATCGCCATGCAACGGGCCCGGGCCGGGGCCATGGGTCAGCGTGCTGTTGAGGAATACGAAGCCCTTGTCGGTGGCCGCCGGCACGCGGGCCTGCAGCACGTAGCCGCCGCCCGTGGCGCTGGTACTGTCGCCCACCGAGCGGATCTCGCTTTCCTCGAACAGCGCGGCGCGGCTGCCGCCCCAGATGAAGTCAACGTTGCCCGCCACCAGCGTGCGGTAGAACCACGACCAGCCTTTCAGGTTCAGCGTGTCCTGCTCGCTGTGGAAGGCCGCGTCCTTCGCCACCAGCCGGCCGCCATCGCTGTTGAAGTACAGCGTTTCTGCCTGGGCCGAAATCGATGGCGAGCGCAGTGTCGTGTTATTGAAGGTGAGCGTTTCGAGGCTGAGCATGTCGACCGCTTCGACCAGCATGATCGAGCGCCCGCCGCGGGCGCCGCTGGTGCTGGCACCCTGGCTCGAACCGGTACCCGAGTTCAGCGAATCGTTGTTGGTGTAGCGGATCACGGTGCCGTCGCGGCTCTCGCCCACGATGCGCACGTTGTCCTTGTTGCGCAGGTAGAGCAGCTCCTGGTAGGCGCCGTTTTTCACGCGGATGGTGACCGGATCTTCCTTGGCGAAATACCGCATCGCATGGTTGAGCGCTCCCTGCACCGTGCGGAAATCCGCGGCGCCATCGTCGTCGACCGTGACGGTGTCGCCGGCCGGCGCGTCGCCGCGGGTGGTGAACGACCAGCCACCCAGCCTGCCGATACCGGCGAACGGCACGCCGCCCAGCGTGGTGCCGGTGAACACGCCATCCGACACGGCGACGTAGTATTCGGTGCCGTAGTCGAGCTTGCTGCTGTGCAGCTTGATCGTTGCGGTATTGCCCTCGATCGTGATCGGCGTCGTGTTCACCTTGCGCACCATGTCCTGGCCGGGATAGCCGATCGTGTCGGTTTCACCGGTCAGGCGCACCACGTCGACCAGCGCATCGTCGGCGCTGCGGAACACGCGGATGCTGCCGCCGCTGCCCAGCACGGGCGGCCTGTCGAACACCAGCTTGAGCGACAGGTCGACCGGCTCGCCGCCGGCCTGCGCGGCCGGGTAGGTGGCGTTGTCGAGCTGGTAGGTCTGCGTCGGTTGCGCGAAGCGTGGCGCGATGGTGGCGGCGATCGTGCGCGTCAGCAGCGGATCCGAACCGGACGTGAACACGATGTTCGCCGTGCCGGAACCGACCGGCGTGATCGTGGCGAGGTTGCCGTCGAGGGCCACCGAGGCCACCGCCGGGTTGCTCGATACCGCGGTGTAGCTGTCCGTGGTGCTGTCCGGCGCGCGCGCATTGACCCTGACCTGCAGCGGCACGTCGCCCGCTTCCGCGACATACGTGGTGACGGCCGGTTCGAGCGAGAGCTGCGCGGGTTTCAGGGCCGGATCGCCAACCCGCACATCATCGATCTGGAACGACTTGTTGGCCGTGTACACGCCCACCAGGCCGCGCGCGGCAAATGCCGTGTCGGTGACCGAGCCGAGGTTTTCGCCATCGAGGTAGACGGTCAGCGTGCTGCCGATCATCTCGAAACGCACGGTGTAGAACGGGCCATCCATCGCAATTGCCTTGCGCACCTGTTTCGGACGGCTCAGCGAACCGGCGAACATCTTCGCGATCTCGACCTGCGTGCTGGCGGTGCTGTTCTGCACGTTCAGGCCGCCGCCATACCAGTTCTGCGCATCGACATAGCGCGTGACCAGGTACAGGTGCTTGTTGCCGGTGGTGCCGTTCGTCATCGGGCGGATGCGCGCCTCGACGAAGTAGTCGCCGGACGGCACCTTGTCCAGCACTGCCGGCTTGAGCAGCGCGAGCACGCCGCCCGTGGATGCGGCCGTGTACTGCAGCACCTTGTTGGCGCTGCCGGCCACCTCATCCTGCACGCGGAAGCTGCCGTTCGGGCCGGGCACGGGCAGCAGGTCCCATTTCGCCGCGTTATTACCCTGGAAGTCGTCGCAGAAGTACAGGCCCGAAGCCGGGCACACGAGGCTCGGGCCGGTGTCGATCGTGGTGCTGCCGGTACCGGTGACCGCGGTTTTCAGCTTGCCCCCGCCGGCCTGCGCCAGCGCATTCGCCTTGACCAGCGCCACCGGCCGCGGGCTGTAGGCATACGGTGGTGTCCAGCTGACGGCTGGGGAAACGCCGCAGGTGCCCAGCGCCGCCGCGTTCAGCAGCGAGCCGCTGTCCTTGAACGCGCCGGCGATGGCGCCGGAAAAGTCCTTTACGACGTCCGGGCAGGCCCGCGCGCCCGCCACCTCGAACACGTTGTTGTTCGACAGGATCTTGGCCGCGGTGCCCACGCCGACGGCATAGCTTACCGGGTACACGGCATGCGAGCGGGAGCCGGCATAGTAATTGTTGAACAGGTGGACCTGGCCGAAGCGCACGCGCGGTGCGCGGCTGGCCACGTCGCGGAACACGTTGTTGCTGAAGGTGACGCGCAGCTTGCCTTCGTCGCCGGTCGCGCCGTCGCTGCCGCCGACCAGGTTGTTCTTGTTGTGCTTCTCGAACAGGTTGTACGACACGGTCACGTAGTCGGAGCCGTTGGTGATGTCGAGCGCGCCGTCGTGGCACTGCTTCACGTGGCCATTCTCGATGGGCAGCAGATCGTCCGTCACCGGCGCATCCGTGAAGCTCACATGGTCGACCCACACGTGGCTCGAACCCGAGATGCCGATGGCGTCGAATGCCGAATTCCAGTTGCCGGACGAGCCGTCGGTCGGATCCCACACGGGGCCCACGTCGCAGGGATTGGCCACCTTCAGGTTGCGGATGATGACCTGCGAAACGTTGGACACGAGGATGTGGCCGTTGACGATGCCGGCGCCGGCGTTGGCGCCGATCAGCGTGGTGTTGCTCTTGAGGCGGATGGCGCCGCGCGCAGCCTGGTCGGCGCTGCTGGCAAAGGGCTGGCCTTCGCTCATGTCGATGGCGCCGGCCACCTTGATGATCTTGGCCTCGGTGCCGCCGTTGTAGATCGCCGCGAGCAGCTGCGCGCGGTTGGCGACGGTATAGATCTGCGCGGCCGGGGCGCTGGAACCGCCCTGTGTGCCGCCGCCCTGGCTGGCCCACCCGTCGGATGGCGCGTGCTGGCGTGCCGGGTCGACCGGATCAGCCGTGCGGCCGGGCGCGGCGCACGACAGGAATGCGGCGCACAGCGCCGCCTTGAATGCAAGATGTCGCATGTATTGCTCCTTGATGGAGGAACGGATTGTGGTGCGGGCCGGGCCCGCGGATGCGCTGCAGAGCGCTGCTGAACGCTGCCGTGGCGGCGATCAGCGGCCGCGCGGCGAACGTCCCGTGCGCATGCGCCGCGTGACGCCCAGGCCCACGAGACCGGCGGCCAGCAGCGCGATGCTCGACGGCTCGGGCACGGCCGCGGCCGTGCTCACCTGTGCCGTCACCGAGCCGAATTCGTTCCACTGCACGCCGGCGAGGTCGAGGGCGATGGTGTGCGTATCGATGATCGACAGGCCCGGCATGCCGCTGGCGCCATCGGTGCCGACGAAGGTGAAGGCGCTGATCGGGCTGGCCAGGCTGGTGCCGAAATCGAAGCGCATGCTGTAGGCGCCCGTTGGGACCGCGCCGTTGGCGATCACGGTCAATGCGCCGCCGGCGGAAAAGTCGATCCCGAACAGGAAGTCGTCGGTCAGGAACTCGACCCCGGTGCCGGTGGGATCGAGCATGCTGGTGTTCGTGCCCGGCCCGGTGACGAAACCGTGGTCCAGGCCGAGCATGCCGGTGGCGCTGCCGTTGTAGGTGGCCGTGATCGTGGCGTCCTGCAGCGGCAGCACGCCCGCATGCGCGGTGCTCAGGGCCAGGGCGGCAATCGCCACGGCCGTGGATAGGTAGTGGGTGTTCAAGCGTGTCTCCGATCTGTTTTTATGATGTCGGGAGCGCCGCGGGGAGCGGTCGCCGTGGAACACCTCGCGTGTCCCGCGCCGCTTCGAGGGTGGCCGGGCCGATGGCGGCCGGGCCTTGCTCGAAGACGGTCAGTAGTACGGTGCTGCGGCCGGAAGGTTGCAGGAATGCCAGCTCATCCGGTCAGGCCCATTCTAGATTGGTCAGGCCAAAATGGCAACATCGCGCTTGCTCGGGGTGTTGCGCTTTTTACACCAGCCGCAGCCGCCACTACGATGCTACGGCGGCTGCCAGCCCGGCATGCTCCGCGCAGTCGGTAAAGCCCAGCAGCGGGAAACGGTCCCGCAGCGAATCGAGGAACCATTTGCAGCGCCGGTCGGTACCGTCGAGGCGCCAGCGGACGGCGATGGAATTGCCCGCGAGCGCGCCTTCATGCAGCGTGTCGAACAACGCGAACAGCATTTTCTCGCTGCCGGTATCGATGGCGCTGAGGGCAATGTCGACATCGAACGCATCGCGGCTGCGCCGGTCGAGGCATGCCCGCAGGCGGCCGATCAGCGGGGCATAGAAGGCTCTTGCGTCGTCGGGGCGCGACACGCCGGCCAGCGTCAGCCGGCGAGTGGCCGTATCGAGCATGACCGCCGGCAGCCCGGCCGGTGTGCTGCAGGAATCATCTTCCGCCCAGGTGGCGGCTCGCGGACGGGGGAGCGAAAAAACCGGTAACGGCATGGCGATGGGAGTCGGGTTCGGACAGCGCGCATTGTAGGGACCGGGCATGACGGCAACGTGACAGGCAGCACCCGGTCCACGGCGGCAAGCATCCGTGCGCCGGGCGGTAATGCCGCTGACACATTCATTGCTTAAGATCGCGGCACCAGCTGGCGGCGCCTGCGCCAGGCACGCGGCCCGCACGTCATGCACGCCACGCACGTCATGCAAAAGGCGGAATGCGGCGTAAAAAAGGCAGTCCGGACAGAGACAAGACGGGGCATTTTGCTTAAAATGCCAATCTCCCCCATTCGGCCACCCCTTCGAGAAGAATGCCAGAAGTCCCGTAATGCCTCCAGCCCTGTCACGCATCCTCATCTGCCGCACCGATAACATCGGCGACGTCGTGCTGACCCTGCCGCTGGCCGGGTACCTGAAGCAGCTCATCCCGGGCGTCACCGTGGACATGCTGTGCCGCGGCTATGCGGCGCCCGTCGTGCGCTGCTGCGACGCCGTCGACCACGTGCTCGCGCTCGAGGAAGTGGATGCCGACACCCTGTTCGAGGGTGGCCGGTACGACACCGTCATCTTCGCCTTCCCCCATCGTGCGCTGGCGCTGGCGGCGCGCCGCGCCAGGGTGCCGAACCGTGTCGGCAGCAGCCACCGCCTGCACCACTGGTGGACCTGCAACCGGCTCGCGCATTTCAGCCGCGTGCGCTCGCGCCTGCACGAGGCGCAGCTCAATTTCGCATTACTGAAACCGCTCGACATCGACTACATGCCGTCGCTGGCGGAGATCCCTCCGCTGTACCGCCTGCATGCGCCGCGCTCGCCGGAGATTGCCGCCATGTTCGATGCCGCGCCCTTCAACCTGATCCTGCATCCCAAGTCGAACGGCAACGGCCGGGAATGGCCTCTCGAGCGTTACGCCGAACTCGCCGCGCGGTTGCAGGGCGATCCCGGCATCGCGATCTGGATCACCGGCAGCCCTGCCGAGGGCGAGCTGCTGGCGCGCGATGCCGGCACGCTGCTGGCCAGCCCCAATGTGCGCAACCTGTGCGGCCGCCTCGACCTCGAAGGCCTGGTCGCGCTGATCGGCATGGCCGACGGGCTGGTAGCGAGCGGCACCGGGCCGCTGCACGTCGCGGCGGCCCTCGGGCGCAACGCGCTTGGCCTGTTCCCGCCCGTGCAGCCGATCGACATTATCCGCTGGGGCGCCCTCGGCACGAACGCCACGTCGCTTGCCACGGCGAGGCAGTGCGACACCTGTACCGGCCCGCAAGCATGCGTGTGCATGCAGGCGATCACCGCCGCGCAGGTGGCCGAGGTGATCTCGCGGTGGCGCGACCGCGCCGTGGCATGCCATGCCGGGGGACGGCTGGCGGACACCGGATTATGACGTCGAGGCTGCTGCTCACGCTCGATTCCATGCGCTTTGAAAATACCGGCCTGCACACGTTCGGCCGGAGCCTCGGCCGCGAACTGGTGCGGCAGGGCGCGGGCAGTTTCGTCACGAGCGCCTACACGTATCCACCGCAGCATGGGGTGCTGGGCCCGCAGGCTTCCTACGTGGACCATCGCAGGTACCACCGCTGGATTTTCCCGCGGGCGCGACACTACGACGTGGTGCACTTTACCGACCAGTATTGCCGCTTCGGCCCCGACCGCGTGCGCGCCAGGACGGTCATGACCGTGCACGACATGAACCAGGTGCACGAACAGCCGGCGGGCAGCCGCAAGCTGCAAAGGTATCTGCGCAGGATGGCGCGCAAGATCGACGGTGTCGACCGCGTGGTCGCGATCTCGGAATTCGTGAAAACGGACATCCTGCGCTTCTTTCCCGATGCCGCGCACAAGATCTCGGTCATCCACAACGGCGCCGATGCCAGCTTTGCGCCGGAGGGCCACGCGCCGCGCTTCGTGCCGCCGGGCCGTTTCCTGTTCACGGTAGGCATGGTATGCCCGAAGAAGAACTTCCACGTGCTCGTGCCGCTGGTGCGGTCGACGGACTGCACGCTGGTGATCGCCGGCGTGGTCAAGGAAGAATACAGGCAGAAGATCCTGGCCGAGGCGGCGCGCTTCGGCGTGTCGGACCAGGTGGCGATCACGGGCCCCGTCAGCCAGGCCGACAAGGACTGGTACTACGCCCATTGCGAGGCCTTCCTGTTTCCCTCGCTCGCCGAAGGGTTCGGCCTGCCGGTCATCGAGGCCATGCATCACGGGTGCCCCGTGTTCCTGTCGCGCCTGACCAGCCTGCCCGAGGTGGGCGGCGACGTGGCCAGCTATTTCGATCACTTCGATCCGGAGCACATGCGCGAGGTCCTTGCCACCGGGCTGGCGCGCTTCCAGGGCGACGATGGCGGCGCGGCGGGCGCGGCGCGTGCCCGCGCGCATGCCATGCGGTTCACGTGGCAAAAGGCCGCCGCCGCCTACCTCGACCTGTACCGCCAGTGCCTGGCCGCATAGGCCGGCGCGCCCGCCCTGCCCGCGTTCTCTCAGAATATTGACTGCAACGGGCGGAATCCGGCACTACAATTGATCGTTTGGCGAATGCGCCGCGCACGCCGCTCCAGCGGCTGCGCCGCCTGCCGTGGCAACCGACAACCGACCGATTACATGATCATTTCATCCGCGACCGATTTCCGTGCGGCGGCACGCCGCAAGCTGCCTCCGTTCCTCTTCCACTACCTCGATGGCGGCGCCGGTGCCGAGCAGACACTGGGCGCCAACGTCAGCGACCTGCAGGAGGTGAAACTGCGCCAGCGCGTGCTGAAGGGATCGGAGCAGCTCGACCTGTCCACGGAGTGGTTCGGCACACGCCATGAATTACCGATCGCGCTGGCCCCGGTGGGCCTGACCGGCATGTATGCGCGGCGCGGCGAAGTGCAGGCGGTGCGCGCGGCCTGCAAGCGCGGCATCCCGTTCATCCAGTCCACCGTTTCCGTGTGCCCGCTGTCGGAGGTGGCCGCCGCCGCGGACAAGCCGATCTGGTTCCAGCTGTATGTGCTGAAGGACCGCAGCTTCATGCGCGACGTGCTGCAGCGCGCCAGGGCGCTGGGCGCTTCCACGCTCGTGTTCACCGTCGACATGCCGGTACCCGGCGCCCGCTACCGCGACGCGCACAGCGGCATGAGCGGCCCGAACGGCCCGCTGCGGCGCATGCTGCAGGCCATGACGCATCCGCGCTGGGCATGGGACGTGGGCCTGTTCGGCCGCCCCCACGACCTGGGCAACATCTCGGCCTACCGCGGCCATGCGACCGGCCTGGCCGACTATATCGGCTGGCTCGGCGCGAACTTCGATCCGGCGATCGGCTGGCAGGACCTGCAGTGGATCCGCGACGAATGGCAAGGCCCGATGGTCATCAAGGGCATCCTGGACGCGGACGACGCGCGCGACGCGGTGGCGTTCGGCGCCGATGGCATCGTCGTGTCGAACCATGGCGGGCGCCAGCTCGATGGCGCGCTGTCGACCGCCCGCGCCCTGCCGGCGATCGCCGATGCCGTCAAGGGCAGGACGACGATCTTCGCCGATGGCGGCGCGCGCACCGGCACCGACGTGTTCCGGCTGCTGGCCCTGGGCGCCGACGGCGTGCTGCTGGGCCGCGCGTTCGTGTACGCTCTGGCAGCCCAGGGCGAAGCCGGCGTCGCGAAACTGCTGGCCATCATGGAAAAGGATATCCGGACCAATATGGTGCTGACCGGCGTGAGATCCGTGCGCGAGATCGGGCCGGAAGTGCTGGCGCGGTGACTTGCGGCCGGCGTCATGCCGGCCACACAGACACCGGGATGTTGCGTCTGTCCGCCTTCGGGCAGCGAGCGGTTGCTGGCTGTACGCTCTCTCCGCAGCGCTGCCGGCGTGCGAACCGACCGCACTTTGGGCGACGGCGCATCCAGCAGAGGGGCCGGCGCCTGGCTCGCGCCGTGCCTGCGCCTGAGTCGCCGCCTGGACCGCAGATCCGTGGGCGTGAGCGTGGGCGTCGAAACGCGCCAGGAACGAGATTGTTCGCAAGCGCTCGCCCGCACCTTCACGAGGGTATCGCATCGCCAAGCCGATGGAAATCGAAGCCTTTGCCAGGCAGCTTGAGAAGTGATGCAAACGCTTGAATTTGCTCTGCAATAATTTGCAGCCTCCCCCGCCCTCGGATCTTCACTCCAGTGCGCTTGTACCACAATGAATTGTCATTGTTGTGGACATAAATTTCCCGCTCCGCCAATATTGCAGACACTTTCTGTATCAAAAAGACTGCTACATACGATCAGTTCGACTCTACCGTCAACCAACAGTATTGGAGCCAGCATGCCATTGACAAACCGTCTTGCCGCCGAGTTTTTCGGCACCATGTGGCTTGTTCTGGGAGGGTGCGGCAGCGCCGTTCTGGCGGCCGCCTTCCCGGCGCTGGGCATCGGCTTTGTCGGCGTGTCGCTTGCCTTCGGACTCACCGTTCTCACGATGGCCTATGCGATCGGCCATGTTTCCGGCTGCCACCTCAATCCCGCCGTCTCGGTGGGACTGGTGATCGGCGGGCGCTTCAAGGCGAAAGACCTGTTGCCCTACATCGTCGCCCAGGTGGCTGGCGCAATCGTCGCAGCCGGCGTGCTGTATCTGATCGCTTCGGGCAAGGCGGGATTCGACGTCACGGGTGGCTTTGCTTCGAACGGCTATGGCGAGCATTCCCCTGGCGGCTACTCGCTTACCGCTGCCCTGGTATGCGAGTTTGTGATGACGTTCTTTTTCCTGATGATCATCCTTGGCGCGACGGATGAGCGGGCGCCGTCCGGCTTTGCACCGATCGCCATCGGCCTGGCGCTCACCTTGATCCACCTGATCAGTATTCCGGTGACCAACACATCGGTCAATCCCGCACGCAGCACCGGGCCGGCGCTGTTCGTGGGCGGTTGGGCGATATCGCAGCTGTGGCTGTTCTGGATTGCCCCACTGCTGGGCGCCGCGTTGGCGGGTGTTGCCTATCGTATTGTCAGCGGTGAACGCAGCCAGGCCGCGGGGATCGAAGGGCCGGCGGACGCCAGCCAACTGGCAAAAGCCCGGCTATGATGCGTGGTGGTTTGCGGTATCGGCGCTGACGACTGTTCATTGGCATGGAGGCGGTACCCGCTGCCACGCTTGAGGGCGAAACAGTGTATCGGGAGCGTGTGTTGCCGCCTGCAGTGCTTTCCTGGCCATCAGTCGCGAGAACGCGGCGCGCCCATGCGCTATCGATCGAGCTGACCAGCTCCGCATCCGGTCAGCGGCGTGGCTGACGAACCTGCACACAGAATTTCTGACAGTCCCGGCGGATCAACGATTGCCGGACCCAGCCCCGGATTCGACCTTACAGAGCGCGCATCCCCTGCCGGTGCGGCGCTCTCGTACCCGCAGCCCGATGCACATGAACGCCTTCCAGCACCGGGCCAATCCAGAGGATCACGCGCACGGCGTCGACGCAATCGTCAACGCATGCATGGTAACGCCTGCCCTGTCGTCGTGCCGGCGGCACGAAGCAGCTCGGCCTTGCATGCGCATGTAGTGAAGATAAAACAACAGTGCAAGCTGTCCCCCTCAATGCGGACGAACTCAGTAGTATTATTACAGGCACCTCGCTCGACCGGTGGCTATCGCCCGTACGAACGTTGGCCCTCTATAACAATCACAGGGAGACACGATGTACCCAACAAGTAGTTTGATTTCACGTTTTGGCCTGGCGCTGGCCTGCGCGAGCCTTTTCGCGGGTTGCGGCGGCAGCGGCGACGAGGCGGCGGATACGCCGCAGGCAGCTGCGGCACCCGTGCGCATGGCCGCCGCCACGCAGCGGGCCAGCGCCGCGGCGCCGGTCGCGCCCGGCAGCATCCGCATGCATTTCCACCGCATCCAGGGCGACGAAGCCCAGTGGGGCGTGTACTCCTGGGACGGTCCGCAAACCCCCAGCCCGGCCTGGATCTCGGGCCGCTTCATGTTCGCGCAGCGCGACGCTTTCGGCGCGTATGTCGACATTCCGCTCGCCGCCGGCAAGACGGCCATCTCGTTCCTCGTCACGGACGGCAACGGCACCAAGAACTGTAGCGCCGACCAGCAGGCCGCCCTGCGTCCGGACGTGATGACCGCCGGCCAGGAAGTCTGGCTGCTCGAAGGCGACTGCACCGTGCACGCCGAGCAGCCGGCCCTCACCTACGGCAACCTGGGCAGCGCCAAGGCGCACTGGCTGTCGGGCACCACGCTGGCCTGGCCCGGCGCACCGGCCAACGCCACCTACCGCCTGTACTACGCGCTCAATGGCGGCATGACGGCCAGCCCGAGCGCCAGCACGGGCCTGGCCGGCGCGGACGGCAGCCTGCCCCTCGAGGCGGCCGCGCTGCCGGAAGGCATCCGGCAGAAATTCCCCCACCTGGCCGGCGCCACCGGCCTGCGCCTGGCCGGCACCGGCGGCGGTGACGTGGCCCGCTTCGACAGCGCCCGGCTGGCCAGCGCGCAGTTCGCCATCGCGCAGATCGGCGCGGACGGCAGCCTGGTGCAGGTAACGTCGCTGCAGCAGGCCGGCATGCTCGACGACCTGTTCGCCACGCGCGCCAGCGCCGCGCAACTGGGCCTCACGTTCGACCGCCAGGGCGTGCCCACCTTCCGCGTGTGGGCGCCCACGGCGAAGTCGGTGCGCCTCGACGTGTATGCCAGCGCCAGCGCCGCCACCGCGACGTCGGTGCCGATGACGCGCAACGCCGCCAGCGGCGTGTGGTCGTACACGGCGCCGAATGCCGCGTGGACCAACAGCGCCTACTACACGTACACGGTGCAGGTGCTGTCGCGCTGGGCGAACAACACGCTGGTCACGAACACGGTGACGGACCCGTATTCGCTCAGCGTGTCCGCCAACAGCACGCGCAGCTTCGTCGCCAACCTGGACAGCCCGCGCCTGAAGCCGGCCGGCTGGGACCACCATGCGATTCCCAAGCTCGACTCCCCCACCGACATCGCGCTGTACGAACTGCACATCCGCGATTTCTCCGCGACCGACAACACGGTGCCGGCGGCGCACCGCGGCAAGTACCTGGCATTCACGGACACGGAAGCGGCGCCGATGCGCCACCTGAAATCGTTGCAGAAAGCCGGCATGACGCACGTGCACCTGCTGCCCAGCTACGATTTCTCCAGCGTCGACGAAGCGGGCTGCGTGACGCCCGTGATTCCGGGCGGCGCCGCGGATGCGACCACGCAGCAGGCCGCGGTGGCCGCCACGCGCGACACCGACTGCTTCAACTGGGGCTACGACCCGGTGCACTACAACACGCCGGAAGGCAGCTACGCCACGGACGCAAAGGACGGCGCCGTGCGCGTGCGCGAGTTCCGGTCGATGGTACAGGCCCTGCACGAAGCCGGCCTGCGCGTGACGATGGACGTGGTGTACAACCACACGAGCCAGTCGCAGCAAGGCCCGCTGTCGGTGCTGGACCGCATCGTGCCCGCCTACTACTACCGGCTGGGCGCGGAAGGCAATATCCTGAACGACAGCTGCTGCGCCGACACGGCGCAGGAAAACGCCATGATGGCCAAGCTGATGACCGACTCGCTGGCGCTGTGGACGAAGCAGTACAGGATCGACAGCTTCCGCTTCGACATCATGGGCTTCACGCCGCTGGCGCTGATGAAGCGCCTGCAGGTGGCGGCCGACACGGCGGCGGGCCGCCCGATCTACCTGTATGGCGAGGCATGGAACTTCGGCGCCGTGGGCAACGATGCGCGCTTCGTGCAGGCGCGCCAGGCGAACATGTTCGGCACCGGCATCGGCTCGTTCAACGACCGCATCCGCGACACCGTGCGGGGCGGCGGCTGCTGCGACACGGGCAGCGCGCTGGTGACCCAGCAGGGCTTCATCAACGGCGTGTGGCTCGACCCGAACGCCGAGTCCACGCAAACGCGCGACGATGCGCTGCGCCTGGCCGACCTGGCGCGCGTGGCCCTCTCCGGCACGCTGCGCGACTACCGCTTCACGGACCGCTTCGGCAATGTGCGCAGCAACGCCGAGATCGACTACTTCGGCCAGCAGGCGGGGTTCGCCGCCAGTCCGGCGGAAACGATCAACTACGTGGAAGCGCACGACAACCAGACGCTGTTCGACGTGAACGCGCTGAAGCTGCCGCAGGCCACGCCGCTGGCCGACCGGGTGCGCGTGCAGACGCTGGGCGCGGCCATCAACATCCTGTCGCAGGGCGTGCCGTTCTTCCATGCGGGCCAGGAAATCCTGCGCTCCAAGTCGCTGGACCGCGACAGCTACAACGCCGGCGACTGGTTCAACCGTCTCGACTACGGCTATGCGACGAACAACTTCGGCGTGGGCCTGCCGGTGGCGGACGTGAACGAAGGCAGCTGGCCGGTCATGGCGCCGGTGCTGGCCAATCCGCTCATCGCGCCGGATACGCGGGCGATCCTGGCCGCCAAGGCCGGCTTCGAGGAATTGCTGGCGATCCGCCAGGACAGCACGCTGTTCCGCCTGCGCACGGCACAGGACGTGATCGATCGCCTGAAGTTCCATAACACGGGGCCGAACCAGGTGCCGGGCGTGGTGGCGATGAGCATCTCGGGCACGGAACCGACGAAGTACCCGGGTGCGCAGTACAAGCAGGTGGTCGTGGTCATCAACGTGGGCAAGGCGGCCAGCAACGTCGCCATTCCCGAGCTGAAAGGCCGCAGGCTGCAGCTGCACCGCATCCAGCGCACCGGCAGCGACGCGGTGGTGAAGTCTTCCGCTTATGCGCCGGACACGGGCAGCTTCACGATCCCGGCACGCACCACGGCCGTGTTCGTGCAGCACGCGAACGACTAAGCGGCGCCATCCCCCGCCGGCGCGGGCCGGCGGGCGCCGAGATGGTCCCACACGGCCAGCAAGCCGCGCGTGCGCACGAGCTCCCGCGCGGCGTCGGACGGGCTGGCCGGGCAGGCGGCCCACTGGAAATGCGCCAGGTCCGGCCGCTTCCAGTCGCCGCCCCAGTTGCAGGCGTGCCGCTTGAAAATGGCGGCGACCTCGTGGAACCACGCCTCCCCTTCCGGCGGCGCCCAGAATCCCTTGCGGTGAACGATATCCACGGCCAGCCCGTAGCCATGCCAGCTGTGCAGGTTGGTGGGGGCGTTCGTGACGGGCTCCTCCGGCGGCCTGACCGTGCGGCCGCGCTGGTAATACAGCGCCTGCAAGGCCGGCGACCGGTAGCCCTCGTACAGGATCGCATCGAGCGATGTCTCCTTTGCGTTGCACTCGTCCAGCGCCGCGCGCACGGCCTGCGCGAACGCGGGTGCCAGGCGGGCCATGTCCCGGTCGACCATCAGTGCCGAATGGCTGGAACCTGCGCTCATAGCGGTATCTCCCTGTCGTTGGCAAAACCCTCGCGCCACGCGTGCGGGACGAAGGCCGTCGCCGCCGGCGCGGGGAACGCCGGCGCTTCCGGCACTCCCCCACCCTGTGAGGCTGGTGCAGGCGGCGCAGCCTGGGCCGGAGGCGGCGCCGGTACTGGCAGCGGTGGCCGCGCGCTCTTGCGGTCTTCGCTGCCTTCCTCGGGCGACTTCTCGTGCGGCTTCACGGTGGAACGGATCACCATGAACTTGTTCAGCACATCGAACCAGAACGGCGCGCCGAGCATCACGCCGATCGCGGTGATCAGCCAGCCGGCGGCGATCCGCGCATAGCTGGGGTGTTCCCGGCTGCCCGTGCATGCCGACGCGCGGACGCTCTGGCAGAACTGGACCGGGCGCATCCCTTCGAAAAATCCCATGCCGGCCAGGTGCACCCATCCCATCGGCATGCCGATCTCGCGCAGCAGCTCGCGTGCCTTCTCCGCGGCCTGCAGGGCCGACGCATCGGGCGCCAGGGCCGCCGGCGCGCCGGTACCGGCGTTCGGCATCATCCGGTCGACCGATTCGGGCAGCTTGCCGGCGGCCGTCACCACCGCTGCCCGGAGCGCCTTGTCGTTGGTCAGCCGCTCCATCACATACAGCGCATCGACGTTGAGCGCCACGGCGGCGGCCAGCCCGAGCCCGAACAATATCGCCTGGGTGCGCCGCTTGTACCAGCCCGCGGCACGGTCCATCGAACCGTCGAACCAGCGCTGCAGATTGACCACCAGCTGGTTCAGGTCCCCTTTCGCATGATCGATGGCGCTCAGCACGACACGGCGCAGGATCGGCGAGCCGAGCGCGGCAGCCCGCTCGCGCAGCAAGCCGATCGTTACCGCGTCGCTTGCGGTGTGCTCGGCATCCGTTCCGGCGGGGCCACGGCCCACGATGTCGATGAGCGCCTTGGCGAACAGTTCGGACGGGATGTAGGACGGCAGATGGCGGCGGCCGGCAAACGGCATATTGCGCGCGGCGGCATCGCTCGTGGCCACGCTTCCTGCCGGTCCGCCGCCCTGACTGCCGGCGCCGAGCGCTGCCGGATCGTAGCTGCCCTGGTAGAGCGACGAGATCAGCGGGTGGCCGTAGAAATAGGCGGCGATATGGCCGTCCTTGTCGTCGAGCAGCGTGCGCACCGCCCGCTCGAGGTCCATGGCCCGCCATTTCAGGAAACCTTCGATGTATTCCCGGATGCCCGTGCAGACCAGCGACATCATGAGGAACAGGAAGGCCATGCCGATGGCGACTTCCAGGGTTTCGGAATTGAACATGGCGAACTCCCGGCCGCCCGGCGGGCAGCGAACCTTCCACCAGACTAGGGGAATTTACACGGTGGCGAAATGACTATTTGCGAAATCCCAACATACAGGCGCGAATATACAGGCCGGGCTCTGCTGCAGCCTTCAAAAGAGCCAGACGGTTGACTTGCCTCAAAGCGAGTCAACCCGGTGGGGCAACGCTCTCGGCCCGCGCCCGTGCGAACGGGACCGCGTCCGGCGCGATCATGGATCTGCAACTGCACCGCCTTGCGGCGGCGTGCTGCGTGGCGCCGGGCGATGCCGGCTTCGGGGCGTTCTACTTCCTGGTCGCAGGTGTCGCGTTGACCTTGCGGGGGATCCGGCGCGCGGCGTAGAAGCGTCAGCGCATTGCCGCGACCAGCACCTCGCGGTCGGCGGCGAGCCGGTCGCCGTCGAGGAATGCCGTGGCCTGCAGGGGAAAGAACTGCAGCGATGTGATACCCACGCAGCCGAAGGCGGCGACGAGGTAGGGAATCAGGAAGTCGGGCTGCTTCGCGTGCTCGCCATGGAACACGCCGCCCGAGGCGATGCCGATGTAGACCGGCTTGTCCGCCAGCAGGCCGCCCTTCTCGCCCGTCGCCGTCACGCCCATCGTCCGCCCCATGCGCAGGATCTGGTCGATCCAGGCCTTGAATACGGACGGTATCGTGAAATTGTTCATCGGCGTGCCGATGACCAGGGCGTCGGCCCGTTCGATTTCACCGATCAGTTGTTCCGACAGGTGCGTGGCGGTCGCCGCCTCGCCGGACGACAGTGCCGCGGGCGACGACAGCGCGGTGGCGTAGGCGGAAGCCGCATGCGGCACGGGCTCGCGGCCGAGGTCGCGCCGCGTGACGGCGGCGCCGGGATGCCGCGTCAACAGTCGAGCCAGCAGCGCGGCGGACAGGTCGCGGCTGTGCGAGGCGTCCCGCGGGCTGCAATCGATGTGCAGGATATGCTTCATTGCCGCATCCCGATGGCCAGCCGGTTGAAAGCGCTCATCAGCGCGATGGCGAAGGTCAGGTCCGAAATCTCCGCATCGCTGAAATGCTCCTTCAGCGGCTCGTAATCCTCGTCCGGCGCGTGCGTGCGGTCCACGTGCGTCAGCGATTCGGTCCAGGCCAGCGCTGCGCGTTCGCGCGCCGTGAAATGCTCGCCCACGCGCCATCCGGCCAGGCTGTCCAGCTTGCCTTCTGGCACGCCGCCTGCCCGCAGGGCCTTCGCATGCATCTCGAGGCAGAACGCGCAGCCGTTGATCTGCGACATGCGCAGCCAGGCCAGTTCGATCAGCTCCTTGCCGAGGCTGCTTTTTTCCAGCGCCAGCTTCGTCGCGCCGAGCCCCCGGTACGCTTCGGGAGAAAGGGTGTTGTAGGGCAATCGTTTCGGGGTACTCATGGCTTCTCATTCTCTGGTTGATGTGAAGCCGGTAATTTAAGACAATGATGACCCAGGCGACAGGGCCAAGAATTCAATGAATGACCAGGACATTAGCGGCTTGAATCTCGATCCGCTGCAGTGGGCGCCCAGCCGGGACCCGGGCACGCCGATCTACCTGCAGCTGTACCAGCGCTTTCGCGAAGCGATCGCCACGGGCAGGCTCGTCCCCGGGCAGCGCGTGCCGTCGGTGCGCAGTCTCGCCAGTGCATTGAACGTGGCCCGGGGCACGGTTGAAATGGCCTACCAGATGCTGGCAAGCGAAGGGTATTTCGTCGCCCGTGGCGCCGCGGGAACGGTCGTCGCGCCCGGGCTGGCCAACGTGCCCGAACCGGGCCAGGCAGCCCGTCCCCGCCAGCCGCGAGACGAATCGCCCGGCCAGCTGGACGGCCTCCTGCCCTTCCAGCTCGGCGTGCCGGCCCTCGATGCCTTTCCCCGCAAGGCCTGGGCACGCGTTGCCGGGCGCACGCTGCGCACGGTGGAGACAGTGGCCATGGCCTACCCGCATCCGGCCGGGCATGAACCGCTGCGGCGCGCCATCGCCAGCTATCTCGGCATCTCGCGCGGCATCGCCTGCACCCACGAGCAGGTGTTCGTCACCGCGGGATACCGGGGCGCGCTCGACCTCGTGTGCCGCACGCTGCTGCGGCCCGGCGATACGGGATGGTACGAGGATCCGGGCTATATCCTGGCCCGCCAGTACCTCGACCATGCGGGCATGTGCCTGATACCGGTGCCGGTCGACAATGAGGGCCTGGACGTGACAGCGGGCGTGCGCCATGCCGCCGATGCCCGCTTCGCCGTCGTCACCCCCACGCACCAGAGCCCGATGGGGGTCGCATTGTCGCTGCCACGGCGGCTGGCGCTGCTGGACTGGGCGCGCAGCCGCGGTGCGTGGATCGTGGAGGACGACTACGACAGCGAATTCCGCTACCACGGCCGGCCCCTGCCGGCGCTGAAGAGCCTCGATACGGATGGGCGCGTGCTGTACACCGGGACGTTCAGCAAGGTGCTGTTCCCCGGCCTGCGGCTGGCCTATCTCGTGGTGCCGCCGTCGCAGGTCGAGCGCTTCGATGCGGCGGCCGGCCTGCTGCCCGGCGCGGGATCCATCGTGCCGCAGGCCATGGTCACGGCCTTCATGGAACAAGGCCATTTTTCGCGCCACCTGCGCAAGATGCGCGCGCTGTATGCGGCACGGCGTGGCTACCTGGTGGATGCGCTGTCGCAGGCACTGGGCGATCACCTGCACGTGCAGGCGCAGGCCGGCGGCATCCATGTGCTGGCGCACCTTCGCGCCGGCCAGGACGACCGGCGCCTGGCCAGGGCAGCCGGGGCCGCCGGCCTGGCCGTGAACGCGCTGGGCGACTGGCGCATGGGTGAAGCACAGGGCGGGGGCCTGCTGATGGGATTCGCCAATTTCGCGACGGCAACCGATGCGACGGGTGCCGTACAACGGCTGGCGGCCGTCGTGCGCGGCGTGCTTTAATGCTTCGGCTTATTAATGCTGCGGCTTATTAATGCTGCGGCTTATTCCAGGCGCTTGAGCCGCTGGCCGTGAATGCCCCAGCGGCAATCGACGCCGTCGACGTTGCCGCACAGGGCCCAGCCGGTGCCGATTTTCTCGACCGTGACACGGCCGCCGATCTCGCTGGCGAGTTTTTCCGCCCACATGCTGGCGGCTCCCTGGCCCTTGAACAGTTCCTTGCCGTCGTAGATCACGGTGGCGTCGAAGACGGGCATGGCGAAAACGGTCATTGCTTCCCCTGGTATGGCGTGTCGAGAACGCCATCCTATCATTTCGCGCATCGCATCCTGGAGATCGCCCGTGCCGGCCGCCGAACAGTGCTCCCATTGCGACCATTCGTTGCAACAAATATACTGACGGCAACGACCGCATGCCGGTCTTCTGTCCGGGTGCCCCTTGAGTCTGCTTCAAAACGTCATGCTGTTGATCCTGCTGGTGCTTGCCGCGGGTTTCCTGTCCCTCACCGAGATCGCCTTTGCCGGCGCGCGCAAGATCAAGCTGAAACTGCTCGCCGAAGCGGGCGATGCGCGCGCGCTGAAAGTGATGGCGCTGCAGGAGCAGTCGGCGGACTTCTTCGCCGCCAGCCAGATCGGCCTGAACGCCATTTCGATCATGGGCGGCATCGTCGGCGAGGGCGCGCTGCGGCCGCATTTCATCGGCTGGATCTCCACGTTCTATACCGGTCCCGCGCTCGACAACATCGGCTTCGCCGTGTCGTTCCTCACCGTCACGTTCATGTTCATCCTGTTCGCCGACCTGATGCCCAAGCGCCTGGCCATGCGGGCGCCGGAGCGCATCGCGGTGATGCTGATCGCCCCCATCTCCCTCTTCATCCGCATCTGCAAGCCGCTGTCCTGGCTGATCAACTCGGCCGCCAACGTGATCTTCCGCATCTTCAAGATCGACATGACGCGCGAGGACAGCATCACCTTCGACGAGATTTCCGCCGCCGTGGAAGCCGGGGCGCAAGCCGGCGTGCTGCAGAAGCAGGAGCAGCATTTCATCGAGAACGTGTTCCAGCTCGAATCCCGGTCGGTCGCCTCGGCGATGACCACGCGCGACAATGTCGTGTACTTCAAGCTGAATGAAACCGAGGACAGCATCCGCGAGAAGGTCGCCAGCCATTCGAAGTTTCCCGTGTGCGACGGCACGATCGACCGCGTCATCGGCTATGTCGACACGCGCGACATCCTCGTGCGCCTGCTGCACAAGCAGGCGCCGGTGCAGTTGAACGAACTGACGATCCGCACCGTGCCGATCATTCCGGACACGCTCACGCTGTCCGAACTGCTCGACCGGTTCCGCGCCAGCAAGGAAACCTTCGCGGTCGTGATCAACGAATATGCGCTGGTCATGGGCGTCATCACGCTCAGCGACATCATGCTGACCGTGATGGGCAGCTGGGGCAACACGCTGGAAGAGGACAAGCAGATCATCCAGCGCGACGACGGTTCGTGGCTGATCGACGGCAGCACGCCCGTGGAGGACGTGAAGCGCACGCTGGGCCTCGATACGCTGCCCGAGGAAGAGAACTATGAAACCGCCGCCGGCTTCATGATGTTCATGCTGCGCAAGGTGCCCAAGAAAACGGACAGCGTGGAATACCAGGGCGTGAAATTCGAGGTGCTCGACGTCGACCATTACCGGATCGACCAGTTGCTCGTCAAGCACCTCGTGCCGAAGAACGCCCCATGAGCCAGTCCCGGCGCGCCAGCTGCCGCCCGGCCGGCGCCTGCGGCATCAGCGGCGGCCGCGCGGTGCCGCCGATGCCGGCGGCGCTGGCACGAGCACGCGCCACGCCAGCACGCAGGCGGTGAGGCACAGCGCCAGTCCCAGCAAGCACAATCCCACGACCAGCGCGCCGCGCAGCAGCGGCCGCGCCATCAATGGCGCGAAGTCGAGGCTGTGCAGGCCGTTGTACAGCACGCGCTGCCACGGCGTGGTGGCATCGGCACGGAGCAGCAAACGGGCCGACGCGGGATCGGCATACAGCGTCACGCCATCGGCCCAGCGCGCCCGCCATACGGGCAGCGGCCGTCCGGATGTGCCGGCCGGTCCAGCCGCCTCGCGCACGTAATAGAGCTCGTCGTAACGTGACAGCCGCTCCAGCACGGGCGGCCTGGCCTCGTCCGGACGCATCGCACGCAGGGCGGCGATCACCGATTCGTCCGGCAGCGAGCGCAGCACGATGTCATCGGCGCGATCAGCCGCCACCAGCACCTGGTCCGCCGGCCCGGCCGGGCCGCGCACGCGGTACCACGCCCGGCCCTGCAGCCGCACCAGGTCGATCTCGCGCGCCGCCGGCATCGCCGACCGCGCCAGGGCCAGCGCCGGATTCACCACTACCATCGCCTCATCCCCGGTCCAGGCGGTGCGCTCCTGCGGCATGGCGCCGCGCGGCGAGAACACGCCGAACGGATTCATCGAGAGCAGGCCGGAGAGCATCCATGTCATGCTGATCACGCTGGCTGCCAGGCCCAGGATATGGTGCCAGCGCATCCAGGGCTTGCGGTAGGGGATCCAGCGACTGCGGTTCAGGTACAACTGCCAGATGCCCAGCGCCACGCCGCTCGCGGCCAGCACCACGCCGGGCAGCGACAGCCACACCACCACGTTGTGCCACAGCGCCGGCCAGCGCCGCAGTTGCGTGAAATACAGCCAGTGCGGTACCGCGCCCACCCAGTTCCACGCCCGCTCGGCACGGCGGGTATCCAGCACCGCTTCGGCAGCACCCGGCGAAACGTAGAGCTCGAGCCCGTCGGCGCCATCCATCGCAACGCGCACCAGCGGGCGATGCGCGTCGAAACCCTGGGCGACGGTCCACTGATCGCGCTCCAGCCGTTCCACGCGCAGGGCGCGGCGGCCGCTGAAACGTTCCGCGACGGCCGCCGCCCCGGCGTCCGTCAACGGTATCAACTGCGCGCCGCTGGCCGCATCGACGGTGATCCACCGTTTGTCGCCGCGCAGCATGCGCCAGACGGGAACCCCGCCATGCATGCCGAGCCGCGCCTCCGACAACGCCACGCCGGCACGCGCCGCCGCATCCTGCGCCGTGAGGCAACAGTCGCCTTCGATCCGCAGCGGCGGCAGGCCGGCCAGCCGTTCGCCTGCCGATAACGCGGGATACGGCACGTAGTACATCACGATGCCGGTGGCGAACCACATCAGGAACAGCAGTGCCAGGCCGACGCCGAGCCATTTGTGCAGGAAGATCAGCGCCTTCTTCATGTCCGTCAGAAGCTGGTGCGCGCCGTCAGCTGCACGGTACGGGGAGCGCCCAGCAGCCAGCGCACGCCGCCGCTGCCGGACAAGGCGTGGTCGCGGTCGGCCAGGTTCTTCACGGCCAGTGTCAGCGACAGCGCCCGGGACTGGCGCCAGGCCAGCGCGGCATCCAGCACCGTGTAGGCCGGCAGGTTCGCGGTGTTCGCCGCGTTCGACTGGCGCATTCCCACGTAGCGTGCGCCCAGGCCGGCATCCCATTGCGGCAGGAAGCGGTAGCGCGTCCACAGGCTGGCGATGCGTTCCGGCACGCCGGCCGGCGTGTTGCCGTCGCGGGACACCGGCCGGCCGCCGACGATCTCGTTGAAGTCGTCGTAGCGGGCGCGCAGCACGGCGGCGTTGGCGTCGATGGTCCAGCCACGCAGCGGTTCGGCGGCAAACGCCACTTCGAGGCCGGTCGAGGATTGCTGGCCGATCTGCTGGGCCACGCCCGGATTGTCCGGATCGCGCGACAGCAGGTTGCGCTTCTCGATCCGGTAGGCGGCGATGGTCCATTCGCCGTTCACGGCCGGCACGCCGCCCTTGGCGCCGAATTCCAGCTGGCGCCCGCGCGTCAGGTCGAAGCTCACCGAGCCGTTCGGCAGCGACAGCGCCCCGCTCAGCGGATCGGTGGCCGTGCCGAACTGGCCGTACAGCGACAATTGCGCGGTCGGCATCCACACGGCACCGATCCGCCCCGTGACAGGGGAATAATCCTTGCCCAGCGCGACCCGGGTGCGCAGGTCTTCGTTGTCGAAGTCCATGGCGTCGCGGCGGACGCCGGCCACCAGTTTCCAGTGTTCCGCGATGTCCAGCACGTTCTCGGCGAAGAACGCGCGGGTATGCATTGCCGCGCGGCGGCCGGGAACGGTCGCAACGGGACTGGTGAACGATCCCGGTTCGACGTCATACGGGTCGACGACGCTGGCGCCGCCGTAGGGGGAATTGTTGCTGTGGACGAGGCGCGTGCGGTACCACTCGAAGCCGGCCACCAGCCGGTTGGCCCGGCCGGCGATACGGCCGTCGATGGTCGCGTCGAAGCGGTTGCCCAGCTGATCCTGGTCGTGCAGGATCTCCAGGTAGTCGCCGCGGTTGACGCGCGTGCCGGTGGCATCGAGGGTATAGCTCTCCGCATTGCGCCAGTGGCGCTTGCTCGTCATGTAATAGCTTTCGTTGCGCAGCCGGAGGCCCGGCGCGGCCTGGTATTCCAGGCGCAGGCGGCCAACGCGGTCGTCGTAGCGTACTAGCGCGTCGGCGACGTTGAAGCTGGTGCGGCGCAGGCTCGGGTCCACCTGCCCGTTGCGCAGCGGCGTGCCGAAGTAGCGCGCGTCGTCGTTGTGGCCGGCATCGAGCGAAACGGTCGCGGTCAGGCCGCCGTCGATGCGCCAGGCCAGCGCGGCGGAAACGTTCTGTCGTTCGTAGCCGTTGTCGCGCCGGTAGCCGTTGCTCTTTTCCGCATCCATGTACACCGAATAGGCGACGCTGTCGCTGGCCGGGCCGCTGATGCCGATGCCGCCAGCGAACGTGTCGAATGAGCCTACGCCGAGGAATGCCTCGCCGCGGGTGCGATCGAAGCGCGGCTTCTTCGTCACGTAGTTGACGGCCGCGCCGATCGCGCCGTCGCCATACAGCACCGATGCCGCCCCGCGCAGCACTTCCACCGATGCGAGCGGCCAGGTGGAGAACGGATAAGTGACCGTGCCGGCAGCCACCACGAGGCGCGTGCCGTCCACCAGCTGCGCCACCGAGTTGTGGCCGCCGAAGCCGCGCGCGGACAGGCTGGTGCCGCCATTGCCCGGCGCGGGCGACTCGCCGATGCCCGGCATGCGCACGGCGGCGTCCTGGGCACGCGAGAGGCTGCGTTCCGCAATGTCGGCACTGCCCAGCGAGCTCACGCTGGCCGGTGTTTCGCGCGCGGTCAATCCGAGCCGGGAGCCCGTGCCGTTGCGCTCGTCCAGCGACAGGGTACCGCCCTGCTCCAGACGCGCTTCGGAAATCTCCACGGTGGCAAGCATTTGCTCCTGCGCCGCGCTGTCGGCACCGAGGGCGAGCGCGAGGGAACCGGCGGCCCAGGCGGCCCGTTGCCTGTGGGTCTTTGATGTGTTGCGATGCATCGTTGTCCTTCGTGTGGTGGCCGGCGCCTGTCCATGCCGGCTGCACGCACGCGCGCGGCCGCGTGCAGCACGATGCGCTGCACGCGGCGTACGCCAGGCAATGGCCAGCCAATTGAAAAACAGGAACGCCATCGGGCAAGACCACACCCCGGGTCTTGCGCCATTTTGCAAACGGCCGGTCTTCTGGCTTGCCGTCGTCCTCCCCGGTCCCTGCCTTCCCGCGCTGGTATTCCCAGATGCAGTGGCGTTGGACCGGTTCGTCAGGCTTACAGCAGCGGGGGCTGCGCCGGAATGGCGGGGATGGCTATCCCGCGCTTCACCGGCTTCCCGTTTCACCCCGCCATCGGTCGATGGCGGGACACCGTTTACGCAAGCGGCGGATTCTACAGGGGAGTGCCGGCGTTTGTCACTGGCCGGCTGGCGCGGCCGGCAGGCGCCATCCGCGGACCGGCCGCTGCCCGCCGCTCGCACCGGCGCATGCACCATGCGTATGGCGTCTATAACGAAACGTGACGGCGGGCCGGGAACCGATGCTGATAGAATCGCCACATGTCAAACATCCGGCAATGGAAGAGCTTGGTCACATGGCTGGCGGTCGCCGCCATGCTGGCCGCCGCATTGCTGCCTGCCGCGTCGCATGCGCTGGCCGCCGACAGCGCCGGGAGCCGCCTCGTGAACACCATGCTGGCCGGGATCTGCGCGCCGAGCGGCATGCGCTACGATGCCGCCGCTTTGGCCATCGAATTTTCCACGACCATGGCCGGCGAAGACGACAAGGCGCCCGGCAAGCAGGCCGGCCACATGGACGACTGCCCGTGGTGCCGCCTGGCAGCCGACTTGCCGGTGCTCCCCGGTGCCGGCCTGGCCATCGCGCCCGAAGCTGGCACGGCCCTGCTTCCTCCCCTGTTCTACCATTCGCCGGCACCGCTGTTCACCTGGGCGGCCGGCAAGCCCCGCGGCCCTCCCCTCCTCGCCTGACCAGCCCTGGCCGCACTGCGCGCGCCGTCCGCTGCCATACCTGCGATTCGACCTTCCGCCGCCCGGACATCGGGTGGCTGACGCTTGCCAATTGACGAGGAAACATCTTGACCATTCACTCTGCCGGGTACGACCGGCTCGCCGTCGCGCCGCGCGCGTTCCAGTGGTGATCCGATGGACACCGCCACCGGTTCCACCCTGTACCGGCGCATCTGGCGCTGGCATTTTTTCGCGGGCATCTTCTGCGTGCCCTTCATCCTGTCGCTGGCGCTCACGGGCGGCGCCTACCTGTTCCATGCGCAGATCGACGACATCGTCTATGCCAGGGAGATGCTGCGCGCGGAAGGCGCCGCGCCAGGCGAGCCGCTGCCGGCCAGCCGGCTGATCGGCCAGGCCCTGGGCGCGTTCCCGGGCCGGGCCACGGCGCTCACGTTGCCGGCCGACGCCCTGCACACCGCGCAGGTCGACGTGCAGCGCCCCGGCGCCGGCACGCTGCAGGTCTTCGTCGATCCGGTCACGGGCGACGTCACCGGCAGTGTGAACGAGGCCGACCGCGTGATGACCCTGGTGAAACGCATCCATTCGCTGTCGGTGCTGGGCGATGCCGGCAACGTGCTGATCGAAATCGTGGCCGGCTGGATCATCGTGCTCGTGGCCACCGGCACGTATCTGTGGTGGCCGCGCGGGCGCAGCGGCGGCGTCGTATCGATCCGGCGGGCGGCGAAGGGCCGCACATGGTGGCGCGACCTGCATGCCGTGACGGGCATCTTCGCCGGTGTGGTCGTGCTGTTCCTCGCGCTCACGGGCATGCCCTGGTCGATCGTCTGGGGCACGAATGTCAATGCGTGGCTGAGCGCGCGCGACCTGGGCGTGCCCAGCGGCGTGTGGGCCGGCATTCCGCGCTCGACACTGCCCGCCGCGGCGCTGGGCGAACTGCCATGGAGCCAGCAGGCGCAGCCCGTGCCGGCATCCGATCCGCACGCCGCACACCACGGCACGCCAGCTTCGTCGGCGATGGGCCATGCGCCCGTGTCCGCCCATGCGCGCGGCCCGGACAGCGTGGTGCAGACCCTGGCCCGCATCGGCGTGCGCGATGGCTATCGCCTCGCGCTGCCGCGCGACGCGCACGGCGTGTACAGCGCGATCCGCATGCCGGGCAAGATCGAAGAGCGGCGCGTGGTCCACGTGGACCAGTACTCGGGCGCGGTGCTGATGGACATCGGCGCGGCCCAGATCCGCCCCGTGGGGCGCATCACCGAGTGGGGCGTCGCCGTTCACCAGGGCCAGCAGTATGGCGCCGTCAACCTGGCCGTGATGCTGGCCGGCTGCCTGGCGCTGGTGGCCATGTGCGTCAGCGGCATCGCCGCCTGGTGGCTGCGCAGGCCAAAGGGCCGGCTGGCAGCGCCGCCGCGCCGCGAATCCGATCGCCTGGCCAAAGGCGTGCTGGCCATCGCCGCCGTCCTGGGCTGCATCTTCCCGCTGCTGGGCGCTTCCATGGTGGCGGTGCTGCTGCTCGACTGGCTGCTCCAGTCCCTTCGGGGTAGTCCACAACAAACAACAACATACTGAGATGAGCACCATGAAACAACCGAATTTCACCGCGTACCCCCTGATCGTGATGGCCGCCGGCCTGGCGGCACCGGCGACCGCACTGGCCGAGGACACGCCACAGCCGTTGCCGACGGTGACGATCACGGGCGAACTGGTCAGCAAGGTGGCCAGTGACGCCGCCCGTGCGCTCGCCGCGGAACAGGCCCGCACGCCGGGCGGCGTGACGCTCGTCGACACCGACACCCTGTACCAGCGCGCCGTCACGAACAATGCCGACATGCTGCGTTTCGTGCCCGGCGTGTGGTCGGCCAGCGCCTCCGGCTCCGACAGCACCTTCATCTCGATCCGCGGTTCCAATCTCGATGCGGTCGACTACGACGGCAGCGGCGTCAAGCTGCTGCAGGACGGCTTGCCGGTAACGGCGGCCGACGGCAACAACCACAATCGCTTCGTCGATCCGCTGGGCGCCCGCCACATCGTGGTCGCGCGGGGCGCCAACGCGCTGGCCTATGGCGCCAGCACGCTGGGCGGCGCGATCGGGTACATCACGCCGACCGCGCGGGATTCCGCGCCGCTGGAACTGTTCGTCAATGCGGGCAGCCATGGCCAGCGCCAGGCGCGCGTCAGCGCGGGTGTCGTGCAGGGGGCATTCGACGGCATGGTCGGCATCGAGGCCAGGCGCCGCGACGGCTATCGCGCCCACAACCGCCAGGAACGCGACAGCGTGCACGCGAACGCCGGCTGGCGGGTGAACGACAGCGTCGACACGCGCCTCTATGTCAGCTACACGAGCAATGACGAGGAGCTGCCGGGCGCCCTCACGCGCGCCCAGTGGCTTGCCGATCCGGATGGCGCGGATCCGGCGGCCGTCGCCGGGCATTACCAATGGAATGTCGAGGCGGCCCGTATCGCCAGCAGGACGACATGGAAGATCGACGACAGCAGCAGCCTGGTCTTCGGCGTGTCGTACGAGGAGCAGGCGCTGTACCACCCGATCGTCCAGAACCCGTTCTTCAGCCTGCTGATCGACACGAAGCAGCGTAACGCGGGCGTGTCGCTGCGCTACCAGCACAAGATGGGAGAGCACGACCTCGTGGCCGGCGTCATGCAGGGCCGCACCACGGTCAAGGGTGGCAACTACGGCAACGACGGCGGCCGCCGCACCGCCCTGGCGACCCGCGTCGACAACAGCGCCGACAGCACCGAGCTGTTCGTGCTCGACCGCTGGAACTTCGCGCCGCACTGGACGGCCGTGGTTGGCGCGCAGGGCGTGCTGGCCGATCGCGACATCCGCAATACGGCCGTGGCGACCGGCAGCGTGCGCAATCCGAAGGCCGATTACCGGAGCCTCAATCCAAGGGTCGGCCTGATCCGCCAGGTGGCACCGGGCATCGAAGCGTTCGCCAACGCCAGCCGGCTGTACGAAGCGCCGACCACGTACCAGATGGAAGACCAGGTCAGCGGCAACGATACGCCGCTGGACGCGATGCACGGCGTTTCCGTGGAAGCCGGCACGCGTGGCGAGCATGCCGCCGGCGCCGGCCGCTGGTCCTGGGACGTGGCCGTGTATTACGCCAGGTTGCGCAACGAGATCCTGTCGGTGGACGATCCGGCGGCGCCGGGCACCAGCCTGTCGCAGAACGTCGACGATACCGTGCATGCCGGCGTCGAGGCGGCGCTGGGCGCGAGCTTCGCGCTGGGCCGGGGTGGCGCCCACCGCATCGAACCGCGGCTCAGCGTACTGCTGAATCGCTTCCGGTTCGACAGCGATGCCGGGTATGGCGACAACCGGCTGCCCGCCGCGCCGCGCCATGCGCTGCGCGGCGAACTGCTGTACCGCCACGCGGGCGGCCTGTATGCCGGCCCCACGTTCGATGTCATCGGCAAGCGCTACGCGGATTTCCGGAACACCTACGCGATCGATGACTACGCGCTGTGGGGCTTGCGCGCCGGGTATAGCGACAAGCGGATCGACGTCTACCTCGAGCTGCGCAACCTGGCCGACCGGGAATACATCGCCCGCCACGGTGTGCGCGCCTTTGCCGCCCCGAACGCGGCGATCCTGTCCGGCGGCGAGCCCCGCTCCGCCTACTTCGGGGCGCGCCTGCGGTTCTGATGCACAAGGACAAGCGCATCTGCCGCGTCCGCGTTTCCGCCCGCGGCTAGCGCACCGCCAGCGATTGCCGGCGCCGGTACACGCCGAGCACTGCCAGGCCGGCCAATGCCATCAGCAGGGCCGAAGGTTCCGGCACCGGCGATATGTCGGTGACGGTGGCCAGGCCGCTCGCCGTCACGGAGATCGTGCCCGGGATGCCGTTCACCTGCGGCGCCAGCGCGAACTCGACGAAGCTGCCGGCATCGCCGATATAGCCGGTCAGGTCGGCGTTATACAGCGTGGCGGCGAACAGCGAGGCGTCGATGTTCTCCGTGGTGGCGAACGCGCCGTCGAAACGGATATCGAAGCTGAACCACCCGCCGAGCTGCACGAATTGCGTCAGGTAGTTGCCGCCATGGCCGTTGCCCAGCACGACCGCGGCCGGTGTGGTGCCCGTGATACTGCCGACTGCCCCGGGCGAGGCATCGAACGGTGCGCCGAACGCGCCGTCGAAGTTGTCCAGGATGGCGCTGGCCGGCGTGGCGCCGGCGTTGGCCAGGAAGGTCAGGTCCAGCAGGCCCTGGCCGGCAAAGCCGCGGGTATCCAGCTTTACATGGAAGGTGGAGAGGTGATGACCGGGCAGCGCCAGGGCGGCCTGGCTGGCCAGTAGCGCCAGCGCGGCCAGGCACCAGGCCATGCGGTTTTTCAGGTTGTGCATCATGGGGTTTCCTCGATCTCAAAAAAGTCCGGTGAACACGGCATTGGTATAGCCGATGGCGAGCTTGCCGGGGTTGGTGTAGACCAGCGGCACGGTCACCGACGCACCCGGAGCGATGGTATCGGCCGCCAGCGTGCTCAGTGTGATATAGGGCACGCTGCCGCGCGCGCCGCTGGCATTGTCGAGCGTAACGCCCGCCGGCAGCCCGTCGAGCGTCAGCTGGAATGGCCCCGTCAGCGCGGCGTTGCTGGTGTTGGTCAGCGTGATCGACGCGCCGTACTTGCCGGTGATGCGGTTCCACGCCAGGCCCGAACGCTGCAGGGAGAAGCTGGACGTCACATCGAGGTTCGCGCCATCGATCGCCACCTTGCCGGAGCCCGCGGTGGCCAGGTTGTGCGATTTCACTTCGTCGAACGATGCGCCCGGCCGGTAGGTGTACGTGGGGGTCCAGCCCAGCACGTTCGTGTACGGCCCCACCGTGAAACCGCTCTTCGTGGCGGCGGCCAGCACGTTGGCCCAGTTCGATTCCAGCGCCGCCCGCGCCGCGGCCTCGATCTCGGCGGAAGCGGGCACGCCGTTGATCCACGAGCCCACGTCCTTGAACTGGTAGCCGTTCAGGTTCGACACCACTTTCGACGCGTACGTTGCGGGGTTCGGACCGCTGATTTCGAACGCGTTCGACTCGGACAGGATCTTCGATTCCGCGCCCATGCCGATGAAGTAGCCCAGGCGGTAGTCGGTGGCGGCCGTGTCGCCCCGGTAGTAGTTGTTGTAGACGTGGATGCGGCCGAAGCGGGCGCGCGGCGCGCGCTGCGTGATGTTCTGCCACACGTTGTTATGGAAGGTCAGCCGGTTGAACTCGCGTTCCTTCACGCCGTTCTGGTCGCCCGAGCCGCCCACCATGTTCGTCTTGTCGTGGTTCTTGAACACGTTGTACGAAATGGTGACGTAGTCGCTGCTGTCCTCGATGTCGATCAGGCCGTCGAAGCGGTTGACGCGCGACGTGACGCCGTTGATGGTCACGATTTCCTCGGCCTGCGCGCGGTCGGTCAGCGTGCAGTGGTCGATCCACAGCTGCTTGCCGGTCACCACGGAAATAGCCTTGAAGCTCGAATCCCAGCTGCCCTTGCCGTCCCAGCTCGGCGTCAGGTCCGCCGGCGCCTGCAGTTCCAGGTTGCGGATGATGATGTTGCTGGTGGCGTTGATCGAGAAGTAGCCATCGACCAGCCGGGCGTCGCGCCCCACGCCGACGATCGTGGTATTGGACGGCACGATGAACTGGATCTGCGTTTTCTGCAGCCGGCGCAGCGTGGTGCGCGCGGAACTGAGCGCCGAGATGCGCGCGCGCAGCGCGATCGCTTCCGGGTCGCCCTGGGCCACGAGGGTCGCCAGATTCGCCATGAAGGCCGTGTCCAGGCTTTGCAGGTACAGGTTGAAGTCCCACTTGGCGGCCGTGGTGTTGATGGACTTGTAGTACGCCTCGTCCGCCAGCTGGCCGTTGCCCAGGTCGGTGCCGTGGATCGTGCCGGCGATGCGGATGATCTTCGGTTCCCGCTTGGCCGCCGCAGGATCGCTCGCATAGGTCGGGCTGTTGGCGTTCGCCAGGGCGGCATTGAGTTCGGCCCAGTTGCGCACCACGTAGATATTGGTGGCCGGGGCGCCCGCCCCACCCGTGGTGCCCGCGCCCTGCGATGCCCAGCCCGTGGCCGGGGCGGCCAGCGCCCGTGGCGCCGCGGCTAGCTGCGACAAGGTGCGCAACGCCGCGCCCGCGGCCTTCGGCGCCGCGGCGGCCGTCGGCCCGGTTGCCGGGTCCGTGCCCGCCTCGCCGCCGCAGCCCTGCATGGCCAGCGCAACGGCCAGCATGCCGAATGCTGTCCGGCATGGCAATCCCGCCGGGGTGGATCGGGTATGTCGTGTCTCCATATTCGCCTCCTTCAAGGTCATTATTGGTCAGGCCAGTATAGATTTGGCTCGACCAAAAATGGCGCAACTGGCGAAAAACGTACCGCGGACTGGTGAATAAAAATACAATTTATCAACGACTTGATCGTTTGCTGCCCGGTCAAACGTTTTCAGCGTTGTTTTGCAGTGCATGTCGCTTCCATGCCGTTCCGAGGTCTGCGCCGCGCCAGAGCAGCCATGCGCGAAACCGCCTGCACCGCGTTTTGCAAGTGCCGCAGCATGCCGCCCGGCTCGACGGCCTCGCGCAAGGTGCAGTGGTTCCACGACACGGCATCTTGCCAGCCCACGGATCTGCATGAAATCGCTTACAATCCATAAGCGATTTGACTTAAACAACCTCATGAAGGGTGAACCATGCAGCGATATGCGACAGGACTGATCGGCTTCGGTCTCGGTGGCGCCATCTTCCACGCCCCGATGATCGCCGCCGTGCCGGGTTTGCGGCTGGCTCGCATTGCCAGCCGCAGCGCGCAGGCGGAAGCCTTGCAGCCCTATCCCGGCGTGCAGCGCGACGATACGCCACAAGCCATGCTGGACGATCCGGACATCGCGCTGGTGGTCGTGTGCACGCCGAACGCCAGCCATTACGCGCTCGCCAGGGCTGCGCTGGAGGCCGGCAAGCACGTGGTGGTGGACAAGCCGTTCGTGCTGTCCTCCAGCGAGGGCGACGAACTGGTGGCCCTCGCCGCGGAGAAAGGCCTGAAGCTCGGCGTGTACCACAACCGCCGCTGGGACGGCGATTTCCTCACGCTGCGCCGGTCGATCGAATCCGGCGAACTGGGTGCGATCCACACGTATCGCGCGCATTTCGACCGCTATGCGCCGCAAGTGAAGGTGCGCTGGAAGGAACAGGCGCAGCCGGGCGCCGGCGTGCTGTGGGACCTTGGCTCGCACCTGATCGACCAGGCGCTGCAGCTGTTCGGCATGCCGCGGTCCGTCACGGCCCACCTGTGGGTGCAGCGCGACGGCGCGCAGGTCGAGGACGCGTTCGAGCTGGTGCTGGACCATGGCGCCACGACGTCGGTGCTGCACGCCGGCGCGCTGGTACGCGCACCCGGCCCGCGCTACCAGGTGCATGGCACGCTGGGCAGCTTCGTCAAGTACGGCATCGATCCGCAGGAAGACGCGCTGAAGGCCGGCATGCGGCCGGGCGATGCCGGCTGGGGCCGCGAGGCGCCCGATGCGTGGGCCACCGTCACGGCGGCGGACGGATCGCGCCGCACCGTGGAAACCCTCCCCGGCGCATATGAATCCTTTTATCGCGGCGTGTACGAGGCCATCGCCGAGGGCAAGGAAGTACCCGTGCAGCCGCGCGAGGCGGTGGACGTGATCCGGGTGATCGAGCTCGCGCTGCGCAGCCACCAGGAACGCCGCACCATCGATGCCGCCGAAGGAGAACGCCATGCAGGATGATTACGCCACGTTGTTGCAGGAACTCGCCCTCGAGGAACAGCAACTGCAGTTCACGGCGTTCTCGAACGCCGACGCGCTGCGCCTCGGCACCGCGCTCGTCGAGCGCGCGCGCGCGCTGGGCAAGGCCATCACGGTCGACATCGCGCGCAACGGCCACCAGCTGTTCCATCACGCGATGGACGGCACGTCGCCGGACAATGTGAACTGGGTGCGCCGCAAGAACAACGTGGTGCAGCGCTTCGGGCGCAGCTCCTGGCACGTCGGCACGCAGTACCGCAGCAAGGGCAAGACTTTCGAAGCGGACAGCGGCACCGATGCCGCGGACTTCGCGGCGCACGGCGGCGCCTTCCCCCTGCTCCTGCGCGGTACGGGCGTGATCGGCACGATCACCGTCTCGGGCCTGCCGCAAAAGGAGGACCACGAGCTGCTGACCGCCGTGCTGCGGGAGTACCTGGACGCGCCGCGGTGAGCGCGCGGATGTGTGAACAGATGCGTGAACAGCCGAGCGAACAGGGATGAACGAACAAGGATGAACGAACAACAAGCGCTGCCGCAGGCGCGGCGGCTGGACGCGATCTGCGTCTACCTCGCCCAGCACTACCGCATCGGCATCGAGGACATCTGCCGCTTGTTCGACGTGACGCGCGATACCGCCCGCCGCGACGTGGTGCGGCTCGATGCGGACGGGCGCGTGCTGCGCGTGCGCGGCGGCGCCGTGCTGCCGCCGCAGGGCGGGCAGGTGCGCCAGTACCGGGACCGCGGCGGTACCTCGTCCGCCAGGCAGGCGATCGGCGCCGCGGCCGCCGCGCTGATCCGCGACGGCGAACGGGTCCTGTTCGACACCTCGACCACGGTATCGGAAGTCGCCCGCGCGCTGACGGCATCGCCGCTGCACGCGGTGACCAACTCCATCGACATCGCCGAAGCCCTGGCCGGGCGCGATGGCGTGGAACTGCACCTGACCGGGGGCCGCTTCAATCCCTGGCAGCGCAGCCTCGAAGGCGCGCAGGCGCGGCTGGGCCTCGCGCATTTCCAGTTCGACAAGCTGGTGCTCGGCGCGTGCGCCATCGACCCGCAAGGGCTCACCTGCCCGTCGGACGAGGAAAGCTCGCTGAAGAAAGCGATGATGCGCCAGGCCAGCCAGGTCATCGTGGTGGCCGATGCAACGAAGTTCGGCAAGGCGTTCCTGCACCGGCTGTGCGCATTCGACGCCATCGATGTGCTGGTCACGGATGCGGCGCCACCCGGCGCCGTGATGGCGGCGCTGGAAACGGTCGGTGTGGCGGTCGTGCTGGCGGATGGCCCGCTGGGGTAAGCTGCGTGCCGCCAGCCGGAGCCGCATGGAACCGGCGCCGGAGAGGCCAGGACGCATGCCCGAATACCATATCGGCGCGGCGACAGTATTTTTCCCGGCTATAACCGGAAGCATCACTCTTGCGTAGCGGACAAGCATATACTCCCTGAATCCGTTTCATGACGCGAGCGGCACCGCGATCCCCGATGAGCAGCATGCGCAGCAAGACCTTCTACCTTTTCGGCTTGCTCGCCGCATTTGCGGTGATCCTGCTCGCCCCTTTCCTTGCCTATCGCGAAGCGCAACGCCGCGCCTATGAAACGGAAGCCGAGCTGGCGCTGGCCTATGCGCGCGACGTGGGGCACCGCACCGATGAAGCGGCGCGCCAGGCATTCCTCGGCATCGGGCGGCTCAAGCGTGCCGGTTTCACGGACTGCACCCCGGAAGCCCAGGCATTGATGCGGCAGATCGATCTTTCGTCGACCTATCTGCAGGCGATCGGGCAGGTGCGCGGCGGTGTCATCGTCTGCTCCTCCGTCGGCTCGACCCGGATTCCACTGGGCGCCCGGACCTTCGAAACCGCGGCCGGCGTGCGGGTTTACCTGCACGTGCCGGTCGATGGCATGGGCCCCGCTTCACTGCTGGGCCTGGAACGCGACGGCTATGCGGTACTCGTCCATAGCGACCTGCCGCTCGACACATCCGGTGCCAAGTCGGGTACTTCCATCGCGATCTTCCACGTCGACCAGCCAGCCGGCTCGCCGCCCGCGGTCGCCAGGGGGCGCGTCTCGCCGAGCTGGCGCGCGCATCTGCGGGACCGGCGCGAGGTGACATTCGTCGACGACACCCATCTGGTCGCCATCGTCCGTTCCACGAAAAGCGCGACGGTCGCCCTCGCCGCGCTCCCCTCTTCGCAACTGCATGAGCGCGAGAAGGCCAACGCATGGCGGCTCGTGCCCGCCGGTTTCGCCGGAGGACTGGCGTTCGCCGCGGCGATCCTGCTGCTGGCGCGGCGCCAGATGTCCGTCGCGGCGGCGCTGCGCTACGCCCTCCGGCACGACGAGTTTTTCGTCGTCTATCAACCGTTGGTGAACCTGCAGACCGGCCGGCTGGTCGGCGCCGAGGCCCTGCTGCGCATGCGTCGCGGCACCGGCGAATTGATCGGCCCCGACCTGTTCATACCGATCGCAGAGGAACATGGCCTGGTCGGCAAGCTCACGGAACGCCTGCTGTCGCTGATCGCGCGCGACATCGGCCTGTTCCTGTCGGAACATCCGGACTTCCATATCGCCGTCAACATCGCCGCGGCGGACCTGCACTCGGAAAACCTCCCATCGATGCTCGATGATTTCCTGGCACGCACGCATGCCAGTCCGAGCAACCTGGTCATCGAGATCACCGAACGCGCTTTCGTCGACCCGGACCTGGCGCGGCGAACCATTGCCCGGCTGCGCGAGCGCGGGATCGAGGTCGCGATCGATGATTTCGGCACGGGCTACTCGAGCCTGTCGCAACTCGAATCGCTCGACCTGGACCTGCTGAAGATCGACCGTGTGTTCATCCAGTCCATCGGCACCGGCGCACCGACCAGCCAGGTGGTCGGCTACATCATCGCGATGGCGCAGCGGATCGGCCTGCGCATGGTGGCCGAAGGCGTGGAAACGGAAGAGCAGGCTTCGTTCATGCGCGAGCATGGCGTCGACGTCGCGCAGGGGTGGTTGTATGGCAGGCCGATGGCGTTCGATGCGCTCGAGCGCGAATATCTCGCCAGGCAGGCGGAGCTCGCCGAGCGCTGAAGGAGCCGGCCCTTGCTGCCGGGCCGGCGATGGATCAGGAGGTCATGCGCTCCAGCCACCTGCGTGCAACGCGCTCGGCGTCGTCATAGGCCGCCACGCGAAGAAACGCCCGATGCGCGTGCGCGGGCAGGCTGCCGCCGCTGCGATCGAGCCACGCGAGCCGCTCGCCGTCCGTCAGCGTGGACCACCAGCCCGCCACGATACCGGGATCGGCTTCGTGCGCGGGAAAGACATCGCCGCCGACCTCCTCGCCGTCGGCATGCAGCCGCAGGCGCCAGCCGCCGCCATGGCTTTCCGGACGGGGCGTGATTTCATACGTGTAGCGCATGCAGGGCCCCGTCAAAAAGGGTCGTGTCCGCGGTTGCGCGCCCGATGCCCGGGCAAGGAAAGTGGATAGCGAATCGCATGTCTGGCCGAGGAGTGGAAATCCCCTGCCTAGCAAAAACCGTGCAACGCCGCGTACGACAGGCGGACGGCGACGCGGGGCCGATCGCGCACGGTGGCACTGTAAGAATTGCCGACACCGGGCATGGCGCCTGCGGCCGATCGCGACCGGCGCTGCGCCGGCGCGATCGGCCCTGCCGCCCCTACCAGCAGTTCTCGAATGCCAGGCCGACCGTGTAGCCGCTCAGCGCCTTGCCGAAGATGCCGTTCGCGGCCAGCGGATCGCGGTCCGCCGCGGCGGCGCGGGCCGCGTCGTTCCACCGCGCATGCGTGAAGAACAGGCGCAGTTCCGGGCGGTCGAAGTAGCCGCGCCCAGAAGAAAGCGCGACGGCGCCGGTGAACTTGGTCAGCCGCCGCACAGCCCCAAGCTCCGGCGCTACCCGGTCGTGGCCGATGTCGGCCAGCAGCTTGACATGATCGGCGAGGCCGTACGACACGCGCCCACCCGCGCTGGCCCACGTTTTCGCCTTTGCCGGGTCGTGCGCGGTGTCGCGCTGCCAGACCGCGACGAGCTCGGCGCCGAGCCGTCCGCTGACCTGCGCCTGCCAGCCTTCGACGATGCGCAGCCGGTGCACATCGCTGCCGTTGCCCGTATCGCCGGTCGCGCCGTTGTCGGCGCCCGCACCGGTGCCCCACTGCAGCGCGAGCCGGTTTTCGCCCATGCCGAACACATTCTTCTGCCGGTGCTGCACGGTGAGCATCGAGCCGCCATGGCGGTCGCCCGCGCCGTTGCCGTTGCCGTGGATGAGCGTGAGCCCCAGTTCCAGCGACCCGCCCGCATTCACGTTCAAGCCGCGCAACTGCAGGTCGTGCCGGCTGGCGGCGTCGCCAACCTGCATGTTCGGCATGGTTTCCCGGTCATCGTGCAGGAAGGCATAGCTGAACTGCAGGCCGCCGATCCGCACGTTCTCGATGCCGCCGCCCAGGCCGGACGGATTCCAGTACATGAAGTCGGTGATGTGCGTCGATTCGCGTTTGTAGTAGCGGCGCCCCGCCCACAGCGTCGCGCCGCCGAGGGCGGCGAGGTTTTCCAGCGCCAGGTAGGCCTGCGGCAGGCCGATGGTCCAGCCGCCCTGCGGCCGCCGCGCATTGCTGGACGCGGCATCGTTGCCCAGGTTGAGCATTGCATAGCCCTTGAGCGCCGAACCGTCCGTACCGCGCTGCAGTTGCTGGCCGAGCAGCAGCTCGCCATAGACGCCGCATTCGTTGCCCAGCCGGTATTTCGATTCCGCGCCGGCCAGGCCGAAGCAGGTTTGCCCGCCGTGTGCGGAATTGACGCCGGCGTTGGCACGCAGGTAGGGTTCGATGTCCAAGGCGGCGGCCGGCAATGCCTGCGCAAGCGCGAGCAGTGCCAGCGCGATGATATTCATGCGCATGTGGTCTCCTGGTTGTAGTGTCCGTGCACAGTCCGTGGCCGCGCGAAGGCACGGCAAATGCGGGGCCCGTCCCGCCGCGGCGGCAAGGCCCCGGCAGGTCGTTCGGTCGGACTGGATGGGTGCGTCGCCCCGGCCGTGCCGGGCGGCTCAGGCCGCGGGCACGCCGTGCCGGGCGGCCTGCGGGATTACTGGCGGTCCGCCAGCAGGGCGTCGGCTTGCTGCGCCGTCGGGGCGTATGGCCCCGCGTGCATGGCGGCCACGGCGGCCACGGCCGCGATGCGTTCGAGCTGGCGCGGCGCCGGCATGTCCGGATGCAGCAGCATGCCGCTGATCCAGCCCGCCATCGCCGCATCGCCGCAGCCCACGGTGTCGACGACCGCCACACGGCGCGCGGGCGCTTCGAGCACACGGTCGCCGCTGACCAGGCACAGCCCGTCGGCGCCCCGCGTGAGCAGGATGTCGGCACGCGGCGCGAGTGCGCGCAGCGCGCCCAGCGCGGCCTGCGGCGCCAGGGCCGGGAACAGGCCCGCCAGGTCTTCGTCGGATACCTTGATGAAGCTGGCGATCGACGCGACCAGCTCGAAGGTGGGCCGGTAGGCCGGGTCGCGCATGCCGTCGCGGAAATTCGGATCGAACGCGATGCGCCGGCCGGCACGGTGCGCCGCGACGGCCTGCTCCACCAGGCGCTGCGCCAGCGGCTGGCGCGCCAGCGACAGGCTGCCCAGGTGGATCACCTCGGCGGCGTCCAGCCAGCCGGCCGGCAGTTGCGACGGCTGGAAATGCAGGTCCGCGGTGTTCTCGCCCAGGAAGACATAGCGCGGCGGATGGCGCGACGTCACCATGGCAACGAACGGCGGCGCATCGACGCGCTGCAGGAAGCGCCCGTCCAGGCCGGCCTGCGCGCCGGCCGCGGCGATCTCGTCGCCGAAGGCGTCGTTGCTCACCGCGCCCGCATAGCCGGTGTGGAGGCCGAGGCGCGCACCGACCCGCGCCACGTTCCAGCACGAGCCGCCGGGATGCGAGTGCCAGGTGCCGTCGTCCTGGCGGATCATGTCGGTCAGCGCTTCGCCAAAGACCACGTAGCGGGGAAACGACTGGGGAAACGCGTGGAGAGATTCGAGCTGTTGCATGGTCAGTTTGCCTGTTGTTGGTGACGCCATTTGTCCAGCATGACGGCCAGCACGATGACCGCCCCCTTCGCCACGTACTGCCAGAACGACGAGAGGCCGAGGATCGTCAGGCCGTTGTTGAGGAGGGCGATGATCAGCGCGCCGATGACCGTGCCCCAGATCGTTCCCACGCCGCCCATCAGGCTCGTGCCGCCCAGCACCACGGCGGCGATCGCATCCAGCTCGTAGCCCGAGCCCCAGTTGCCGTTCGCGCCATACAGCCGGCTGGCGGACATGGCGCCCGCGGTGCCCGCGCACAGGCCGGAAAACGCGTACACGAAGACCATGACGACGCCGACCTTGATACCGGTCAGCCGCGCCGCCTGCGCATTGCCGCCCACCGCGTAGATGTGCATGCCGAGCACCGTGCGGCGCAGGATGAACCATGCGGCCAGCACCAGCGCGGCGGCGACCCACACGAGCCACGGCAGGCCGGCGAAGGAATCGTTGCCGATCCACTCGAAGCTGGGGATCTCGCGGTTCAGGATCGTGGTGCCGTCGGCCAGCAGGTAGGCGGCGCCGCGCAGCGCGGTCATCGTACCCAGCGTGACGACGAAGGGATTGATGCGGAAGACGGCCACCAGCAGGCCGTTGAGCAGGCCCATGCCGAGGCCGGCCAGCAGGAAGACGGGCAGCGACAGCGCCGGCGCGTTGCCCGGCAGCGAGGCGATCATGCCGAGCACCGCCGACACGGCGAGCACGGAGCCCACCGACAGGTCGATGCCGCCGGTGAGGATCACGAACGTCATGCCGGTGGCGAGCACCAGGTTGATCGACGTCTGGCGCAGCACGTTCATCGTGTTGGCCGAGGTGGCGAAATTGGAGATGCCGTCCTCGGCGAAATAGCCGGTCAGGAAGTAGAACACGATGTACAGCGCCACGAGCACCGGCAGCATGCCGAGCGTGGCGAACATGCGCGAGATGGCCTGGCCGATGCCGCCGGCCAGGGGCCCGCCGCCATGGCGCGGCAACGGGGACGCGGGAGTTGCGATGGTCTCTGTATCGGTGAGCATGATGTCTCCTTATGCGGCCTGGGCCAGGGTGGCCAGCGCCATGATGTTTTCCTGGGTGATGCGTTCGCCTTGCAGTTCGCCGGCCAGCGCGCCTTCGCGCATGACCAGTACCCGGTCGCACACGCCGATGATCTCGGCCAGCTCGCTCGAGATGCACAGCACGGCGACGCCCGCATCGGCAAGTTCGTGGATGATCCGGTAGATCTCGTGCTTGGCGCCGATGTCGACGCCGCGCGTGGGCTCGTCGAGGATCAGCACGCGCGGCCCGATGGCCAGCCAGCGCGCCAGCAGCAGCTTTTGCTGGTTGCCGCCGGACAGGCCGCCGATGATGCCCGCGGGCCCGGCGCCCCGGGCGGACAGCCGGGCGATGGCATCCCGGGTGACCTGCAGCAGCTCGCCGTGCCGCAACACGCCGCAGCGCGCATGGGCGCCGAGCACGTTCATCGTCACGTTCGCCAGCAGCGACTGCTGCAGGAACAGCCCCTGCCCCTTGCGGTCTTCCGGCACGTAGGCGATGCCCAGCCGGATGGCATCGGCCGGCTCGCGGATCGTCACGGGGCTGCCGTCGACCTCGATCGTTCCGCCGGCCATCCGGTCGGCGCCGAACACGAGGCGCGCCAGCTCGGTGCGCCCCGCGCCGACCAGGCCGGCAAGCCCGACGATCTCGCCGGCGCGCACTTCCAGCGATGCCGGATGCACCTTCGCGCCGTGCACGCCGCACAGTTTGAGCCGCACGGCGCCAGGCGCGCGCTGCCGGGCGTGCTCGTAGAACCCGCCGAGCTCCCGGCCGACCATCATGCGCACGACCGTGTCCGGCGTGGCTTCCCCGCGATCCAGCTCGCCGATCCAGGTGCCGTCGCGCAGCACGGTCACGCGGTCGGCCAGCATGCGCACCTCGGCCATGCGGTGGCTGATGTAGATGATCGCGATGCCGCGCGCGCGCAGGTCCCGCATCACGTCGAACAGGCGCTCGGTCTCGCGCTCGGACAGGGCCGCCGTCGGCTCATCCATGATCAGCACACGGCTCTCGTGCACCAGCGCCCGCGCGATCTCGACCTGCTGCTGGTCGGCGATGGACAGGCCGCTCGCAATGCGTGTCGGCGCGAACGTCGCCCCCAGGCTGCGCAGCACCTGTGCGGCGCGCCGGTTCATCTGCGCGGTGTCGACGATGCCGAAACGCCCGCGCGGCTCCGCGCCCATGAAGATGTTCTGGGCGACGGTGAGGTTCGGCGCCACCGACAGTTCCTGGTAAATCAGGTTGATGCCGCAGGCGCGCGCATCGGCCGGGCAGGCAATCCGCACGGGCTTGCCGCCGACGCGGATCTCGCCGGCATCGGGCTGGTACACGCCCGCGAGGATCTTCATCAGGGTGCTTTTGCCCGCGCCGTTCTCGCCCATCAGCGCGTGGATTTCGCCGGGCCGGATGGTGAGCTGCACGCCGTCGAGCACCGTGACGGCGCCGAACCGCTTGCGGATGCCGGATACGTCGAGCACCGGCTGTGGAATTACGCTTGCCATGTCTCCTCCAGTGAGGTTCTTGTGATGTGTTGTTCGGGCACGGCCGCGTGGCCTGCCCGGGAAAGTGCGCCCACTAATGGCTGGCCCAGCCCCGGTAGGACGCCACGTTTTCCTTTGTGATCGCCGGTGTCGGGATCAGCACGGTCGGGTTCTTCGGCCGCCTGCCCTGCATGATCCCGTAGCCGATCTCGATGGCCATGGTGGCCATCCGGTACGGGTCCTGCGCGGTGGTGACGGCGAAGATGCTGTTCTTCGACCGGAGCGCGGCTTCCGCGTCGGGCGCGCCATCGACGGATGCGACCATCCGCACGTCGGCGCGCCCGGCCTGCTTGACGGCCAGTTCGGCGCCGATCGCGGAAGGATCGTTGATCGCGAAGACGGCGTCGATCCGGCGGTGCGCGATCAGGAGATTGGTCATCACTTCCATGCCGCCATCGAGACTGCCCTTCGCATCCTGGTTGTCGGACACGACGCGGATAGCGGTACCGGCGAACGCCTGCCGGCAGCCGGCCACGCGCGCGATCACGGCGGTGACGGGCGGGCCGTTGACGATCACCACGTTGCCCTTGCCTTCCAGGCGCTGCACGATGCGCCTGCACGACTCGAGGCCGGCCATCGTGTTGTCGGACATGATGGTGGCATCGGCATTGTCGGCACCCACGTCGACCGCCATCACGACGATGCCGGCGTCGCGGGCCTTGCGCAGCACGGGTGCGATGCCCTTCGGATCGGTCGCATTGACGACGAGGATGTCGACCTTGTTGGCGATGAAGTTCTCGATCTGCCCGACCTGCGTATGGAGGTCGTACTTGCTCGACACGGTCACCACCCTGGCCCTGGGCCCGCCGATCTTCCTTGCCGCGTCGCCCGCGCCTTTGCCGATGGCCACGAAATAGGGATTGGCAAGATCGCTGACGGCCACGCCCACCGACTTCAGGGGGCGCTCCGCGCGAGCCGCGCCGCCCATGGCCATGGCGGCGGCTGCGATGCACGCAAACAGTGCTTGTCTCTTCATTGCTGGTCTCCGGATGAGTTAAGGCGCGGGCACCGGCGGGTGCGGCCCCGGTGCCGTTGTCCGGCACCTTGCCCTGTTCGTGATTCTGCTGTCACGAGCGAACTTTACACGTGTCGACTTTTTCGCGTCAACTGATTTTTTTACAACACCGTTGCGCATTCCGGACAGCATCCGTTTCCGGAAAAATCGCCCGGCAGCGTGCCCAGGCTTCGCCTGCCGGCCTGCCTCGACCGTAACAACGCCGTGACTTGGCAGGCTCTACTTGCACACGAGTATTTTTGCTATGATGGTGCGCCGTTGCGGCATTGCATGGCCCGACCATGCGCGGCACACAGCCTCGGACAGCTGCCCGATCGCCAACATTACACGTGTCAACACAATTGATGAAAACTGTGAAGAATGCCGCGTCCGCCGCGCGGAATCAGGCGCCCCGTGGCCCCGTCACCATGCACGATGTCGCCGCGCTGGCCGGCGTATCGCGCGCCACGGTATCGAAGTATTTCAACGACGGCGAAGGGCTGAAGCCGGACACGCGGGCGCGCATCCTGCAGGCATGCCGCGACCTGGAATACGTGCCCGACCCGCATGCGACGAGCCTCGTGAGGGGGCGCTCGCGCACCGTCGGCGTGATCCTCCCCGTGATCAACGAACCTTTTTTCGCGGAGGCCCTGCGCGCGATCGAGCAGAAGGCCAAGATACTGGGCATGGACGTGATCATCCAGTGCTCGTACGACGATCCGGCCGAGGAAGCGGCGGCGCTGATGACGATGCGTTCGATGAAGGTGGCGGGCGTGGTGCTCACCGCGGTGGCATCGCGGCAGAACCTGGACCTGCTGCGGCGGCTGGAGCAGGAGATGCACATCGTCTACCTGGACAGCTATGTGCATGAAGACTGCGACTACGTGATGAACGACAACCGGCAAAGCATGGCGATGGTCACGCGCTACCTGCTCGGCCGCGGCTACTGGCCGGCTTTCCTGGGCGCCCCGCCGGTCGCGCATCCGTCGCCGGCGGAAAGGCTGGCCGGCTACCTGGACGCGATGGCCGAAGCCGGCAGGCCGCCGCTGGTCCTGCCGGCCGGCACGCAGCCGACATGGGATTTCGAAGGCTACGGCTTCCGGACCGTCCTTGACTGGCTGTCCAGCGGCGCGTGGCAGCGCGCCGGCGCCACCGCCCTCGCCTGCGGCACCGACCGGCTCGCGATCGGCGCGATGTCGGCATGCCGGCGCTTCGGCCTGGAGCCCGGCAAGGACCTGGCCATCGCCGGGCACGACGACCTGCCGATTTCCGCCTACCTGCACCCGCCCCTGACCACGTTCAGGCAGGACGTGGCGGCCATCGGCATGGCCGCCATGGAATGCCTGCAGGCCCGGCTCGATGGCGCCGGCAGCACGCCCTACCGCAAGCGCTTCGGCGGCGGGATCGTGCCGCGGGAATCGGCATAGCGGCACGCCGCGGCATGGCGCGGCATGGCGCGGGCGCCGGCGCCTACTGGAAGCTCATGCGCACCCCCACGCGATAGGTGCGCCCGACCGCGTCGTAGATCGCCGGGTTGAGCGCAAGGCTCAGGTTCGTCTGCGGGACAAGCACCGGATCGCGGTCGGCCAGGTTGTCGATCTTGAAGTAGGCGTTCACCCCTTTCGAGATCGCGTAGCTGCCGCCGAAGTCGATGTACACGGCACCGGGCATGTGGTTGTCGAAAATGGTCGGATGGGCGGCGGTCGGCAGCGGGCAGTTCGTCTGGCATTCGATGTATTCGTTGTTGAACACGCCCGAGCTGATCCAGCGTTCGGTCAGGGTCAGTCCCAGTTTGCCGCCCAGCAGGCCGTCCCACGACTGCGACAGCAGCGCCTTCCATTTCGGCGTGGCGCCCGTCATGTTGCCGGCGCCTTCGCTCGGCGTCGTGCCCGGCACACCCGGGTCGGAAATCGCGTGGATCGTGCGCGAGGCGAGGCCGCGCAGCGTCACGCTGCCCGGCAGGCCGAACTCGCCCAGGTTCCTGCGCCAGGCCGCTTCGATATCGACGCCGCGCGTGTGCAGCGACGCGAAGTTGAAGCTCTGCGCCAGCACGTAGTTCGTGCCCGCCGGGCCGTCGATCGAGACGGCGGAGCACACTTCCTGGTTGCCGCCGTAGCACAGGTCCACCTCCTGCTGCGGGTTCAGGGAACTGATCACGTTCCTCACCTTGATGTCGAAATAATCGACCGACACGTTGAAGTTGCGCGCCCAGCCCGGCTGGCTCAGCACGATCCCGAACGAATTGTTGCGCGCCGTTTCCGGCTTCAGGTTCGGGTTGCCCACGTTGCGCTGCTGAATCTGGATCGACGAGCCCTGCGCGTTGTTCACCGCCTGGTTCGTCACGGTCATGGCCGCGTACAGTTCGGAGAGGTTGGGCGCACGCACGTCCTGCGAGCTCACGGCCCGCAGGCGCAGGCCATCCACCGGCGTCTGCCAGGTGGCGCCCAGCTTCCACGCGCGCGCGTGCCCGGCCGTGCTGTACTTTTCCTCCCGGTCGGCGATGTTCAGGTTCGCTTCGCCCAGCGTGGCCGACTTCAGGAACGGGATGTTCAGTTCCACATAGGCTTCCTTCACGTTGAAGCTGCCCTTGCCGTTGTGGTAATTGCCTGCGAACCAGTTGTCGCCCGTGGCGGACAGTGTGGGGTCCAGCGGATGGCTGGCGGTGTAGGGGGACGCGTATTCCACGCCGGCGCCATACGGATCGCCACGCACCGCGTAGCTCTCGCGGCGGTATTCGGCGCCGAACGCCATCGAGATGGGGCCGGCCCATCCTTGTGCGAGTTCGCCGCTGAAGTTGACGCTGGCCACGTTCTGGCGCGAATCCGTGTGCTGCATCGGGCCGTTCGCAGGCGCGATGTAATTCCAGCCCGCGAGGTCGATCGGCACGTCGCCGAAGATGTTGACCGGCTGGCAGCCCGCGGCGCGGGCGTCCGCGCTGCGGCACACGACCTGGCCCGTGGCCGGATCCCGGACGGCGTCGATCGCGAAGTTGTAGCGCCGGTTCAGCGTGATGTCGCGCACGTGGATCACGGTGGTGTTCTCGCCATGCTCGGCATAGGCGTCGTACGACCAGTCCTTGCCGAACGGGGAGAATTTTCCGTTGGCGCCCACGACGAAGCGGCGCTGCGTGCGGGTGGGGTGCACATTGATGTTGGCCGGGAACTGCGCGTTCGCCGTACCGACGTTCATGGTGCCGCCCGGGTAGCCGGCGGCACAGCCCGCGGCGACCGATGCGGGCAGGAAGGCGTTGTCGCAGCGGATCGCGAGGTTGCCCTGCTTGGCGGCACCCGGATTCGGCGAGAACGCCGATTTCACCTGCGCCCAGTTGCCGGTCACGTAGATTTCGTTGTCCGCGTTGAGGTTCCACGACAGGCGGCCATAAGCCACCTGGCGCTTGAAGTTCATCGCCAGGTTCGTGCCCGCGCCCACGCTGCCGGAGCGGTCGCCGCCGATGCAGAAATTGCCGACGCAATCCGTGCCGTACTCGAACGGATACGGCGTGCCGCCGGGACCGAACGCCGTACCGCGCAGCGGTCCGTTCGTGATCAGGCCATACTTTGCATACTGGATGTGCTGCGCATGGGTGATGCTCCTGTAGCGGGGCATGCCGGCGGCCTGCATTTCCCTCGTCGATTCCTGCAGGGCGGGATTGTTGTACCACGTGCGGCCATTGGCGCCCACTTCGCCGAACCCCGGCGAATCGATGCCGTTCTGTTTCGTGAACTCGCCGCTGACCGTCACGTGCAGGCGGCCGTCCAGGAATCCCCTGCCCCACGCGCCTTGCAGCGTGCCGCTCTTGTCGTCGTCGTATTTCGTCATGCCGCCGGCCACGTTGGCTTTGAAACCGGTGAACTTCTTGTCGGTGATGAAGTTGACCACGCCGCCGATCGCATCCGATCCGTAGGATGCCGAGGCGCCACCGGTCACCACGTCGACGCGCTTGACCAGCAGTTGCGGGAACTGGCTCACGTCGGTGATGCCGGTGACGTTGGCGCCGACCACGCGCTGCCCGTCCAGCAGCGTCAGCGTGCGGATCGTGCCCAGGCCGCGCAGGGAAAGAGAGGAAAGCCCCTGGATGCCGCTGGACGTGCTGAACGTGTTCGTGGTGCGGCCCGTGCTGCCCTGCAGGGCCGGCAGCTCGACCAGCGATTCGAACATGTTCGGCTTGGCCGCCTTGTCGAAATCGGCGGACGTGAGGCTCGTGGTCGGCGTGGGCTGCGTGAAGCCGCGCGCGGCGATCCGCGAGCCCGATACGACCACCGTATTCGCGGCGCTCGTTGCCTCGGGCGCGGATGAGGATGCGGGTTCGGTTGCCGCAGCCACGGGGGCAGTCGCCGGCTTGCCGTCATCCGGCTGTGCGCCGGCCGCCGGCGTTACGGGCTGGGCTTCCTGGGCGTGGCCGGGCATGGCCAGGATGCCGCAGGCGCTGGCCACGGCAAGGTTGACCAGCGTACGTTTCAAGGGGGTGTGCATGTCGTCTCCAGTGTTTTTTATGACGGCGCGAGTGGATGCGGCGGCACGCGCCATGCGTGTGCCGCTCCCTCTGGCCTTGTCGTGCAGATCTGCTTACAAGGCCTGCTGGCGTTTCGGCTGCAGGTAGCCGTGCATGCCCAGCCAGCGCACGTAACCATCGAACCAGCCCGTGCTGGTGGTGGTTTTCGGGTACATGCCGAAGCCATGGCCGCCCTGCTCGAACAGGTGGAATTCGACCGGGCGTTTCGCGCCGCGCCAGCTGTCGACGAGGCCGTAGCCGGCATTGGCGAAGAACGGATCGTCCGCGGCGAGGGCGACGAACAGGGGCGGCGCATCCGCCGGCACGGTGACCGCCGCCAGCGGGCCGTAGACGTTGCCGATGAACGCCGGCTTCGCATCCTGCCCATGCAGCGCCGTGGACATGGTCAGCATGGCACCGGCGGAGAAGCCGAGCATGCCGATGCGGTCGGCGTCCACATGCCATGCGCCGGCACGCGAACGCACGAGGGCGAACGCGGCCCGTGCATCCGCGATCTGCGGCGCATACGTGGTGGCCGGGTCTTGCGGCGCCGGCGGCCGCTTCGCGGTTGCCGAGAACATTTCCGCCATCGAGCGTTCGAATCCGGCCATGTCCGCCGGTGTCTGGTTCAGGCGGTACTTCAGCACGAACGCGGCCACGCCCCTGTCGGCCAGCGCCCTGGCGACATCCCACCCTTCATTGTTCATCGACAGCGTGCGGAAGCCCCCGCCCGGCGCCACGATCACCGCGGCGCCCGTGGCCTTCCCTGCCGCCGGCAGGAATGGCGTCAGCGTGGCGACGGTGACGTTGCGCGCGAACGTGCTGCCATACTGGGTGTGCCAGCTTTCGGACGCGGTCGCACCGGGCAGCGGGCCGGTACCCAGCACGATCGCCTCCGGCTGCTGCGGCACCGGAATCGGCACCATCCTGTCGTTCTGCGCCATTACGGGGGACGCCAGCGCCCATGCAATCGCCAATGCGCCGGCAGCCCGTCCCGTTGCGCGCAAAGTCGCGGCCTGCCCTTGTAACTGTTTCCCGTTCATCGCTATCTCCTGTTTTTTTAATTGGTCAGGCACGCCGCAATGCACGTGCCGCCCTCAAAGATAGCGCAAACATTTATGGTACGGCGATGTTAGTGACAATGTTGCAAAGAAGGCACACGCGCCCTGGAATCGTCCTGGGTCGGCGCGCTTATGCTGAAAACGTTGTCACAGAGCGAGGAACAGTTATAGCCGGCGGGTGGAAACGTCACCGATATGATATTTTCGATATCGGTTCCGACAAAAAAGTGATTGGCAGTTTTGGTACGAATAGGGCAGAAACAAGGCTACTTGTCTAGATAACGCTACCAAAAACCACCGCGAATACCTTGTTTCCGATCGCTCAGCGCACGGCCTTGCGCAAGCCGGCAGGCAGCGCATCGACCGGGCAGTAGCGATAGGCGGTGCTGTCGCGGCCGATCGTTTGCGTGAAGGCCAGCGCATCATCCACCTTCACCTTCTGGCGCTGCGTGAAGCGCTTGCCGGGGCCGGCGCCCGCATCGATGCAGCTCTGGTCGACCGTGTAGGTGACCGTATCGTTGCCGCGCTTGCGCGACTTGACGACAGCCTTGCAAGCTCGCGTATGTGCCGTGCTCAAACCCTTGCCGTCGTATTGCCGGATGGCGGCGTTGGCAGGCGACTCGCAGGATGACCCGGCGGCGACATAGATGCCGGGTTTCAGGCGATACACGCCGCCGGGCCCGGGCGACGTGTCCGCGCTGGCGCCGGCCATGCCGGATACGCCCAGTGCCGCCGCGCACGCCACGATCGTGGCGGCCAGGCGGGTGGTCAGCTTTGCTGGCTTGCTCATGGTTTCTCCGTTACGATGAAACGGCCGAGCTTACAGCGGTTCGCGGCACCCCGCATCCCGCAATCGTGCGGTCGTGTCACCCTGGTGCGGGGGGCTGCGAACCCTGTGTCGTTCAGGACCTGTGCCATCAGAACCTGTGAGTCAGCGACACCCGGAACGATCGCGATTCGACCGGGTGGAAATGGATGTCTTCCACCGCTTCGACTTCCCCTGCCAGCCGCGACTCGTAGAAATAATCGATCGCCGATGCGCGCCGGTTGGCCAGGTTGAACCCTTCCAGTTCGACGTGGGTCGCCTTGCCGATGCGGTAGCCGATGCGGCCGTTCAGCGTGGTCGTGGCTTTCGAGCGCACGCTGTCGTCCTCGACCAGTGGGCGCGGGCCGAACCAGCGCAGGCGCAGCGCGCCGGACCAGGGCCCTGCCGGTGTGACGGTCGCCGCGAACTGCGCCACGCCTTCCACCGCGCCGGGGATGCGGTCGCCCGCTGGGTCGGCATCGCGGAAGCGCGCCCGCGCGTACGCGAGATCAGCGTCCAGCGACAACCATTTCACGGGCTTGTAGTAGTTCGAGAACTCGATGCCATGGCGGCGGCTCGGCCGCCCCGCCTCCGTGGTGCCCGCATCGCCGACGAACAGCAGTTCGGAATCCATGTCCAGGCGGTACAGCGACAGCGATGTTTGCAGACCGCGGATCCACTCGCTGCGCACGCCCAGGTCCAGCCCTTTCGTGCGTGCCAGCGGCGTGACACGGTCGGCCGGCTCGCCGTTTTTCGGATCCACCGCGATCACCGTGCCGCGCGCGTCGTTGCTGTGGAAGCCCGTGCCGGCGTTGACATAGAACTCCGTCCGCGCCCATGGCCCGAACACGAGGCTGAGGCTGGGCGAGACGATGTTGTCGCTGGTAGTGCCGGCGTTGACGGCGTTGTCGCCGTGGACGTCGAACCGGTAGCGGTCCGCCCGCAGTCCGGCCACCGTGCGGAACACAGGGCTCCAGCGGGCCTGGTTTTCCAGGTAGACGGCACCGCTGGTTTCGACGATGTGGTCCTGGCGGGTCGTGCCGATCACCTGGCGCGCTTTCGTGCGGTAAAGGCCGTTATGGATGTTGTCGTTCTGCGCGGCGAGTCCGACGGTGGTGGTGGAAGCGATGTCGCCGCCATGGTGGTGCCAAGAATAGCTGGCGTCGATGCCGGAGGTGACGCGGCGGTCCGGCTGCGCGAACTGGTCGCCGTTGACCGGGTCGTCCAGGAAGTACGTGAAGTTCGAGAACAGTTCCAGGCGGTTCGCGATCATGTACGCGGAGACTTTCGCGCTGCTGTCGTCGTCGCTGCGCTGCCATTTGCCGGACAGACTGTAGCGGTGTGCGCTGCCGCCGTCGGTGGCGTCGATCGCATCGAAGCGGCCCAGCGTGCCGTTGTCGACGGCGCGCTGCGGGATCTGGTCGGTGGCGTTCCATCTGGCGCGGTACACCATCGCGGTGATGGAAAAGCCGTTGTTCTCGAAGCCTTCGCTATAGCGCAGTACGCCGTTTATCTTGCGGTAGTTGTCGCCACGGGTGAACGGACCGTCGTTGTGCATCGTCTCCAGCCCGTACAGCAGGTTGCCGTCGCCGACATCCGGCGACGCGGCGATCATCACTCGGGCGTAGCCGTTCTGGCCGGCCGTGACGTTGGCGATGCCGGACGTGAGCCGGTTGACATACGTGAGTTCGGTGGCTCCCGCCGAAGCGAAGTCTCCCGATGACGCCGAATATGGGCCCTTCTTGTAGTCGAGCCGGCCGGCCAGTTCAGGGATCACGAAATTCAGGTCGGTCCAGCCCTGCCCGTGCGCATGGCTGCGCTGGTTGACCGGCATGCCGTCGACGGTCGTGCGCAGGTCGGTACCGTGATCGAGATTGAAGCCGCGCAGGTAGAACTGGTTCGCCTTGCCCTCGCCGCTGTGCTGGCTGACCACGAGGCCCGGGGTGGCCTCCAGCAGTTCGCCGGGACGGTAGGTGGTGCGAGCTTGCAGCTGGCTCTGCGTGACCGTGCCTGCAGCGGCCGAATCGGCCTCGCCGAGCTGGCTGATACGCGATGCCTCCACCAGCACACGCTGGAATGGCGGATCGTCCGCATGGGCAGCAAAGGACATGACTGCAAGGGCGACAGGCAGGAGCCCGGTTTTCATCGGAAGGATTTTCATGAAGTGAATGACGCGGCAATAACCGTGCGTGCGCGCCGCGCGGGCATACGCCTCGGGCTGGTCGGACAACACGGGAAAACAAAACGGTCGATGGCAAGGCCGCACCCCGGGCCCCGCGTTCTTGTCGTGACCGGCCGGTCTTCTGGCTTGCCGTCATCCTCCCCGGCCCCTGCCTTCCCGCGCTGGTATGCCCAGTGCAGTGGCGTCGAACCGGTTCGTCAGGCTCACAGCAGCGGGGGCTGCGCCGGACTGGCGGGGATGGTTATCCCGCACGTCACCGGCTTCCCGTTTCACCCCGCCATCGGTCGATGGCGGGACACCGTTCACTCGAGAGCGGATTCTACAGGCAAGGATGAGTGGTTGCCAGCGCCTTCGCGAAACGCCATGCGATCGGAAGACGCCGCAATACAAGGCTGGGCGCCTCGCTGCGCCGGCAGGAGTTCAGAACGCGTAGTTCACGGCCGTGGCGTAACGGCGCCCGTCCACATAGCCGTTCGAGCTGTTGGCGACTTCCTTGTCGGCCAGGTTGTAGATGCCGAACTTCAGCGCCAGGTTCCGCTTCAGGCGATGCACGATCCCCATGTCGACGAGCGTGTAGCTCTGCGACGTGGCCGCGCCCGTGGCCAGGTCGGTGCTGATGAATTTGCCGGTATAGGCGGCCTGCGCCCACAGGCTCGTACCGCGCGAATGGTCGTAGTTCAGGCCCAGGTTCGCGGCATGCTTGGGCTGGTCGCTCAGCGGGCTGCCCTTGCTGGCGCCCGTCAGCTGCTCGGAATCGGTCAGCGTGTAGTTGGCGCGCGCCGACAGGCTGTTCGTGAAGCGATAATCCAGCGCGATTTCCGCGCCGCGGATCCGCGCCTTGTCCACGTTGATCGTCTGCTTGTAGCCGTATTGATGGGCCGGATATTCCAGGCCGCCATGGAAGCACGGCACGTTCGGCCGGCACAGGAAGTCCGCCGAGCGCGTGATCTTGTCGTCGAAATCGGTGCGATACACCACGGCGCTGGCCTTCAGGCCCAGGTCGGTACGTTCGTAGTCCAGGCCGAATTCGTAGCTGACGCTCGTTTCTGGCTTCAGGTCCGGATTGCCGATGCTGACGCCACCACGCGACGTGGCGGAGAAGTCGGGCGCCGAGTTGCGCAGCGACGGGGCCTTGTATCCGGTGATGGCGCCGCCCTTGACGGTCAGCGCGTCGCTGGCGCGGTACACCAGGTAGGCCTTCGGGCTCCAGTGGCCGGCATACTGCTCGTTGTAGTCGTAGCGCACGCTCGTGGTCAGCGCCAGGCTGTCGCGCAGCCGCCATTCGTCTTCCGCGAACGCGGAAAGCTGGTAGCGCTCCATGCTGACGAAGGCATCGTTGGCGGCGTTGTGTACGTTCACGGCGCTGGTGGCGCCGTCCTCGAGCTGTTCGTTCTTGTAGGTGAAGCCGCCGGTCACCGTGTGCGCGTCGCTGGCCTGCCAGGTACCCTGGCTGTTCAAGGTCAGCGTATCGAAGTCGATGCCGCGCGCCACGCCGCTGGGCGCGCTGGTGCGGGTGGTCGGATTGCTGGCCGAGTCGTAGTTCAGGTAAGTGCTCGCGCTGAACTTGCCGTAGCGGCCATCGTGCGCCAGGAACAGATTGTCCTTCGTCGAGCCCTGGTAGCTCGCGGCCGCCGTGGCGGCCAGCGAGCGGCCCGGGTTGCGCCAGCGGTCGGTGTCGGTGCGGCTGCCGCCGGCTGTCAGCGTGTTGCGGCCATCGGCTTTCCACGTGACCTTGGCGCCGATGTTGCGCTGCTTGTAGTCGGCATCGCCCGTGGTGGTGTCGCCGAACTGCACGGCGCTGCCCTCGTTGGTGCCGCGGAAGCCGCCCGACAGCTGGATGCCCAGCACATCGTCGACGAGCGGACCGTTCAGGATGAAGCTCGTGTTGTAGGCCTCGCCGTTGACGTCGTTGCTGCCGTCGGGATGCACGTATTCGGCCGTGACGGCGCCCTTCCACGTGTTCGAAACCTTCTTCGTGATGATGTTGATCACGCCGCCCATCGCGTCGGAGCCGTACAGGCCGGATGCCGGGCCGCGAATGACTTCGACGCGCTCGATCATGTCGAGCGGCGGCATGAACGACAGCTGCTGGCCGCTGCCGCCGCCGTTGAACTCGAACGTGTCGCCGCCCTGCGCCGGCCGGCCATCGATGAGGAACAGCGTGTAGGCATTGCCCATGCCGCGGATCGAAATGGATTGCTCGGTACCGGTGCCCCGCACGGAGACGCCCGGAACGAACTTCAGCACGTCGGCCAGGTCGGTGTACGAACGCTTGGCGATCTCGCTGCCGGTGATGACGGTGATCGAGGCGGCGGCATCGCGGATGTTCTGCTCGTAGCCCGAGGCGGTAACGACGACGGTGGCCAGTTGCTGCTCGGTGGCCTGGTGCGCCAGGGTGCTCGCGCTGGCGAACAGCAGGGGAATGGCGACGGCGATGGGTGTGCGGGTGACGTGCTTGTTGGTTTTTTCTTGACGACGCATGGATCCAGACTTTTCAGATTGACGATGGGCAGCTTCTCGATGCTGCTCGACGGCAGCAAACGAGAATGATACTCATTTACTATCGGAAAAGTTTGTCAAAGTGTGGCAATGCCGCCGGGCCGCGATCTGTCCGGACGTAGCGAATGCCGCGGCACCTGCCCCGGCGGAACGGATGGGTCACGCCGCGCGCACAGGGGCGCCAAACGGGACAGGAATGCGGTTCGTTCAAGGAGCCGTCGTATTGCCGATCCGCGAAATATAGATGTTGAGTTGCGCGATCAGCTCGCGGGTGCGCTCACTCAGCACGCGGTAGGCGTCACGCGCTTCCTTGAGCAAACGGATGTCTTCGCGGGAGGTCGGAGGCGGCAGCGTTTCGAGTTGTGCGAGAAGGCGCGAGCGGGAGCTCAACGTTTCGTTCAGGGAGAGGAAGACCGGCTGGAGAACGAGATCGCTTTTCTCTTCGTTCAAGTCCTTCAGCAAGCCCAGCACGGTTTGCAGTACCACCTTGAAATTGTCGGCAGCCTTGCGCCAGAGCAGCTGCAACCGCGCGTCCTTGTGCTGGCCTGGCGGGCCTTCGACGTGACTGATGTAGCTCGTCAGTGAATCCAGCACGATCTTGTTCGAATCCGATGTCAGGCCCGCGACTTGCACGCTGAGGCGCTTCAACCTGTCGCGATCGCGCACGGCGGAGACAAAGCTGTAGGAGTCGACACCGGCTTCGGCGAGATCGCGCACGCCCTTGACGATTTTCGACAGCGCCTCGCCCGCCTCGCCCAGCGTCTTCACGAGCACCGCCAGCGTGAGGACCGGTGCGACGGGTTGGGCAATGGCGCATGCCGAAGCACAGGCCACTACGATGAAAGAACGGCGGCGCATGGAAGACTCCTTAGTCGACGCGTGCGGATACGCTTTCAAAGAACGGCAGCGCTTCCTCGGCGTTGCGCAGGCTCCATTTCGATACGAAGCGCCCGCCATTTCGTGGCTCCACGCGCAGGCCCGTGTCGACTTCCACCCATAGGCGAGTGCCGATCATGCAACCGACGAAATAGGCTTTGTCATCGGCCAGGCAAACGCTGATCGGAATGGCAGGCCGCCATGACCTGGACCAGTCTTCCGGAGACGGCGACAGATCCAGCACGGCATCGGCCTGGACCTGCAGGTCGTCGAAGGGGTAGATCTTGCCGAGATCGCCTATCTGCGGACCCTCGAGGATGAGTGCGGACAAAACGAACCCGTTAAACTGCGTAGCCACTGCATAACCCAGGTGCTCGGGGCCGTCGAACAGGAAGAGGTCGCCGCCCTGCAGCCTGTGAGTGGTGGTCTGGACGAACGGCAGTTTCAACTTCATGTGCTACCTCCACATGTCATGGGCCTGCGAGCGAACGAGGATAAACCGGTTGCAATGCGCGCTGTCGACGGCCGGAACGTATATCGGTGCTTCAGGCGGGCAGTACGCGATCGCTGCCGTATTCGACATATGGCAGCGGATGGCCAGTGGCCGTGAGACGCCACCGTGACGTAAAGAAGCGCCGCGTTGGCGAGTCGCTGCGCATGCCCGATTCCACATCGATCCACCAGAACTGGTCGTTCAGGTAGACAACGAAGTACGCCCTTCCCTGCCCCACGCAGACGTTGATCGGGATGTCGGTATCCAACCGCAATGACCACGAGCCCGAGCACCTCGGCAATTCGAGCGTCACGTCATCGGCGAGCTTGGGAGCGTCGAAATCGTAGACCCTGAAGCGCTCGCCAGCCTTGGGGCCATCGAGGATGAGCGCCGACAGGATATAAGGGCTCGGTTCAAAGGCCAGCGCGTAGCTCGGCCGTGCCGCCTCATCGTTCACATCATGGAAGATGAACAGGTCGCCGGGCTCGAGTCCCCCGCCCCCGGGCGGGACGAAAGGCAGATTCACCTTCATGGCATTTACCCTCCAGGGATATGCGGGACACATGGATCAGGCGGACCGCTACGTACAAGGATCGTATTCCTCCTTTTCGACGTTGGCAACAACTGTCGCCATGATCGTCACGACGACAGCAGCGCGATTGCCACACCGTGCGGCGGCCGCGTTCACTGTGGACGCGTTGGCGAAACGTCGGGTTGCCCGGGAGACGGCGCCTCAGGATTTCGCGGCCGCCAGCGCCTGTGCGATCCAGCCGTCGAACAGCTTCTGGTGGAACTTGATCCAGCCTTCGGTGTGCCGCGCGATATCGGCCTGCGTGTTTTCGCCACTGCGCATGCGCTCGTTCTGCGCATTGATGTCGGCGATCGGCAGGCGCATCACTTCGAACAGCTTGACGGCCGCCGGATTCTTTTCGGCCCAGGCACGGTTCACGACGATGCGCGTGGTGTTCACGGCAAATCCGTAGTCGCTGCCATCGGCCATGCGGGTATCGGCATGTTCCCGGTTCGACGAGAACGGCACCTGCAGCCACACCACGTCCTTGCCCGGCACCAGCACGCCGCTTACCCAATAAGGCGTCCACGTGTAGTACAGGATCGGCTCGCCGCGCTGGTGGCGGCCGATGGTATCGGCGATGAGTGCCGAATAGCTGCCCTGCACGTGCTTCACGGTCGCGCGCAGCTTGTAGCCGTCCATGTGGTGTTCGATCATCGCTTCGCAGCCCCAGCCCGGATTGCAGCCGGTGAGATCCGCCCTGCCGTCGCCATCCTGGTCGAACAGTTTCGCAATCGCCGGGTCGCGCAGCTGGTCGATGCTGGTGATGTGGTACTTGTCGGCCGTCGCCTTGTCGATCAGGTAGCCCTGCGCGGCCGGGCCGGCATACTGGCCCGTGCGCAGCAGCTTCGCGTCGCCGCCGGCGTTGTCGTAGTAGTCCTGGTGCAGCGGATCCCAGTGCACGGCGAGGAAGGTCGCGTCGCCATTGGCGATGGCGATATGCGCGGTCGGGTATTCGACTTCCTTGATCGGCTGCGGCTCGTAGCCCAGCCGTTCCAGGGCGCGGTCGACCAGCATGGTCTGGAAGGTTTCCTCGGCGATCGAGCTTTGCAGCGCCTGCACCTGGATGCCCTTGCCGGGCAGGCCGCCGTCCGGCGCCTGCGCCATGGCGAGGCTGGTGGTCAGGGTGAGCGCGGCCAGCGCCAGGGCCGACAGCCACTGGAACTTGCGCTGCGTTCTACGGGTCACTTCAAAATGTTCTAGTTGTTGCATACGAATCCTTTTCGATTGTGCGCTCAGTGCGCGGTGGCGGGCGTGGCCGGCGCGGCTGCTTCGCCGCGGGCCGGGCTGGAGCGCCCCGGGCCGCGGCCTGCCAGGCGCAGGATGCAGCCGACCGGGCCCGTCTGGTACCAGTGGCGCACGCCGCGGCGCGGCTGGCCCATGGCCTGCGTCAGGCGATCGAGCGCGATCGCCAGCAGCACGATGCCCAGGCCGCCCACGGTGGCCAGGCCCATGTCCAGGCGGCCGATGCCGCGCAATACCATCTGGCCCAGGCCGCCGACCGCGATCATCGAGGCGATCACCACCATCGACAGCGACAGCATCAGCGACTGGTTGATGCCCGCCATGATCGAGGGCATGGCCAGCGGGAACTGCACGCGCGTCAGCAGCTGCCACGGCGAGGCGCCATAGGCGCGTGCCGCTTCGATCAGGTCGGGGCGCACCTGCCGGATCCCGAGGTTGGTCAGCCGCACCAGCGGCGGCAGCGCGAAGATGATCGTCACGATCACGCCGGGCGCATTGCCGATACCAAACAGCATGACCACCGGCACCAGGTACACGAACGCGGGCGTGGTCTGCATGGCATCGAGCAGCGGGCGCAGGATGTTCTGCGCGCGGTCGCTGCTGGCCAGGAAGATCCCCAGCGGCAGGCCGATCGCCAGGCAGAACGCGAGCGATGTCAGCACGAGCGACAGCGTGATCATCGCATCCGGCCACACGCCCAGCATCGACACGACCAGCAGCGCCAGCACGGTGCCGGTGGCCAGCGCGCGGCTGGTGAATTGCCAGGCCAGCAAACCGATGATGGCGATCACCGCCAGCGACGGCGCCGCCAGCAGCACGTCACCCACGCCGGTCAGCGTGGCGTCGATCGGCGCTCGCACGGCCTGGAAGAACGGCCGGCAATGCTCGACGACCCAGCCCAGCCCCTGGTTGATCCAGGATTCCAGCGGCAGCGAGCCGTCGAAGAGTTGGGAAAGGTGCAGGCCGCCGGCATGTTCCGGCGTGGCGGCCGGCCCCGCGGCATCGAGCCACGACGTGTCGCCCGGCGGCGTCGGCAGCCACGGGTTGGTTTGCGCGGCCTGTTCTGCGGCCATTTCGGGCGGAATATTCTGGTTCATGGCAGTACTTGGATTCATGCTTGTGCTTTCTGTAACGGGAGTTCGGCACTGCGCGGCTCGGCAATGGGCGGCGTATCGCGGTCGAGGAACTTCAGCAAGGTGGTCTTGCTGATGGCGCCGCGGAAGCTGCCATCGTTGGCGACGACGGGCACCGCGTACGGCAGCTGCGCCACCTGGCCGACGAGGCCCGCAACGGGTTCGTCGGCATCGATGGGCTGCACGTCGGGCAGGTAGGCATGCGCCAGGCCCAGCGGGCCGGTATGGCCTTCGAGCGCGCCGCGCAGCGAATCGGCCGACACCACGCCAAGGAACTGGCGCCGGGGGTCGACGACATAGGCATAGGCCCTGTCCTGCTCTTCCAGCATCGACAGCGCCGCGCGCGCGCCGCGGGTGGGCGATTCCGACACCACGATCTGGCTCTTGCGGGCGATATCGCCGGCCTTGAAGACGGCCGCCGCATCCACGCCGCGCACGAAGTTGCGTACCCAGTCGTTGGCCGGCTTGCGCAGGATTTCTTCCGGCGTGCCCACCTGCACCACGTGTCCGTCCTTCATCAGGGCGATGCGGTCGCCGATGCGCATGGCTTCGTCGAGGTCATGCGAGATGAAGACGATGGTGCGGCGCTTGATCTGCTGGAGGCGCAGCAGCTCCGACTGCATTTCCGTGCGCATGATCGGGTCGAGCGCGGAAAATGCCTCGTCCATCAGCAGGATCGACGGGTCGCACGCCAGCGCGCGGGCCAGGCCCACGCGCTGCTGCATGCCGCCCGACAGCTGGTCGGGATAGCTGTCGGCATACCCCGCGAGGCCTACCTGCTCCAATGCCTGGTGCGCCAGCGCATGGCGCTCGGCCCTGGCCATGCCGGCCAGTTCCAGGCCGAATGCGGTGTTGTCGAGCACGGAAATCTGCGGCAGCAGCGCGAACGACTGGAACACCATGCTGATGTCCTTGCGACGCAGCGCGCGCAACTGCGCGTCCGGCAAGGTGTTGATGTCGCTGCCGTCCACCAGGATGCGGCCCTCGGTGGGCTCGATCAGGCGGTTGAGCATGCGCACCAGCGTCGACTTGCCCGAACCGGACAGCCCCATGATGACGAAGATCTCGCCTGCCTCGATGGTGAAGGTGGCGTCGAACACCCCGATCGTGCAGCCGGTGCGGGCAAGGATATCCTGCTTGCTTGCCCCCTGGCGTACCAGTGCCAGGGCGTTGTCGGGCTGGTCGCCGAATACCTTGAATATATGGTCGATGACGATTTGTTTTGCCACGTTGTAGTTCTCCTTCGAAGTTCGCCTTTGATTTCGCGAATGAACGACTCCCCGCGGCCATGGGCCGCGAACGGGAATCGGCAAACCCCGGGCCGGCGATGGTGCGACGGCGCCATTGAAAAATGGCGCACGCAAGCGATGGCTTGGGGTGCGACACGCGTGACTGCAGGCGCAAGTGCCTGGATGCCGGGTGTCAGGTGCGTGCCGAAGGAAGCTGGGGTTCAGGACTTTCAGCCACGCGGGCGCCACGCAATGGCATGGCACCGGTATCCGGCGAACGATGCGCCGGACAATAACGGATATGGGCGCAAGGCCCGATGGATGTTCCCCACGCGCGGCGAGGGAAACAGGGTGCTAAAGGTATTCCGACAAGTTCAGCATGGATCCAGCAGGAATGCTGCAGGTATGCAGCAGGAGCGCCGCAATGATGCTGAGTGATGCTGACTGAGTAGTTTGTTGTAAATATACGTCAATGATAACGCAACAGGACGTAAAAGTCCAGCGACTGTCGAGATAGAGTGTGCTAGTAAATATTTGCCGGCCCGGAAGCCGGCGGCCGGCAGCGGGTTATGCGGGGCGCGGCGCCGCGGCGGCGATGGGGAAGATCCGGTCGTACGCCAGGTTGAACAGGAAGCCGTACACCAGGTAGAAGATGACGATCGCGATGTCCATCAGCAGCGCCGCCCACAGGCCGATCCCCAGGTACCATGCAATCATCGGGATGAGCATGATGACCAGGCCCGCCTCGAACAGGAACGTGTGCAGCACGCGGTCCGTCATCGTCTTGTGGACCGTGCCCCGCAGGGCCCGCATGGCACGGTCGAACCCCATGTTGAACACGAAGTTCCAGACCGTGGCGATGGTTGCGGAGGCGATGCCAATGACGCCCATGTGCTCTATCGGCTTGTCGAACACCGCCGCCGATCCGGGAATGAAGATGGCCAGGGCCACGGCCTCGAACAGGAGCGCATGCCGAACGCGGTCGCCGAATGTACGCATAGGATCTTTCTCTTTGTTGACTGAACAAAGTATGATCGCATATCGATAAAATGTATGCATACAGGCAAATACGGGGCATCATGCTTCAAATATGAAACACCTGAATTGGGATGATCTGCGGCTGCTGCTGCTCGTCGTGCAGGAAGGCACGTTGCGCAGGGCCGGCAAGAAGTCGGGCGTGAGTCCGGCAACGCTGGCGCGCCGGCTCGACGACCTGGAGGAAGCGGTCGGCCAGAAACTCGTCGAGCGCTTCCAGGGCGGCTGCGTGCCGACGGCGTTCGGCGCCGACATGGTCGCCCTGGCCAGCCAGATGGGCGAGATCGCCCTGGAAGTCGAACGCGCGCGGGATCGCCAGGATGCCCATGCCGCGTCCGGCCTCGTGCGGATCAACACCGACGAGTGGCTGTCCTACTTCCTGACCACGCGCTTCGCGCGTTTCCATGACGCTTACCCCAACGTCGAAGTGGAGATCGTGACCTCGCACCGGCCCTACAGCCTGGCGCGGCGCGAGGCCGATATCGCGATCCGCCCCTTCCGCCCGGAACAGCTCGACCTCGTCACGCGCCGCCTGGGCACCCTGTCCTTCGGACTGTATTGCAGCCGGGATGTCGCGCAGCGTCATGCCACCGCTCTCGCCGATGGGGACTGGGCAGGCCTGCCGTTCGTGGGCTTCGACGAGCCCAGGGCGGAGTTCCAGTCCGACCGGTGGCTGCGGGCGCTGCCCGGTGCGCCGGCGCCCTGGATGCGCTGCAGCTACGGCCTGGGCATCCTCGATGGCGTTTCGCATGGCGCCGGCCTGGGCGTGCTGGCGACCTTCCTTGCCGGCGACCAGCCGGACCTCGTTGCCGCGATCCCCCACATTCCCGGGCTGGACCAGGAAATCTGGCTGTCGATGCACGGCTCCCTGCGCACGAGCGCACGCATCAGGGCCGTGGTCGACTTCATGGGACAGGTGTTCGCCGAATACCGCGAAACAGGCCGCTGACGCGGCCGCGCGGGCCGGTTCGACCAGCCCCGCGCAGCAGGCCCCGGCGCTTCAGGGTGACATTGCATCCTCGACCCGCCGGCCGGCGGGCGCGGACATCAACTGGCCAGCGGAGCGATCCGCGGGGCCCGGAAAAGCGCGGTCGCCGTCGCCAGCGCCTGTGCCGACGTAGCCTTGCCAGGTTCGCATTCCCAGGCCACGTTCGCATCGGCAGAGGCTCGGAACCCCAGCACGTTGGCCGGGCACCTCGCGATGCCGGCGAGATGGTCGATATCGCGCTTCGAGCCGCAGGCCAGCAGGATGACATCCGGCCTGGCCACCTCGTTCAGCCGGCGAACCATGCCGCTCGTGAAGTCGAGGCCGGCGCCCATGACATCCACGATGACATCGCAGTCTTTCAGGTGATGCAGGTTGACTGTGCCTGCCAGCAGCGCCACCCGCCTGTCGCGCTGCATGGCCGTGAGTTCGCCGGCCACGAAGGCATCGTGGTAACCCGACCGCATGGCCGCTGTCGCCTCGTCGAGCGTTGCGCGAGCGGGGTCGAAGACGGTGACCGGGATATCGGCATCCAGCAGGCGCGTGGCGATAGCCATGCCGGCGCTGGTGGCGCCCACGATGCCGACCCGGGCGATGCGGTGCACGGCATCGTGCGCTGCGGCGCCGGCGGCATCTTCCCGGCCGCGCTCCCGCCAGTCGTGGCGGTGTGCGCCATGGGGGCGCAGGTCATTGCCCATTGCCGGCTTTGCGCCTGCCTGCCTGGGATGGGACGGGATATCGATTTGATGGTGAGACATGTGAAACTCCTCGGATGAACGGAAACCTGTGCGTTGGCGATCGCATTCCTATGGCGAAGCGCAAACCGTTGCGTTCATCTTAAGCTTCCCGCAGCCGGAACTCTTATATCTTATGAATGAGCATGCAAATAAATTATCTTATTAAATCAATTACTTGCAGATGTATTTTCATATAGCGGAATCAAATCCTGTGGATCGGAAAACTGCGGATGCGATAGCGGGCACGGCGTTCCATAATGTGGAACACCCTTCGATGGCATGAAAAACCGCCGCAGTTGCCCGCCCTGCGAAGCACTCGCCTCCACGCCTGAAAGGACAGGAAACCGTCTCCGGCTTCGGCCGAACCGAGGTCCGCACCCGAATGGGTGCCGACCCGCCTGTCTCAGGCTGCCGCGACCGCGGCGGAAGATCCGGTCTCGCGCAGCACCCGTATCGTGAAGCCGTCGCGGCCCCGTTTCTTGGCATCGTAGAGTGCCTGGTCGGCGGCCTTGAGCAGTTGTTCGGCAGTGCCGACGCCAGTGCTGTGCACGACACCGATCGTCGTGGTGACGGCCAGCGCCAGATCGCCGCAGTGGAATGGCTGCCGGATCGCCGCGAGCAGCTTGGCGATCATCGGCTCGAGAAGCGCGACGTCGTCCACGAGCTCGAAAATGATGACGAATTCGTCGCCGGAGAGGCGCGCGGTGGTATCGACCTGCCGCACCGTCGCGCGCAGCCGCCGCGCGAATTCGTGCAGCACCTGGTCGCCGACGGGATGGCCGTGCGTATCGTTGATCTGCTTGAAATGGTCGACATCGAAAAACGCCAGGCCGATGCCGCGCCCGACGCGGCGCGCCCTTTCCAGTGCAGCCGGCAGTTCCGCTTCGAACATGCGCCGGTTGTTCAGGCCCGTCAGCGTGTCCGTCCGGGTCAGCAGGGCCAATGCATCCTTTGCTTCCTGGCGCTGCCGCGACAGGTGGAAGAACGCGCGGCCCAGGCTGCCGATCTCGTCGGGGCGGGGCGTGTCGAGCACGTCGATCTCCGCCGTTCCGGCGGCCACCAGCTCGACACGGTGCTGCAGGCGCTGCAGCGGCCGCAGCCATAACGTCGTCAGCCACCAGCCGAACAGCGCCACCAGTACCGTGATGACAACGAGGAAGATGCCGATTGCCCGTTCGCCTTGTCGCAGCGGCGCGAATACCTCGTCGACCGGATAGACCATGCCGAGCGTCCAGCCGGCCGTGCCCAGGTGGGTCGCAGCGATCAACGCGCGCTGCCCGGATTTCGTATGGCTGTCCGACCACCCCTGGAAGCCATCCAGCGCGCGGCGGCACGCTTCCGAAATCCCGCCCGGCTCGGTCCACACGTTGTTCAGGATACGCGTCCGGTCAGGGTGATAGAGGATCGTGCCCTTTTTGTCGAGCAGGACGAAATACGCGGACGGCCCGAGCCGCGGCGTTTCGAATTGTTGCTTGAATCGCGGATCCATCAGGCTGAGCCGCCCGCCGAGCATGAAGGCCACCTTGCCATCCCTGCCGAGCACCGGTTCGGCCAGCAAGACGACGGGCTTGCCCGACAAAGCACTGCGATAGGCCGCGGAGACATCGCCCTTGCGTGAGGCAAGCACATTTTTCAGCAGGACGCTCCTGCTTGCCGTCCGGTCGCCGATGGCGCGTGGATCCGCCAGGTTCGCAACGACCTGCCCCGCCGCATCGATGACGACGACGTTGTCGAATGCCTCGCGCAGCACGGCATGGGGCTCGATCAGCCGTTGCATGTCGCGGGCTTCGCCATGGCCCGAGGCCTGCATCCCTTCGGCGACGGCGCGCAACAATGCGCGCTTGCCGCTGATGTCACGGTCGAGTGCCGTGGCGGTACCCGCCAGCACCGCCAACTGGTGCTGGCCGACCATGCCCCGTATCTCTCTCCATACGGGGTACATCACGGTACCGGCGGCCAGGGCGGCCGCCACGACCGCCAGCACGCTGACGAGCAAGGCGATACGGCCCTTCAGCGATGCCGGGAACAGCGAGACCACGATACGGGCAGGCCAGCGCACGACGTCACGCCTCGGCCGGCAACGCCGCGCCCTCGATGATGGACAGGATTTCCGCCACGCTGGACGGCTTGGCCACATGGCGGTCGAAACCCGCCGCCGCCACGCGGCACTTCGTCTGGGCATCGTCCCAGGCGGTCAGGGCAACCAGGTACGGCGCAATGGCCGACCCGCCGCGCAGCAGCGCGGCGGTCTGGTATCCGTCCATCACCGGCATGCCGAGATCGAGGAACACGATGGCCGGAGCCAGGCTTCGCGCAAGGGTGACGGCCTGCTCGCCATCGTAGGCGGCGCGTGCATGGATACCCTTGAACCGGAGGATCTCCACGAGCATGTCCGCACTGTCGCGGTTGTCGTCGACGACAAGGATGAGTGGTGAAGCGTGTGGCATGGCCAAAGGTCCGTTCGCCTTGCAAAGAGGCAAGATTGCATACGGCGTGGGCTTGGCCGAGGGGAATGCAGAAAGCGTTAACTCGGCTTTCCAAACGTAAATTCTAGCATGTTCCCTACAGCAACACCGAGCGAAATCGCTCCACTGGTGCTGGCTGGCGTGCCGATAGAGACCACTGTCGTGCCGCGACGACGCCGCAGTCGTTCCGCACACCTTGCGGGCGCGCCACCTTCGGTCGGGACCGTTCCTGAAGTATCCAGCCGGTTCAGTGGAGCGTTCCTGTCACCGGCAGGGCTTCGCTCCATCCCATCCAGAGCGCCATGCGGTGCGCGATCCAGAATGCTTCCTCCGGCGAAGTCCATGCCGTGGCCGTCAATGCGAGCCGGTATCGTTCGAGAAGCGCATGCCGGTGCATCGACGTGGCCGCCGGCAGGCCACTGGCCTCGATGATGGAGCATAGCTGCAGCGCCAGCTCCTTGCACATGCCATAGCGGCTGAAATAGGCGCCCGAACAGAATTCGATGGCAAAGCCACGTTCGTCGATGTCGATGCCCGACGCGCATGCCGCCTCTTCGAACAGTTCGAGGATCTCGTCGGGCACGGGGAAGTCCACAGGTATGACGATGCCGGCATCGGTGTCGGCAGCTTCTGCGGGCGGAGAGAGGTGATTTTTCAAGATTGAGCTCCTGCACGCCATCCCGGCCTCCGCAAGCCGGCGATGTCGCGCCTATGGTCGTGTTTCTGGACTTGTCGACACGGGCATGGGCACCTGTTCCGGGCGCCGCCTGCCTTGCCGCGTTACATATGGTAGGGCAATTTTCGTCGACGCGATGCCCGATTGCGCCCGACACCAGCCTCCTGTCTTGCGTGCAACGATGCGACAGCGCATTGCATTTATCGCTACGATCGCGCCAAGCGACTCGACAAGGACCATGCAATGTCATCACCGACAACCGACTACCCTGCCCTGCGGCAGCCTCCCGGCCCGCTCCATGCCATCCTGCTGGCGGGAACCGTTCCCCTGTTCCTGGGTGCGTTGCTGAGCGACGCGGCCTATTACAAGAGCTACCACATCCAGTGGAGCAATTTCGCATCGTGGCTCATCGCCGGCGGCCTGGTGCTGGGCGGCTTTGCCCTGCTCTTCGCCCTGATCGCGCTGATCCGGTCAAAGCGCAAGAACGGCCGCGAACTGGTGCACTTCCTGCTGCTGCTGGCCACCTGGGTGCTCGGACTGATCAACGCCTTCGTCCATGCGAAGGATGCCTGGGCCGCCATGCCGGCCGGCCTGTACCTGTCGGTCGTCGTTACCGTGCTTGCGGCCGTTACCGCCTGGCGGGCACTGGATACGCGGGGAGGTGCGCGATGAAACATCTGAAATTACTCGCGGTATCGTGTGCCGTGCTGACGCTGGCGGCCTGCGGCGACGATGGCGGCGACGCACAGGGACTCGGCCCGGATCCGAAGATGCCGGAGCAGCAGCGGGGCCTGCTGCCCAGCATGAAGATCGCGGAGCCGGCCGAATGGGGCGACCGGAAGCCGGTCGTGCCGAAGGGCTACACCGTCGCCGCCATCGCGACCGACCTGAAGATCCCGCGGCAGACACTCGTGCTGCCGAACGGCGATATCCTCGTGGCCGAGGGCCGCGGCGGCAACGCACCGAAGCTCAAGCCGAAGGATGTGATCGCCGGCTACATCAAGGCCAAGGGCACCAGCAAGGTCGAAAGCGGGGATCGCCTGACCCTGCTGCGCGATGCCGATGGCGATGGCCGCTACGAACTCAAGACCGTCTTTGCGGAAGACCTGAACGCGCCTTACGGGCTCGCTTTCCACGAGGGCAAGCTGTACGTGGCCAACCAGGACGAACTGGTTCGCTTCGACTACCAGGAAGGGCAGACGAAAGCGGCCGGCAAGCCGACCAGCATCGCCAAGCTTCCCTCCGAGATCAACCACCACTGGACGAAGGCGCTGGCCATCAGCCCCGACGGGCGCTTCCTGTACGTGGGGATCGGCTCGAACAGCAATATCACGGAACGCGGCATGGAAGCGGAACGCGACCGCGCCATGGTCTGGCAGATCGATGCGCAGACGGGTGCATACAAGCCATATGCGACGGGCCTGCGCAATCCGACGGCGCTGGCGATTCACCCGGAAACGCAGCAGCTGTGGGCCGTCGTCAACGAACGCGACGAACTGGGGCCGGACCTGGTGCCGGATTACCTGACCTCGGTGCGCGAGGGCGCGTTCTACGGCTGGCCCTACAGCTACTGGGGGCCGAACGTCGATCCGCGCGTCAAGCCGGGAGATCCGGACAAGGTGAAGGCCGCGGTCAAGCCGGACTACGCCCTGGGCTCCCACGTGGCCGCGCTGGGCGTGGGCTTCTCACTGCCGGCGATGGGCGAACCGTTCGCGAACGGGGCCTTCGTGGGCGAACATGGCAGCTGGAATCGCGCCCAGCCCGTGGGCTACAAGGTGATCTTTGTGCCGTTCGCCAACGGCAAGCCCGCCGGCCAGCCGGTCGACTTCGTGACCGGTTTCCGCGATTCCGACGGGAAAACGCGCGGGCGGCCGGTGGGCGTCACCGTGGATCCGCGAGGCGCGCTGATCGTCGCCGATGACCTTTCCAATACGGTGTGGCGGGTGACCCGCAGCCGCTGAAGCATGCGTCGATGTGCATGCGTCGCCGCATCACGCGTCGATGCTTCACGCGTCGCTGCATCACGCGTCGATGCCGCCGGCGGTTCACGGACTGCCGGCGCGCCTCGATGGCTTCCGGCCAGGTGCAGCCCTGCCTTCGCTCTCGCTGCCGGCTTCGCCCCTGTTTTCTCCCCCGTCCGGCCCGGGGCCGCCTTCCAGCTCTCCCGTGATGACCTGCTGGCCATGCTCGACCATGAATTCCTGGAACGACGCGGCCACGGTGGGGATCGCGTGGTCGGCCTTGTGCATCACGTGCCAGTCGGCCAGCACGGGCGTGCCCGGCACGGGCAGCACTTCGAGCAGGCGGTTGCGCACCTCCAGCGTACAGGCATGCACCGACAGGAAGGCCACGCCCAGCCCCGCTGCCGTCATGCGCTTGATCGCCTCGTTGCTGGATAACTCCGACCCGATCGACAGCGGCGCATTGGCTTCGCGGTACAGGTGCTCGATCGCCGACCGGGTGCCGGAGCCGGGCTCGCGCACCAGCAGGTTGTGCCCGAACAGGTCCGCCAGCGGTACGGCCTTGCCCGCGAGCGCATGCGTGGGCGCCACGAAGAACGCCATGGGGTGGCGCGCGAAGCGGCTGGCACTGGTGGGGAATTCGCGTGGCGGCGTGCCCATGATCGCCAGGTCGATCTCGTCCCGGCTCAGCATGCCGATCACCTCGGGCCGCGAGCCGACGCGCAGCTTGATGTGCACACCCGGATGGCCGCCCGTGAAACGCACCAGCATGGCGGGCAGCAGGTGCTCGGCCGTCATCACGGCGCCGATGCGCAGCGTGCCGCTGGTGATGCCCTTCAGCGCGGCGATCTCGTTCCCCGCCTCTTCCCACACGGCCAGGATCCGCTGCGCATAACCCACCAGCAGTTCGCCCGCCGCGGTCATCTGGATATTGCGCCCCAGCTTGCGTGTGAGCGGCAGGCCGGCCGAGTCCTCGAGCATGCGCAGGTGCATCGATACGGCGGGCTGCGTGACATGCATCGCCTCGGCCGCGCGCGACACGCTCTGGTGGCGCGCCACCTGCACCAGGGCCTGCAGTTGCTTGAAACTGGCTGGATACATCAGCAATCCCTTATAAAAACCCGGAAATATCTTATTTTTATTTTATCCGAGCCGCCCGTATAGTGAAACCTTTGCAACACCTTTGCCACACACAACCAGGAGGCACCATGACGGCGCAAGCGGTAATTTTCGATCTTTCCACGTTCAAGGTACCCGGCCGGGGCATGTTCCCGATGCGCGCGGACGTCGAGGCCCAGAAGATGCTCGACGAAGCGATCGATGGCGGCTGCCATTGCGCCGTGGTCAGCGACCTGCCCCATACCCAGGCGGACATGCGCCTGCGCGAACGCTTCGGCGACGCGGCCCACCACCTGTTCTCCGTGGTGCTGACGGATGCGGACTTCGCGGCCCGCGGCCACAAGTCGCCCTATTCCACCGTGCTGCAGGTGCTCGGCGTGAACGCCCGCGACGCGCTCGTCGTCGCGGCCTCGCAGCCTGCCATGAATGCGGCACGCCGCGAGAACATTCCCGTCACCGAGGGCAGCGATACGCGGTTCTGAGCACTGGTTTCAAACATCATGGAGAAATCGCATGCAAACCATCGTCATCGCCGGCGGCGGCGTGGCGGGTCTCGAACTGGCGACCCGCCTTGGCCGTGAACTCGGCCGCCGCAACAAGGCCCGCATCGCCCTCGTGGACAGCGCACCAACGCACTTCTGGAAGCCCCTGCTGCACTCCGTTGCAGCCGGTACCATCGATCCCGATCACTATCATGTCGATCATGCCCGGCAGGCGATCGACAATCATTTCGAATTCATGTGCGGCGAAGTGGTCGACGTCGACCGCGCGGCGCACTCGCTGACGATCCGCGCCCGCCTGCCCCACGCCATGGGCCAGGAAACCACGCTGCGCTACGACCGGCTGGTGCTCTCGTTCGGATCCGTCACCAATTTCTTCGGCGTTCCCGGCGCCGCCGACCACTGCCTGTCGCTGGACGGCGTGGAGCAGGCCGAAGCGTTCCGCCGGCGCTTCCTGCGCCTGTGCGCCGCGGCCGGTGCGCGCCAGCGGATGAATGGCACCCCCGCCACGGTTTCCGCCACCCCCTCCAGTACCCCGCTGGTGAACATCGTCATCGTCGGCGCCGGTCCCACGGGCGTGGAACTGGCGGCGGACCTGCGTCACACCGTCGACACGCTGGTGCGCTACCGGCTGAACGAACTGGATTCGGCGTGCCAGGTGCGCATCACGATCATCGAGCGCGGCCCACGCCTGCTGCCTTCGCTGGCGCCGGCACTGTCCGGGGTCGCCGCCGCCAAGCTGCGCGGCCTGGGCATCGATATCCGCACCGATACCGCGGTGGCCGAAGTCACCGCCGAACACGTGATCACGGCCGGCGGCGAAGTCTTCCCGGCCGCCATCGCGGTGTGGGCCGCCGGCGTGCAGGGCCCGGCCATCAACACGCGGCTGGGCATCGCCCTGAACCGCAGCAAGCAGGTGCTCGTGGACGCGCAGTTGCGCGCCATCGACGACCCGCACATCCATGCGATGGGAGACTGCTCCGCGATGCAGGCCGCCAGCGCCACGGCGATGGTCCCGCCCAGCGCGCAGGCGGCAAGGCAGCAGGCCGTCTTCCTGCACCGCGTGCTGGCACGCCCGCAGCGGACCGGCGCGGCGGAGTTCCGCTATCGCGACCACGGCACGCTGGTGTCGCTCGGGCGCTACGGCGCGGTGGGCATGCTGCGCCAGGCGATCGGCGACCGCCACGTGCACGTGCAGGGCACGATCGCCAAGGCGCTGTACCTGGTGGCCTACGAGCGCTATGTGATGTCCAACATGGGACCGGTGCGGATGTGCGCGCAGATGGTGGTGCGCTGGGTGCGGTCGAAGTGGCTGATGCCGGTGAAGTGGCATTGAGCCTGACGCCTCGGGGCCACCCTTTCATCCGCCACGATCCCGCACTCAAGGTCATGCATGGATTCTTGCCGTGCACGATTGAAGTCGCGCAGCGCGAAAAAACGTCATCAAGTGATACGATAAGTATCACTTAATCACGTGACGCCGGCAGCATGCGCATCCATTCTCCTGTCCCGACATCGTGGCTCCTTGCTGCGGCCCTGCTCTGCTGCTATCCGCTGTCGCTGGTCGTGCCACCCGCGTGGGCCTGGGAGAACGGCATCATCGAAGATGGCGACGTGATCGTGCTGGGGATCGGATGTGCCTTGGCGGTGTTCACCTGGGCCTGCGCAGGGCAGCGCCGGGTTGCATCGTTGGCGCGTTGCGTGGTACCGATCTGGGCGATCCTGATCGGCCGTGAACTGAGCTGGGGAGCCGTGCTGTTCGCACCGGCGTCCATGACAGCCGCGGGACCGGTCTTCACATCGCATGAGCTGTGGTACCGGCCGTTCGTGACGCCGGTGGTCCTGGCCCTGGCCGCATGGTCGGCCTGGTCCGCCGTGCGGTGCCGGCTCGATTGCCAGCTGCACGCCGTGCTGGCCAGCGGCCGCTTTCCGTGGCCGCCCATGCTCATGGTACTGGCGGCGGCCGTGGGTTCGAGCTGTGCCGAGGGGCACCTGCCGGGAACATTCGGCATGCTGCATGCCCAGCGGTTCGAGGAACTGGTGGAACTCGTTGGCTACTGCGCGCTGGTCGTCGTCCAGGCCCGAGTCTTGCTCGAATGCTCCGCCGTTGGCCGCGCTCCGGTTTCCGCCGCCGCCATGCCGGCGCGCTGATTCGCCCACATTAATTCGCCTGTCGGGCCGGCGTCGAGACGCCCGGCGGATCCCGCAACTGCGCCATTCCGGTCACGAACAGCCAGGCCCGTTCCGCCAGCTGCCGCCTTTGCGCGGGCTCGCGGACATGCAGGCTGCCGCCCAGCATCGCCGCAAACAGCAGGATATCCTGCGGGACCAGGTCCGGCCGGCACGCGCCGTTCGCCACCGCCCATGCAATCGGTTGTTCAAAGCACGCGAGCAGGCGCCGCAGCGCCGCGCGGAAGTCGTCACTGTCATGGCCGCAGCCCTGCCAGTATTCGGTCAACGGCGCGCGTGCAACCATCGAATCGGCGACGAAGCGCAGCAGGCGGCCAAGCGCGCACGGATCGCCGTTCAAACGCTTCGCTTCCGCCTCGATGGCGGACAGCGTGCGGTCCAGCAAGCCCGCGATCAGCGCGTGGCGGTCGGGGAAGTTGCGGAACAGCGTCGCACGGCCGACGCCGGCGCGTTCGGCGATCGCATCGAGCGGGGCATGGATGCCGCTGGCAAGGAATACCGCCTCCGCGGCATCGAGCAGCAGTATGCGGTTCTGCTGCGCGTCCGCGCGGCGGCGTGGCGGCAACTTGCCCGCGGCGGCCGCCATGCCGCCTTCGGCGAGCGGGCAGCCCGGGCCTCGTCCTTCAGCGCTCATGAATCGTCTCCTTTGCACTCCCGTTTTTGTGGGCGGGAGTATGCGCGCCCGGGAGGCGAACGGCAAGAAGCCGCAGTAACGCACGGAAAAACTGGGGACGTACCCTAAAAACTGGGGACGTACCCTGGTTTTAAGGAAATTTCCTTAAAACCAGGCGGTCCGGCGTTCCGGTACGTCCCCAGTTTTGCGTCCCCAGTTTTGCCTGACTGGATCGCGGCGCTTACCAGCGATAATCGGCCGACAGCACGACCTTGCGGCGCTGGCCGAACCAGCAGTCGCCGCGGGACAGGCAGGTGGCCAGGTAGTCCTTGTCCGCGACGTTGTTGACATTCAGGGCGAAGCGCCATGCCTGCAAGTCATACGACACCATGATGTCGCCCAGCGTGACCGATGGCACGAATACCTTGCCGGTGCCATCGCCGTTGCGGCCGATGTAGCGCAGGCCGCCGCCCGCTTTCAGGCCAGCGATGCCCAGGCGTCCGAAATCATGGATGGCCCACACGGAAGCGCCATGTTCGGGAATGCCTTCGATCTGCTGGCCGGCATCGAGGTCGCCGCCATACGAGCCGGCGGTGGCACGGGCACGCGTATACGAATAGCTGGCCAGCAGGTTCCACGCGGCGACATCGGCCTTTATTTCCGCCTCGATCCCCTTCACGCGGGCTTCGCCGAGCTGGATGCTGAAGTTCGGGTTGACCGGATCGTTCGCCAGCCGGTTCTTTTCCTTCAGCGTGTACACCGATGCCGCGGCCTGCACCGGCAGGCCCACCGGCTCCCATTTCACGCCGGCCTCATATTGCTCGCCCCGTTTCGGCTTGAACGACTGCCCTGCCACATCGGTGCCCGACACGGGCACGAACGATTCGGAATAGCTCGCATAGGGCGCGAGACCTGGCCTGGCCTGGTAGACGACACCGACGTTGATGCTGGTGGCGGCATCCTTCTTGACGTCGCCGCCGACGGTGCTGTTGCGCACCCGGTCGCGCCGCGCGCCGACGCGCACGCTGAGCGCATCGTTGAACTTCATCTGGTCCTGCGCCAGCACGCCGATGCGGCGGATGCGCGTTTCGCTCCACGGCGCATCGATCTCGCCCGGATCGGGGTCCACGCCATACACCGGTGCATACACGTTGAGCGGCGATGCCGCCAGTTCGGTCGACTGGCTGCTGGCATCATGGGCCGTGCCGTCGATCCCGACCATCAGCGTGTGGCGGATGGCGCCCGTGCGCACCTTGCCCTGCAGCGTCAGGTCGCCGGACGTCGTGCGCGTCCTGTCGCGGTTGACGTAGGCGATGCGGTTCATGTATTGGCCAGCCGGGTCGCTGGCGCCCGTGGCATCCACGAAACCGTCCCACCACGCCGCATACATGGATTTCATCAGGCCCGTCACGCGGTCGTGGCGCAGGTTGTGCCGCAGCTGCCAGTCCGGCCCGAGGGCGATGTCCAGCGCGTAGCCGGCGCGCTTGCGCGTGCCGCCATACCGGTCCCATGCCGGCTCGCCGATGAACAGGTCGCTGGGAATCGGCCCATTCGGCGCGGCATACAGCGTGCCTTCCAGGCCGAGGAAGGCATTGGTGTTCCTGCTGCGGTCTTGCTGGTACTCGCCATACACGGTCACACTGTCGGTGGCGTTCGGTTTCCAGGTCAGCGAAGGCGCGAACAGCTCGCGCTTCTCATCCGCATGGCGGATCTGCGTATCGCTCTCCTTGCCGAGGACGACGAGGCGGTACAGCAGCGATCCGTCCGCGGTAAGGGGCCCGGTGAAGTCGCCGTGCAGCTCGCGCAGGTTGTCGCTGCCGAGCCGGATGCCCGCTTCCTGCGCCCGCTCCGCCCGCGGGCGCTTGGACACGAGATTGACCACGCCGCCCGGATCGTTTTCCCCGGCGATGATCGACGATGGCCCGCGCAGCACCTCGATGCGGTCGTAGGCATAGGGCTCGGTGCGCACGATGCCCCAGCTGCCGGACAAGGGCAGCCGCATGCCGTCGAGCAGCATTGTCGCGTCGGAGCTGCCGCGCAGCGAGACATAGTCGCCGCGGTTGTCCACGCCATACAGTTCGTTGCGCACGCCGGCGGCGTAGCGCAGCGCTTCCTGCAGGTTCGGCGAGGCCTGGTCGCGGATCTGGTCGGCCGTGACGATGGTGACCGACTGCGGCGTTTCCAGCAGCGGGATATCCATCTTCGTGGCCGTGCTCGAACGCTTCGCCAGGTAACCCGTATCGTCGGTTGCCCCGCCGATCACGGTCACCACGGGCATGGTGGCGTCCTGCGGAGGCGTGGCGGCCGTCTCCTGGCCCGATGCCTGCGCAGTGCTCGCGGCGGCCAGGCAAAGGAAGATGGACTGCGCGATGCGCGTGCGATGGAGTGTCGTTGTCATTGTCGGCGGTGGATGGCGATGCATCTTTTAGATGAGAATAATTCTCATTCTATTTTTTTGATGCATTACTGTCAATGCCTCCAACAGCCCATTGCGCCCGCGGTCGGGGGCACGCCTGGCCTGTTCTCGCCGCGTGCCGCTCGCCTTACCGACCGACAATCAAAGGACACCGCCAGCAGAGTTCAGAAGTTGTATGCCGCCCTGACCCCATACGTACGCGGATCGTTCAGGAAGAACGAACCCGGCACACGGCTTTCGATCTTCACCGTGTCCTCGATGTTCTTCACGAACAGCTGCACGTTCCATTTGCCGTCCGGGCCGGCATAGCCGATCGAGGCGTCGGATTTCCAGTACGACGGCTGGCGGTAGCGGATGCCTTCGACCGGGTCGCTGATGTAGTACGACGTCGAGTGCCGCGTGTTGGCGGTTGCCGTGATCTCGCCGCCATTGCCCAGCGTGAAGTGATGCGTGTAGCCCAGGCTGATCGTCGACGTGGGAGCGCGGTCCAGCTTCTGCCCCGAGAAATCGATCGTGGTGGTCGGATGGTAGCTCTTGTACTTTGCATCGGTGAACGCCACGCTCGTGCTCAGCGTGCCGTCATCGAACACGCGCAGCTTGCCCTCGAACTCCGACGCGTGAACCGTTTCCTCACGGCCGGGAATATACGGCCGGGGCGTACACCGCCCTCCCCCAACTTTTCCTATGGACGAGACATGAAAACAATCCTGTTCGCGGCCGCGGCCGCCAGCCTTTTCCTCGGTGTCGATGCGCACGCCGTCACCGACCCCGCCGGCGATTTCCTCGCCGGCTACACGGGTGGCCGCAAGGCGGCCTTCGACGTTCTGGCGGCGGACGTGGGCTACAACGCCGCCACGAATGAATTCGTGTTCCGCACCACGGCGGCGGAAGCGATCGGCGGCGTGGCCGGTGCCACCTATGTGTTCGGGCTGGACGTGGGCGGCTCCAGCAATGCGCCGTTCGCCTCCGTGGGATTGCCGGCCTTGCGCTGGCCGGCACCGTGGCGGGCAAGGCCAGGCGGCGCGAACGGGATATGAAACTGCGGGCACCGCGCGGCTGACCGCGTAGCCGCATCTGCACGATCCGGGCATTCGCGCGGTGGACCGGCCGCCCGGCCGCGCGTCGAATGAACAGCGCCCGGGTCAGGTCAACTTTTCCGAACGCCGGCGCAGCGCCAGGCCGCCCAGCCCCAGGCCCGCCATGAGCATCGCCAGCGACGACGGTTCCGGAACCGGCGAAGTTATGCCGGGAGAATACGAAATATTATCGATGACGAATGCCGTATTATCGAGCGAGTAAATCCCCATCGACATGATGGTGACATTCGGGTTCTCGAATTGCACGAGCTGCTCGTCGAGCGGATCACCGTTCGCGAAGGCGATGCCGGTTTGATGGAGTTCGATGACCTGCCCCTCGAACAGGACGGTGGCATTGATATCGAAGATGTACTGGGTCGACGGATCGACGTCGCCGGAAAATGTGAAGTGGAGGAACCTGGCGCCGGTGCCGAAAGACAGCCCGATCGAGCCGATGCAGCCACCGTCGGATGCGCCGCACAGGGCATTGCCCGTGCCGATATCCGTGACCAGCAATTGATCGAGCGACGAAAAGGTCAGGTCGCCGACCGTATAGGTCGACGGCAGGATCGATCCGTTCGCCATATCGTTGAAATCGACCGTCGTCGCGCCCGCGGTGGAAACCGTGAGGGCCGAAACAAGAGCAGCAGCAAAGAGTGCTTTCAAATTCATGGAGTGCCTCGAGTGGATGAACGAAGGATGCGAGTCGGGATTGCGGCCTCCAGCATGGCCACGCCCTACTCGCGGCAAAAGGCCGATGATTGCGCTACCGATACATCCCGATCGAGCCAGCCCTCGCCTCGATGGATTCCGCCATCAAGCATCGACGGCATGGAATTCAAAACAGGGTGCTGCCGATACATGATTCGAACAGGGATGCATGGGCAACGAAGTCATCGACCGCGCTTACCAATATCAGTTGCCAATACGGAGTGCCAATGCGGATTGCGGATACTTGCGACAACAGCCAGCGGCCCGATCGCCCATTGCGGACGATGAAAACGGCCTGGTTCGAATCGGCACGAATGTGCTTGGTCGAAACCGGACCGAGTATGTAGCGAACGTGTAGTGAGGTCAAGCGCCACCCATGTGAGGCATGGGGTAGCCGGTCGGCTGCGCCACCGGAGCAAGGCACTTTATTCGGTCGATTTTTTGCCCGCGGAATTCCGGCACGGGGCGCTTTCGCGAATCAGCGAATAAAGTGTTTTAAAAAAATGCCGTCGCGGGCAGGCGACGGCGAATGAACGCTGTGTGGATCGGGCGCGCGCCCTTTCAGTACGACAGCACCAGCAGCGATACCGCCTGGCGCGGCAGCTGCATGCGCAGCGTGGCGGCACCGTCACGCACGGTCACGGTGGACGGCTTGGCGAGTTGTGCCAGACCGCCCGCCTTCTGCAGGGCGGCGATCTGCGCGGCTGTCGGGCTGGCCGGTGAGCCCATGCGCTTCCACGCCGTGTACGAATTGCTGTGCTCCTGGTCGATGCGGTAGTGCCGCACGGTGGCGCTCGTGGCGGGAATGCCGGTCAGCGTTACCTCGACCGGCGAGCCTTTGTCGATGACGTCGTTGTCGTGGTAGTTCCAGACCATGACGGCCACCTGGCGACCTTCCCTGCTGGCCAGCGCGTTCACGTCGGTGCGGGCGCCGCGCACGCCTTCGCGCTGAATGCTGTCCGCGTCATGCGCCCGGTCGCCGCCGACTGTCAGCCGCGCACCGCGCATCATGCCCAGCATGCGGAACACGTTCAGCACGGGCTTGTCCACGCCATTGGTGGCCAGGTCGCGGTAGCCGGCGAACCAGGGCTGGTCCTCGAACAGGAATGACCAGTTGACGGCGCCGATCAGGTTGGTGCCGCGGCGGTCGGCCAGGTCGTAGAGGCGCGCTACCGAGGCGGCCGTGTAGCTGGCGTACAGGGTGCCGTTGCGGTAGGCATTCTCGGGGTTCGTCTGCATGCCGCAGGCGGCGCAGCCTTCCGGGTCCGATTCGCCGATGATGACGGGAATGCCCTTCAGCTCCGGGTACTTCGCCACCATGGCGAAGCCCCGGTCGAGATTGCGGAAGTGCGTATCCATGCCCATCTGGACGACGCCGTTCACGACTTTCGGGGCGCCTTTCGCATGCCATGCCACGAAGTCGAGGGGCGAGCCCTTCTTGCCGGTGGCGTGATTCGTGCCGTGGAGGGCATGCTTGAGGAATTCTTCCATGAAGTCCCCTGCCACGGCCGTGTGCGGGCCGCCGAACCGCGCGGTCGGCAACGCGCGCTTGACGGCATCCGCCGCGTGGTCGTACATCTTGAAGTAGGCCTGGCGCCGGTCCGGGGCAATCAGGTAGTGGCCATCCGGTTCGTTCCACACCTCCCAGTACCAGCTCTCGACTTCGGCCTGGCCGTAGCGTTCGACGCAATGGCGCACCCACTGGTAGATCAGCTCCGACCATTTGGCGTAATCCTTGGGCGGGTAGGCCCAACCCGTCATGATCTCCTCGTAGCGCACGCCCGGTTTCCACTGGTGCTGGTAGGGCTCCGGCTTGGGCGACAGCGCCTGCGGCATGAAGCCGATCTGCGCCAGCGGTTTCATGCCGCGTTCGACATAGGCGTCGAAGATGGCATCGACGATCTTCCAGTCGTAGACCGGCTTGCCGTCCGCATCCTCGCTGTACATGCCCGTCGAACCCCACTTGAGCGAGTGACTGCCATCGCCGGACGTCATCAGGTTGTGGGCGCGCACGTACACCGGCACCGGGCTCAGGGCGGCCAGCTCGGACAGCAGTTTCTTGCCGTTGGGCGTGGTGCTGTAGTTCGGCTCGTCGTAGCCGAACCAGGCCCAGAACGGCGTCATGGGGCCGGTCTCGGTGCGCGTGTCGACCGTCAGTCTGACGGTGCCCGCAGCGGGTGTCGGCGTGGATGGCGCGGCGGCGGCAGCGAGTGGAAGCAGGCCGGCGGCCAGGAAGGCGCCGGCGAAGAAGGTTTTCATGTGACGGGTCTCCAGTTTTTTGTTGTTCGCCGAGTCTAGGCGAAACCATCTGGCGCGACCAATCACGATTTTTTCGACCGCGATATCAATTTGTTTCAGGCGCCCCTGCTCCCGCCACTACGGCCCGGTTCGTGTCCACCCTGGGGTCAACCCCGAAAGTGGACACGAGCTCGGCCGCATTTCGCGTTTGCAAGGTGGAGCCCGTGTCCGAAAATGGGGTTGACCCCAAGGTGGACACGAGCTCGGCTTTCAGCAATAGCTCAGCGCGTTGTAGATGGTGCGGCGCGTGTCCTCGATGCGGCGGCGGCCGTGCATGACGCGGGCGTTGTCGATGACGACGATGTCATTGTCGCGCCAGCCCACGTCCACCGTGTGGCGCTGGCAGACGTCGTCCAGCGCCGCGCGCATCGCTTCGGGCAGCGGCGTACCGTCGGCGAACGTGATCCTGGGGCGCTCGTAGTTGAACGACGGCCCGAAGATGCTGTTGGCGAACGCGGGCAGGCCTCGGCTGAATGGCGAGCGCTCCAGGATCGCCGGCGTGCGAAAGCTGTACGTGACCGAGTGGTCCGCGTTCAGTTCGACCTGCGTGTTTACGTTGCCGTCGACGAGGGCCAGCATGCGCTCGAAGCAGGCCTGCGTGTCCACCGTTTCCTGGCCGATATCGGAGGCATGCCGCACGTAGTTCTTCCACAGTGCTTCGCCGACGCTGCGCGTGTAGACGATATCCTGCGCCCGCAGCGCAGCGCGCATCTGCGGCGACAGGTCGCGGTACACGGCGGCGCCGTCGCAGACCGTGGTCTGCGAACCCACGCCTGGGGCCTGCGTGCAGAAGAACCAGCACAGGTCGGGCCAGAACGGGCTGTTGCCGTTCTCGCAGTGCAGGCCGATCGCGTCCAGGCCCGCGTCGACCTTCTGCGCCAGCACCTTGCCGTCCTTGTCGTGGAACTGGCGGGCCGGATCGAGGCTGATGCGGCTGCTGTGGGCGCGCACCAGGTCCGAGAAGCCCTGCACGTCGCACGGGAAACCGCGCAGCACCACGTAGCCGTAGCGGCCCAGCCATTCGGCCAGTTGCGCCTTGTCGATCGAAGCCAGGATCTCGCCTGCCTCGCCCTGTACCACCAGCCCCGCCTCGCGGGTATGAACTGCAGTTTGCACGTGTTTCTCCAGAAGTCCAGATTGAAGTGATGTTGTGGTGGCCGGTCAGGCGGCCATTGCGCTGCCTGCCTGGCGTTCGCGGACGTGCTGCTCGACATCCTGGCGACGGGGCCGGCCCGTGACGGTGAACAGGCTGGCGCGCAGCGCCGGCGAATCGGTTTCGAACACGAAAGTGGCAGCGCGCTCGACGCCGGAGAGCCAGCGCTGGCCATGCCGTTCGAGTTCGAGGCGCAGTGCTTCCCGGTCGGCGCCGGCCGCCGTCAGCACATAGGCCGACAGCGTTTCCTGCCCTTCGCCCAGCAGCACGATGTCGCGCACGCCGGCCACGCTGCGGTACGATGCCTCGGCCGGTTCCGGCGACACGTTGCGGCCGTGCGCCGTGATGATCAGGTTCTTCTTGCGGCCGATGATGGTGATGAAGCCATCGGCATCGATGTCGGCCAGATCGCCCGTCCACAGCCAGCCGTCGGCATCGGTATGGCAGGCGCTGGGATCGCTGCCGCTGTAGCCGGCGAACAGCGAAGCGCTGCGTACGCCCAGCTCACCGTCCGGCGCGAGCTTGACCGCCACGTGCGCCAGCGGCTTGCCGACGCTGCCGATCCGGTTCTCGGCCCGCGTGTTCCACGACACGACGGAACTGTTCTCGGAGAGGCCATACCCTTGCAGCACGGTGATGCCCCGATGGGCCAGCCGCCCGATCGTGGCGGCGGCGACGGGTGCGCCGCCCGCCGCGATCAGCGGCGTGGTGGAACGGCCGAACAGCGCCTCGCACAGCGATTCGGCATCCAGGTCCGGCAGGCGATCCGCCGCATTGGCCAGCGCTTCCACGAGCGACGGCGGCAACGTCACGGCGCTGGGCCGGGCGCGCCGCAACAGGGCAAGCTTGTCGGCGGCCACGGCACCCGGATCGCCCAGCGGCGCTTCGCCGACCGGCGGCAACACCACGGTGCCGCCCGCCGCGAAAGGCATGTACAGCGCCGTCACCTGCTCGATCAAAAGGCTGAACGGCACCAGGTTCAGGTAGCGCGTGTAGTCGTCCCGCGTGGCGTGCCGCCACAGCGATGCGAGCAGCGCGTCCAGGCCGTTGGCACGGATACGCACGCCCTTGGGCGCGCTCGTGGTGCCGGACGTATGGATCACCTTGCAGACGCGGTCCGCCAGGGTGCCGGCGGACAGGGCCCGGGTCGCCACGACAGAGCCGTCGTCGATCAGCCGGCCGATGGACAGGCACGGCATCGACCCGAATGCCTGCGGCGCATCGGCTCGCCATGCCTCGAAGCGGCGCTGGCCTTCATCGTCGGTCAGCACGACGCTGCACGGCGCCAGCAGATGGGCGGCCTGCTCCGCGCTGAACGCCAGCGGCACCGGCACCTCGACATGGCCGCCCATCAGCAGGGCGAGGTCGGCCTCGATCCATGCGATGGAGTTGGCGGCCACCAGGCCGACAGTGCTGCCTGGCGCGCACCGGGTAGCCAGCGCCGCCGCCAGCGCATTGCACTCCTGCCCCAGCGTGCCGTAATCGACAACACGGCCTGGCGACACGGTACCATCCAGTTGCACGATCGCCACGTCGCCTGCGCGTTCGCGCATCATGCTGCGCATGCTGTCGATGAAATGCTTCATGCCGCCACCTCCATCGCCGGCTTTGCCGAGGAGACGCTCACGTCGGCACCGTCGTTCGCGCTTTCCTCAGCCAGAAGATGCTGGTTGTAGCGGCAGCTGACGGTGTCGAAGTATTCGCCCAGCGTGTCGACGCGGATCGCGCCCGTCATGGGCCGGGTGTCGTAGTAGGTGCCCCATTCCACGCCCGGCACGACCGGGAGCCGTGCGGGATCGGCCGCCGCGATCGGATGGAACTGCAGCTTCATGGCTTCGAAGCAGCGCCGCAGCTTCGTGGTGACGGTGCACACCACGCCGCGCAACCCCATGTACCAGCAGACCAGCGGCATCACGCGCATCAGTTCCGTGCCGATCGTGGGCTCGATCGTCGCCAGGGTCGACACTTCGGCGACATCGCGCCGCGCCACGTCACGCTGGAACAAGCCGGTCAACGCCCGGTCCACCGGCGCGTCCATGTAGTGTTCCGAGAACAGCGGCGCCCTGCCGGCAAAGGTCAGCCCCGCGCAGGCAATGGCCGCGCCGGTCGCCAGGTCGATGCAGACGATGAAGCGATGCGGACTGGGCGCGGTGGTGGCGCCATAGGCGCGCAGGTAGACGGCCCGCGCCAGTTCGACGGCGGCGCCGTAGTACCGGTCGTCCGGGCCGACCAGCCTGAACACGAGGGAACGGTCGCCCAGGTCGAGCTGGAATGCGAGGCCTCCGGCTGGCGCGGGTGCCGCGGGCGAACCCGGGGCGCTTGCGGATTGGGTGTGCACTGCATTATCGATGGCTGCTGGTATCTTCATGTCGTTCCCTGATGTGCAATATGAGGCTGGAGAGAGGTGGACGAACTGGCCTTCGTCCTGGCCTGGTCGTGAAATCACAACCGACGCAATGCATGGTATAGAACGAATGTTCGGGAAATTGAGCGGATGTTTCGCAGATTTGTATCGGTTCGTCGGGGCATCTCGACGATGTTTACGGCAACAATCGGCACGTGACAAGCGGTCGCCGACCGCCGCCAGGCCACCCTCGCCGCATGCGCGCGTACCCACACGGCGAACAACGGCCGGACCGCGATGATCTCGATCGTGTCGAGCAGGATCAGGTCGGTCGTCGCAGCGTGATCGGGCGAAACCGAGGAAACGTCGAACAGCGAGGCGCCATCGCCCGCGTTCTCTTCACGTTACGTAGTTGATCGACAACGATGCCGCGCTATAATAACGGCCGGGTGTTCGTACCGTGGGGGTACGGCAGGACGCGCGATGGTCGGGCCGCCACGCGGCTTTTTCGCGACCATCATGATCATCACTGTCCTGACCTCCGCCGATTCTCTCGTCCTTTCTCTCGTCCATTCCCCCGCCTTCCATGCCGCACCGGAGGCAGCATGATCCGCGTCGAACGCAGCCTCTCCCGCACTTTCAAGGAATTCATCGAGTCGAGCAAGGCCGGCGGCGTGGTGCTCATTCTGTGCACCCTGCTCTCGCTGTCGATCGCCAATTCTTCGCTGGGCACCGCCTACCTCGGCTTCTGGCATCACGTCGTGGCCGGCCTGAGCGTCGAGCACTGGATCAACGACGGGCTGATGGCGGTATTTTTCCTGCTGATCGGTCTCGAACTCGAGCGCGAGCTGAATAACGGCGAATTGTCCGACCTGCGCAATGCCGCCTTGCCGATGCTCGCGGCGGCCGGCGGCATCGCCGTGCCGGCATTGATTCACTTCAGCCTGAATGGTGGCACGCCCACCCAGGCAGGCGTCGGCATCCCGATGGCGACCGACATCGCCTTTGCCCTTGGCGTGCTTGCGCTGATCGGCAGCCGGTTACCGGCCTCGCTGAAGATCTTCCTGACGGCGCTGGCGGTGATGGACGATCTGGGCGCGATCATCGTCATCGCCCTGTTCTATACGAGCGAGCTGTCCTTCCTTTATCTGCTGGGCGCGGCGGCCGTATTTGCCGCACTGATGGCGATGAACCGGCTGCTGCGCATCATGGCCCTGCTGCCCTACCTGGTCGGTGGTGCGCTGATGTGGTTCCTGATGCTCAAGTCGGGCGTGCACGCGACCATTGCCGGTGTTCTGCTGGCCTTTGCGATTCCGTATTCCGCGAAGGAGGACGACACCGCGTCGCCCTCGCACCGCCTCGAGCATTTCCTGCACAAGCCGGTCACCTTCCTGATCCTGCCGATCTTCGCGCTGGCCAATACGGGCATCGTGATTGGCGCGGACTGGGCTGCGGAACTTGCGAGCCTGAACAGCCTGGGCATCATCGCCGGCCTGGTCGTCGGCAAGCCGATCGGCATCGTGCTGTTCAGCTTTGCGGCCGTGGCACTGGGCCTGTGCCGCCTGCCGCTGGACCTGGGCTGGCGGCACATCGCGGGCGCGGGATTGCTGGGCGGGATCGGCTTCACGATGTCGATCTTCATCACCAATCTCGCGTTCACGGGCCAGGCGGACGTGATCAATGGCGCGAAGATGGCGATCCTGGCCGCATCGCTGGTGGCCGGCGTGCTCGGGTTCGCGTGGCTGAAACTGAAGGGCGCACCGATGGCGGGCGACACGGATCCCGATACCATGGACCTGGAACAGGGTACGCCACGGTAAAAGCCGAGCGGCCTGCATCGCTGTCGCAGGCCGCCTTGAATGCACGACAGCGCGCAAGCGTGCGCGCTGTGTCGATACTCAGGATTTCTTCGGCGACCGGCGGGTGCGCGAGCGGCTCGTGCGGGACTTGCGCCGCGATGCCGAGCGGCTTGGCGGCTTGTGGCGGGTTTTCGTCTCGCCGCTCTTGGCGCGCTGCTTGTTGACGATGCGGGCGGCCACCTCGTCCTCGCGGCCGGCATACCGTTTTTCCTTCTTGAACTTGCGCTCCAGTTTCTTGGCTTCGCGCTCGCGCTTCGGGCTCGCTCCTCGCGGCATGGTTTTCTCCTTGAAGTTTTTTGCGATGGTACTCAGCGTTGCGCGGCGGTGGCGCACGCCAGCCTGCGTGGCCGGCGCCAACGGCTGCCTACAACACGCACCGCGCCAGCACCGGCTGCGTTTCCGTGGCGGGCAGCGGCATCGAAATGAAATAACCCTGCAGCTCGTCGCAATCGAGCTGCTTCAGTCGGCGGGCCTGGCCAGCCGTTTCCACGCCTTCCGCCACGACCCGCATGCCCAGCGCGTGGGCCATGGTGATGATCGCCGTGAAGAACACGCTGCCCTCGCTGGTCTTTTCCAGTTCGGCGGTAAAAGCCTTGTCCACCTTGAGCACATCGAAATCGAGCCGCTGCAGTTGCGACAGTGACGAGTAGCCGGTGCCGAAATCGTCCACGGCAAGGGCGATCCCCAACTGCTGCATGTCTTCCAGCGATTGCGAGACGTGGACGTTATCGGCGGTCATCGACGATTCCGTCAGTTCGATCTCGACGAGTTCCGGAGCGATGCCATGGCGCACGAGCGCCTCGCGCAGGACTTCGGTCACGTCGGATTCGTTGAACTGCCGGGGCGACACATTGATGGACACCGGGACGATATGCCTTCCCTGTCGCGACCAGTAGGCCATCTGCGCGCAGACCTTGTCGATGACGACTTCGCCGAGCTGCACGATCAGCCCCGTTTCTTCCGCAAGAGGAATGAAATCGATCGGCTCGAGGATTCCCCTGGTCGGATGGGCCCACCTGACCAGTGCCTCAAGGCTGCACGTCTCGCCCGTGGCCACCTCGATGCGCGGCTGGTAGTACAGGATCAGCTGGTCGGCGTCGAGGGCGTGCCGCAGCTCCGCATTGCGGTCGATCTTCGCGCGGACGGTCTCGTAGTATTCCCGATCGAAGAAACGATAGTTCATCTTGCCGCTGGTCTTGACGGCATACATGGCGGCGTCGGCATGCGTGAGGAGTTCCTGCATCTCCGTGCCATCTTCCGGGAACAGGCTGATGCCGATCGAAGCACCGACAGGATAGCTGCTTCCGGCGACGTGGAACCGTTCCTGGAACGCGTGCAGTACGCGTTCGGCGATATGAGCCACCGCTGCACGGTCGTGCACCTGCTCGATGATCACGATGAATTCGTCGCCGCCAACCCGCACGACATGGTCGGCCGGGCGCACCGCCAGTGTCAGGCGCTTCGCGACGTTGCGCAGCAGTGCATCCCCGCTGTGGTGGCCGGCGGTATCGTTGACGTTCTTGAAGCCGTCGAGATCGATGAACAGCAGCGCCACCATGCCGCTATTCTCCGTCGCACGCTGCAATGCAGCCGGCAGGTAGGCGGTCATCCAGTGGCGGTTCGGCAGCCCTGTCAGCGGATCCTCATTGCCGCGGCGCTCGAGTTCGAACATGTGCTGCCGGCTTTCGGTGACATCCCATGCGGTCACCGACAACAGGCCCTTCGAATGCGCCATCTTCACGTGATACCACTTTTCCGGCCCACCCCTGGCCGGCACTTCGATATCGTCCTCGAAAACGCCGCGTTCCACGGCGATGATGAAGCGCCGCAGCAGGCGGGCGCGCCAGTCGCTCCTGTCCGCCTGGTGAAGACTCGACAGCCGGGCACCGATCATGGCCTCGCGCGGCTTCCCGTACAGCTCGGCCCCGGTCCGATTGCAGTCGATCACTTCGAAGTCGACGATGGTACTGTTCCTGTCCCGGATGACGCGGCAGATGTAGAACCCTTCGGTACCCTCTTCCGTGGCGAGCCGGTACGCTTCGCGGATGAGTTCCATCTGGTACTTGCGCCAGCCGAGGCGCAGCGACAGCGCCATGGCGATCAAAGTGAAGAAGGCCAGGACGACCGTGCTGATGGTCGTGCGCGCCACGGTATCCGCCCTGACCTCCTCGAAGGCGGCTAACGCTTCCTGCTGGTCGACACCGGCAACGGCGATGACCGGATATCCCGGCACCCGCTGCCAGCCGAGGTAACGGTTGCGCCGGTCGACGAACCACGCGGCCCCATCGACAAGCATGCTGCCGCCGGGCCTGGCCAGCAGTCCGCCGCGCAATGCCTGTGCGGCCAGCGCCGTGGCGGCGAATGGACTCGTGTTCGATTTATAGACGCTTTCGCCGACCCGGCTGGCCCGGATTTCGCCGTCGCTGCCCAGGATCGACAGCAGCCCGTTGCCGCCCAGCGCGACCCGGTCATAACTGGCCATCAGGTAGGCTGGCGCCACCGCCGCGCGCACCACGCCGGAGAAACTTCCGTCGCCGCCGGTCAGGCGCCGGGAAAAATGCACGACACTGCGCCCGGTCGACCGGCCGATGGCCGCCGCGCCCACGTACAGGGTATCGGCCGGCCGCGTTGTATCGACCAGATCACGATGGACGCGGAAATACATTCGGTCCGCCACGTCTTCCGAGCGAACCGGCAGCGTGTTGGTGACCAGTTTTCCATCGGCGCCGACGATGCCGACGTTAAAGATGGGGGTGGAGGGAAACAGACCGGGCGCGCTGGGCCCTTCCAGCCGCAGGCGCTGTTCGCTGAGCGCCCATTCGAAGCGCACGTGCTGCAGGATCTGGTCGATCATGTGGAAGGTGCGGCCCAGGTGCTCGGCATATCCCCGCGCAATGGCGGCGGCATTGCGCAGCGCATCGTCTTCCCGCGCGCGGCGTTCCCGTTCCAGCGTGTCGAGGATGGATACCCAGCCCAGGATGGCAATGCACAGCGACAGGATCGGCCAGAAAAGGATCAGCCTCGAGCGCCGCGCGACAAAGGAAATTCCTGGTCTGAAGTCCATGAGTGTGGACGCATGATCGGCAATGGAAGAGCTGCCCGCGCGTCGACAGGCACTCGGTCGCATGGCTCGGCAACCGCGCCGAGGTTTCACGCCTGGAGCGCGCCATCGCGCGCCGGGGCCAGGCCCGGCATACCCGGGTAAAGCATGATGATCTTGCTGAAAGAGCAAGCAGTGTACCCCATATACGGTGGTGGCGGCTGCATGCTCAGGGCGCCGAGGACACCGCGTGCCAAGCGGCCGGTTCAAGGCGTTTTAGCATGCCAGCGCAATCAGTTATATTTTTGCAACACTCCCCACCGATTGTATGGAGAATTTCCCCCGGTCGTGTGTAGAGCGAGCATGCTCCATTGGTTATTCCGTGTTTTCAACCCACTGGAGCCAACCCATGCGATTCAACCTTGCCTGCGCCGTCGCGCTCATCGCCGCCCTTCAATTCGCACCGGTTGGGGCCGCGCCTCTGCCCTATCCCGCCACGTTCAAGCTACAAAACATCAAGACGCCGGAGGTCACCATCCATGTGCGGGTGGGCGGCAGCGGCCCCGCCGTGGTGCTGCTCCATGGATTTGGCGACACTGGGGACATGTGGACGCCGCTGGCGGTGGCGCTGGCCAGGGATCACCGGGTGATCGTGCCGGACCTGCGCGGGATGGGCTTGTCGTCCAGGCCCGCGGCAGGCTATGAAAAAAAGAACCAGGCCGGTGATGTCCGCGCCGTGCTGGATGCGCTCGGCGTCGACCAGGCGGTCATCATCGGCCACGATATCGGCACCATGGTGGCCTATGCCTATGCGGCGCGTTATCGGGACAAGACTACCAGGCTCGTGGTGATGGATGCGCCGGTGCCGGGCATTGCGCCATGGGAGCAGATCGTCCGCCAGAGCGCCCTGTGGCATTTCGATTTTGGCGGCAAGGATGCCTTGCGCCTGGTCCAGGGCCGCGAGCGCATCTACCTGGACCGTTTCTGGAACGAGTTTGCCGGCGACCCGGGCAAGGTCGACGAAAGCACCCGCGTGCACTACGCAAAACTCTATGCCGCGCCCGGCGCCATGCAGGCCGCCTTCAGCCAGTTCCAGTCGATTCGGCAGGACGTCGTCGACAATGCCGAATCCGGCAAGACGAAACTGACGATGCCCGTGCTGGCGATCGGCGGTGAAAAGTCGTTCGGCGCCAATGAAGCCATCGTCATGCGCAACGCCGCCACCAACGTCACCGAAAAGGTGATTCCTGACGCCGGCCACTGGCTGATGGAAGAAGCGCCCGACGCGACGATCCAGGCCGTCCTGGCTTTCGTGCACGGCAAATAATTGCCGGAAGGCCGAGCAAGCCGCCCTTGCGTCGGCGACGATCGGCGCGGCGGCAGGTTTGTCGATGAACGTCCTGAAAAGGCCGGGTCAGCAGCATGGTTCACCCATACAGGCGATACAGCAGGTCCACGCCCCGCTCGGCGCGCTGCCGGATTTCATCCTCGCTCAGCGGCCCGCGGATCTTCAGGTTGACCCGCAGGATCGTGTGTCCATACCAGATGCCTGCCAATTCTTCCGCCGCCGCCATGGGATCTGGAATAGCGAGCCTGCCGTCCTGCACCGCGCTGCGCAGGATTTCCGCCAGCATCGCGTAGACCCGCCCCGGCCCCGCTTCATACAAGCGCAAGGCCAGTTCGGGATAGACGTCGTTCGCCGACGTGATGACCCGGTCCCAGGCAGCCAGGCGGTGCTCGTTCGCGAACGACAGGTAGCGCACCCCGAATTCGACCAGCAGCGCGCGGGGATCGCCACCGATGGCGGCGCGGTACTCCTCGTCGCTCATCGTGCGGGCGGACTCCCGCAGCATGACCGCTTCGATGAACGCCTCCTTGTCCTTGAAATAGGTATAGAAGGTTGTCTTGGCCACCTTGGCACGCAGCGCGACGGCATCGACCGTCATGCGCAGGCCGTGGCTGAGTAATAGATCCCTGCCGGCCGCCATCAGGGTCTCCCTGCACTCCAGCTTCCTGGGGCGGCCCCGGCCGCGCTTCGGCCCGGTCATGGGCGCTTCAGGTGCCACGCAACCAGCAGCAGCCCGCCAATGACCGTCAGGTGCTCCAGCGCGATGTGCAGCTCCGCCGTCCGCTGTGGCTCCGAAAAGGTCCAGAACGCGTGACCGAACGGTATGGTCAGCAAGGTAAACAGCGCAAGCGCGACGGCGCCGAGCCAGCCGAAGTTCGCGACATTCGTAATGACCATCAATGAACAACCCAGTTGCAGGGCAATGGTGCCGGCGGCAACCACGTGTTCGAACGGCAGCCCCACCGCACGAACTTCCGCGACCACCGCGGAATAATTGAACACGCCAAAAATACCGGCACTCCAGAACAGCACCGTCAACATCGCGCGAAGAATCATATCCATCAACATTTGCTCCAGAAGAAAATCCCAGAATATCGCACTCCCCAGTATGAAAAAACATCCGCGCTGCCAGCTTCAATATGCGACGTGGATTGTCAGGGAGCTTTTTCGTTACCCGGCCCGGAAATAGTGCTGTCGCTGACACCCGCGCGCAGCCAGCCATCCACCTCTGGATCAGTCACACCGGCCAGTGGCCCCCGAACGGGTCGACCGAGGCGATGCGGATGACTTCGAGTCGCATGTTCCCTCCCCGCCCGATACAGCAAGGCAACGCGCCCGCCAGGCAGATGCAGGCGTGGAAGAGCCGCTGCCCGGTATCCAACGATCGCTGTCCGAGGGCAAATACCGACCCAGCGACTTGCGTAAGAATCGCTTTCGAACGAAAGCAAATGGTCCAAATCGCAAGAAAACAACAGTCTATTCGAAAAAACGTAAGAAGCTTTGTCTGCCATACGGAATCGCTATAGACTCAAAATCACTGTAACCGATGGCGCCTTTCCAGCCATTTTCGATATATCCGCTTCGAAAGGCATGAAAAAGGAGAGATACAATACGAAATCAAACGAAAGCTCGATCGAACTGGTACCTGCCGGTCGGAGCCTGACTGGCAAGACTCGCGATCACGATCGGGCATCTCCTCCCGATTACCGGCATTCGCCCTGCGCCGCTCCAAAAACCTCTAGAAGGAAGCGTTTAATGAGTTCTCACCTGCAACGCCGCCCGCACGCAAACAGTGACCGCTGTTTCGTGCTGAAACCATTGACTTCCGCCTGCCTGCTCGCGCTGGCGACCATCGCGGCGCCGTCCAGCGCGCAGGAGGACACCGCCGCGCCCGATGCCGAAAAGCTGGAACAGGTGATCGTGACCGGTACCCGCGCCAGCCTGCAACAGTCGCTGATGCTCAAGCGAAATTCCGCTGTCGTGCAGGACAGCATCAGTGCGACCGAACTCGGCCGCTTCCCGGACAACAACGTGGCCGATTCGCTCAGCCACATCACCGGCGTCTCGATCTCCCGTACGGCCGGCGGCGAAGGCCAGCGGGTCAGCATCCGCGGCCTGGGTCCCGACTATACGATCACCACGTTCAACGGCCGCCTGCTCGGTACCGACAGCGCCGGCCGCTACTTCGCCTACGACGTGCTGCCGGCGGACGTCATCAACGGCGCCGACGTCGTCAAGTCGACCCAGGCACAGCTGATCGAAGGCGCCATCGGCGGCCTCGTGAACCTGCGCTCGGCCAGCCCGTTCGAGCAGAAAGGCCAGCGCGGCCTGCTGCGCCTGGAGGGCGACCGCAACCAGATGAGCGACCTGAACGGCAAGAAGCTGTCGGGCACGTACAGCAACACTTTCGGCGACACCATCGGCGTGCTGCTCGGCGTCGTCTATGCGAAGCGCGACGTGCGCACCGACACGGCCGGCAACGACGGCGGCTGGTCGCGCAACGCGGTGCCGAGCGACCCATCGCAATTCTGGGAGTTCGGCAACACGTGGGGCGGCGCCATCGATCCCAACGGCAACGGCATCCTTGACGCCGATGAAGAAGGCCTGGTCGGGCCGGGCCAGTTCCGCTTCGGCTCCATCATGGAGAAGAAGGAACGCCTGGCGGTTTCGGGCAAGGTGGAATGGCGGCCCAACCGCGACCTGAAAGTTGTCGTCGACGGTTTCAAGACCCGGCTGGACTCGCCGCAGGTCGGCTACCAGCTGTCGTTCTACCCGCTCTACGCGCCGGGCCGCTGGTCGAACATGCAGGTGACCAATGGCGTCGTGACCGACCTGACGTTGTCCAGCACCGACCCCGAACTGCGGCTCAATCCCGAGGTCCTGAACAAGACCGAGTACCGCGTGGTGGATACGGCGATGTACGGCGCCAATGCGGAATGGAAAATTTCGCCGACCTTGAAACTGACCGGCGACATCTACGAGTCCACGTCGAAGCGCAATTCGGGCGGCAACGATACGTACGTCGTGCTGCGCATGAACCAGCCCAACGTGACCCGCATCCGGCTGACCGGCGCCGCCGTGCCCGACGTAACGACCACCCTCGCCGATGGCCGCGACCTGCAGAGCGGCCTGGCCCAGGGCCTGTTCAGCGGCAGCGACTTCAATACCCACTTCTACAGCCGCACGGGCGACAACATCGACGACAACATCCGCGGCGCGACGGTGGATGGCGAATGGAAGCTGGACCGCTTCAATGTCGAGCGGCTCAAGTTCGGCGTGAGCCAGACCAACCGCAAGAAATCGCGCGACATGATCAACAACGCGTTCAATGCGGGCCAGGACCATTACTCGGGCGCGAGCGCGATCAACGTGGGCACCCTGGGCGGCAACGTGATCAACCAGACGCTCAGCCCCGGCAAGTTCCTGTCGGGCGTGAGCGGCAATTTCCCGCGCAGCTTCCTCGGTTTCGACGTCAACAGCTACGCGCAGGCATTGAAGGCCTTCGACGGCCAGCCCCGGCCGGGCGGCGGCGTGTACAGCTCGACCCTGTCGGCGCCCGCCTTCAACCCGCTGGAAAGCTACCGCGTGAGCGAGAAGACCACGGCCGGCTTCGTGCAGGCCGACCTGGCCGGCGACAACTGGAGCGCGGATGTCGGCGTGCGCCTGGTGCATACCAAGACCTCCGCCCAGGCGTGGGACGCGAAGATCAACGACATCGTGGAAAACGGCGCGTTCAACTTCACGGCCGTCTATGCCGATCCGTCCGTCGTGAAGCAGGATGCCAGCTACACCTACGCGCTGCCATCGTTCAACTTCACCTACTCGTTCACGGACACCCTGCAGCTGCGGCTCGGCGCCGCCAAGACGATGGCTCGCCCGTCGGTGGACAGGCTCGCGCCGTCCAGCACCACCGCCAGCATCTCCTGGGGCGACTTCACGCAGATCTACGGCGGCAATGCCAACCTCAAGCCGTACACCGCGCGCCAGGCCGATGTGTCGCTGGAGTGGTATTACGCGAAAAACTCCGCGCTGACCTTCGCCGTCTACCAGAAGAACATCAGGAACCAGATCACCAACGAATGGCTGACAGGCCAGGACATCGGCGCACCCGGCGGCCGTCTGTTCAACGTGCAGCGGCCCATCAACGGCGACAGCGCCAAGGCGCGCGGCATGGAGATCGGCCTGCAGCACCTGTTCGACAACGGCTTCGGCGTGCGCGCGCAGTACACGCGCAACCTGTCGAGCAGCTGGGTGAACGGCGTCGAGCGCCCGCTCGAAGGCATCGCGCCGGCGACCGCGTCGCTGGGCCTGCTGTATGAGCGGGGCCCATGGAGCATGAGCACCACGGCCGACTACACCGATTCCTTCGTGACGGCCACCAACGTGATCGGCGCCGGCTGGAACGAGACGGCCAAATCCATGACGTGGCTGACAGCCCAGTTGGCCTACGAGGTGAACAAGTCGCTGCGCATCAGCATCGAAGGCAACAACCTGACCGATGCGGAGCAGGCGCCCTCGCTCGGCAACGGTACCATCAGCCTGCCCAACGGCTATTACCGCTACGGCCGCTCCGTCACCCTGGGAGCAAGCTGGAAGTTCTGAAGCGGGACGGGGCGCTGTCAGTCCAGCCGCGCCCCGGCCCGGAACCGCTCTACCGAACAATGGAAACCCGATGCGAATTCTTGCTTTCTCCCTTGCCGCCCTGCTCGCCGGGACGGCGTGTTTCTCCGCCCACGCGGCGGGCGAGTCCAGCTACACGATGGCCGATTACACGCGCGTCGTAAAGATCGACGCGCACCTGCACCTGCACGACCCGGCACCCGCATTCATGGAAGCGGCGAAGCGCCAGAACTTCAAGGTATTGACGATCAACGTCGACTACCCCGACTTCCCGCCGCTCGACGACCAGCAGCGCGTGGCCATCGCGCTGAAGAAGGCGTTCCCGCGCGACGTGGCGTGGATCGCCAGCTTCACCGTCGACGGCTCGGACAAGCCCGAATGGCTGCCTGCGACGCGCCAGCGCATCGCCGCGTCGAGGGCGGCCGGCGCGGTGGGCGTGAAGGTGTGGAAGAACATCGGCATGAGCCTGCGCAACCGGAACCAGCACCTGGTCATGATCGACGATGCCCGCTTTGCGCCGCTGTTCGAGGACTTCGCACGGCAGGGCATTCCGCTGCTGGGCCACCAGGGCGAGCCGCACAACTGCTGGCTGCCCCTGGAGAAGATGACGGTCAATAACGACCGCGAATACTTCAAGGCCCACCCGCAATACCACATGCACAAGCACCCCGAGATGCCGAGCTGGGAAGCGCAGATGGCCGCGCGCGACCGCATGGTCGCGGCGCACCCGCAGCTGCGCTTCATCGGCGTGCACCTGGCGTCGCTGGAACGCGACGTGGACGAACTGGCCGCGTTCCTCGACAAGTTCCCCACGGCCGTCGTCGACATCGCCGCGCGCATCGGCCAGGTGCAGTACCAGAGCCAGAAAGACCGCGAGCGCGTGCGCCGCTTCTTCATCAAGTACCAGGACCGCATCCTCTATGGCAGCGACATGGCGCAGGCCCCCGGCCAGGATGGCGCCGCGCTGGGCCGCGAGGCCGGGGAAGTGTGGCGCATGCACTGGCGCTACTTCAACACCGACGAGAGCTTCAAGGTGGCCGATCTCGACAACCCTATCCAGGGCCTCGCGCTGCCGCGCCAGGTGGTGGACAAGCTTTACCGCACGAATGCCCAGAGGGCTTTCCCCAACGCTTGGGGAGCAGAACAATGACCGCGCGCCGTGCATTCCTCCAGTGGCTGGGCGCCGCGCCGCTTGCCGCACAGATGCCGTTCGCCCGCGCCGCCGAAGGCAAGGGCCACGTGCGCGTGCAGGACACCACGGTGTCGCTGCAGTTCGACGAACAGATGCGCTGCCGCGTCTTCAGCCTGGCCGGCAGGCAGCCCGTCGCGCTGACCGGCTTCGACACCAGCGAACACCTGGTCGTGGGCGGCAAGCCGCTCGGCCGCTTCGCGCTGCAAAAAGCCGACCCGGCCCAAGCCACGACGCCGTTCGGTTCGGGACAGGCACTGCGCCTTGTCGGCCGGTCCGTGGAAGGCATCGAGAAGCGGGTCACCGTCACGCTGCTCGACGAGCATCCGGGCGTCGCGTTGCTGGATGTGAGCTATGTGAACACAGGCAGCAAGCCGCTCGCCATCGACGCATGGGTGAACGGCGCGCACCGCCTGGCCGCCACGCCGCGTCACGCCGGTGGCTACTGGACCTATTCCGGCGCCAGCCACGCCGACCGGCGCGACTGGGTGCAGCCCGTCAAGCGCGGCTTCGAGCAGCGCAACTTCATGGGCATGAACGCGTCCGACTACGGCGGCGGCACGCCGGTCGTCGACGTCTGGCGCCGCGACGTCGGCCTGGCCGTCGGCCACCTGGCCCTGCAACCGCTGCTGGTCGCGCTGCCCGTGAAGGCGGTCGGCGACCGGGTCGATATCTCGCTGCGCGGCGACGTGCCGCAGACGCTGGCGCCGGGCGCCACGCTCGCCACGCCGCCCAGCTTCATCGCCGTACACCGGGGCGACTTCTACGTGCCGCTGGACCGCTACCGCCGCCTGATGGCCGCGCAGGGGCTCGCAGCTCCGGAGCCCCCGCAAAGCGCCTACGAGGCGCAGTGGTGCGCGTGGGGTTACGAGCGCGACTTTTCGCTCGAGTACGTGCGCGCCACGCTGCCGAAGGTGCAGGAACTGGGCTTCAAGTGGGCCGTGCTGGACGATGGCTGGCAGGTGAAGACGGGCGACTGGACGCCCGACCTCGCCAAGTTCCCGCGCGGCGGCGCCGACATGAAGGCGCTGGTGGCCGACATCCACGCGCGCGGCATGAAGGCGCGGCTGTGGATCGCGCCGCTGGCCGTGGCCCCCGGCAGCGACGAGCTGCACGACCACACGGACCTGCTGCTCCTCGACCAGAACGGCGCGCCGCAGGACGTCTCGTGGTGGAACTGCTTCTACCTGTGCCCCGCCTACGGCAAGACGCAGGCACGCCTGGCCGAAACAATCCGCATGATCATCGCCGACTGGGGCTTCGACGGCCTGAAGGTCGACGGCCAGCATCTCAACGGCGTGGCACCCTGCTTCAATCCCGCGCACAAGCACGGCCGGCCGGAAGAGTCGGTCGAGGCGGTGTCGAGCTTCTACAAAGTCATGCATGATGTCGCGCACGCGGCCAACCCCGAGGCAGTGGTCGAAGTGTGCCCCTGCGGCACCAGCTACGCCTTCCACAACATGCCGTACATGGACCAGGCGCCGTCGTCCGACCCGCTGTCGAGCTGGCAGGTGCGCCACAAGGGCAAGACGCTGAAGGCGCTGATGGGCCCATGGTCCGCCTACGCGGGCGACCATGTGGAACTGAGCACCGGCGGGCAGGACTTCGCCTCCAGCGTGGGCATCGGTGCCGTGGTGGCCACCAAGTTCACCTGGCCGGTCGATCCCAAGCCGAAGGATTCCTTCCTGCTGACGCCCGAGCGCGAGGCGCACTGGCGCCAGTGGGTGGACCTCTACAACAGGCAGCGCCTCGCCGAAGGGCGTTACCGCGGCGACCTGTACGACCTGGGCTTCGACAAGCCCGAGACCCATGTCGTCGAGCGAAGTGGCGCCCTGCACTACGCGTTCTATGCCGGCGAGTGGGACGGCGTTGTCACTTTGCGTGGCCTTGGCCCGGGCGTGTGGACGGTGCGGGAAGCGCTCACCGGCAAGGACCTGGGCCGGGTGACGGCCGACAAACCCACGCTCCCCCTGCGCTTTACGCACAGCCTGCTGATCGAGGCGCGGCCCGAAATGCCCGATACCTTGCCGGTGGCATTCGCCGGCAAGGTATCGGGCGTGGCGGCGGACGGCTTCCCGCGCGCATCGCAATGGGCCGATGCGCCCGCGACCTTCTTCCGCCACGACTGGCAAGGCAGGCCGCTCGCCGGCCCGCAATCGACGCGCGTGCAACTGCTGCGCGGCGCGGGCCACCTCTACCTGCGCTTCATCTGCAAGTACGAAACCTTGAACACGTTCGATCGCGCTGGCTCGGCGACCGACATCTGGCCGCTGTGGGAGCGCGATGTCGTCGAAGTATTCCTGCAGGCGCCGGAGCGCGCGGGGTTGAAAAGCTACCGCGAGGTAGAAGTGTCGCCGAACGGGCTGCTGCTGGACGTCGCCGTTGAGGTATCGGGCAAGAAGCGCATCGTCGGCGAGAGCCGCGCGCGGGCGCATGTCGATGCGGAGCACAGGGTGTGGACCGCCGAGCTGGCCGTGCCGATGCGCAGTGGCGCCGAGGATGGCTGGCGGCTGAACCTGTTCCGCGTCGAAGGCCGCGAAGGCGCCGGCAAGGGGCGCGTGCTCTCCGCGTGGAGTCCGCCAAGCACGGGCAGCGGAGGTGGCGTGCCCGACTTCCACGTGCCGGCCGCCTTCGGCCGCCTGTTGACCACTTCTTGACCGGCGCATGATGATGAAACGCCTGCTGCCTCTCGCCTTGCTCCTCGGGTTTGCGGCGCAGGCCCACGCATCCCCTGCCCTTCCAGCCGAAGTGGTCGAAACCACCTTCGGTGCAACGGACGAGGAGATCGCCAACCCCGAGCGCGGCATGTACGTTTGGGCGGCGGACAACCTGGCCGCATGGACACAGTCGCAGGCCGATGCGCAGTTCAAGGCCGGCTACCGCATCGTCTACGCGCCGGTGCGGCTGGACGCATACGCCAGGGGCCCGCTGCCCGAAAGCCTGCTCGCCGGGCTGTCCGAAGGTTTTGCGACGGCACGGCGCGCGGGACTCAAACTCATTCCGCGTTTTCTCTACAACTATCCCGCGGGCGAGACCGGGTACCGGGCGGCGCAGGACGCGCCCCTCGACCGCGTTGTCGGACACATCGGGCAACTCAAGCCGGTGCTGGCGGCAAACGCCGATGTCATCGCCTACCTGCAGGCCGGCTTCATTGGGGCCTGGGGCGAATGGCACACGTCGTCGAACACCCTTACCCTGCCGGCGGCGCGCACGCGCATTCGCGATGCGCTGCTCGGCTCACTGCCGCCCGACAGGTTCCTGCAAGTGCGCTATCCGCCCTACCTGATGGCGTGGGCACCGCAGGCACCGCGCTGGCGCGACGGTTCGGCCGCCTCGCGCATCGGCGTGCACAACGACTGTTTCATGGCCTCGCGCACGGACGTCGGCACCTACAGCGACGATGCCGCGACCCGCCAGCGCGAGCGCGACTATGTCGCCGCGCTGTCGGCCGCGGCCCCCTTCGGCGCGGAGACCTGCAACCCGGCGGACGAGGCCAGGCCGACGCCGCGCACGCACTGCGACGACATCCTGCGCGAAGGACGCCGGTTCGGCCTGACCTACCTGAACGACACCTATTACCGCCGCCTTTTCCACACGCGCTGGGAGGCGCAAGGCTGCATGGCCGAAGTAAAACGCAGCATGGGCTACCGCTTCGAACTGATGACATTGCGGCACAGCGCGGTGGTCGCAGCGGGCCAGTCGGGCGAGCTGGCGCTGGCAGTACGCAACAGCGGCTGGGCACGCGCGTTCAATCCGCGCGGCGTGCTGCTTCTGCTGAGGCACCGGCACACCGGGGCTGTCGTGCGGATTGCCCTGGCTTCGATCGACCCACGCGACTGGCTGCCGGGGAGTACCAGCAGGGTCACCGCACGCTTGACCGTGCCGGGCGGTACTCCTGCGGGTGAGTACGACGTCTTGGTTGCATTGCCGGACGGCGCGCCCTCTCTTGCGAACGATGTCCGCTACAACGTACGTCCTGCCAATGCCGCGGCCCCCGCCCGGGCGCAGGCATGGGATGCGCAGCTGGGAGCGTTCCGTACGGGGACGATACTGGGCATCCCTTGAAGCGTCGTCGCCGCGCGTGGCAATCCCTCCATGAATATGGCGACGCCTTGGCGCGATGCGCATGTCTGCACGTCGCCTTCGCCTGCGGATGCAAGCGGTGAGCAGTCAGCTCCTCGCTGCCATTTGATGCAGAAAGCTGGACGCGCGATGGCCTCGACAATTTTCCGACATCCTGTCAGCGTTTTTCCCCTACGATTGTCGGAGAGACCTCAATACGCTCCATCAGATCGAAAGGCTGACGGTAAATGATCATCCAGGCAGCAACCATCCAGTTCCAGCACATCGCAGGAGACAAGCAAGCCAACTTGAATTTGATTGCGAAATTTGCCGCACAAGCCGCATCCCAAAACGTACAGCTCGCCGTTTTTCCGGAGATGTGCGTCACCGGGTACTGGCACATCATCGGCATGCCGCGCGACAGCATCGAAAAGCTGTCGGAGGAAGTGCCGGATGGGCCGAGTACACAGCATCTGCTGGCACTTGCCCGGCAATACCATATGGTCATTGGCGCGGGGCTCATCGAAAATGACCACGGAACCCTCTATAACAGCTATGTCGTGGCAGAACCTGACGGACGCTGGCATGTGCACAGAAAACTCCATGCGTTCGAAAGCGAGCATATCGCGTGCGGCGACCGTTACACGGTGTTCGACTCGACGCTGGGCTGCAAACTGGGCATCCTGATTTGTTGGGATAACAATCTGGTCGAGAATGCGCGCATGACGGCTCTGCTGGGCGCCGACATCCTGCTGGCGCCGCACCAGACAGGTGGCACCGCATCCAGGAGCCCGCATGCCATGGGCGTGATCGATCCAGCCCTGTGGCGCAATCGCAGGCACGATCCGGAAGCAATCGAGGCCGAGTTTCGGGGTGACAAGGGGCGCGGCTGGCTAATGCGCTGGCTGCCCGCGAGGGCGCACGATAACGGCATGTTCCTGGTCTTCTCCAACGGCGTCGGAGAGGATCATGGCGAAGTCCGCACGGGCAACGCGATGCTGATCGACTGCTATGGGCGCATCATCAACGAAACATGGAAAGCCGGCGACGAACTGGTTTGCGGCCAGCTTGACCTGTCGCTGCTCGAGCGCTGCACGGGTCGCAGATGGATGCGTGGCCGCCGGCCTGCGCTCTACCGGCGGATCGGCGAAGCGACCGGGAACGAGCTCGATGCAATTGCTGCACGGTTTTCCGAAGCGCCGACTTCGATCTGATCCGGCAGCCCGCCATGCCCACAGTTCCTTTTACCGGAAGCACGGATTCAAGCCCTCGATGGGTAGGGCGCAGATACGCCAGGCCGCTGATATCTTGGGCAACGAAGAGCATTCAGCTTCGCGCAACCGTATCGGAATGCTGAGAAAAACGAAAGCGCCTTGATGAGTCAACAAAACGAAACACCCGTGGACCTCGATCCCGGAATCGCAGCCTGGCTTGCGACCCGCTTTCCTGGCGAAGAAACCCGCTTCTATCATTCGGTCAGAATCGGCAGCACGCCGGCGGAGGCAAACCAGGGCGCCCAACTTATCCTGTCGGGCGTGAAGACGGCGACTTCGTCGGCATCATGGCATTATCCCGACAGCAAGCTCCCCTTCGTTGGCGCTCTCAGCGCGCTCATCGATGGTAGTGGGAAACCGTTGGCGATCCTCGAAACGGAACGCATCGCTGTCACCGCATTCAACCGGATCGGCAGCGCCTTTGCATTCGACTACGGCGAGGGCGATCGCTCACTGGATTGGTTCCGCACCCACATCGGCGCTTGGTACAGGCGGGAAGCAGCTGCCCACGGCGCGAGATTCAATGACGAGACGGAATTGATTTGCGAATGGTTCAAAGTACACCTTCCATGACGAGGTTTCCTTGCCGTTTCCATTCTCCCATTGCCCCTGCACAATGACAGCAATACGGCAGGAAATCCCGGCGGTTTTTCCAGCCTTCCCAGGCAGTGATGCCTGACTTCTAGAGTGAATAAATGCTTATCGATAAAGCAAATGAATCCGACCTGCCACGTCTTTTCGATGTGTGGGAAAAATCTGTCCGTGCGACACATGATTTCCTTGGCGAACAGGCGATCCTCGATCTGGTACCGCTCGTGCGCCAGATTCTGCAAACGTTCACGCCGCTGTATTGCTTGCGCGATACCGCAAATCAGCCATTCGCGTTTATCGGTGTCGCGGAGGGCAATATCGAGATGTTATTCGTGCACCCCACGCATCGCGGCAGCGGCGCAGGTCGCACATTGATCGATTTCGCGGTCACGCATTTGGAAGCGACAAAAGTCGATGTGAACGAACAGAATCACCAGGCAGTCGGCTTCTATTCGAAAATGGGGTTTCGCACGGTCGGACGCTCCGAGAAGGACCCCTTCGGGCACCCGTATCCGCTGTTGCACCTTGTCTTGCCCAAAAACCAGGATGGCAGTTCCTGCTCGCTCAGCTGCGAGCTTGCTGGGCTTTATTGACGAACCTGAGTGCCGCGAGAATCTGCTCGACGCGTTCGCCCCCGAGCATGCCGATTCGTGCGCCCAGCTGTATCTTGCCGACGCAGGAAATCTGTGATGCCAGCACGATACTGCGTCTGGTCAGGCCGCCCTCCCCGTCGTCGAGCAGGACCGTGCCAGGCTCCGACACACGCTTCATATTGGAAGTGATTCCACATACCACCACGGTGTGGACCCGTGAAGCATTGAATACATCGTCTTGAACGACAACGTACGGGTGCGCGATCGGAGGAACAGCGCCACGATCTTCTTCAGGCGCCACCCAATAGATTTCGCCACGCAGGATCTGCTTATTGCCGTGCAAAGTAAAATTAGCCGCCATGGCGCGATCATAGTACAAGTGCGAGCTCGAATGCCAACCGCATCGCGCGATTGCAGGTTGGGCACTCAGTTGTCGCCGTTCGCCTTGGCGGCAGACGACACCATGCCGACGCTTCCGATCGCGCCGCGATCGTGCAGTCGCTGGCCGCGAGACTGAACGCGAATTACATCGAGCCCGCGGTGGCCGAATGGGTAAGCCGTGCGATCGTCAGGAAAAACGCCGAAACTGGCCCGCGGCGCGGGCTGATCGCTGGAGGTCGCTGTTGCCCGAGGCAAGCGTCCGGTGTGCCGAGCCCCCTCAGTCGGCAACCAGCAGTTCGATACCCGCATCCCGCAACCCATCGCGATACTGCGGCTCGATATCCCCGTCGGTGATGATGGTATTGACGCGATCGAGCTGGACGATGCGGTGCAGGCTGATGAAGCCGAACTTCGTGGAATCGGCAAGCACGATGACTTTCCTGGCCCGTTCCACCATCTTGTGGTTCAGGCTCGCTTCGGCCTCGTGGTGGGTCGTCACGCCGAACTGCAGGTCCAGGCCGTCCACGCCAAGGAACAGCTTGTCGAAGCTGTAGGCCTGCAGACAGGCCTCGGCTTGCAATCCCTGGATCGACAGCGACTGCTTGCGCAGCAGGCCCCCTGTGAGGATCAGGTCGACGCCGGGTGCGTTGACCAGTTCCCATGCGATGTTCAGGCCATTGGTCATGACCGTCACGTTCTGGGCGTCGCGCAGGTGGCGGGCCAGCGAGAGCGTGGTGGTGCCCGAATCGATGATGATGTTCTCGCCCGGTTTTACCAGGCTCGCGGCGAGTGCGCCGATGCGCTCCTTCTGTTCGTGATTGAGCGCGTCTTTTTGCGAAACCGTGTGCTCGGTCGGCGGCATGCGGGCCAGCGTGGCGCCGCCGTGGCTGCGTATGGCAAGGCCCTGCGCTTCGAGCGCGGTGAGATCGCTGCGGATCGTCACCGCCGAAACGTTCAGCTGTTTCACAAGCTCGCTGACTTGTACCGAAGTGTGTTCAGTAAGTGCCTTCAGGATGGCATCGCGGCGCTGACCGGTTTGTCCCATGGTCGGACGAATAATTTTAATAAAACAGCAGCTTACCAGATTGCAGCAGGGGCTGACAGTACAGCCGGGCCCTGCGTGCCGCCATCCGGTGCGATGGCGGCATTCCCTGGCGATCGGTGGCGGGTCAGTGTGTGTCCGCCAGGCGTTGGCGTGCCGCGACGTCCAGCGGCGTGCCGGCCTGGAGCGCCGCATACAGCGCGGCGCCGAGCACCGGCGGCAGGCGTGGCGCCACCAGGCTGTATGGACCTGCCCCACTGGCGGCCAGCGCCCGTGAGAACGGCGCGCGCAACGGGCCCTCCGCACCGAACAGGCCACCGGAATACGACACCGCCACTTCCGTGCCGGAGCCGACGCCAAGCTGGCCCCGCACGGCGTCGACCAGCGCGGCGATCTCGCCGGCGGCCGACTCGAGAATCGCCGATGCCTGGACATCGCCCTGCCCTGCCGCCTCGGAGACAAGCCGCGACAGCGCGGCGATCCTGCTGCGCTCTCCTTTCAGTTCGCCGTAGACGACCTGGCACAGATCGAGATCGTCTTGCAGCGCCAGGCGCGCGCGCATCAGCGCATGGAGTGGCCCGCGCGGCGTGCGGCCATCGCTCATGCGTGAAAACAGCGCCAGCCCGGCGCGGGCGATCCAGTAGGCCGAGCCTTCGTCGCTGAACAGCTCGCCCCACCCGCCGGCACGCGCACGCTGCCCTTCGATCTCGCCATAGGCCATCGACCCGGTGCCGGCGATGACGCTGATGCCGTCGGCGCAGGCCAGCGATCCGGCCCAGCTGCACACCATGTCGTTGCCGCACAGGTAGCGCCCGTGGCCCAGCACGGCGCGCGGCAGCGCATCGAGCTGTGGTTGCACGTCGCGGTCTTCGCCATACGCCGGCAAGCCGAAGAACGCATGGTCGATATCGCCCGCGGTGACGTTGGCCGCCGCGAACAGCGAGGCGCAACCGCGTGCCAGCACGGCGGCCGCGCCGTCCATGCCGACTTCGAGGTAGTAGGCGCTGCCCTCCTCCTGCCGCGCGAGCACGCGCCCCTGCCGGTCGACCAGCGCAAACGCGGTCTTGGTGCCGCCGCCATCAACCCCGAGGAACATGGCCGTCTCCCGTCAGCGGATAGATGGTAACGCCGCGCACCACGCGGTTGACGGTGCCCGACACGCTCGGCGTGTCCGGGCGCAGCCCCAGCGCGAGCGACTGCAGCAGCGCGTAGGCCTGGCAGAACACGATGTACGGCAGCGCCAGCGCCAGGTCACCGGCATCTTCGACGCCATGCAGCGCCACGCAGTCATCGCCCAGCGCCGGTTCGGCGCGTCCGCTCAATGCCAGTACGCGGCCGGCGCGGCCATCGTTGCGCAGCTCGCGCAGCAGGTCCAGGTCGTAGCGGCGCGCTTGCCCATCGTTCGACAGCAGCACGACGACCAGGGTGTCGCTGTCGACGATGGTCTTGGGGCCGTGCCGGAAGCCCAGCGGCGAATCGAACAGCGCCACCACCTGGCCATCGGTCAGTTCCAGCAGCTTGAGCGACGCCTCGCGGGCCAGGCCGCGCAACGCGTTGCTGCCCAGGTAGACCACGCGGCGGAAGCCCCGCGCCACCAGTGCTCCCAGCAGCGGCGGCATGGTCTCCAGCACGCTGGCCGCCGCGGCCGAGGGTGCGGCGACGGCACCCGGCGGCAGCACGCCGAAGGCGCTCGCGGCGGCCAGCAGCATCGACGTGAAGCTGGTGGTCATCGCAAAGCCCCGGTCATGGGTGGCATCCGGCAGCACGATGGCGTGGACGTTGGCGCGGCCTTGCGCCATGCGACACAGCTCTCCATCGGGGTTGCAGGTGATGACGAGGTGATGGACTTCGTCGACCAGCTGGTCGGCCAGCGCCACGGCCGCCACGCTTTCCGGGCTGCTGCCCGAGCGGCCGAACGACACCAGCAAGGTCGGCACCTTCGGCTGCAGGAACTGCTGCGGGCCGGACACCAGGTCGGTGGTCGGCACGGCCTCGGCGCGCCAGCCGGCACCGAGCAGCGCGGGTGTCAGGCATTCGCCGATGAACGCCGAGGTGCCGGCGCCCGTCAGCACGATGCGCAGGTCGCCGCGCGACAGCAGCGGGCCGAGAAACGCGTCGAGCGCGGCGCGCTGGCCCGTGACCAGTGCGTCGATCTCGGGCCAGATGGCCGGTTGCTGCGCGATTTCCCGCGCGGTGAGGCCGGCGCCGGCGGCATCGAGCCGCTCCACGCCGATGCCAAGAAACTCCGTGTATGTCTTGATGTCTGCTACTGGCATGCTTCCAGCTCCCTCGTTGCGGCGCCTGTCGTGCAGGCGTCCTTGTTACAAGCATTCATGTACTGGCGCAGCACCCTGGCCACGCCTTCTTTCAGTAATGCGACTGGCCGGTTGTCCAGGCGCCCCGCGCGCACCGCTTCGTACTGGGCCGGCAGGTACTGGCTCAGCAGCGTGAGCGGCGGCGCCTGCCGTTCCAGGCTGGCCAGCAAGCGAGCCTGCGCCGCCTGGATGGCCGGATGCGGCCAGTAGTAGCGGATCCTGTCGCTCAGGCTGTACTGCTGGTCGAAGCGCGCGCGGCGCGGGTCGCGCGGATCGTCGCTGTAGTATTTGCGCCAGTACTCTGGCTCGGCACGCATCACCTCGAGCACCGTGTCCTTGAAGCCGGCCCCCTTGCCGTCGCCGGCCATCGCCGCCTCGATATCGGCCAGCGCCCACAGCGTTTCGCGCAGCGCGAAGGTCGCGCCGGGGCCCACCTTCAGGATCGCGAAGTGGCCGGCCACCAGCGCGGCAAGGTTGGCCGGCGTCTGGTAGTCGGTCGAGTGGGCTTCGTAGATCAGCGTGGGCACGTCCTCGATCATGCGGCCGAGGGCCACGGCACGTTCGGGCCGGAAGTCGATCACCTTGTGGTGGTCGAACTCGACGCCGGGCTGCACCACCAGGCCGACCACGCGCGGCCACGCGCCATCCAGTCCCGCTGCCGAGAACGCGCTGCGGTGCGCCGCGATCGTCCGCGCCGCGGCCTCCGGTGTCGTGACGCTCAGTTCTTCCAGGTCCTCGTGCGCGCCCCCCGGCACCGGCACTTCGGTACCGACCACATAGACGGGCGCTTCGCCGCCCGCGGCTTGCCAGGCCCGCTCGGCGACGGCGCACAGCCGCGCGGCCCTTTCGGCCACCACATCGTCGTGCAGCGGCACGGGATCGCCGGCGCACGACATCGAGCAGTCCAGGTGGATCTTGCGAAAGCCCGCCGTCACGTACTGTTCGATCAGCACCTCGGCCTTCGCCATGGCGGTTCCGGCATCCTGGGCTTGCCACGCATTGGGTCCCAGGTGGTCGCCACCAAGCAGTATGCGCCCGCGCGCCAGGCCTACGCGGTCGGCGATGCCGTGCACGAAATCGCGGAAGGCGCCCGGTGTCATGCCGGTGTAGCCGCCATCCTGGTTCACCTGGTTCGACGTGGCCTCGATCAGCACCGGCTGCGCCGGCCCCGCCGCTGCCGCCACTTCCATCGCCGCCTCGATCACCAGCGGATGCGCCGAGCACACCGAGTGGATGCCGACCGGTTCGCCGGCCTTGTGGCGGCGCACCAGATTCAACATGTATTCCATTGTCAGACTCCTTTGGTTGATTCGTGGGGTGCGGCGCCGTCATCCGGTTGCAGTGCGAGGAACAGCGCTGCCGCCAGCGACAGGCCGATGCCGGCCAGCCGGTAGCCACCCGGGACCGAGGCGGCGAGCGCCATCGCGATCACGGTGGTCAGCAGCGGCGCGCCGGCATTGACGAGCGGCGATACCGTCAGCGCCTTGCCGTGCCGGAACGCATAGACCAGTGTCAAGGCACCGACCGCGTTCAGGATCTGTGTGACGGCGGCCAGCAGCGGCCCCGAGGGCCCGTAATTGATCGGCTGCGAAAAATCGGTCATCGCCAGCGCCACCGGCACGCACAGCAGCGCGCTCGCGGTCATGTAGAAGAAGATGCTTTCGGCATCCATGCGTGTATTGGCCAGCTTGATGAAGTAAGCCTGCAGGCCCCAGGCGACCAGCACCCCGAGCGCCAGCACGAACCACAGCCCGTACTGCTGCGGCGCGCCGCCCGGGTTGTAGTCGAACAGCGGCAGCGCGCACACGGCCAGCACGATGCCGGCCACGCCCATCGCACCGGTGCGTTCACGCAGGAACGCGAACGACAGCACGATCGTGATGACCGGCGACAGCGCGATGAGCGGGAAGATCAGGTAGGCCGGCCCGGCCTTCACCGCGTAGAACAGCACCATCTGGCCGCCGGCGCCGAGCAGGCCGATGGCCAGCCCGTAGGCCAGCGCGGTGCGGTCGCGGCGCACGCGCCCCCCGGAACGCGCCAGCACGAACAGCGCCGGCGGCACCATCGTCAGCGCCCACACCACGTACACCAGCGTTTCCGGAAAGCCGTGCTGGCTGGGCAGGCCGGCAAAGGCGCCCCACACGCCCCACAACAGCGCAGTGGCCAACGCGTAGCCGAGCCAGCGCGGTTTGCGCGTGACGGCAGCTACGGCCGCCGTGCCGGCCGCAGCGCCGCCTGTCATCGCGGTCGCATGGTGCGGAAATCCACTGCTGGTTTTGCTTTCCATCTTCGATTCGTCCTCCGCGAGGTAATGTCGCTGTGGTTACTTACGTTGCGAGCCGTTCCGATAGTAATTAAGTATCGAACGAAATGTAAAGGAGTTTCGTATTATTTTCGTTTCGCTGTCTCTTTGGGGTCCCGGAAAGCGCTTTTGTTTTCGAATTCTTTCGATTATGATCTGAAGCAAGAGCTCCACCACAGTACGCAGGTCGCCTTTCGAATCTGCCCTGGCCCAATGCGAAATCGCTGCTTTGAAAGCGCCAAGGATGAACCGGCGGTGACCAACGCGACGTTGAACGACCAACAGGAGATGTGTATGGCCAACAGCAGGTCCAGTAAAACCCACCGCGTGCAGCGCCAGCTGCTACCGATCCTCCTTGCAACGGCGATGGCTTCGGCGGTCACGCATGTTCATGCCGATCCGTTGGCCCCGGCGGGCCGCTGGGAAGGCAAGACCGGCGGCAGCGCCAGCACGCCGCCGATGGGCTGGAACAGCTGGAATGCGTTCCGCACGGAAGTCGATGAAGACAAGGTGATGGGCGCGGCACGGGTGCTGGTCGACAGCGGGCTCGCCAAACTCGGCTACAACTACGTCATCCTCGACGACGGCTGGTGGCTCAAGCGCCGCACCGGCGACGGCCGCCTGCAGATCCGCACAGGCATTTTCCCGTCGGCGGCCACCGGTGGCCCGGACGGCACCAGCTTCAAGCCGTTCACCGACAAGCTGCACGCCATGGGCCTGAAGGCCGGTCTCTACACGGACATCGGCCGCAATGCCTGTTCGCAAGCCTACGACCTGCATTCGCCCAACCTGCCGCAAGGCACCACCGCCGAGCGCGAAGTCGGCCTGGAGGGCCATGTCGCGCAGGACATCGACCTGTACTTCAAGCAGTGGGGTTTCGACTACATCAAGATCGATGCCTGCGGACTGGCCGATTTCGTGCCGGGTTCGGATCTCGTGAGAAAGCAGAACTATCGTGGGCAGGCACCGCTGATCGAACGCGGCTCGATCAACCGCACCGATATCGGCGCGGTGCGCGCCCGCTACGAGGCGGCAGCCGCGGCATTGCAGGCGGCCCGGCCCGCCAACGACTACGTGCTGTCGATCTGTGCCTGGGGCATGGCGAACGTGCGCAGCTGGGGCAAGGACGTGGGCAATCTCTGGCGCACCAGCAGCGACATCACCCCGAGCTGGACCAGCATGCTGCACAACTTCGACAGCGCGGCGAAACGCGCGCTGTATGCGGGCCCCGGCCACTGGAACGATCCCGACATCCTGCACATCGGCCACGAAGCGTTCGATGCCGCCCACCCCGTCGAAGTGCGCTCGCATTTCTCGCTGTGGGCGATGATCAACGCTCCCCTGCTGGTCAGCTACGACTTGCGCAACGGCCCGGCATCGCTGCTCGAAATTCTGGGCAATGCGGAGGTGGTAGGCCTGAACCAGGACAAGGCGGGCCACCAGGGCGTGGTCGCCTATGATTCGGACGATGCGCAGATCATCGTCAAGACACTGGGCGATGGCCAGCGCAAGGCGGTGGCCCTGTTCAACCGCGGTGCCACGCCGGCACCGGTGACCCTGCTGGCCAGGCACCTGAAGCTGTCGGACAGCGCGCCGGTCACACTGCGCGACCTGTGGTCCAGGCAAAATTCGACGTTCACCGGCGAGAAGGCGTTCGTGCTGGCACCCCACGAAACGCTCGTGTTCGAAGCCACCGGCAAGCGGCGCCTGGAGAACGGCGTCTATCTTTCCGAAATCCCCGGCGCGATCAACATCGCCGTCGACGGCACCCGGCACCCGCAACTCGACCCGACGATCCACCGCATGATCGATCCATGGTCGAGCACCCGCTCCGGCGGCTCCCGGCCGCAATATGCGGGCTGGGGCGGCGCGCAGGCGGATGCGACACCGTTCGGCCAGTCCCTGCAGGTCGCGGGACAGGGTTTCGATTCGGGGATCGGCATCCTGTCCGGCTCACGGCTGCAGGTGCGCAACGATGCCGGCCATACGCAGTTGATCGCCGCGGTCGGCGTGGACGATTCGACCGAAAACACCAGTCAGCCCGTGCGCTTCCGCGTGTATGGCGATGGCAAGCTGCTGGTCGAGAGCCCGGCGATGGCGTTCGGCGGCAAGGCGCATCGATTGAAGGCGGACATCCGGGGTGTCAAGGTCATCGAGCTGGTGGCAAGGGGGCCAGGATCGGGATCACGATCTGGAACGGCATCGGGCAACGCACCGCCCGCCGTGGCAACCTGGGGCGATGTCCAGCTGGTGCGGGATGGGGACGCAGGACGCTGAGGGAATTCAATGACCCGCATCGCGGATGAGTGCAGCATCGCACCGAGCCGGTCCCGCATCCGGCGTATGGTGGCGATACTAAGGTGGCGATACTAAGGTGGAATACAGGCGGACGGCACGCCTTCGTGCCAGGCCGCTCTTCACTCACTCCTTCACCCACTCCTTCACTCACTCCCTCACTCACTCTTCGACAGGAACCTCATGCAAAAGCAACAAGCAGCCATACTGGGTGGATTGGTCGCAGGCGTCGTCACGACCGCTTTCATGGTCGCGGGCCGCAAGACCGGCCTGCTGACCAAGACGCTGGACCGCGACGCCGTCGACTGGATCGATCGCACGACCGGATCGCGCGACGTCATCGGCGACACCGGCACCAGCATCGTCGAATTCGCCAACCACCTGGGCGCTTCCGCAGCCTTCGGGGCCGCCCTGCCCACGCTGCGCGAATGGGCGCCGAACCTGTCGCCCGTGGCGCTGGGCACGCTGTATGGCACCGCGCTGTATGCCGTGAATATCGCCGGCATCGCGCCGCTGCTGGGCATCACGCAGGGGGAACTGCAGGCCGGTCCGCGCAAGGCTGGCGAGCGTTGGGCCGTGCATGTGCTGCAGGCCGTCGTCACGGCACTGGTTGCCGAGCGACTGGAGCGGAAGGCCGGCTGATCCCGGGCATGAAGTCCGGGCTACCGGCCCGGCGGATAGTCGGGCCGGCGCATGCGGAACAACTGTTCGGGTGTGATCTCGAAGTAGTCGGCCGGCCCGCCACCGCGCAGGATCGGCCGGGCGCCGGCGGTGTCGTAGATGCCTTCCTTGAGCAGATGCCGCGCGATGTGCACGCCCACCACTTCGCCCAGCACCAGCCAGTTGCCGGTGGCCGCGCCGCCTGTCGATTGCAGCGAGATGATCTGCGTTGCGCGGCATTCGAACGCGACCGGCGATTCCGCCACACGCGGCGTGCCGATCACGCTCGACTGCGCCGGCGTCAGGCCCGCCAGCGCGAATTCATCGATCTCGGGCGGCGCGGGTGCGCAGCTGAGGTTCATCGCCTCGGCGAGCGGGCGCGTTGCGAGGTTCCACACGAATTCGCCCGTGGCCTCGATATTGCGCAGCGTATCCTTCCGGCCCTGGCTCGAAAAGCCGATGATGGGCGGGACATAGTTGAAGGCATTGAAGAAGCTGTAGGGTGCCAGGTTCAGCACCCCATCCGCGGCGCGGCTCGATATCCAGCCGATGGGGCGCGGGCCGATGATGGCGTTGAACGGATCGTGCGGCAGGCCGTGGCCGCGCGCGGGTTCGTAGAAGTAGTATCGTGGTCCACTCGTTCTCCAGTAAAGCGAAATCGCTGCCGGCAAATACCGGGCAGCTCGGACATCATGTCGGGTGCGCAGGCTGGCCGACACCGCCGGCCGGACGCCCGACCCGGCGCAGCCATGCCTGCTCCTTCTCCTGCAGTGCTTCCGCCAGGTAGGCAACCATCGAATCGATCTTCGCCGACACCGCGGAATGCCGGTAGTACACCGCCTGGATCGGCCGCCGCACTTCGGTGAGCAGGTGGGGCAGCACTTCGACGAGGCGGCCGGCGGCGATATCGTCGGCAATCATCCAGTCGGCCATGCAGACGATCCCCATGTCCTGCAGCGCCAGCTGGCGAAGCGTTTCGCCGCTGGTCGCCAGCACCGTCGGCACGATCCGCACCGGCGTGCCATCGGCATCCTGCAACGGCCACACGTTCAGGATGTGCGGTTCGCTGAAGCCCAGGAGCTCGTGCCGCAGCAGCGCCGGCAGGTCGTGCGGCGTGCCGTGCCGCCGCAGGTAGCCGGGGGTGGCCGCCATGCGGATGCGGGAATGCCCCAGCAGGCGGCTGTGCAGCGTGGAGTCTTTCAGTTCGCCGATGCGGACGGCGAGGTCCACCCGGCGTTCCAGCAGGTCGATGAAGCCTTCGTTGCTGCTGAGGGACAGTGTCACGTTCGGATGCCGGTCACGGTAGCCCGGCATCAGCGGCACCAGCACGTGCAGCATGAACGGCGTGGCGGCGTCCAGGCGCAGTTGCCCCGACAGGTTGCCGCGCCGTGCCATCGACCGGTCCTCGGCGGACTGCACCGCCGCCACGATCTCGCGCGCATCCGGCACGAAGGCGCTGCCCTCGTCCGTCAGGTCGAGACGGCGCGTCGTGCGTCGCAACAGGGCGGTGCCGAGTTTGCCTTCCAGGCGTGCAAGCAGCCGGCTGACCGTGGAGACCGGCTGGCCCAGGCGGTCGGCGGCGGCCGTCATCGAGCCGGTATCGACGATGGCCAGGAAAACGCCCACTTCCTCCAGGTTCAGCTTCATCTTCTCACTGCAAGCAAAAGTCTTTTGCGGATTATCCTCTTTTTCTGGAAAATCCGTGCCGCCATACTGCAGGGCCTGGTTACTCCATTGCTGTACTCAACAAGAACAGGCCTTCCCATGCATGCTTCCAAGCCATCCGACGATCTTTCCACCGAGCCCATCCCCGTCGAGGGCGCTCCCCGCAATGCCACACTCCCGTTGCTGGCCCTGGCCATCGGCGCGTTCGGCATCGGCACCACCGAATTCGGCCCGATGGGCATGCTGCCGACGATCGCCAGCGGCATCGACGTCTCCATTCCTTCCGCCGGCATGCTGGTGTCGGCATATGCCATCGGCGTGATGGCGGGCGCCCCCTTCATGACGCTGCTGCTGGCGCGCTGGCCGCGGCGGCGCGCCCTGATCGCGCTGATGGCCATCTTCGCGATCGGCAATCTGTTGTCGGCGTTCGCGCCCGGCTACGCAAGCCTGATGGCCGCCCGCGTGATCACGAGCCTGACGCATGGCGCCTTCTTCGGCATCGGCTCGGTCGTCGCGGCCGGTCTCGTCCCCCGCGACCGGCAGGCCAGTGCCATCGCGACGATGTTCATGGGCCTGACGATCGCCAACATCGGCGGCGTGCCGGCAGCGACCTGGCTGAGCGACTACCTGGGGTGGCGCCAGTCGTTCGCCGCCATCGGCGCGCTGGGTGTGCTGGCGATGGCGGCACTGCTGATGTTCCTGCCCGCCGGCAGCAAGGGCAAAGCGCCGGACGTGCGCCGCGAGCTGAAGGTGCTGCTCAGCCCCGTCGTGCTGCGCGCGCTGCTGACGACCGTGCTCTCGTCGGGTGCCATGTTCGCGCTGTACACCTATATCAACCCGGCCTTGCGGACATTCACGGATGCGTCGCCTGCCTTCATCACGTTGATGCTCGCGCTGATCGGCATCGGTTTCACGGTTGGCAACACCGTGGGCGGCAAGATGGCCGACCGTTCGATCGACCGGACCATCATGGTCTTTCTGGCGGTCGAAGTCGCAACGATGATCGCTTTCCCCTGGCTGGCCAGCACCCATGCGGGTGCGGCAGCCGGTTTGTTCGTGTGGGCGACCGCGGCGTTCGCCCTGGTCCCGCCGGTGCAGATGCGCGTGATGCACGCCGCTGCGGAAGCGCCGGGGCTGGCCTCCTCCGTCAACATCGGCGCATTCAATCTTGGCAATGCCATCGGTGCCGCGCTCGGGGCCGCGATCCTCGATGCGAACCTGGGGTATTCCGCACTGATGTTCGGCGGGGCCGGGTTGGCTGCGCTGGCGCTGGTACTGGTTGCGTGGTCGGCTTATCGCGGAACGAGGTTGCAAGCTTCGCCCTCATGCACCGAAACTGCGCCGGGGGATTTCCTTCGTATGTAAAAAAAATGCCCGCTTGGAAACGGGCAAATCCAACTGCGTGCGGCAATTAGGTCCGGCATGTCCCACCAGTCATTGCCGCGATAACGATTGCCGCAAGCACCCCCAGCAGTTCAAGCGCCTTGATCATTGGAGAATACGCAAAGCGGATACTAGCGCTGCAGAATCCGGAATTCCTCCGGAAGGTGATCCGGAGGGTATCTTTCGGCCATCCGCCTGTACCACGGTTCGTTCCAGAAATAGCAGCCCGCAAGGCGCAGTGCGTCTTCCGATCTGAATCCCTGCTGGACGAGATAATCCGCAAGCGAAAGGTGCCGCAGCAGGCGCAAGCCATCGCGCAGCATCAACATGCCGCCCACGAGCACGGCTGCCAGCATTGCCAGGTACCATCCCATCATCATTCTCCTCCGGCCGTAATCACCGGTCGTCGCCACTGCGCGTTTCGGACCGGCTATCACCACATGGGTTCACAATGCGATGGAACGAGCGTAGCCCTGCAATGTGACGGGCACGTGACATGACAGCCAAGACGGACAGGAATACCTTGGTCGCCGGTCAGGCCCGGGGGGCTAACACAGCCGTTTCGATAGCTGGTCAACCGTTTGGAAGAAGTTGGTCCACTACAGTGGTCGTAGCCGGCCACGCGCCCTGCTGAACGTGTTCGAGGACCTGGGCCCGCGCATATGCATGACAGCCTGGCATGGCAGTCCGGAGAATATCCCGCCGAATTTTTCCACGACCTGCTTCCAGCCAAGCGCGTCAAACCATGTCCACACGCTGTCGGGCTTGCAGGACAAGCCGGGCCTGCTGAACGACCTGGCGCTGGCCGGCAAGCTGCTCGGAGAACTCGCCGACTACAAGCCGTCGACGGAAGCAAAGCATACCGGCAACAGACCAGCACCCTGGTCACTGCTTTACATGTTCATGCGATAATGGAAGTATTGTTAGCGCTCTCAAGGGCCGATAAAGCTCAGACGGCGCAGGAATACGTTCCATTGCGTAGCTTTGAGGAGCATCGATCGATGCTGCACGACAATCAAAACGACCAGGATAGTCCCGGTATCGCCCCCGCCGGCTCGAAGGGCGTCGTAGAAACACCGGACAAGCCACCACGGCAGGCCTTTGTCACGATGCCATTCTTCGGGCGGCCGCACCGGGGCAAACCCGACGCGCCGCTATCGATCAGCACCGACAATGCCGCGCTCGATGACACCTGCCGCCGCACGCTGCGCAGGCTTCTCGCTGCGGGCTGCATGCGCGCGAACGAAGTGTATTCTCTGGAGCAATTCCAGATCGCCGAAGCGGAACCGCATCATTTGAAGCGCTACGGTCTCGTGAACGCACAGGCAAGCGCCTTGCTGCACCCCGTGCTCCAACGTTACCAGGTGCAAAGGGCTGGCGCCGATGTTGGCAAAATCACCGTCATTTTGAACGTCGACTTGCGCTGATAGTCCACTTGCAGGTCGGCGTTCAATTCCCGCAACCAGCATCACCACTTCCTTGCTCCAACCTCGATCCTAGGTGCTGCAGATGACCGGCAAATGACATCATCGCTTTCTGTCACAGAAATTCAGGCACGGCTTCGCCGCGCGCAGCCGCGGGGTGGTGGAATTGCGCTTATTGAAGCCTCCGTCAGCCGGCGCCGGCCCGGCTGTGAACTGTTCAGTCCCGACGCGTCCATTCCGGTACGTCGCCGTTCCAGCGCCGTGCGCAACGTTGATCACGTGCTCCGCGTGCTGAAAGGGCCAAGGTCAATCGGTCATTGAATGCATGGCAGGCTCACCGCAGCAGCGGGCGCCCACGGTTTGTGACGAGGCGTGCCCGCAAGCTGGAACATGTCCATCAGCGTGCCGAGAACTTCTGCCTGTCGGCGCAGCGACTCCGAGGCCGCAGCCACTTCTTCCACCAGTGCGGCGTTGTTCTGGGTGTCCCGCTCCAGGTCGGCAACCGCCTCGTTCATTTGCGCGATGCCGTCGGTCTGCGCATGGGATGCATCGCCGATGTGCGCCATCAGCGCACTGACGCCGCCTGCCCGTTCCAGCATGCTTGCCATCGTGAGTTGCGCGCCCGCGGCCAGTTCGGCGCCCTGGCCGATCGTTGCAACCGATTCCGTGATCAAGGTCTTGATCTCGCGCGCCGCCGTAGCCGACCGCTGGGCCAGTGCGCGCACCTCGCTTGCCACTACCGCGAAGCCGCGGCCCTGTTCGCCCGCCCTGGCCGCCTCGACAGCCGCATTCAGTGCCAGGATATTGGTCTGGAATGCGATGCCATCGATCACGGCGATGATGTCGACGATCTTCTCGGCCGACCGGCTGATGCCATCCATGGTCGTGGACACCTGCGTGATGGCGTTGCCGCCCTGCTCCGCCACCTGCGCGGTGCCCTGCGCCAGTCGCGCGGCGTCGATCGCCTGGCTACCGTTGCGCCGCACTGTTGTTGACAGCTGGTTCAGCGCAGCCGACGTTTCCTCCAGGGTCGCGGCCTGGCGTTCGGTACGGCGCGACAGATCCATGTTGCCATGTGCCACCTCGCTGGATGCCGCACCGATTGCCGCGGCTGCCTCGCGCACGCCGCTGACAGTGAGCGCCAGCCGCTGTGCCATGTCGTTCAACGCATCGAGCAGGTGCCCGAGTTCATCCTTGCGGCCATGGCGCAGGGTTCCCGCCAGGTCGCCCTGTGCAACGCGCTTTGCGAAAGCGACAGCATCGCCCAGGGGCAGTACGATGCTGCGCGTGAGTACGAGCGCCAGGATGCCGCCTGACAGCATGGCAACCAGACCGAGTCCGCCGAGCAGCATGCGCATGGACGCCAGCGTTGCTGTCGAATCGTTCGAGACTTGCCGTGCAGCTTGCGCCTGGTGGCCGAGCAATGCATCGATGGCATCCATGTAGGCGGCCAGGGACGGTTCGAAACGCGTGCGCATCAGATCGTCGACCTGCTGGATTCGGCCCATCTCCTTCTGCTTGAAGACCTCGTCGCGAGCCTCCTGGAAATTGCGCTGCTGCTGCCGCATCGTGGCGACCAGCGAGCGCTCGCGAGCGTCTTCCTGCATGCGTTCAAGTTGCTGTGCCAGTCGCCTGGTCAGGTTCTCGCCATCCGCCAGCTGTTTTGCAAAGGCATCCGCCAACTCCAGGCTGTCGCTGCGTGCGATGGACATCGCGCGCAGCGCGTTGAGCTGCTCGCTGGCGCGCAATTCGATTGTCAGGCGCTGGCGAGCCAGCTTGTCGTCGACCAGCGTTTCTGCATTGCCGGCTACTTTTTCAAGCGACCACAACGAAGTCAGCGTGATCAGGGCAAGCATGCCGAGGAGAGCGGCAAAGGCGGCGGCCACACGGGACCCGGTCCGGCGGCGGAGAATATTGAGCATGGCAATCAATGGTTAGAATCCGAATCGATCGGTCGAATACGCCAACCGCAGCGCTTCCGGTGGGGTTGGCTTGTTTGACGCGACACGTCATGCGCGAACTGGCAAATGACTGCGCAGTGGAGCAACAAGTGAAGACATTCTAATAATGTTGCGTTACAGCATCGTGACAGTCATGCAGGAAATTTCCGCAACAGCAGGCAAGACAGGAAATCACGAATATCGTTGCGGTAGTGCTGGCGCTTGCGCCACGCACCACGCACCACGCCCGTAACGGTAATGAACACGACACATTGCGCGTGCAGCATGGGTGTGAAAGTTCGCCCGGGCGTCCGCACGGGCGACAGCGCCAAGTGACGCGGTGCCAATTGGCCGCCCAAGGAGGTTTTCGTGCGCCAGCTGCTCCGTAACGTTGCCGCCATCACGGCGGGCCTCATCGTGGGTGTTGCCATCAGCATTGCGATCCAGGCACTCGCTGGCCTGGTCCTTACCCCGTCCTCCGCGAACGCCAGTCGCGTGTGGACCCGTGTCGTGGCATCGGCCAGCATCCCGGGGGCCATCCCCTATTCCGCCCTGCTGGCTGCCCACGCATTGGGGGCGCTCTGTGGCGCCGCTACCGCCGCTCGAATGGCAGCCAGTCATGCATTGCCAGCGGCCATGGCCATTGGCTTCGGCATGCTGGCCCTGGGCATTGCCAGCGTGCTGTCGATGCCCGCGCCTGCCTGGTTCCAGATCGTCGGGCTCAACCTTGCTTATCTGCCGATGGCGTGGATTGGCTGGCGCATCATTCGCTGGCAGCACCCTTCCATACAGAATGCCGTGCCTCCAGGCTAAGCTGCCGGCAATATCGCTCCTGACTTGCGCCTGCCGATACTGTGGCCGCGCAAGGACGATACGCGCGCATTGCTTGCTGTCCGTCAGCGGACAGCGCGAATCCGGTCGTGCCTGCGTATCCAGTGCGCACCAGCCGGCAACACTCCGCAGGCACTCACCCCGCTGCGCCGATCGCCGCCAGCGTATTGGCGGTCAGGCGCCCGCTGCGGGGCGCCGGCGACAATCCCGCGTCGACCGAGATGTCGCCGGAATGCAGCAGGTTGCTGCGGTAGAAGACCGCGCGGTTGAACTTCGCGTCGACGCTTGCGGTGCGTTCGAACAGCGGCGTGTCGCCGCGGATGTAGGTGAAGCTGCGGGTCCCCTGCCGCATCACCTCCTGTTTCAGGCAGGGCGCATAGCCGGCGATACGCTGCGCATCCATGCTCTCGAATCCGGTGCTGCGATGGCGGTAGAACGAGGTGCCGCCGAACCGTTCATCGCACAGATAGTGCACGCTGGCGATCAGGTTGCGCTCCACGCTGTCGAAATGGGGCACGCTCTGGATCGGGCGCAGTGCTTCCTGGGGCGTGGTGGCCAGCGACAGCACGCACGACAGCGGCGCGATCGGCGGAGTAATAGGCGGCGTAATAAATGAAGTAACAAGCGGAGTAATAAGCGGCGTAATAAGCGGCGTAACAAGCGGAGTCGCTGCGGCATCGCCGCCGGCGCCGAATGTGGCCAGCAACAGGTCGCGCAGATGGGCATATGCCGCGCTTGCGTATGCCATGTCCAGGGGCTTGCGGATGCCCGGATAGAAATCCCCTTCCTGCTGCTGGAACGGCACCCCGGTTTCCGCCCAGCGCAACAGCGCTTCGGGGTCGAGCAGCAGGTCGTCGACGATCAGCACGGGTTCCCGGTCGGCGCCGACGTGGAGCACCCGATGGGCGGGAGACGGGTGAAGCGCGAACAGCGGTGCCATGGCCGCCACATCCTTGCGCGTATTCATGGGCGATCTTCCGCACGCGCTGTGCGCTTGTTACGCCGGTCGATCATGGCGTAGACGTGGCCGAGCGACGCCAGCATGGTGTAGGCCGGGCCGAGCAAGCCCTGCGCGTGCAGGCTGGCGATCGCTTCCCCATCGAGTTGTTGCAGGCGCGCTTCATCGATCGTGTACAGGCCCTCGACACGGGTCGCGTCGCCGTTTTCAAAGGTGATCTCCAGCTGCATGGGCACCAGCAGGCGAAGGTGCGCAAGCGTGTCGATGAATTGCCGTGTCGGCGCCTCGCCGTCCAGCAGTTCGGCCAGGCGTCCCCTCGCTTCTTCGAGACAGGCCGTTTCCCGCCCCTCGGCGTCGAAGATGCGCTCGCCGCCGGGCCCGATGGCGGCGTGTTCGACGTCGATGCAGACGACGAAGTGCTCCCCGCCGTTCGGGGCCTTGCCGAGGAAAAACGGCTGGCGCGAGACCTGCAGCGGCACATAGATGGCGCCCCATCGGCCATCGTCGACAAACAGGTTTTCGCTGTCGTGGAAGCCGAACAGCGCCACGCAGGCGAAGCGCCCCGTGTCCTTGTCCTTGGTGAACGCGATCGGGTATTGGACGACGAGCTTCAGGAACTCGCTCAGTACGACCGGCACCATGTTCAGTGTCGCGGCGGCGGCCTCCACCCGAGCGCTGTCGACGCGAACCTGCCGGTGTGCCGTATTGTCCAGTAAAGCCAGGAAAGCCATGCGTGTGTCCTTGTTCTTGTGGTGGCCTATACGGCGGAGAAGCCGTAGGCGTGGATCTTGGCGATCAGGTCGCGATGGGCCGGCAGCATTTTCAGCGCCTTCCTGACGGCCGCGCTGTTGTTGGCCAGATGCTCCTGGGCCGCACGCCGCTCGCTTGCCGACAGCCGTAAAAATTGCGGGTCCGTCCTGAAACCCATGCCATACAGCACGTACTGGTAACTGGCGGCCGGGAACACCTCGTTATTGCTGGTGAAGTCGCAGTTGCCGGGCGGGCGGTAACGCCACAGCCGCATCAGGTCTTGCAGGCCGTCGGGAATGGTGTCGGGGTCCCGGTTATCGGTCCAGAACGCATTGTCGGTGCGCTTGCTGAGGATGTAATGGAGCTTCAGGAAATCGATGATCCGGTCCCAGCGGTACAAGAACGTGTCGTTGAACCGCCGGGCCGCGATGTCCACGGTGTCGCGGGTGGCGGGCAACTGCTCGGCAAGCATTTCGGCCGACATTTCCACCAGCACCAGCGCCGAGGCTTCCAGCGGCTCCAGGAAGCCGGCGGCCAGGCCCACCGCGACGCAGTTGTTTTTCCAGAACAGCCGGCGATGGCCGGAGCGGATCGGAATGCTGCGCGTGCTCACCGTCTTGCCGGCCGGCCCGATATACGCGCGCAGCGCGGCTTCCGCCTGGTCGTCGCTCGTGTGCCTGCTGGAATACACGTAGCCGGTCCCGCGCCGGTTTACCAGGCCGATATCCCAGATCCAGCCGGCCGCCTGGGCGGTCGAGATGGTGTGCGAGGCGATCGGCGCATCGTCGCGCTCGTAGGGCACCTGGGCGGCGATGGCCTTGTCGATGAACAGCACGTCGCCCCGGTCGACGAACGGCACGCCGAGATGCTTGCCCAGCAAAAGCGAAGAAAACCCGGTGCAGTCGATGAACAGGTCGCCCGCGATCTCGCCCTGCTGCACGGTGACGATGGCCGCGATATCGCCATCGGGTGCGCTCCTGACGGCGGTCACGTCGCCAAGGATATGCGTCACGCCCAGCCTGGCCGTGCAATGGCGCGTGAGGAGTGCGACGAATTTGCCGGCATCGAGGTGATAGGCGTAGTTGGCCACCGAGGCATACTCCGGCGTGGTGATCATCTTCGGTGCCAGCCCGTGCTCGCAGACCTGCTCCTGCAGGCACACCGAGTCGGAGAACGAGTGGCCGGCGCAGGCCGTTTGCCAGTAAGGCACCAGGTCCACCTGGCCGAAGCCTTGCGGCAGCATCAGCGGGTGGTAGTAGAAGTCGTCGGCGGTGCCGTCGACCCAGCGTGCGAACTTGGCGCCCTGCTTGAACGTGGCATCGCATTCGCGCATGAAGTCGGTTTCCGAAATGCCCATCTTCATCAGCGTACTGCGCATGGTGGGCCAGGTGCCCTCGCCCACGCCGATCGGGCCGATGGTCGGCGATTCGACGAGGGTCACGGTGATGCCGCTGTCCGGCTGCGCGTGCCGGGCGGCGATACGGCCTGCCGTAATCCAGCCGGCCGCGCCGCCGCCGACGATGACGATGTTCTTGATTAGCTGGTTCATGTCTGCATAAGATCGAAGCGGTTGCAAACGAGGGGCACCGGCGCGCTGTTGGCCCGCTTTCGGCGCCCCTCCCTTCCTGTCAGAACTTGGCGATCAGGCCGAGCGCGAAACGGCGGCCGGCATCTTCCGCCAGCAGGAACTGGTTCGTGTAGCGGCCATATTTCTTCACCACCGCTTCGTTCAGGTTGGTGGCCTCGAACACGACCGACAGGTTCTTCGACACCTCGTAGCTGCCGCTCAGGTCCCACTGGCCATAGGCCGCCACCTGGGTCACGCCGTCGCCGTTCAGCTGGGTGAGCGATTGCAGGAACTTGTCGCGCCAGTTGTAGGCCAGGCGCAGCTGGTATGGCCCGCGTTCGTAGAAGCCGACGACATTGGCCGAATCGCTGATGCCGGTCACGGCGAACTTCTGGTCGATGTCGCCCGGATTCAGGTTGGCGTCGCTGCGCACGATGGTGCCGTTGACGATGAAGCCCAGGCCGTTGTCGAACGTGTGCTGGACGGCCAGTTCGAAGCCATGCACCACCGCCGATGGCCCATTGCTGGGCCGGGTCAGCGTGAACACGGCCGGGCCATCGGCCGCATCGGGCTTGAGCCTGTCGGTTCCCGTACTGGGGTCGGTCAGCACGCCGGTACTGGTGTCGAACTGCCGCGTCGTGTTGCTGGACACGATGAAGTTGCTGACGTCTTTCCAGAAGAATCCACCCGAGACATAGCTGGCCGGCTTGTAGTACCACTCCAGCGACAGGTCGAGGTTATTCGACTCGAAGGGCTTCAACGTCGGGTCGCCGGAGGAGGCGGTCAGCGTGCCGGGACGTGTCGTGACGATATTGGTGGCGGGCGACAGATCGTCGAGCCGCGGCCGCGTCAGCGAACGGTAGACGGCCATGCGTGCCACCAGCGTGTCCGTCAATTCGATGTTCGCGCTGAGGTTGGGCAAGACCGAATAATACGAATTGCTGACGTTGATGGCCGACTTGGCGCCATACACGGCGCTGAGCTCCGTGGCGTCGAGCACGTTCAGCCGCTCGATATTGCCCTGGGTGCCCGAGACGTTGATATCGGTGTGTTCGAGCCGCGCGCCGGTGGTCATCCGCACGGGCTTGCCGGCCAGCGTGCCGGCGAACGCCAGTTCCAGGTAGGCCGACGTGGTTTTCTCCTCGACCGCATAGGAGTTGTCGCGCACCACGGCGTCGAAGTCCTTGCCGCTCTGCTGCTCGACGAAGGCGAACTGCTTCTCGCCGTCATGGCGCAGCCAGGATGCCGGCGTGCGGCCGCTGCCGCCGACGCCACCCAGGAAGTCGCTGCCGGCGTTGAACACGCTGAGGGTGCCGGCGGGGATGGCCGGAAGATCCCCATAACCGCAATACGTGCAGTGGATGCCGACGCCTTCGTTGTCCCAGCGGGTCAGCGCCTTGGTCTCCTGCGAGCGCTGCAGGCCGAAGCGGGCCGAGACCAGTCCGTCGCCGCTGCCCTCCTTCCACACGCCATCGACCTTGTACTGGCGCACCGCGTCGTCGACGGCCCAGCCACGGCGCAGCATCACGTGCGCCCGCGCATTGGCCGGATCGAGGTAATTCGAGACGGCGTGGGTGACCGGCCGGCCCTGGGCATCGTACTCGTATACCAGCCCGGTCGCCGGCCCGTCGAATTCGCTCACCCACGGCAGCGTGGCCGCATCGGACTGGAAGCGCGCACGGTTCTTGTAGCCGATCAGCGACAGCTGGTCGCCGCCACCGTTGTTCGGCTCGCGCTTCGCATCCGATTTCCAGGCGTCGAACACGATATTGAGCTTGTTCGAGATCTTCCAGTCGGCTTGCAGGCCGAACGATCTGGTGTTGGTCAGCCGGTCGAACTTCTTGGCATGGAAGTCCGTGGCCAGCCCCACTTCCTGGTACAGGTCGGTGACGGTACCGTTGCCATCGGTGCGGGCGCGCTGCACGTTCGGCGCCGTGAACCAGTGGCCGTAGGACGTCGCATCGGTCTTGATGTCGAAGTCGGAATACAGCGCGTCGGCTGTCAGCGTCAACTCGCGCGATGGCCGGTATTGCAGCACCAGGTTGGCATTGGTGCGCGTGCGTTCTTCGAACGTCACCTTGGTGTCGTAGTTACGAGGTGAAAAGACGGCGCCCGCGAATCCGGCACCGCCGTTCAGTTCGGCATTGGGAATGCCCGCGTTGGTCAGCCAGCCGTCGGTTTGCGCCTGGTCCAGGCGCGTCCTGGCTTTCTTGCGCGAGACCGCCACCAGCGCGCCGAACTTGCCCTGCGCGAAGGTATCGCTCACCAGCAGCGAGTATTCGGGCGTGGTCTCGCCGCGGTTGTCGTCGTGCAGCGCCTTGACCGTGCCTGCCACCTTGAACCCGCCCAGGTTCAAGGGCCGGGCGGTGGTGATGTTGATGGTGGAGCCGATGCCGCCCGACTGCTGGGTCGCCGTGCCCGTCTTGAAGACGTTGATGCTGTTGACCAGGTCGGCGGAGACGGTATCGAAGTTGAACGCGCGGTTCTCGTTCTCGGAGGCGACCTGGCGGCCGTTGACCAGCACGGTGTTGAAGTCGGGACCGAAGCCGCGTACCGTGACCTGCTTTCCCTCGCCGCCCGAGCGGTCGATCGAGACACCGGTAATGCGTTGCAGCGATTCGGCCAGGTTCTGGTCGGGGAATTTGCCGATGTCTTCCGCCGAAATGGCGTCGACGATGCCGCTGCCTTCACGCTTGGCGTCGAGCGACGTCATCAGGCTGCGCCGGATCCCCTTGACCACCACGGTGTTGCTGCTTGCGGCCTCGCCGGCCGTGGCGGGCGGGGCTTCCTGGGCCGCGCTGTTGTGCGCGGCGGTCAGCATCGCCGTGAGCGCCAACACGGCATTGGAAACGTTTCTATTTTTTCTCATCGTGCTCCTCTACTCCTTGATTGTTATGTTGTAAGGGGGAAGACTCTCGCGCTGCGGATGCGCGAGCAGAGCAGGCCGGCATGGGACAGGAAGGTGCAGATGCGCCTCGTGCCAGTGAAGAGCGATGGTATGTCAATCCTGCAAGTTTAGAAAACTATAATGTCGCATTGACGTAGTTTTGCTACAGCGTGTTTATTTTCATTTGAAGTTGTGTTAATTGCCTCGCTCCGTTCCTGAAGCCTGTCCGCGAGCGAAGCGAAAGTGACTTCGGATGTGATAGCCGCCGTGGAATGTGGGGGAGCGGCCAGCCCGTGCTCGCCCAGCAGGCTGGAGCGTGAAGCCGCCCCGTATCGACCGGCTTAGTTTTACTACACGGCGCAGATGCCGGTCGCTACATTTTCAATCCCAGCACGCCGACCAGCCGGTTCAGATCCCCTTCCTCGCGCAGGATTTCGGCAATCAGTTCGGGCAGCGGCATGCCGCCCCAGTGCAGCGCGCGCCGGATCAGGAACGGCACCGGGCTGTGCGGTTCCACCGCCATCAGGTAGGCCGCCACGGCGTCGAGCGTGGCGTAGGCTTCGGCGCGGTTGCGCCAGCCGTTGGTGGCGACGGCCGGCACGGCGGGCGCCGGCGCGGGGAACGCCCCGGCATCCGGCGGCGGCGGTTCGGCGACATGCGCGGCTGCATCCGCCCATGCGTGCGCGTCGGCCACCGCGGCAACGTCCGGTGAACACGCCAGCTGGTCCAGTACCCGCAGCGCCGCGTCCAGCGTGGCCTGCAGGCGGGCCAGGTTCGGTGCGCCGGCGCCCAGCTGCTGGCGCAGAAAAGCGTCGATCGCCCCCAGCGATTCGATGCACCCGGCGACCGCCTGCCGCGTCGTGCGCAACCCGGTGGCCGGCTGCGCCGCGATGGCAGCGATATCGGCGCGCGTCGGCGGCGCGTCTCCGGCGGCGTCCCCGGAATCGCTTGCCGTCATGCGCTCCCAGACGGCAAGCGTGAGGAACGGCGGCTTGCATCCGGCCAGCGTCAACAGCACCGCATGCACCTGCACGGCCACGCCGAGCGATTCGTTCAGCCATTCCAGCGGCGCCAGCCGCAGGTCGCAATCCCCGTCCTCCTCGATCAGCGGGTGCAGCCCGGCCCAGTGGCGGCGCAACAGTGCATCGAGCATTTGCAAGCCCCGGCACAGGCCGGCGAAACCATGCTGGCGCATCCAGGACTCCAGCAGCCACACTGCGACCTGCAGGTGCTTCGAACGGGTACACAGCATCGCCACGCAGCGCGCCTCGACCTGCACCCAGTCGGCTTGCCGCAGCGGACGCTCCCACTGCCCCATCGGCAGGCCGGGATCGTCTTCCTCGCGCAGCAGGCGGATCTCGGTGAACACCGGATCGAAGCGCGCCGCTGCGCCGCATGGATCGTCCGGGGCCAGCGGGGCGAGGATTTCCGCCAGCAGATGGCGGGCGGCTTCATCGGCCGGCAATGGGGGGAATCCGGCATGGGCGTTCATCGTGCGACCGTTTCAAGTGGGTTGTCGGCGGTTGCTTTGCTGCCGGCGAGCGCCGTGTCCTGCCAGGGCGCCACGTGCGCGGGAAACGCCGCCGGCCACGCCAGCGGCGCGCTCTTGCCGGGCGCGCTCACGTTCAGGCGCAGGAACACGCGCGCCCGCGCATCGGCAGGCGCCGCGCCGGTACCCGCGACCGCCTGCGCCAGTGGAAATTCGAAGCGCAGCAGCGCCGCGCGCTGGTCGCGCTGGTCGCCCTCCCCCACGCGATGGGTGGCGATGAAGCTGAAGAGCGCCCACGGGTCGTCGAAGCGGTAGCTGACGGTGCGGTCGGCCACGGTCATGTTGCGGTGGCCCGGCTCGGCCCTGGGAATGCCCGCGCCGTCGCGCGCCATGCGCAGCGACAGCATCACGGACATGCCGGGTTCCCAGCGCAGCGCACGCGGCGGGTCGGTGCGCCGCAGCGTGGCGGCGCCGATGGCGAGCGCCCAGTCGATGATCTGGTTGGCCGCGGTCTCGGCGGGGCCGGCGGCACGAAACTGCACGTTCACATCGAGTCCCGCGGCCTGCCCCGCCTCGGCTGGATACAGCGGCGCCAGCACGTCGCGCAGGCGACGCAACTGCTCGCTTCCCCCGCCCCCGCCATGTGTCGCCACACCCGCCGCCGCACCCGCCGCCATATCCGCCGCCGTGCCCAGCTCCCCTTGCGCCAGGGCGCCGGCCGCACGAGCCCGGTCATATTGCTGCATCGCCGCGCCCACCGCATCCGGGTCGGCAGGCGCCCCGCCGGTACCCGGCACCGCGGCGAACGGCGCATGCCCGGCAAGGTCGCGGTTGTACAGCGCCGCGAACCGGTCCCATTCGCTCCGGTGCCGGCCCGCCGCCAGCTCCCGGCAGCGCGCCTGCAACCCGGCCTGCAGGCCTTGCAGGCGTTCGGCGAAGACATCGTTGTTGCGCCGCGGGCCGCTGCGCGCGCCCAGCTTGCCGGCGCAGCTGGCCAGGTCGATCTCGGCGCCGGTGCCGACGATGAACTGGTCGAGCGCCAGCAGCGAGCTGGCCGGGCTTTTCAGGCGATGGCGCCGCACGTCCGCCACGATGGCCTGCCAGCGCACCGCCAGCGGATGCGAGACGGTCAGGTGGGCCAGTTGCGCCAGCATGCCCTCGGCCTGGCTGGCCGCCGCGTCCACGAATTCCTGCTGCTGCGCCACGTAGGCGGCCAGGCCGGCCGCGTCGCCGGCCCCGAAGGCCTCCAGCAGCGGGCCCTTGTCGCCGGCCCAGCCGCGGAATGCGCCGTCGCGCGGCACGAACACCTCGGCCGCGGCGAACATGTCGTCGAGCCGCTGCAGGCGGGCCAGCGCATCGCGCACCAGCACCGCATCGAGGTCGTCGGTCACCTGCACCGCGCCGATCTCCTGCAGCCAGGCGCGGATGCGCATCGCGCCCGCACGACCGGCATCGGCGGCGCCGGCCGGCGGGTCGCCGGGCAACGCGATCGCCGCCCGGGCCAGCAGGCTGTGCGCATGCGCGGCGAGCACCTGGTCCGCCAGCACCGCGGCGCTCTGCTGCAGCCCGGGCGGCAGCGCGGCATAGGGCCCGGCCTGGAACAGCTTGCGCGCTTCGGCAAGCTGGCCGGCCTGGTCCAGCAGTGCCCTGTCCCAGGCGAGCGTGGCCCCGGGCGCCGGTGCCGCGAACCGCGCGGGGGCCGGTACCGTCATCCACGGCTGGCCGAGCAGCGCCGCCAGGGCATCGTGCATGGCCTTGCGGCCGGGCGAAAAAGCCCATGCGGTGCCGGTCCAGGCCAGGCCGCCGCCGGCACCGGTGCTGTCCATCGCGCCGGGGCCGGCCAGCACGCCGTTCCACGTGACCTTCAGGCGGCCGAAACCCTCGGCGGCCAGTTGCCGGGTGTCCTGCACCGCGTCGCCGCCCAGCAGCGGGCTGGCACCGATCCGTGCAAGCATCTTGTCATGGGCGGCGCCGAGCGCCAGGATGTCCCGGCCCATCCAGGCCCCCTTGCCGCCCGCGATCAGGCGCCCCTGCAGCGCGAGCGCGCCGCGCAGCGACCGCCATGCCTGCAGCCGCCCTTCGAGATCCGCGCCGGGGTCGGCGCCGCCGGGCAGGCCGGCCATGCTGCCGGCCAGCACGCGCTCCGTGCGCAGCAGGCCGTTGTCGTCGAACAGGCGCCCGTACAGCGCTTGCGTGCCCTGGAGCAGCGCGCAACGCGCCGCGTCGCGCATCGGATTCAGGGCCAGCGAAGGCTCGTTGCGCGCCACGGTACGGAACAGTGCCGCGGTGCGCGCGGGCACGCCGCTCAGTTCCTTGTGCAGCAGCACGCGCACCACCAGCGCCAGGTCGTCGCCCAACGCCGGGCCCGAGGCCGGGTCCTTCAGGCGCAGCATCGCGCCGACGACACGATCGAGTTCCTCCACCCGTGCCAGGTAGGCCAGCATGGCGGCGAACTGCGGCAGGTCTTCCACGTCCAGCGCGCCCTCGCCCGGTGCCGCGGCCCGTTCTTCCCAGCCCGCCGGCAGCGTGCACCGGGCGCCCGCGATCAGTGCCCCCGTGGCGGGATCGGCCGGCACGCCGGTCAGGCTGCTCATCCGGCCGAACACGGCGCGGCGCAACGGGTCGAAGGCGTTGTCGGCAAAGCCGTGCTGGAGCCGGTCCATGACACGCGCGTGCAGGTCGTCGAACAGCGGCCACGACCCGGGCATGGCGACCGAGCCGAAATGCGCGGCACCCAGCCGTTCGATATTGACCAGGGCATCGGTGGCGCGCGTGCGGCTGCCCTGCGGGTCGTGGACGCCGGCCTGGCTGCTCTGCAGGCTGTCGCGCGAATCGCGGCTCAGCGCATCGAGGTTACCGGCCAGGTCCGCCGCCAGGTGGTCCAGGCGCACCGTCTCCACCAGCAGCGCCAGGCCCCACAGCACCGGCAGTGCCACCCCGGCCCACCAGGCGGCGCGGCCCACCGCCGGGCGGCGCAGCCGTTGCGCGGCCGATTGCACGAGGCCCGCCTCGGCGAAGATCTTCCGTTCGAAGATGTCGCGCAAGAACACCGGCATGCGCCCGGCCGCCCGGGGCGACTCCCCGGCCACCGCCAGGTCGGCCGCCTCGGGTGACGGCGCGGGCGCAACGGCCACCAGCGCGGCGACATCGCTGCAATCGCCCGTCAGGTAGACGCCGCGCAGCAGGAACGGCTCGTGGTAGGCACTGGGCCGCATCAACTCTTCGCAGAACACTTTGACGCCGGCGCGCAGCCGTTCCAGTTCGCCCGGCAGCATGAAGTAGGCGCTGCTGTCCGCACCGGGCGGTTCCAGCGCGCACAGTTCCGCGCACCGGTCCGCCGCCATGGCCACGATGTCGTCCATCGCGCTGTCCACCCATTGCACGCGGAACGGCGCCACCAGCTCGAACGGCGACGACCAGCCCAGCATCGACCGCCGCAGCGGCTCGGGCAGCGCGGCGCCGAAGGTGGCGAAGCCTGGAAGCGCATCGCAGTCGGCGATCACCAGGTAGATCGGAAAACGCAGGGCCAGGCGGTTCTGCGCCAGCCAGAGGCGGCGATGGATCGCCTTGGCGCGGACCACCAGGTCGAGCCGGTCCTGCGGCTCGCCTTGCAGCAGGGCCGCGCATGGCACGGCAAGCACGATGCTGTCGAACGGGCGCTGCGGGCGGTAGGCGCGGCACAGGCCGAGGAAGTCGTCCCATGGGCCGTTGCCGGCATTGTCCGGGTCCGGCGCGTCGAGGTGGTCTGCCTGCAGCTGCACGACCACGCCCTTGTCGAAAAAGTGCCAGTCGATGCCCTGTCCGGCGGCGCGCAGCGTGCTGTCGGCACTGAGCGCGCCGGGCAGCCCGGACTGCGCCAGCGGCAGCGGGCCCGTCGCGCTCTCGTTCAACAGCAGTGTCCACGACAGGCTGTAGCGTTCGCCGCGGGTGGCGAGATTGGCCTCGATCAGTTCGACCGCGCTGCGGAAGGACTGCCGCAGCGGCCCGGTTCCCGCCGGGCGCGGCGGCTTGCCGGTGCCGGGCTTGGCGGCATCGGCGCTGCCGCGCAGCGCGGCGCTGACGACCAGGCCAAGGAGAAGCAGCACGAGCAGCGTGACCAGCAGCAGCGCGGCGATGGCCAGGTTATCGGACAGGAAGTTCAGCATGGCAGCACCTCGCCATTCACGGTCGCTGCTGCGGTGGCAGCGGCGGCCACCATCGGGGCATCCACGGCCTGGCGCACCGGCCAGGACTGCCACAGCCACAGGATTTCGGACGCGGCCAGCAACAGCCCCAGCGCGAGCGCCAGGGCCATGCCGCGCCGGCTCAGCTTCGACAGGCGCCGGTTGCCGCCATGCGACAGCGTGCTGGCATACGGCTGTTCGGCCAGCACGGCCTCGCGGCCACCCAGGTCGGGCACGCGCTGGCAGGCGAACTGGAACAGCTCGCGCCGATAACCAGCCACCTGTTCGAGGCCGTCGCCGTCGCGGAAGCACCCCTGGAAACCCAGCGACAGCAGGTACAGGTACAGCCGCGCCACGCCGCGCCGCGCCGGTTCGCGCTCGCGCAGCAGCAGGTCGATGTCGGCAAACACCTGCTGGCCCGCATGCGCCGAATTGAACAGGTTTGCCTCCAGCAGCACGTGGTGCCAGTATTCCCGGCCCGCCCATTCGGTATGCAGCATCACCTCGTCGGCCAGCGCCGCCTTCAGGTAGCGGCCCTGCAGCTCGGTGTCGAAGCCGGCCTTGCCGCCCTGCCTGCCCGCCTCCAGCGTCTGCAGTTCGATCAGCTGGGCCAGTTGCCGGCTCAGCGCCTCGGCGCCCGTCTTGCCTTCGTGTTCGGCCAGCTTGATGGCGGCGTGCGCCGCCTGCGTCAGCACCGCGACGAAATGGCGGAACTGGATCGCCGCCAGGTCGTCGCCGCCGGCCGGCACCGCGTTGCCGGCCCTGCCGGTATGGTCATGGTTGGTCATGGTCAGCCTTTGATGAACAGGACAAGTTCCTGCGGCCGATGGGCGGCCTGATGTTCGTTGATGTTGCTGATCTGGAGCGCCTGGTCGGGCACGATGAAGCGTTCCGCCGGATCGATGGCGAACAGCGTGTAGCCCGTTCCGCCGCGCAGGCCCAGCTCCGGCGCCTCGTCGACGCGGTTGCGCGCGGCACCCAGCACGCGCCGCTCGCACAGCCCGGTCCACACGGTGCGCGAGCCGATCACCGCGCCGCCCATCCACTGCGCCAGCTCGCGTTCGCCGTGGCCGCGCAGGCCCACGACCAGGCGCTTGCCGGTCCACCCGGCCTGCATGGGGAGGGCGAACGCCCGGCCGTCCCACGTGAACGTGCAGGTCGTCCATTCCTGGCTCACCTCGTCGACCAGCGCCTCGAGCGCCTGCAGCACGCTGTCGAACGCCGCATGGCTGTCGGCGTGCCGGTAGGGCGGCGGCGCCAGCGGCACGGCACCGGGCCGCAGTCCGGCCAGCGGGCCAAGCTGGGCGCACAGGGCCTGGTACAGCGGCAGCGGCTGCACCACCGGCCCGCGCAGTACCGCTTCCAGCAGGGGCAGGTGCAGCACCAGGCTGGACAACCGGCCGCGGTTTTCCAGCAGCGCCAGCCGGTCTTCCAGCCGCGACGACGGCACCGCCACCTGGCGCGCGAGGAACACGGCCTTGCTGCGCATGTGCGCGGCCAGTTCGTGGGCGCGCCGGCACAGCGCCGCATCGGCCGGCACTTCCAGCTGCGCGGGCCAGAACGCGCCGCGGCGCACGATTTCGTTGGCCTTGTACAGGTTCATCAGGTGCAGCGCCACGTACCCCGCACCCGGCGCCTTGCCCGCCAGCAGATGCAGGTTGGGCGCCATGCGCGGCACTTCGCAGGCCTGGGCGGCCGAGATTTCATCGTCGACGGCGCCGCTTTCGATGCCGCGAAACATCGCCGGCTGGCCCGGCAGGCGCATCGAGCGCGCCGCGCCGACCGCCAGCCAGACCGCGACCTCGCCCGCCTCCATGGCCTCGCCATGGCCGGCCAGGTCGAGCTCCAGCGCCCGGTCCTGCGCCAGTGCCGCGTCGTAACGCAGCGCCATGCCGTTCGGCAGGATCGCTTCGAGCGCCAGGATGCGCAGCATGCCGGCGGTCAGGGCGGCTTCGTCCACCACCAGGCGGCGCACGCCCCATGCGGCCGGCTGCCCCGCCAGCGACTGCCATGCCACCAGCGCATCGACGCGCGCACTCTCCTGCTGGAATTGCTGGGGGCTCAGCAGCATGCCCTCGTGCCACTGGATCCGCTCCAGCATCTGTGCTTCAGCCATGGGTAAATTCCTCGGTCAGCGGGCAGCGCCCGGTTTGATATCGCTGGCAACGAAGTCCTGCGCGTTCAGGCGCAGCATGCAGCCAGGCTTGTCGAGCGGCAGGCGCACCCGGTGCTCGCCCGGGCTGGCATAGTTCGCGAACGCCAGCGCCGCCCACGCGCGCTCCTTGCCGAACCGCGCGCGGTCGAGGCGGATCAGCTGCCCGGGCGTGATCTCGACCGCCAGCACGGTGAGCCCGTCGGGAAAGGTGCGCTGCAGGTCGTTGCGGGCGCCGAAATACTTCGCCGCCGACATGGCGGACAGGCTCTCCAGCAGCGCCTTGTCCTTGACCAGCACGATGTCGACGGACAGCGCGCTGTCGGCGTTCGCGTCGGCGGCGGCGGCCAGCGTCACGGCGGTCCAGTCCGGCCTGGCCGGCGACGGCGCCAGGCCGACCAGCGCTTTCGCGCCGGCCAGCGCGCCGCAGCCGGAGAGTGCCAGCGCCAGCGTAGTAAACAGGGCACATGCGATCGGCATCGTGCGGCGGTTGGCGCGCGGCGCCGGCAATGGAGCATCGACTGGCGTATTCATGGTTGTTCCCGAAAAATGGCGGTTCATGGTGCAACGAGGAGTGTCCGGCGCAGGCCGAAGCCCACGCCTGCGCAGAGCACGGCCAGCAAGGCTGCCCCCAGCAGGCAGGCGCCCAGCAGCGCGTGGCGGCGCGGCACGACCAGCAGCCGTGCCGACGCGGGAGCGTCCGCGGGGGCACTGGCGCTGAACGGCTGCCGTTCGCCGGGCGCGAGCGCCACCAGCACCGCGGCGGTGAGATACGAGACCAGGTTGCGCGGGCCGGCGCACAGCGCTTCCACCGCCGCCAGGGGCGGCAGCAGCGCTTCGAGCGGCAGGCCCAGCGACGCCTGCAGCACGCCCGACCACAGCACCGTGCGCACGCCGCCCGTGCCGATGCCGCACAGCGCGCTCCAGCAGGCCAGCATCGCCACCAGGCCGGTCTCCGCCGGCGACAGGGGCCGTCCGTACAGGTTGGCGATGAACACCGCGAGCACGGCAAAGCACAGCGCCTCGCCGCTGCGCACGAACACGGGCGCCACCGGCATCACCAGTTCCACCGCGCCGCGGCTGAAGCCGAGCCGCGCGGTCAACGCTTCGATGAACTCCGGCAGCGCCGCGGCGCCCACCGGCGCGAACAGGCACACCGTGACCGGCTCGCGCAGCGCCGTCATGACCTGCCACGGATGCGCGCCGATCCGCCAGCAGATCACGGCGCCCGCCGCGGCGCAGGCCAGCGCCGCGGCCACCAGCCACGTGCCGAGAAAGCCGAGCATCACGCCGGCCGTCCCGTTCGCGTCGCCGGCCGCTGCCGCCGCCAGCACGAAGACGGTCAACGGCAGGCCGCGGTTGATGACGCCGATGGCCGCCTCGAGGGCGCGGTAGAGCGCCTCCAGGATGCCGTCCAGGTGGCTGCCCGTGCCCTGCCGCTGCGCCGCGACCGCCGCGCCGAACAGGACCACGCCGATCAGCACCGATGGGACCGCGCCCGCCGCCAGCACGGCATAGAGGTTGCGCGGCACGAGCTCCGTCTGCGCGAACCCCGCCGCGGTCTCGTCCCCGGCCAGGCTGACCGCCATGTCGGCCGTCCCCAGGGCCATGCGGCCGAGGGCCGCGTGGTGCGCGGCGTCCAGGCCGGCACCCGCTGCAACCACGTTGGCGAACCATGCACCCGCCAGTGCGCACAGCGGCATCGCCAGCACGCCGGGGACGGCCAGAGCCAGCCAGCCGCGCCAGTGCCGCCGCACGGCCGGCGCGCGCTGCAGCCCGAAATGTTGCAGCCCGAAATGCTGCAGCCCGAAATACACGGCCAGCACGATGAACGGCAGCGCCACCGCCTGCAACAACGCCAGGTAGACCGCCGCCAGGATGCCGCACAGCGCGGCGGCGGCCGGCCACAACGCCCCCAGCCAGAGCCCGAGCAGCACCGCGGCCAGCAGCGTGGCGGGGTGGCGGGCCAGTTCGGCAAGCAGCTTCATGCCGCCTCCTGCAGGCGCACGGGCCGCGCGCAGACCAGCGACACGGCGGCGCAGTCGACGATCACCGTGACCGCCGTGCGCGCCATCGCGCAGATCGGATCGACCGCGACGAACAGCACGAAGGCCGCCTCGAACGGCAGTGCCAGGCCGGTGCACACGGCGCCCATCAGCGACACCGTGACCACGCCCGCCATGCCCGACGACGCGAACCCCGCCAGGGCCGCCAGCACCACCAGCAGCCCCAGGTCCGCCGGCTCGAGGGTGCGGCCATACAGGGCCGCGATGAACAGCGAACCGCAGGCGAAATACGCCATCGGGCCGGTGCGCAGCAGCGCAACGCTCAGCGGCACCAGCAGTTCGACCCGGTTGCGGGCGAAGCCCAGGCGCTCGACCATGGCCGCCACCATGGCCGGCATGCACGCGGCGCTGTTGTTGGTGGCCACGCCCAGCGCGAAGGGTTCGCGCAGCGCCATCATCACGCCCGCCATGCTGCCGCCGGCGCGGTGCCGCACCAGCATCAGCGCCAGGCCGATCACCAGCACGCTGACGGCCAGGAAGGCAAGCACGAAGCCGGCCATCGCCACCAGCGGGCCGATGCCGGTATGCGCCACCTGCCCCGCCGACATGCAGACCAGGATCACGGGCAGCGGCAGGTTGATCCAGCGTGTCAGTGTCTGGCACGCCTTGTGGACGGTTTCCAGCGCTTCCTGCAGGCCCGTCGAGATGCGGCTCGGCACCTGCCCCACGGCAAAGCCGAACAGCAGCGCGAACACCAGCGCCTTGAGCGTTTCGCCATTGGCCAGCGCGGCGAAAATGTTCGACGGGACCAGCGAGCGCACGATGTCCTGCCCGGTGGTCGGCGGCGGCGCCGGATCGGCCTTCAGCAGGTTCATGGCGGTGTTGCCGCGGTCGCCATCGCCGACGATGTGCCCGAGCGTGGCACGCGTGTCGCCCGACATGCCGCCGGCCGGCTGCACCAGCACCGTGCCGACAGTCGCCACCAGGGCCGCGCCGAGCGCCAGCAGCGAGAACACGAGCACCACGCGCTGGACGATCCGCGCCGTGCCGCCCTCGCGGTACAGGTTCTGCAGGCTGAGCACCACCGCCGACATCATGAAAGGCAGCACCACCATCGTCAGCAGGTCCACGTACACCATGCCGACGATGGCCAGCGGGCGGGCCAGCGCGGGCGCGGCGCAGCCGATGGCGGTGCCGGCCAGCACGCACGCCAGCACCATCCAGGGGTTGACGGCCAGGGCCTGGAAGCGCCGCAGCGCGCGAAGTACGTCGATTTCGTTCATGGCTTCACCTTCGATGACGGGGCTGGGTGGATGAGGGACTACCTGATCAGCGTGAGCGCCGCGCTCACGGTGGGCTTGTCGGTGCGCGCGGCGATCACTTCGTTGACGAACGCCAGCAGCGACGTGTCGCGCACGCAGGTCATCACGGAAAGCGCCGACTGCGCGTCGTTGAACGTCACGGTGCGCAGCGTGAGCGCCAGGCCGGGCTCGCGCCGCAGCACGGCGCGCACCTCCAGCTCGTCGCGATAGGCGGCAGCGACGTCGCCGCGCCGCACCGCGTTCACCACTTCGGTCCAGCCGGGATAGGCCACGATCCGCGCCCGCGGGAAGTAGCGCCGGCCGTATTCTTCCCACGACGTGCCGGCGATCACCCCGATACGGCCGTCGAAGGCGCGCACGACATCGCCGACCTGCCGCTTGCCGGACATTTCGGCCAGGCGCAGCCGGTTGACCAGCATGGCGTGGCCCAGCATCAGGTAGGGCGTGGAAAACAGCACCATCTGGCTGCGCTTCACGGTGCGGCCAAGGCGGCTGATGGCCAGGTCGGCGCGGCCGCTGCCGACCAGTTCGACCACGCCGTCCACCGTGGTGCTGCTGCGGTCGAACCGCACCCGCACGCCCAGTTCCCTGCCGATCGTGCGCGCCAGGTCCACGTCGATGCCGCTCAGCACGCCGTTTTTCTCGACGAAGAACGGCGCGCTGTCGACCTTGAACATGGCCACCACGAGTTCGCCGCGTTCGACGATGCGGCCGATATCGGGTGCCATCAGGCGCCCGTCCGGCATCGCGACCAGCGGCGACACGGCTGGCGGGCGGTCCCCGGCCAGCGCCGCAGGACAGGCCAGCGACCCGGCCAGCAACGCGGCGAGCAGGATGGCGGCATGCTGCCAGGCCGGCCGACACGACGGACGCGGCGCCTTGCGCGCGGCGCTCATGGCGCGGCCTTCGGCGCCGGCACGGCGCGTTCGAGGGGCACGGCGGGCGCCGGCTCGGCGGCCATGCGCACGCCCAGCTGGAACCCCAGCGCGAACAGCAGCACCAGCAGCGCAACGCCGGCGAACAGGGCCAGCGCCACCAGGCGCGGCGTGAACTTGAATCGGTATTCCATGATGGCCTCGAAAAAAAATGGTCAGGGAACGGCCACGGTCGTTTGACCGGGCACGGAAATCTGGATCACGCCGCCGGCCATGCACATCAGCTTCGACGCGTTGTTCAAGGCGGGCATGCCGCCGATCAGCACGGTGGGCGAGCCGGGCGCCCACGGCGCGGTGGTGAGCGGGATGCATGGCATGGGCACCAGCACGCCCATCGCCGCCGCGGTGGCCGCCGCCACCAGGGGATTGGCCAGCGACGTGCACATCCCGAACGGCGTGATGTTGACCATGGGCTTGTTGTCCATGATGCTGGCATCGGCCATCGCGGTCATGACCTGACTTTGCGGCAGCACGTTCAGCGTGCCGGGCGCGAGGCCGAACGAGCAGGCGAGCATCGCCCCGCTGCAGACTTGTTGTCCCATCATTCCCCCCTCAACAGTTGCTTGATCCGCTCGAACAGGGCAGGTGCCGCTTCCCGGTTGCCGAGCCGCTTGCCGCGCTGGTCGTAGCGCTGCGGTTCGCCCGCCGGCACGCCATCGCGGTACTGGACCTCCTCCATCAGCGCGCCGTTCGGCCAGTAGCGCCGCACCGGGCCGTGCAGCAGGTTGGCGCGGTAGCTGCACCGCTGCACCACCTGCCCCGCCGCGTCGTAGTCGACCGACTCGCCGTCGAGAAGGCCGTTCCGGTAAGACGCGCCGCGCACCTGGCGGCCTTCGTGGTAGAACGCGGCCGGCCCTTCCACCTTGCCGTGCAACAGCGGCAGGCTGGCCGTCATCTGGCCGGCCTCGTCGAACGACAGCGACGGCCCGCTGGCGACACCGTCGGTCATGCTCTGCGCCGCGATCCTGCGCCCGTTGACGAAGGTTTCCATCAGGCCGTGCGCCACGCCGTGGCGGTAGACGCTGCGCTGCAACAGCACGCCATCCGGCCCGTACACCGCCATTGCGCCGTGCAGCTTGCCGCCGTCGAAATGCGCGGTCATCTCCGGCAGCCCGGCGGGCCCGAACTGTTCCAGCGGCCCGTGCAGCACGCCGCCCGCCATCGCGCAGCGCAGCAGCAGCCTGCCGGCGCCGTCGTGTTCCTCGACGATCCCGCCTGTTCCGGTGGTCGTGGCGGCGCTCATCAGTTCACCTTCGCCAGCGCGCCCTTGAGCGTCAGGCTGGCGCCCGCTTCCACGGTGTGCGTGGCATCGGCCTTGCTGTTGATGACCGGTGCCTTGCTGTCGATCTTCAGGCCCGCGCTGTGCAGCAGCGCCTTGCCGGCCTTGCTCGTGAGATCGGTACCCGCCTCGCACGTGAGCGCCGTTCCGGCTTTGCACGTGAGCGCCGTTCCGGCCTCGCAAGTGAGCGCCTTGCCGGCCGTGCCGGTGAACGTGTCGCCCGCCTTGGCCGACAGGGCCTTGGCCGCCTCCAGCGACAGCGCATCGTCCGTCACGAGCTTGACCGCCCCCTTCACCGTGATGGTCAGGCTGCCGTCGACCGTGAGCGCGTAGTCGCCCTTGACGGTGTGTGTGAACTTCGCCTCGTTCGCGTGCGTTTCGTCGCCCTTCACCGCCACCGCGCGCGTGCCGGCTACAGTGTGCGTGGCGTTGCCCTTCTTCAGCGCCACCGTGCGGTCGCCTTCTTCCAGCGTGTGCAGCTCGGCGCCTTTCTTCACGGTCGTCGTGAGCGCGTTCTCGATCTCGGCCAGCATGTCCTTTTCGGCGTGCAGGTAGAGCTGCTCGGCATCCTTCCTGTCCTCGAAGCGCAGCTCGTTGCCGGCCGCGCCGCCCTTCGACGAACGCGTGCGCAGGATCGACTGGGTCTGGTTCGCTGGCAGGTCGGCCGGCGGGACGTTGTTGCCGTTGTAGACGCTGCCCGTAACGAGCGGCCGGTCGGGGTCGCCGTTCAGGTAGCCGATCACCACCTCGTGCCCCACGCGCGGCAGGAACAATGCGCCGAACCCGTTGCCGGCGCACGGCTGCGCCACCCGCACCCAGGGTGCCCGCTCGTAGTCCCGGGCGCCGCGGTCCCACGGAAAGCGCACTTTCACGCGGCCATGCAGGTCGGTCCAGATTTCCTCGCCGGGCGGGCCGACGACCAGCGCCGTTTCGCATCCCGCCGCGTGCGGCCGTTCCGTGCGCACCGGCGCGCGGAACGGCACGGCGGCGGGAAATGCCTCGAACGTGTTCGCGTAGCCGTTCGCCCGGACACTGTGCCGCACGCGCCGCAGTACGAACGCGGCGTTCAGCGACGGCACGAAATGGCCGGACAAGGTGAAGCGCGTGCCGGCCGCAAAGGCCTGGCAGTGGCTGTCGCCGTGCAGCAGGCGCGCGCCCGCCTGGCCCGCCTCCACGCGCAGCCGGGCCAGCGCCTGCGCCGCCGCGACGGTGGGCTGGCCGCCGCCGAATTCATACACGTTGCCAGTGCAGGTACCGCTCGCCGCCGCGCCTGCGGCGCTGCCTTCCAGCGACGTATCGGGCGTCCGAAAATCGTAGTCGCCGGCCGTCGCCGCCCCCAGGACGATACGACCTTCGTGGGCGAAGCGCGTGACCGCGTCGGCCGGCCTGGTGAGGCCTGTGTCCGGCCAGTAGCGCACTGCCGCCCCACCTTCGCAGTCGGTGAAATGCGCCGGCGCGTCGGCCAGGACCATGCGGTGCCCGCCCGCGCCGAAGGCGAACCAGTAGAAAATGCCGGCATGTTCCATCAGCCGCGAAATGAAATCGAAGGCCGTCTCGTCGTACTGCACGCAGTAGTCGCGTTTCGGGTACGTGCCGGCCAGCTTCGATTCGAAGGCGATGCCGAAGGCTCCCAGCACTTCCTGGACGATCGTGTCCACGCCCTGGTTCGGGAACACCTTGCGGTCGCGCGACAGCGTGAGCAGCCACAGCGAAGGCACGAGTTCGGCCTCGTAGACGGCGAAATCGCGGTCCTGCCCGGTCTGCACGAAGCGCGCCACCAGCCCGCTCACCACGCGCGGCGCGGCGCCCGGCGCGCCGATCGCCACGCTCATGGTCTTGCCGATCACCGCCGCCGCATCGAGCGACGCACTGCCCGAGCGCATGTGCAGCCTGAAGCTGAACAGCTCGGAAATCCCTTCGCTGCCTTCCAGGCTGTCCGCCAGCAGGTCGTCGGCGCCCAAGGGCGAGGTGACGCGCAGCAGGCCGGACTGCCGGAAACCTGTCCTGAGCGGGGCATTCATTGCGCACCCCGCACCGGGCTGTCGCGGAAGGCATAGGCGAAGCGCTCGCCGTCCATGCGCATGTGTACCGCGCAGAAGGCCGCCGCGGTGGCGATGCGCTCCAGCACCAGCGCCGACAGTTCCGGCAGTACGGTCTGCGTCAGGATGAAATCGATGTTGCGGGCGCCGCTGTCCACTTCGGCGCAGCGCGCCGCGATGGCGGCCGTCACCGCATCGTCCCAGCTGAAGCGCGCCCCATGGCCGGCGGCGAAGCGTTCGGCGAGCCGGGCCAGCTTCATGTCGACGATGACGCCGATGCCGGCGTCGTCCAGCGGGTAGTAAGGCACCAGCACCACGCGGCCGAGGAATGCGGGGCTGAACTGGCGCAGCAGCGCGGGCCGCAGGCGCCCGGCCAGTTCGGCCGGCGTGGGCCTGCCGGCGTGGCAGGCCTGGGCGATCACATCCTGCGCCGCGTTGGATGTGAGCAGGATCAGCGTGTTGCGAAAGTCGATCGCCACGCCCTCGCCATCGTCCATCGTGCCCTTGTCGAACACCTGGAAGAACAGTTCCAGCACGTCGGGGTGGGCTTTTTCCATTTCGTCGAGCAGCACCACGCTGTAGGGGCGGCGCCTGACCGCCTCGGTCAGCACGCCGCCCTTGCCGTAACCGACGTAGCCGGGTGGCGCGCCCTTCAGGCTGGAGATCGCATGCGCCTCCTGGAATTCCGACATGTTGATGGTGATGAGGTTGCGCTCGCCGCCATACAGGATGTCGGCCAGCGCGCACGCGGTCTCGGTCTTGCCCACGCCGCTCGGTCCCACCAGCATGAACACGCCGACCGGCTTGCCCGGGTCGTCCAGCTCCGCGCGGGACGTGCGCACCCGGCTGGCGATGGCGTCCAGCGCGGCTTCCTGCCCGACCACCCGTTCGCACAGCCGGTCGTGCAGCTGCAGCACCGTGTGGATCTCGTCGGCCAGCATCCTGCCGACCGGGATGCCGGTCCAGCCGGCGATCACGCTGGCCACGGTGGCGGAATCGACGCAGACCGGCACCAGCGCTTCGCCGTCCTGGATCGTCTCGAGCCCTTTCTGCAGGCGCTGCAGCCGGGTCGCATCGGCCCGCGCATCGCCTTCGCCGCTGGCGATGCGGCGGCGCAGGGCCACGATCTCGTCGACCGCGCGCCGTTCCTCACCCAGCTTCCCGCGCAGCTGAGCTTCCTGTTCGCGCAGCCGGTCCAGCGCCCCATCGAGCCGGTCGGCCTCCGCGCCATCGTGCTCGCCCCGTGCCTGCTGGCTGCGCAGGATATGCACCTCCTCCGTGGCGAGCAGGATGTCGTGGCCGAGCGATTCGAGCTGCGGCGGCGTGCCGGCCAGCGCCAGGGCGACCCGCGCGCAGGCGGTATCGAGCACGCTGATGGCCTTGTCGGGCAGCTGGCGCCCGGTGATGTAGCGATGCGACAGGCGCACCGCGTCGCGCACGGCTTCGTCGACGATCTCGACGCCGTGGTGGCGCGACAGCACATCGACCATGCCGCGCAGCATGGCGACAGCGGCCTCCGGAGCGGGTTCGTCCACCTTGACGACCTGGAAGCGCCGCGCCAGCGCGGGATCGCGTTCCACGTGCTTCTTGTATTCGGCCCAGGTGGTGGCGGCGATCGTGCGCAGCTCGCCGCGCGCCAATGCGGGCTTGAGCAGGTTCGCCGCATCGCCCTGCCCTTCGCTGCCGCCGGCGCCGATCAGCTGGTGCGCCTCGTCGATGAACAGGATCACGGGGGTGGCGGAAGCGCGTACGTCGGCGATCACCGATTTCAGGCGGTGTTCGAACTCGCCGCGCACGCCGGCGCCGGCCTGCAGCAACGCCAGGTCGAGCGCGCAGACCCGCACACCGGCCAGCGCCGGCGGCACGTTACCCTCCGCCACGCGCAATGCGAAACCTTCCACGACGGCGGTCTTGCCGACACCCGCCTCGCCGGTCAGGATCGGGTTGTTCTGGCGGCGGCGCAGCAGGATATCGACGATCTGGCGGATCTCGGCATTGCGGCCACGCACCGGGTCGATGCGGCCGGCGCGCGCCAGTGCCGTCAGGTCGACCGTGTACTGCTCCAGCGCCGCCGGGGCGCCGCCCGGTTGCGGCGGCGCCCCGGTACCAGCACCGGCTCCACCGTCCTCGGACGATGCTGCCAGCAGTTGCGGCAGTTCGGTTTTCAGCCGGTCGCGCGGGATCTCCAGCAGTGCCGGCGCCGTGTCGATCAGCGCGCCGCGCAGGCTGTCCAGGGACAGCATCGCCAGCAGCACGGTGCCGGAGCGGACCTGCTGCGCGCCCAGCTGCATCGAACTGGCGAGCCACGCTTCCTGGAACAGCGCCATGAAATCGGGCGACAGGGCCGGCGTGCGGCCGTTGCCGCGCTTGAAACCATCGAGGCTGGCCTGGACCTGGCCGCGCACCGCGTCCGCGTCGATATCGAAATGTGCCAGCAGCAGTGCCAGGTCCGGCGCCGTCCCTTCGAGCAGCGCAAGCAGCAGGTGCTCCAGCTCGACATTGAAGTGGGTGTGCTGCACGCACAGCTCGGCCGCGCGGCCCATCGCGCGCCGGCACTCCGGGTTCAGTTTCGCCAGCAGTGGGCGGATATCGCTTTGCATGATTTATGGATTCCGGTTGGTGGAGGCAACGTGCAGGTCGAAACAGGGCTGACGGTAGGTTGCCGCGCTGGCGGCACCGCTGCACAGCCAGGCGCTCTGCCCCAGGCGCGGCGCCAGCGGCTGCGCCGTCCCGCCGAGCCGGGTGGCCGGCTGCGCCGCCAGCGCCGGCTGCAAGGTCACCGCGATATCCTGTTGCAGGTGACGCGCCACCAGCCAGGCGAGCACGCCGTATTGCCGGCCGGCCGTCAGCAAGGCGGCGAACTGCGCAGGGGCCAGCGCGGGCGTGGTCAGCGCGATTGCGGCAGACTGGTTCCAGGCCCGGGCGCCGAGGCTGGCCCCCATGCCCAGCTGCTGCTTGCCGAGCCGGGCGTGATCGCGCGGCGACAGCGCCTGCCAGCGGCCGACCATCTGGCGACCGGCGAACGCGATGCCGGTGCGGTCGCGCAGGAGCGCCAGCAGCGTTGCCATCGAGCGCGGCGCCGGGCCTTGCAGGCTGGTGTGCCGGACCCATGCCAGCTCGCCATCCGGTCCACGGGCGCCCTCGGCGCGGCCGAGCCCCGACAGCGCATCGAGGCCGCGCACCAGCGGCGCACTCTCCTGCCGGTGCGGCCGCAGCGCCAGGTGGCGCTTGCAGCGGCCGCGGTACCAGAAACCGAGCAGGCGCCCGTTGAACATGTCGAGGAAATCGAGGCCGGCATGATCGCGCTGGCGGCGCTGTTCCAGCAGCATCTCGGTGAACGGCGCCGCGACCGGGCCATGGCCGCCGGCCAAGGTCAGCGCGGCCGTGCGCAGCACCATGGCCGGACCGGGCCTGGCGGCATCGCCCACGCCGGCGATGTCGCTGGTCGGGAAGGCGAAGTCGGTCTGGCCGGCCAGGCGCACGGCTTCGTCGATGCCCAGCGCCGTGCCCACCAGGGCGCGACGGGGTTCGCTCCGTTCCAGCAGGCTCACGGCCTGGAACAGGTTGAAGCCGTGCGGCGCGCTGCGCAGCTGTGCGATCAGATCAGGCATTGCCGCCCCGTCATGGCTGGCCACTGCATCCACGTTTCGCCGCGCCGCATGACGGCCAGGCGCACGAACGAGTTGGCGGAGGTATAGAGGGCAAAGAAGCGCGCCAGCACGCCGGCCAGCACCAGCGGCGACGTGCCCGCGAACGCATCGGCATCGAACTCGAGTTCGATATCCGTGCCGCGGCAGTGGCCGCGCCATGTGTCGCCGCCGAGGCGCACCATGGCCCCCGTCGCCTCCAGGCGCCGGATGCCGCGCACCTGCACCTGCTCGCGCGCGCTGCCGCCGGCAAACAGCAGCAGCATCCGCTGCAAGGTCTCGACGCCGGCGGTGCCGTCCACCAGCGAATGGTGGTTCAGGCGCATCAGCGATACGAGCGACCACAGCGCCTTGCTGGCCGCCACCGGCGCACGCTGCAGGCTGGGCTGGTAGAGCGCGCGGATCAGCGTGGACGCGGCGATGCCGTCGCCATGGAAGCGGGTACCCGGCCCCACCTGGTCGGCCAGCTGGCGGTTCGTGCACAGCAGGTCCGCATACATCACCGATTCCGGCTGCGCCGCGCGCACATCGGCGCGATCGACGAAACCGAGGTAGACATCGGTGCCGACGATGCCCTTGCGCAGGCTGCCCTCGCGGCGCATGGTCCAGCTCAGCGGCGCATCGCCTTCCGCATCGGCGAAAGCGTTCGGGATCTGGACGGCGCGCTCGCCATGCGGGTTGGACGCGGTAACCGACACGATCGAATGCACTTCGGTGGTGGCGTCGCGGCGGCGGTCCGGGATCAGCAGGTATTCGTAATGCCGGCGATCGTAGGCGATCGGTTCGCTGGTGACCGGGAACAGGTTCACCGCCGGCACGCAGTTCACGAGCACGTTGGCCGGTGCAAGCTGCGCCAGCGCCGGCGCGCCATGCGTAAACACCAGGCGCACCGAGAAGGTACTGCCGCTGCCGAGGCGCCCGCGCAGGCCGCTCAGGTCGAAGAACTGGAATTTACGTGGAAACGCAAAGTATTCCTGCAGCAGGCCATAAGCCGGATGCGCGTGGCCCGGCTTCGACAGGATCGCCTGGTCTTCATCGAAGCCAACGGCGGCCAGCATGCGCGGCGCCAGGCGATGGATGCCGCCGGCGTGAACCAGTTCGATCCGTTCCAGGGCGCTGAGCAGCATTTCATGCGCCGGCATCGTCGTCAGCAGGTCGCCGGCCAGGTGCAGGCGCAGCGTGTCGAGCTCCAGCTCGGCCACGTCGATGCCGCCATCGGCCTGGAAATCCAGCAGCAGCGTGCGCGGATCTTCCTGCCTGATTGCTGCCACCTTCAACGGCCACAAGGTGGTGTCCCAGGTCGACTGGAACTTGCACAGCTCACCCGTGGCCGCGATCGCCGACAGCATGGTGCCGCGCCGCACCGGCATGCCGGCCGTGACCTTGCCCTCGGTGGGATCGAGCGTCATCTGCACGACCGTCATGGCCGGCACCGGCTGGGTGAGGTTCGGGCACAGGCTGTCGAGCATGGCGCTCGCAACCGCGGGCAGATCGCGATCGAGGTCGCGGTGCACGCGGGCGGTGAGGAAGGCCACCGACTCGATCAGGTGCTCGGTGTGCGGATCCGGTGTCTCCGCGCCGCTCAGCACCAGGTGGCGCGCCACCTTCGGGTAGCGCTTCGCGAAATCGGCCGACTGCGTGCGCAGGTAGCCTAGTTCGCGGCGGTAGTATTCGAGCAGGTCGTCCTGGGTGTTCATGGTGGTTGCTCCGTTTTCGCTTACGCGGCTTCGGCAAGGCGGGACGACTGGTCGTGGTGCACCACGTGGAAGTGCACGTGGCACAGGTGCCAGCCCAGGGCGATCACGGCTTCGATGTCGATGCGGGCCGCCGTGTGGTGGCTACTGTCGGGCGTGATGTGCACGTGGACATTCGTCAGCCGCGGTTCGTACAGCTTGATGGCCCGTGCCACGACAAGCTCCCAGCGTGACAGGTCCGATGCCGACTGGGGCGACAGGCCGAGGGTGTCGGGCAGGCCGTAGTGCAGCGCTGTCGGGCAGTCGCCCAGGAACTGTTCGATCGTCAGGCCGTTGCGGGCGTTGAACAGGCGGACCAGGTCTTCGCGCAGGGAGTGCTGGAGGCCGCCCTCGTGGAGGAGTCGGCCGTCTGCGGAGGCGGTCATGCGGCCGGCGAGGCGGTCGAACAGGGGGACAGGGGCGCTGGCGGGCATGGTGTTCATAGGTGCTCCATTCGAAATCGCCGGTAGTGGCGAGGTATGAATCGATGGTAGGGAGCCGGTGGCGCGTAACACAAGTAACAACGACGAGGTATGAAGAATGTCACAGTCGAAACGTCGAGCTTATTGGTCTAGGGGGCTAGCGTAATCCTAATACTGGTGCTTTCCCCATTTATAGCCGCTAGCTGTTTGGTTTCGTGCGCTCATGTAGGGTCTGTCAGAAATTCCATGTATGGGGCCAGAATTTCTTATATAAGTAATCGCGTTCGTGAAACGTTCGCCGACCATTACGGCCAGCTGATTGGCAGCGAGCTTCAGGTACGTGGTGCAATATTCCAATCTTTCGCAATATTGCGAAAAGCCAGGAGAAAAAGTTTGGTTGCGGCGCTGTCTTTAGGGAAAATGGCCCAGGTTCTTGACGATTTCGTACGACGCATATGCGGACTCTCGATGGCATTGGTCGTATAGACGATCCTGGGCGCCTCAAGGGGATAGGCGAAGAACGGGATCACCTGCTGCCATTGGCGCTATCACATGACGATCACGGTTTGGAATTTGGTGCCCCATGGGCCGGCTGCAATGCATCCAACGCTGCCTCAGCTGCCTCGGCGTATATGGCTTGGTAGACCGACTTGAGAGCCGGTCCAAGCTCCTTACGGTCCTTCCAGGACGCAAACGTCGCCGGGTTGCGGATCAGGTGCACCATGCATGTCTGCAATTGCACTTACGGGTGCCGGTTGCCTACTTCTAACGCTGAATCGGATCCTGCCGGTTATAACAGTGCCCGTGATGATGCCGACGAATTCGGGTCCTCTTTTCTCGGTTGATGATTGCGTCGGCGATGTCGGCAAGGACCAGCACTTCAGCCCAGCCAATCGGATAGAGCAGTACGACTTCTGCCTCGGCATATTCGCAAATAGTCAATCCATAATTTCGTCGTTATCCTCTAAAACATCAGCGTCAGCATCGGCAACCTTGTTTCCTTTTGTTGAATTACACGATCCACACATTGGCTTTAGATTTAAAAAAGAATGCATGCAATTGTTGGAAAATTCATTTTCTACTTTTGCCCAGACCAAAATAGAATAGAAAAGCATCCCGTTTAAATTTAAGGTCTGCCGGCTTGCTTTACTACCAGTATCCGGATGCCTATCGGCATGTGGAATAGCAATGGGAAATTGGTGACTCATCATAGTGGAGTGCAACTTGTTAAACTGTCCAGCGTTTTGAGCCACGTTCTTTCCTTTGGCACCCTTTGGCCCTTCGACAGTCAGCCCAAATGCCCGCAACGTTTTTAGCACTGCTAGAATTTCCCCACCTGCCTGTGGCTTTTGGTGATCAATTGCAACTTGATTCAAAGGAAGAATTAAGCCGCACTTATTACATGGATAGGTTTCCAGATTACGCGCACCATCATAATAGATGACATCTCTAAAAGCATAGCCATATAACCGTTTAAAATTCTCGTTTTCCTTCATCCTGGTGTAGTCAGCATAAAACCCCATAAGTGAGATCCGCTTCAACGTAGTAACGAAATCCTCCAGAGATGTCGTTATGCGCTGGATTCCGTTAGCCATACCAAACGTCGCAGGGTGAACCCTTGTGTCTATATAGAACACTCCACTGCCTCTTTGCACTTCGCCGTTGACAATATGAATACATCCATCGCGAATAGTGTGGACTGTACCTCTTGCAAGTGCGTTAAGGGCGTTTTTGACCTTGTCGTCCATTTTCAATACCTCAATATCGGGAGATTAGAAGTGGCCGTCTTGCAAGGCCACTTATTATGAGTGCGCTGAGATCAAGTCAGGCCGAGAACGCGCGTTGGCGATTATGATCAATCCGCCTTCATCGTCTCCAGATTCCAGTTCCAGGTTCCAGTCCCCTTCTCCGTCGAATCTGTCTTCTGCTGCGAAAAGTCCGCCTTGATCTTGGTGAAATTGATCGAGAAGGAATCGCTGGGAATGCCGCCGCCGCCGCTGCAGCTCATCTGTGAAACCATGGCATTGTCCATTACGTACGTCATGAAATTCATGTATTTGCCGTTTTCGACCCGGCCAATATGCAGCGTGGCGGGGCCGATCTTGACGCCTTGCGTGCAGACCCTGAAAAGATCGGTGGTCGCCAAGTCGGAACTTTTCGAGAACGACATTTCGGACAGCACGGCCCGGCCCAGCGTGCGCTCGGTATTCGCCGAGTCGCTGCCGATCGGCAGATAGGCATTATGCGAGAACGAATTGACGATGATCTTGTCGGTATAACCGGTAATGCTGCAATTGCCCTTGATGTCCTTGCCGAGGTCGAGAATCAGAACGTCTGACATGATGATTTCCTTTAAGAGATATGCCAGCAGTGCATAGCGCCACTGGCGGATGAACGGGCTATGGAACGATCGGCCGTCAGGCCGCCGCGGCCGGCAGTTCCGCCACGAGACGGATTGACGTCGTCAGTTCTTCCATCTGGAAGTGCGGCTTCAAGAACACCGTGGCCGAATACGCGCCGGGCTTGCCCGCGATCTCGGTCACGTCGACGCGTCCCTCGGATAGTGGGAAACGCGCTTTCTCGCCCTGCGACGCGTTCGCGCTGAGCAGCACGTAGCTGCTGAGCCAGTTATTCAGGTAGTTCTCCACGCTCTGCCGCGTCTGGAAACTCCCCACCTTGTCCCGCATGATCACCTTGATGTAATGCGCAAACCGCGAAGCGGCCAGCACATAAGGCAACCGCGAAGACAACGCCGCATTGGCATTGGCCGCATCCAGGTTGTAGAGCTTGGGCTTGTTGACGGATTGCCCGCCGAAGAACGCCGCCATATCGGAACCTTTCGAATTGACCACCGCAATGAAGCCCAGGTCGTTGAGTTCCTTTTCGCGCCGGTCGGTGATGAACACCTCGGTCGGACATTTCAGCGCCACGTCGCCTTCGTCGGTCTTGAAGGTGTGGGCGGTCATGCCGGTGATCTTGCCGCCGCCTTCGACGCCGCGGATGGCGGTGGTCCAGCTGTGCTTGGCGAACGAGTCGGTGATGCGCAGGCCCAGCTGGTAGGCGGCGTTGGCCCACAGGTACTTGCCATGGTCCCTGCCGTCGACGTCTTCCTCGAAGGCGAACGAATCGACGGGGATTGTCCTGGCGCCGTACGGCAGCCGGGCGGCATAACGCGGCAGCACCAGTGCCACGTAGCGCGAGTCCTCGGTATCGCGGAAGCCGCGCCAGGACGTCATTTCCGCGCTGTCGAAGATCTTCGACATGTCGCGCGGCACGCCCAGCTCCGTGAATGCGCCCATGTCGAACAGCGATGGCGCGGCGGCGGTGATGAAGGGGGCGTGGGCGGCGGCAGCTACTTTCGACAGTCGTTCGAGCAGCGCGATATCCTGGGGATGCCGGCCAAAATAATAGTCGCCGATGAACAGCGAGTATGGGTGACCGCCGAAGGTGCCGTATTCCTCCTCGTAGATCTTCTTGAACAGCATGCTCATGTCGTGGTCGACGGCGCCTTCCAGGTCCTTGAGCAGCTCCTTCTTCGACACGTTCAGCAGCCGCAGTTTCAGCCGAGGGCCGGTCTCGGTGCCGAACACCATGTCGCGCAGACCGCGCCACGACGACTCCAGTGCCTGGAAGCGTTCGTCGTGCATCACGGCGTTGACCTGGTCGCTGAGGATCTTGTCGATCTGCGCCACGCGTTCGTTGATCATGGCGACGATGCCCTTGTCGGGCGCCGTCTTCATGCCTTCGTCAAGGATCTGGGTGGCGAACTGGCCGAGGAGTTTGCGCGCATAGGCGTTCTGCGATGGCTCGACCGCCATCTTGCCTTCCTGGACGATGCGATCGAGCAGGCTCAATTCCGCGTCGGCGGTGGTGGTGCCCGCACCGCTTGCAATGGTTTCTGTACTCATCATTGGACTCTCTTCACGATTGGGGAATCACGCAGTGGCTTCCGCCGGTTCGGCTGGCGCCGTGGCGTCGTCCGTGCGCAGGGACTTCAGCTCCTCGGTGTTCTGCACGATGTTTTCCAGCAGCGAGTCGAGTTCGTCGTTGCCATCGAGCTTGCCGAGCAGGTCGCGCAGTTGCTGGCGCACTTCGAGCAGCTTGGCCAGGCGCGGCACCTGGCGCACGATGGATTCAGGATGAAAATCATCGAACCCGGCGAAGTTCAGTTCGATCTTCAGGTTGCCTTCGCCCTTGTAAGTGTCGGGCACCGACAGGTCCAGGCGCGGCGCGATCTTCGCCATCACCTCGTTGAAGTTGTCGCGGTCGATTTCCACCAGGCGGCGCGCCTTCAGCTTCGGCGGCGCCTCCAGCGGCTGGCCGGACAGGTCGGCCAGCAGGCCGACCACCAGCGGTAATTCCTTCTTCTCGACTGCGCCGCCGATTTCGACGTCGTAGGTAATCTGCACGCGCGGCGGGCGGTTTCGCCCCACCCATTTCTGCAAGCTGTCTGCCATCACATCCTCACTCGTTATGGACCTTGTCGAAGGACGGTCAGGAAGCGCGGCGATTTGCGCGGATGACCGTCGACTGGTTGGGTACAACAGGTAGTTCGGAATCGATGGTAGGAGGCGGAGTGCGCGTAACGCCAGTAACAACGGGGTAACTGCAAGGTAACTGGGAGGTAACTGCGCGGTAACAGTGCGGGCATGTGTCGATACCACGTCCGCAACGCTTGGTGTCGCCAGGCCGTACAGGCACGACAGGATCGGATCCTGCCCTCTGAACAATATGAAGACCGACACCCTTGCCGCCGGCCCGGCTAACCGCAAGCAGCTGAGCAACGCCTTCTCGATCGGCGCTATGCCGGCCGTGGATCGATCCGGCCGCTCCCATCCAGGTAACCCTGCAGGTCGTCGCAGATCCCCCGCGCCAGCTCTTCCTGCAATGCGATCGCCAGCTCGCCCTGGCGGTCGCACCGGTGCATCCATACGGTCTGTTCGGCGCGGACATCGACCAGCCGGACCGATGCACGGGCATGGCTTTGCTCGACCCTGATACTGATTTCCAGGCGATATTGCGGCGGTGCGCCGTGTTCGCCGGCAAATCGCTGGAACACTTGCAGGGCCAGCTCTTCTTCCAGCCCTTCGGCGAACTGGTCCGACATGCCGGGCGAACCCAGCTTGCGCAGGGGCGCCAGGTGCATGGCGACACGTGGTGCGGGCCCCCTGCCCTGGGGCTGGCTCAGCAGCGGCACATAAGACCCGGGAGGAATCTCGATCTGTTGCCCGGCCGATGCTGCGCAAGTGGCGTTGTATTGCGCCAGGCGATCGCGCAGCCTGCCCATCTGCACGCGCACGATGGGATCGGTGGCCGTGTCGAAATCGCGCACGTCGCGCCGGAACACCTCGATACCGATCGCATGCTCGCTGATCGATTCTTCCATGCCGCTCAGCTTTCGGAGCATGAGGAACGACAGCAAACCACACATGCGCGGCGCCTTGACGAAAGGCGGGCTGCTCAATACGCGCTGCACGAGCTGCCAGCTCGCATCGCCTTCGAGGGACGTGGCAGCAATCTTCGATGCGTTACTGATACGGTCGTTCATGATCGATCCTGTTCCGGTGAGCTCTTCGGTCGGTGCACTGTCAGGTGCGCAGATCAACTCTATCGAGCCGGATATCCGTTGGCCTTACGAATACCTTACGATTGCAAGCTGCTGATTTAATGGCGAATTATGATCACCAGAAGGTGGTGGATTCGTGCGCCGCCATCGCTGTACTCACAGCAAACGTCGTGCCATATGGCGGGCGGTAAAACTCGAGGAGAGAAAATGCCGTCGTCGAATTTACCCGCAGCGCCCCAGGGATGGGGCCGAACAGAGTGCCGGGGCGAACCGGCTTGAAATCACGTTCTCACTGGATATTGCGGGAGTGATACCCGACGCTGATAGCTGCCGCCGACGGTTCGTCCGTGGGCGGCCTCAAATTTGCAGTTGTAAAATTTACTGTAACTTGACAGTGAATTTACGCATTCACCGGTTAGCGGATGCGGCGGCGCCCTGCTTTGATAACAGTTTATAACCGCGAGGGCCACTTGGTGGCATGGCAGGATTATCCGCGCCAACGCCGCGGTATCCATTTGCGGCTCGCCGTGTGACCAGCCCCTGCGAAGGCAGGGTAGCCGACTGACAATCTATGAATTAATATTAACGCTGAATATTCGGCGTGGTCCGGGCCGCTGTAATACGCGCTCGCCCACTCTTCAGAGCCTTTTGGTCCGGTGGTTCAATCGCCAATGTCGCCAGTGCCCAAACCTCCGCGGCAGCGATCTTCCATCGAATGTAGACGATGCAAGAGATCCAGCGTGATATGTGGAGGTTCTATGGCAGTCAAGAAAGAATTAACCCTACCAGTGGGCGAGAAAGACTCCCGCCTGGGTGGCAAGCCACGCAGCAACAATGGAGAATTGCCTGTTATGGAATATTATTGGGATATCATGCCGCTTACATGCGAAAATATCTGGCATGCCCAGATGGCGGGTTGGCCACGCATTCTGACGTACGATTACGTTGCAGATACTTCGATGAAAAAACGCTTGATGCCGTACAAACGCTATCACAATCTGTCGGGCTCAGGTGTCGTCAGTATACGGGGCAGCTGGCGTGACGAATATCCGTTCGCCTCGACGGTTGAAAACGGCGGCAGCACGTTCGTCGGCCATGCCCCGATAGCTGAACAAATCGCGCAAGGAGTCTTGATCGGCAAATTTTATAGCGATTGGAAAGCCGCCCGCCATTCGGCCGAACAACGCAAGCCTTTCTATTTCGAGGTAAAAGTACTGAATATTCCAGCCGAAAAGAAAGCGGTAGTTCGACATTGGAAGCAACAGGCTTTGAAGTAGTCCAGTGACTTGTGGCTTGGCAAACCACGATAACTTCGATTCGCCACAGGTAAATCGGCCTGCGCGTTTTTTTGCAGAAGGTCTGCCAAGTATCTGCGATGTCGGCCGAAGGAGAACGTACCGGCATGACCACCGGGGTGCTTACCTGGCAAGCGTCGGGCCCCGTACCTGCGGCTTGCCATCCACCCAATCCAGCTTGTCAATGTAAAGCAGGCGCCGCGCGCCAGGCTTGCCGTTCAGGCTCACATCCCAGGCGTGATAAGCGATATAGTCCTGTGCTCCCACCTGAAAAACCGCCTGATGGCCCGGGCCGTGAAGTTTTGCCTCGACACTGCTCCTCAGGAACGGCGTGTCGTGCGGCTCGCAAGGGCCGACAGGTCCGGCGCAGCTGGCATAACCTGCGGCATAGGCGCCGCCGCCGAAATCGTTGGCCGAGTACAGTAACAAGTAGCGGCCGTTGCGAACCAGCATGGTCGGCGCCTCGATCACAGCACCTTCCCAAACACGGCCATTCGTCAGCAGCTTGACCGGCTCGCCGACCACGGCCAGGCCGTCGGCGCGAAGTTCCTGAGCAAAAATATGGGTGGGCTTGCTGCAGCAGTTGCCGTCACTTTTGAAATAGAGATAAAGGCGTTTACCGACCAGCAAGGGGCTTGGGTCGATTGTGCCGCCAAGGTCCACCTGGCACACCAACGGCGCTTCGGAATCATCGACGAACGGCCCCGCAACGGCGCTGGAGACCGCCGCGCCGATACATTGGCGACCTGAAGCGTGATGCCTTGCCGTGTAATAGAGCACGTAGCGCCCGTCCACCTTTGCGACCTCGGGGGCCCACACATCGGGGGTGTCCTTCCGGACCCAGCTAGCCAATGCCGGCATCGCGTCGGGCAGCGAGCGCCACCGACGCAAGTCGGTCGAATGCAGCACCTGCACATGCTTGTTGTTGGCATTGGTCGCATAGGCGTAATAGCCCTCGCCATCGGCAAGCACGAACGGGTCGGGAAAGTCGCCAATCGGATCAGCGGCCCTGGCTGGGCCCATCGCTCCCAGCAACGCACCAAGACAGGTGAAGCGGACAATCCTGAACAATGAGGTCTTCATGGGATGTTCCCGTTGTGCGCCAGTCAGTCCACTATCCTAGCGAGGATCATGCTCTTCGCGCTACCCTCATTTTGTATGCATTCATTTGCCGGGGCCATGGCAACCGATGGCAAGCACCAGTGGCACTTTTCACAAGAGGTCTGCCGGAAGGAAGACGCAGGTTCTCTTGTGCTCCGCAACCCTGCCCTCTACCGACCCGCATAGGACTGCGTACTCTCGGGACCGGATGTCGGCGAGATTCAGCGCGACAACCAAGGCATTGCCTGGAAGTTGGCTACAGACCAGTTCGAGTACGGTGTCGATACATCTCTCTACCTGGCGTCCAGTACGTGGCAGGAAGGGGCAGTTACCCGACGCGGGGCTCTGCAAGCGTCGGCAGAGCGGCGCCGCACACTGTTCACCTGGCACACGGATGCCACACCCGCTATTTCCTTGAATTAGGCGACGCTCGTCAAGCTCGACCGCGCCGGAGGAGGCCAGCTGCCGAATTCGCAGGCCATCGTCGCCCGATCGATCTACTGCGGTCCTGAGCACGTCGCCGCTTCGCAATGCGCATTCAGAATCCGCTTCAATGGTTACTTATCAAAAAACGGGGCTGTGATCACGTCTTGAGCAATGTCGCCAATATGTGGACTGCCAAAGTTCTGCGATCACCCGACCTTTCCAACCGTCGGCGACCCTCCAGGAGTTTGACTGTGATGCGGCCCTGAAGCGACTTCGTCCCTGCACACGCTACTTGCTGTCGAGCTTCCAGGTAAAATTCACGCCCTTCTCCGATGCGCGTCCTGTTCCACTGCTGTCAAGCGCCGAGCTGCCGTTTAGCGCCTTGAAGAACGCCACTTCGGCCAGCTTCGGGGAAGCCAGCTGGGTCCCGTTTTCAGGTATTCCAACTACCTTGAACGTTCCGTTCCTGGTATTGAAGAATTTGTCGACGCTAGGGCCACCGGCACTCCATTTGCCAGTAACGGTATCGAGCGTTACGCCGAACGATTTACGCTGCAGATCGCCTTCGATTCCAGTCCCAAGTATGGTCCAAGCAGCCATAGAGCCATCCTTTCAAATGAATAGTGCTGTTTTATATGAGGGCTCGCATGCCTCGACCGGACCCGCTCGCCAGCCCTCCGGGCATTCTGCTGGGCTCGGCAGGTCCACAGCGGGGCAGCGCGCATGCGGCCCGACGAGCCATATGACCTCCGGACTCGGACATGACTCCGCATTCGCAGGAACCTTTTCCATGTTCAGGACGAGATCGCACTAGATAGATGGCATGTGCCGTCCCTTATTCGCGCCGCAACATGCACGAGAACAAGAACCACGACGATGTTGCTTGTGACAGGTGTTCCAAGAGTAGGGGAAAAGCGATGCCGGATGAATAGTCTTTTGCAGATTTGCTACGGAATTTGAAAATTAAAGTTCACGGTTAACTTTTGGTAGCGGATACGGGTAAGATTTATAGGCATCCGTGCCTTTCCGCCGCGTGCCGGCAATATTCTTTCCTGGCTGGTTCAGCGCCTGCCGCCACGTCCTGTTGTAGCTATGTGCTCTGCAGCAGTCGTGGCGTCAGGTGCGGCATGAGCTGTTGAATCCGTTGTCCGGATTCGCATGCGCGTGAACCGGACTGTATTACAAGGGTAGCCTGCGCTTTATTCCGGCGCTTGTCCACAAGCGTTTACTTGGGACAGGATCTAGCTTGTTCATGACTTAGTGCCAAGGCGACGCCGATCAGAACAGCACTTTTCGACTGAATCATTGCAGAACAACCCGAGGGAATGACAGCATGCCGGATTATAAAGTTGAATGGAAGAACGGGGATGCGGCATTGGAACTCGATATGTACGATTCATTTCACTTCTTGAACTGATACGTTTGTCAGACCCGAGTTTCATCGTTCCATCCGAAGGTGATCATACGAACCAGATGGATGCAGTACCCCAGGTTCCTGGCTGGGTCATCTGAAAGTACGATAATAAGAAAACTTATAAACCGACGACAGTGGCAAGCGAGAGGTCAAGAGCACTGCCAATGGGTCATTTCCAAACGCACAATTCGAGGCACAATTCGACTGGATGGTAGTGAAGCAGCTTGGGTAGAACCCGGATCGTTACCCATTGCCGGGTAGCCAGGCCAGACGGCAAGAGTCTGCTGCACGGAAAGTGCAAGAACTGCCAGGCTTAGTTTTTTTCAGGCAGAGAAATCCCTTTGGCTTACCGCTTTCAACATTATCTCGTCCGTGGGTTCCATGAGGGTGGCGGTCTCGGGCGTGGCCCTGGCGCCCAGGTTGCTGACGTGCGCATACCACTACGGGGTATCTGCACGTGGCCATATGGCGAACTCGCGGGAGAAGACGTACAGCGTTGAGCGGAGCGCAGATGGCTTGCGCTGTCATGCCGACGCGGCGCATGCACGAGCAGACAGTCGGTGCTCGGCATCCTGCTGGGGCGCGCAGTGAAATAGCTGTATGCGGGTGGGCAACCGTTATTTGCAGCGCAAGCTCGGCTGGACAACCTTGCGCTTAGCGCCGCTATGTTCGAGGAAGACTACCGCCGCTGCAATGATGAACCGATGGGCGCTATTCCCTGTGGCACCGACCTGGTCCAGGCTGACCGGGATGTAATGCTTCCGTTCGAACTTCGACGTTTTTTTGGCCGTAGATGTCCATTCACACAACCACAAAGGGGATTGGAATGCCGTCTAAAATTGATATATCTGCCGCGGAAGAGGGTCCGAGCCCGGTAAAGACAGACATGGACCCGCGCCTTCAACTGCTCATCGCACGCATGCGAAGCGGGATCGCCAAGACAGCGTCTGCTTCGACCGCCGAGAATGAGGTGGCGGTCATCGCCCGCGTGAGCGATTCCCAGGCCTGGCTGGACCTGAGCGAGGTCCGCGACGCCACGCTGATCGGCGAGACGGATGACAGGCGCGCGATCGTCACGGGGAGAATTCCCGTCTCGCGCATCGAGAGGGTGCGCAAGCTGCCCTATGTCGAAAGTTTGAAGGCCGCTCAGCCGATGCGGCCAACGCTCGCCGCTGCCACTGCCGAAACAGAGTCTCAACCGGTGCAAATGCCCGCAGGCAGCCAGGCACGCGGCGCAAGCGGTGTCGTGCTGGGTGTCATCGATTACGGCGGCGACTTCGTCCACAAGAACTTTCGAAAGGCTAACGGGACGACGCGCTTGCTCGCGTTGTGGGATCAGAACGGCGGCAATAGCCCCGCCAGTCCGTACGGCTATGGCATCGAGCATTCCACTGCCTCCCTCGATCTCGCCCTCAAGCAAGCAGACCCCTACACGGCGGTCGGCTATCACCCGGGAGCGGCAGCACACGGCACGCACGTCATGGACATCGCCGCAGGTAACGGTAACGGCAGCAGCGTACCTGGTGTGGCACCGAATGCCGATCTTATTTTCGTGAACGTAACCCATGAAAAAGATCCGATCGCGTTCGACGAGATCCTGAAAACGTCATTCGGCGATTCGGTTACCCTGCTCGAGGCGCTCAAGTACATTTTCAACAAGGCAGGTGCACGTCCGGCTGTCATCAACATCAGCTTGGGTACGAATGGCGGTCCGCACGACGGCACGACGCTCGTTGACCAGGGCATCGATGCCCTCGTCAACGCCGCTCCGAATCGCGCAGTCGTGATCTCGGCCTCCAACTCATTCGACGACGGCATCCACGCGACCGGCACGCTGTCGTCCGGAGCCAGCCATGATTTGCTGTGGGATGTTTCCGCTCCTCTCTCTCGTTCGATTGAAATGGAGCTGTGGTACGCAGGGACAGACCGCTTCAAGGTCGAACTGTTCAGCCCGGACGGAGCACTGCTGGCGACGGTACCCCCGGGTGACAGCAAGACGGTCACGCTCGGGACCGATGTTCTTGCTTTGGTGGCGAACCGCCTGGACGACCCCAACAATCACGACAACATGATCGGTGTCTTTCTGGTGGCTGGCATGCCGGAAGGGCAGTATGTCGTGCGCCTCACGGGCGAGGTCGTCACCAACGGCGCATTCCATGCGTGGATCGAACGCGACAACTTGTTCCAGTCGAGCTTTCCAGCCCCGAATGACAACACGCACACGATTGGCTCCATCTCCTGCGGCAAGAAAGTGATTGCCGTTGGCTCCTATAACGCGAACACCGCATCGAAACCGCTCTCCTATTTCTCGAGCGCGGGTCCGACGCGTGACGGTCGACAAAAGCCCGAGATTTCGGCTCCTGGTCACGACGTCTGGGCCGCGAAGTCGGATTCGCTGACTGGCGTGACGCGCATGAGCGGAACGAGCATGGCATCGCCCTGTGTCGCAGGCATCGTCGCGCTCATGTTCGAGGAAGCGGTCGCTCGCGGTCTGAAGCTGTCGATCGATCAAACGATCCAGATCCTCACGACTTCGGCGCGACGCAGCCCGCCCGGTGGATCGCAGTGGAACAATCGATACGGCCACGGCCGCATCTCGGCGGCCAGGGCCGTTCAGGCCGTCATCGACATGAGTGCGGGCACAGGTGCAGGCAGCAGCGACAAACGAGCAAGAACGGCCAACACCGCGAAAGCAGACAGGCAGGATGCCAAGAAGCCGACCAGAGCGCGCAAACTGAAGCAAGAATAGGAATGTGGCATGGCGGGTCCACTGGGAGTATGCTGTCTGCTTCGTTGACCCGTCGGCCGGATTTCCGGAGGAAATAATGATTCGCAAGATTAACCTTAACGAGCTCCATCATGTCGAAGCAAGTTCGATGATCCCGCTGGCACAAAATGCATCTGATGTCGTTCAGGCGATCATCAAAGTCAAAAAACCTGATTACGTGCCGGCGGATGTCCACCGTCGTGCCGCGGTGAGCCCCTTGATTTTCACAGCAGAATTCCAAGTCGGCAAGCTGCAGGCCCTGGAACAGGATCCCAAAGTCGAATCTGTATCAATCAGCAAAAAGCTTCAATCATCGAAATAATTCGCCTTGACGCTGATGGACGCCGCTCGGAAGGCTCCGACGGGCCGACGCGGCCGCCAATGGCACTGCTCTTGAGGGACTTTACCCAGGGCGCCACCATTACTGGGCACAAGAAAAGCCCCCGGAATCAGGGGCTTGGTCTAACTGAACTGCCTGTGAATGCCTGAGCATTCAGGCTATCCCATCATTTCCACTCAACTATCAATCGGTTTCGACAAGTCGTTGAATTCGATAGCGAAACAGGCGGGCGCTGCCGTCCGGATACCACTGGAAATACCATGACTGCTGAGTCGCTCCGACTATGAGCTCTGCATCTCTCATTACGGCAAATTATCGCTCAGCAATTTGTCAGGTCGCGACATCAAGGAGCCTTGGCATTCCGCTTGCCAGATAGCGATTAGGCGATCACCGATAACCCGAGACAGTATCAGCCAGCCCGGCAGATCGCTCATGTTGGAACCGTCCTGCGGACTGCTCTGCTGGCTGCTACCGACTCACCTCCTGACCTCGCGGAGAGATCGCCGATCGGACGAAAGACGCCCGATATTGCTACCGGCCGGGCGGATACTCCGGTCGGCGCATGTGAAATAACTGTTCAGGCGTGATCTCGAAATAGTCCGCCGGCCCGCCTCCGCGCAGGATCGGGCGTGCGCCGGCGGTGTCGTAGATGCCGTCCTTCAGCAGGTGCCGTGCGATGTGTACGCCGATTACTTCACCCAGCACCAGCCAGTTGCCCGTCTCGGCACCGGCGGCCGATTGCAGGGGAATGATCTGCGTGGCGCGGCATTCGAAGGCAACAGGCGATTGCGCCACGCGCGGCGTTGCGATCACGCTCGAAGCAGTGGGCGTCAGGCCGGCCAGTGCGAACTCGTCCACTTCCGGCGGCGCCGTGGCGCACGTGATGTTCATGGCCTCGGCCAACGGGCGCGTCGCCACGTTCCACACGAATTCGCCGGTCACCTCGATGTTGCGCAGCGTATCTTTCCGGCCCTGGCTGGAAAAGCCGATAATGGGCGGCACGTAGTTGAACGCATTGAAGAAACTGTAGGGCGCCAGGTTCAGTACCCCTTCCGCGCTGCGGCTCGATATCCAACCGATGGGACGCGGACCGATGATGGCGTTGAAGGGATCGTGCGGCAGGCCATGGCCTCGCGCCGGTTGATAAAAATAATAAGCGTGGCTCACGCGAGCTCCTGGTCAAACGGCAGCAAGTTTCCTTGTCCGCCACGTAGCGGTTCAACCGAAATGGCTGACGCCTTGCGCCGGGCCGCCGCGAAGCGCCCGCGTGCATTCGCCATGTCAGGCGAAGAATGCATCGCAGGACCGACTACGCCGGTCCCGCGGCGCCCGTTGCGCCGAACATTTCCGCGATCGCCCCGCGCAGCCATGCGATGCCGGCATCCGCGGCGAACCGCTGATGCACATGCAGCTTGACCTCGATCGGCGGCAAGTCGAAGGGCAGCGGCAGCAGGCGGTAGGCACGCCCCCGGTTGAAACGCTCCGCTATGCTGCGCGGGAACATCAAGGCCAGGTCGGTGCTGCGCACGATCTCCGGCGCGGCGATAAAGTGCGGCAGCTTGAGCACGACATTGCGCTGGATTTCCAGCTGGCCCAGCCATTTCTCGGTCAGGCCATGCCCAGTCGCGCCGCTGTCGGTGACCACGTAACGCAAGCGCCCCAGCGCTTCGCGGGTCAATGCCCGCTTGCCTTCCGGGTGTCCGGAACGGAGCATGCACACATACTCGTCGTGGAACAGTGTCAGTGACTGGCAGTCGCTGGACAGGCCGGGAACATAGCCGAGCGCGAGATCGATTTCGCCCGAACGCATGCCGCTTTCAACGTTGGCCAACGGGATCGGCACGATCTCGATCGCGATACCCGGCGCGCTTTCCTGGAACACCGCCAGTAGCGGCGGCAGGAAATAAAAGGCCGACATGTCCGACATCGAAATACGGAACCGGCGGGTCGATGTCGCGGCATCGAATCCCGCGTGGCGCTGCATCGCGCCATAGAGCAGGTCAAGCGCGCGGTCGATCGGCCCATGCAGGCGCATGGCGGCTTCTGTCGGCTGCATGCCGTCCGCGGTGCGCACGAACAGCGGGTCTTCGAACGCGTCGCGCAAGCGCCGCAAGCCGTGGCTCACGGCCGGCTGGGACAACGCCAAGCGGTCCGCCGCAAGCGTCAGGCTGCGCGTCTCCCATATCGCCAGGAACACCCGCATCAGGTTCAGGTCGACGGTCCCTGTATTCATTTTCTGCATAGTGCCGATTCCCGATCTTCAGTTGACGGTCTTTTGGGGGAACGCCTATCGTTCCCTATCGATTCACCGTCCTGTCATAGAGCAAACAGGTCGAATATCGGACTGCCTTGCACGCAGACGAAGCACACAATTTTAATCGACCGGAGACACAAGATGAGCGCTTTTTGGGATCGCATCCGCATCGACGAGCCGGCCGGCACCATCTTCGATGGCGACCGCCGCTACCTGCTGATGCGCACCGATGTGCTGATGGGCATGCTGCACAAACTGTCGGCCGAACTGCGCAGCCAGGTGCTGGCGGCCCTCGCTGAGTCGACGCGCGAGAACGGCGGCAAGAGCGTGCGTGCCTACCTTGAAGCCGGCAGCAGCGACGGCCTGGCGCGCACGGTCGTCGAAGGCGCCGCCGCCTTCGGGTGGGGGGTGTGGCACTACAGTGCCGGCCCGGACGAAGCCGGGCTGGAAGTCGAGAACAGTCCGTTCGCCGCCGGCCATGGCCCATCCGACGTTCCCGTGTGCGCGCCTATCCGTGGCATTTTCCACAGCCTGGCGCAGACCGTGCTGGGCAGCGACGTCCAGGTGACGGAAACACATTGCGCGGCACAGCATGGCGACCGGTGCCGTTTCTTAGCCCGGCGCGCCGAGCGATCCGGCACGCCCCTTTCCTGATCCCTGCCTGATATGCGCCAGGTACCCGCCAGGTACCCGCGGCCCACGCAGGCATTCAACCCACGAACACTGCTGAACGAGGAGACATCATGTCCGCATCCACCCTGCTTCACCCCGCCACGCCGATCCACCCCACCCCTGTTCCGCCGTTTGCGGCGCCGGCAGCGCCAGCGACGCTCGACCAGGTACTGGCCGAAGTCGCCCGGCGCAGGGAAGAATTCACCGCGCTCGGCCACGTGCCGCGCGACATGGTCGAACGCTTCAAGGAGGCCGGCATCTACCGCGCCGGCACGCCGCGCTGCTTCGGTGGCGATGCGATGCCGCCGGCCGACTTCCTGCGCATCGTCGAGCGCATCGCGGCCGTCGACGGTTCCGCCGCCTGGGTCGCCAGCTTCGGCTCCGCCAACACTTACCTGGCCGCGCTGCCCAGGGCAACACAGGCCTATATCTATGCCGAAGGACCGGACCAGGTATTCGCCGGCGCGCTGTATCCGCCCCAGCCGGCGGTGCGCGCGGCGGACGGCTGGCTGGTCACCGGCCAATGGAAATTCGCCAGCGGCTGCATGGGCGCCAGCTGGCTGGGCGTGGGCATCGGCGGCGGGCCGGGCGTCAAGCCGCTGGCCGCCATCCTGCCGGCCGCACGCGTCGAGATCGTCGAGAACTGGGACGTGGTAGGGCTCGAAGGTACGGGCAGCCATGACCTGCGCGTGAGCGACCAGTTCGTGGCGGACGACTGGACCTTCCAGCGCGGCAGCGGCGCCGTTATCGACGAACCCCTGTACCGCTACCCTGCCACCTGCTACCAGGCGCAGGTGCACGCGGCCGTCAATATCGGCCTGGCGCAGGCTGCGCTGGCGATCGTCAACGACATGTCGGCCGGCAAGGTCACCACGACCGGCGCGCCGCGCATGGCCGACCGTGCCTACTTCCGTATCGAACTGGCCAAGGCGCAGGCGACGTTCGAGGGTGCCCGGGCCTACTTCTACGAATCGGCCGAAGCAGTCTATGACACCATCGTGGCGGGCAATGATGTGACGCCGGAACAGATTGGCATGCTGAAGCTGAGCGCCACGCATGCCGCGCAAACGGCCGCCGACGTGGTGCGGGACGCCTATCGGCTAGGCGGCATGGCGTCGATCTACAGCAGGCATCCACTGCAGCGGATCGTGCGCGATTCGATGGTCGTGACCCAGCACGCCTTCCTCAGCAGCGGCAACTTCGACGGCGCCGGCGCGGTGCTCGTCGGTGTCCCGCCCTTCCCCGGTTTCCTGTAATCGCGCGAGGCAGCCATGACTACCGTTTCCGCTCAAATTTCCGCTCCTGACATCGACACCCTGCGCCTGCGCTTTCGCGAAGCCATGGCCAACCTGCCGGCGGCCGTCAATATCGTTACCACGGCCGGCCCGGCGGGACGCTGCGGCATCACCGCCACGGCGGTCTGCTCCGTCAGCGATACGCCGCCGACACTGCTGTTCTGCATCAACCGCAACAGCACGACACTGTCCGCCTTCGAGCAGAACCGGCAGCTCTGCATCAACGTGCTGCCGGCCGAATGCGACGAGCTGGCCCGCCACTTCGCCGGCATGAGCGGCCTGTCGATGGATGAACGCTTCCAGGCCGCGAACTGGATCGACGTGGGCGGCGCCGTGCCGCGCCTGGAACCCGCCCTGGTCAGCCTTTCCGGCCGCGTGGTCGACGTGGCGCAGGTGGGCACCCATGCGGTCATCTTCGCCCAGGTCGACGACATATCGATCCGCCAGCAGGCCGACGCGCTGGTGTATTTCGATCGTACCTTCCGCCGGGTGACGCGGCAGGTCGAAGCACAGCCGGCGTGACCGTCCCGGACACCCCGCCACAACGATAAAACCCACTCTCTCTCCAGGAGTCGCACCATGAAAAATCGCTCTCTCATCCGAACCGCCGCGCTGGCCGCGGTATTGTCCGCGCCTTTGCTGGGTTGGGCGGCGGACCTCAAGCTGGGCTTCATCACGTCGCTGTCGGGCCCTTCGTCCTCGCTGGGAATCCCGTACGCGAAGGGACTGCAGGCCGGCGTGACCTACCGGCCCGACATCGACGGCAAGAAGGTGCAGGTGGTGCAGCTCGACGATGCCTCCGATCCCACCACCGCCGCGCGCAATGCCCGCAAGCTGGTCGTCGAGGACAACGTCGATGCGCTGATCGGTACGGCCGGCACGCCGTCGGGCATCGCCATCGCCGGCGTCGCCCGCGAGCTGAAGGTGCCCTTTATCTCGGTCGCCCAGGTCAAGCCCGACGCCGGCAATGGCGGATGGATGGTCAACGTGCCGCAGGCCACCCCGCTGATGGTCGATACGCTGGTGGCCCACATGCAGCGCTCCGGCGTCAAGACCGTTGCCTACATCGGTTTTTCGGATGCATGGGGCGATATCGTCTACGACGCGCTGCTGGTTGCGGCGAAAAAGAACGGCATCAAGGTTGTCAGCAACGAACGCTATGCGCGCAACGACAGTTCCGTCACCGGCCAGGCGCTGAAGATCGTCGCCGCCCGGCCCGACGCGGTGCTGAGCGGCACGTCGGGCACGCCGGGCGCCCTGGCGTACCTCGGCCTGAAAGCACGCGGCTATCGCGGCAAGATCTATGGCACCCATGGGATCATCAACCCGGACTTCATCCGCGTCGGCGGCGCGTCACTGGAAAACCTGTATGCGCCCACTGGCCCCGTCGTCGTGGCGGACCAGCTGCCGGCGAACCACCTGTCGCGCAAGATCTCGCTCGATTTCCGCAGCGCGTACAAGAAAGCGTTCCAGGTCGATGCGACGGATGCGTTCGCGCCCTATGCCTTCGACGCCTGGCTGATCTTCCTGGATGCCGCGCAGCGCACCATGGCCCAGAAGCAGCCCGGCACGCCGGAGTTCCGCGCGGCCCTGCTCAATTCCCTGCTGTCCACCAAGGAGCTGGTCGGCACGCAGGGGGTGTACAACTTCCGTCAGGAGAACATCTTCAACACCGACCCGCGTTCGGTCGTCATGGTCAGGCTCGAGAAAGGCAAGTGGAAGTACATGCCCTGATTCACGTCCCGTTCGCCCACGCCCTGCCGCGCAAGCGGCGGGGTGGCATCATTGCAGCCCTGATCCAGACCTTCAACGACAACGAGGAGACCACAACGATGTTCCACAGCATTCGCCCCACTCTGGCAGCCCCGGCAGTTCCGGCCGCCCTGCTGGCCCTGGCCTTCGCCCTGCCCGCCGGTGCCGCCACCGGCCCCGTGGCCGCCATCGACAGCGGCAAGGTCGAAGGCGCCATCGACGCCGGCATCGCCAGCTGGAAGGGCATTCCCTATGCGGCGCCGCCAGTCGGCCAGCTGCGCTGGCGCGCGCCGCAACCGGTGGCCAGCTGGACCGGTGTTCGCGCGGCCACCAGCTTCGGCAACGACTGCATGCAGGTGCCGTTCCCACAGGACCTGGCACCACTCGCCACCACGCCCGCGGAGGATTGCCTCTACCTGAATGTATGGAAGCCTGCCGCGGCACAGGACAAGCTTCCGGTGATCGTGTGGATCCATGGCGGCGGTTTCGTGAACGGCGGCACATCACCGGCCATCACTTCCGGCGCACCGCTGGCGAAACGCGGCGTCATGGTGGTCAGTTTCAATTACCGGCTCGGCCGCTTCGGTTCCTTTGCCCACCCGGCGCTGGCGCAGGAAGCGGAAAACAGGGGCCAGTCCGGCAACTACGGCTACCTGGACCAGGTTGCGGCGCTCAAATGGGTGCAGCGCAATATCGCGGCATTCGGCGGCGATCCGGCAAACGTGACCATCATGGGTGAATCGGCGGGGGCCATCGCGGTCAGCACGATGCTGACGTCGCCGCTCACCCAGGGGCGGGGACTGTTCGCCAGGGCGGCCATCCTGTCGGGCGGCGAAGGCAGCATCCCCGGCCTGCCGTCGAGCAGGCCGGGGGCCGAGCAATGGAGCACCGAGTTCGCCAGCAAGCATGGCATTGCCGCGAACGATCCTGCCGCACTATCGAAGCTGCGCGGGCTGACGCCCGAGCAGGTAGTCGACGGCTTCAACCTGATGTCCATGTTCGCGCCGGGTCCACGAGTGCACGTCGGGCCGTTCGCCGACGGGCAGGTTGCCGTGGAACCGTTGCCGGCCTATACGGCTGGCCGCTTCGTCAAGGTACCGGTGATGATCGGCGCGACCGATGACGACATGGGGGGACGGACCGGCTTCATGGTCGCCGGCGCCCGCAAGATCGCCGGCGTGCTGGCCGACCAGGGCGTGCCCGTGTACGCCTACCGTTTTTCCTACGTGCCGAAAGCGATCGAGTGGCCGGGCGGCGCCAAGCACGCAACCGATGTGACGTACTTCTTCGACACCGTCGCCAGCGCGCATGGCGACAAGACGACCCCGCGCGACATCGCCATGAGCAACGCGATTGCCACCTACCTGGTGAACTTCGCGAAAAACGGCGATCCGAACGGGGCGCAATTGCCGCAATGGCCGCGCTACCAGCGCGCGAGGGATGAAATCGTCGACTTCGCCGCTGCCGGCATGCCGGTGGTGTTGAAGGATCCGCTGGGCCCGGAAATCGACGCGGCGCAACGCGCCATGCCTGCCGAACAGGCCAGATAGCCCCAGGCAGGCCGCCGCCCCGGCTGCCCTGCCCCGGCAGGGCAGCCCGGTCGATACTCCAACCCGCATACTCGCCGCAGGACCACCGCACGATGGAGCCCCCTGTCGTCCACATCGTCGACAGCGACGACCTTGCGCGCGCATCGCTGGCGCGGCTGCTGGATGCGGCGCAGATCCGTACCGCATGCCATGCCGGCGCCGAGGCATTCCTGCAAGCCTACGACGCGCTGCTGCCCGCCTGCCTCGTGGTCGAGGCGGATCTCCCTGGAACGTGCGGGCTGCAACTGCAGGAACACCTGCTGACGGCCGGCAGCGAGCTGCCCCTCATCTTCGTATCGCGCAGCGGCGACGTGCCGATGTCGGTGCGCGCCCTGCGCAATGGCGCGGTGGATTTCCTCCAGAAGCCGTACGACCAGCGCCGCATGATGGAAAGCATCCAGCTCGCCCTGGATGGCGTGCGAAGCCGCTACCCCGAGCGCGAGCGGCAGGCACGCCTGCGCGAGAAGTTCGCGCAACTGAGCCCGCGCGAGCGCGAAGTGCTCGATCATGTCCTGCGCGGCGACGTCAGCAAGACCATCGCGCGCGACCTGAACATCAGCGTGCGCACGGTCGACGTGCACCGGGCCAGAATCAAGGACAAGCTGCGCTGCCAGAACTCCACCTCGCTGGTCAGGGACGCCGTGCTGGCGTTCGGGCTCGACATCCTGCATCCACGCGATTTCCCGAATCCCTGATTCCCCGATTCCCTGATTCCCCCATGCCCCGATTCCCGCCGGGGCACGGCGCCGGCAGTTCCGCTCTTTCCACCATTTCCGGCCACGCCATTTCCTTCGTCCTCCGTGCGCCCGGCTCCGGCGTGTGCTTGAAACGCAACAGGCCCTGCCGCGACGCGCGAACATGCCGGCAGTACGGCTTTGTCACGCTTTCGGCGCCGCGTCCGCATGCTGGCCGCGAAGCGCTTGATTTCATTGCGAAAACGATTTCAGAACCGCTCCGGAATCCACGCGGCCTTGTGGCTGCTGGCGCCGTTCGATGGCACACGCATCGTCCCACTAGGTAGGCATGCGTATAGACGCTGCAACGCTGCCTTCCTATCTTGAAGCAGCTGCCGCCGTTTGCCGCTTCATCACGGCGGTCCATGCCGTGCCAGTGGATGGCGGCAAGCCCATCGCAATAACCAGACGGCGCCGCGACAGCGCGGCGGTTCCAGAACCAAGAGGAGAAGAAGTGACGAAAGCCCGCAATGACGTTGTACCCCGTATCACCCCGCGCGGCATGGCACTGGCCGTGGCCGGCGCGTGCGCCACGATGTTCGTACCCGCGCTTGCCCAGGAGGCGCCCCCGACAGCGGCGGCCGACACCAGCCAGCCCGCAGCGGCGGCACCCGCCAACACGGTGATCGTGACCGGCATCCGCGCGGCCATGCAGTCGACCATCAACCTGAAGCGCAATGCCGACGGCATCGTCGACGGCATCGTCGCCGACGATATCGGCAAGTTCCCGGACACCAACCTTGCCGAGGCCGTGCAGCGCATCTCCGGGGTGTCGATCGACCGCTCGCGCGGCGAGGGTTCGCGCGTGACCGTGCGCGGCGTGGGGCCGGACTTCAACCTGGTCCTGCTGAACGGCCGGCAGATGCCCGCGGCGAACCTGGAAGACCGCGGCAGCCGTTCCTTCGACTTCGGCAACCTCGCGTCGGAGGCGGTGTCGCGGATCCAGGTGTACAAGAGCGCCCGCGCGGACAGCCCGCCAGGCGGCATCGGCGCCACGCTGAACATCATGACGGGCCGCCCGCTCGACCTGGGCAACCAGGCCAGCATCGGCGGCAAGCTGGTGTACGACAAGTCGAACACCAACCTGCCGGACCAGATGAACGGCAAGAAGGTGACGCCCGAAGTGTCGGCACTGATCAGCCGCAGGTTCGGCACGGACGACATGTTCGGCCTGGCGCTGACAGCGAGCTACCAGTCGCGCAATTCGGGCTTCAACCAGGCCCAGGTCGGCGGCTGGATCGGCCCCTTCCAGGCCGGCGCCACCGGCGAGTACGGCGCGATCGCGCCCGGCACCGCAACGAACGCGCCCACCTCGGGCATCTACCTCACGCCGCAGAGCCTGTCGTATTCGCTGACCGGTTCGCAGCGCCAGCGCACCAACGGCCAGCTGACGTTCCAGTTCCGCCCCACGCGCGACTGGACCTCGACGCTGGACTACACGTATGCCCGCAACAAGATTCAGACGCTCGGCACCTCGGTCGGCGTATGGTGGAGCCATGCGCAGAACCAGCGCAGCGACTGGGTCACGGGCCCGGTCTCTTCACCGTCGTACTACGAAGAGCAGTCGCTCATGCAGGATCTGGCGTCGGTGGCACAGGACTACGCGACGGTGTCGACGCTGAAGTCCACCGGCTTCAACACGTTCTTCCGCGCCAACGCGCGGCTGCGCCTGTCGCTGGACCTGCATCACTCGGTGGCCAGCTCGGGTTCCGACAGCCCGTTCGGCAGCCTCAACGACATCACCACGGCCAGCTTCGGCCGCAACACCAATGGCGCCGACTTCACGCATGAACTGCCGGTGCTGTACATGGACTACACCCCGATCGGCAACGAGGTCACGGGGTCGTGGTTCCAGGATGCGCGCAGCCGGCAGGTGATCGACCAGGCCCAGGCCGGCGCGAAGCTGGACATCGGCGAATCGTCCGGGCTCAATTTCGGTCTGTCCGTCACGCGCACCCGCTACAACTCGGCGTGGCAGCAGGTGCAGCAGGATGCCTGGCAGGGCACGGCGCCAGGCGGCCACCAGAACGCCGCCACGGTCTACGACCAGAGCTACTGGACGCCAGCCAACCTGCGTGACTACTTCAGCCAGCTGGACGGATCGGATGATCCGAGGATGTGGACGACGATCCCGGTCGTGGACTTCGTCAAGGTGCGCCAGAACGCGATCGAAGTCACGGGCAACGCGGCGCTGTTCACGCCGAGCCTGGCCGCGCCGACGGAAGTGCGTGCGCTGCGCGAGAAATCGAGCGCGCTGTACGTACAGTTCAATACCGAGTGGGACACGGCGATGCCCATGCACACGGGCATCGGGCTGCGCTACGAAAGGACCACGATCGATACCGATGCGACGGTCGCCGATCCTAGCCTGGTGCGCTGGGTGTCGCAGAACGAGTACCCGATCACCAGCACGCCCGGCACGCTGCGGACCGAACACGGCGAGTACCACAACTGGCTGCCGACAGTGGACTGGGACATGGACGTGCTGCCGACCCTGAAGGTGCGCGCCAGCTATGGCGTGACGATCGGCCGGCCGCGCTGGGACCAGCTGCAGGGCGGCGCCACGTATGGCGCGGTGGCCGGCGTCACGGGCCTGAACGTCACGCGCGGCAATCCGCAACTGGCGCCGGTCAAGTCGCGCAACCTGGACCTGTCGGCCGAGTGGTACTACACGCGGCAGAGCATGGTGTCGCTGGGGCTGTTCCACAAAGACCTGAGCGGCTACGCCGGCCAGGCCAGTTTCGTCGAGGCGTCAAGCACCGCGACCACGCCAGTGGGCGGCAAGTACTGGAACGCCGCGGTGGCGGCGGGCTGCAGGCCGGCCGACACGGACTGCCTGCGCAACTACATCCTGCGCAACTTCGACGGCCAGCCCGGCGTGACGATGACCGGCACCACCGGCACCGGCAATGCCGCAGGCGTGATCACCGGCATCCCGGGCGACCCTGCCCTGCCCTACAACGTGACGACCTACATCAGCCAGAACAAGTCGGCACTGAAAGGCGCCGAGATCAACTGGCAGCACATGTTCGACAACGGCTTCGGCTTCCAGGCCAACTATACGTACGTGAAGTCGGACCTGCGCTACAACGATACCGGCATCGGCGCGCAATTCGCCCTGCTGGGGCTTTCCGATTCCGCCAACCTGGTCGGCATCTACGAGGACCGCAGGCTGTCGGTGCGCCTGGCCTACAACTGGCGCGACCGCTTCCTGGCATCGGTGGCGGACAGCGGCCGCGCGAACCCGGTCTACGTGGAACCGTATGGGCAGTTCGACCTCTCCGTCGGCTACAACGTGACCGACAGGCTCAGCCTGGCACTGGAGGCGATCAACCTCGCCGACGCCACCCAGCGCGCCCATGGCCGGACCGTCATGCAGGTGCTGAGCGTATCGACCGGCGGCCCGCGCTACATGGTGGGGGCGCGGTACAAGTTCTGAGGACGCGGGGATAGAAGAATTTTCCGGTACCGGGGTCCGGTTCTGATGCCGCTTGGCTTGCGACCCTTGATGCTTCGGGAGCAGTAGCGGTCTGGTGTCGGACACCGGTTCCTTGGTGTCGGACACCGGTTTTCGCATAATGTTGCCGATTTCCTGACAGGAAAACCGGTGTCCGACACATTTCCCGGATGTAACGCCCGGAAAAAATGTCCGACACCAGGTACGAAAGCGCGCGCATCCCCCCAACAGCGAAGGGCTGGGGTCAGACCCGCCGGGTCTGACCCCCGGAATTTGCATTTGGGTGGAATTAGTTTGCCGGCACCAGGGGCAGACCCCGGTTTCAGAAACTATGCGAAGAGAGATAGGCGAGCGGAGCGCGGCCGGTCAACGACCGTCGTCGCGCTCGCGGTCGCAAGACAGCGCTTCGGCAAGCCAGTCCCGTTTCAAGGATTTGCCGGACGGCGGCGCGGCAGGCGCGGTGGTGGCGGTGGCATGGGGGTTGGCTGCCGAAACAGGAGGCGCCCGCAGCCCGTCCAGCGGTTCGGCGGGACAGCCCGCCGGTTCATGGCGAAATTGATCAAGCATGAGGTACTCCTGTATTCATTGCGGCGGACCGGCCGTTGCAACCGGCCCGCCCTTCAGCTAGTCGGTACCGCCACCGAGGTAGGTGGCGTGCACGCGCGCATCCCGGGCCAGCTCGTCCGAGGCGCCGGCCAGCGAAACCTGGCCCAGTTCCAGCACCACGCCGCGGTCGGAGCTGCGCAGCGCGGCCAGCGCGTTCTGCTCGACGAGGATGATCGAGATGCCGTCGTCGCGCAGCGCGCGCACGATGGCGAGGATTTCCGTGACGATCTTCGGCGCCAGGCCCAGGCTCGGTTCATCCAGCATCAGCACGCGCGGCTCGGCCATCAGCGCGCGCCCCAGCGCCAGCATCTGGCGCTCGCCGCCGGACAGCGTGTTGGAGCGCTGGGTGCGCCGCTCGGCCAGCCGGGGGAAGCGGTGGTAGACGCCGTCGAGCTTGCGCTTGCGCGCCGCCGACGAATCGCGCTTGCTGTAACTGCCCAGCAGCAGGTTGTCCAGCACCGACATGTCGCCGAACAGCTCGCGCTGTTCCGGCACCAGGCACAGGCCGCGCCGGACGCGTTCCTCGACGTCGATGCCGTCCAGCGACTCGCCGTCCATCCGTACCGCGCCGCGCGCCGGCAGCAGACCCACGGCGGCCGCCAGCAGCGAGGTCTTGCCGGCGCCATTCGGCCCGATGACGGAGACGATTTCCTTCGGCATCAGTTTCAGCGAGATGCCGCGCACCGCCTCGACCTGGCCGTAGTTGACCTGCAGGTTGTCGATTTCCAGGATAGGACTCATGCCGCATCTCCCAGGCAGATTGCCTGTTTCGTGTTGTTGGATTGCTCTTCGGCGAGGTCGCCGCCCAGGTAGGCGGCCTGCACGCCGGCATCGCGCCGTACCGCGGCGGGATCGCCTTCCATCAGCTTGCTGCCGAAGTTCATCACGACGAGGCGGTCGACGAGCTTCATGACGAAGTCCATGTCGTGTTCGACGATCATGATGGTCACGCCGTCGCGGCGCAGCTGCTTCAGCAGCTCGGCCAGTTCCTGTTTCTCGCCATGGCGCAGGCCGGCCGCCGGCTCGTCCAGCACCAGCATCACCGGGTCGCCCATCAGCGCGCGGGCGATCTCCAGCAGGCGCTGGGTGCCCAGTGGCAGCGCGCCCGCCAGCTCATGCTCGCGGCCGGCCAGGCCGATGCGCGCCAGCTGCGTGCGGGCCTCCAGGAAGATCTGCCGCTCCTCGTGCTTGTCCAGGCCCAGGCCGGCGGCCAGCAGGCCGCTGCGGGTGCGCCCATGGGCACCCAGCGCCACGTTGTCGAGCAGGCTCATCTGGGGCCGCAGCTTGACGTGCTGGAAGGTGCGCGCCATGCCGAGCTGGGCGATATCGCGCTGGGACAGCTTCGTCACGTCGCGGTCCATGAACGACACCGTGCCCGAACTGAGCCCGATGGCGCCGGTGAGCAGGTTGAACATGGTCGACTTGCCCGCGCCGTTCGGCCCGATCAGGCCGACGATCTCGCCGGCGGCGATGTCGAAACTGACCTCATTGACGGCCACCAGGCCCCCAAAGCGCCGCGTCACGTTCCGGGCACTCAGGATGGTCTTGCCGGCTGTTGGCTGGCTGCGCCGCGCCAGCGGCTGCGTGTCGCCGCGCGGCGGCGGGACCACCGCCGCCGGGGCACGGCGGTACTTCGCCGCCAGCTTCACCGCAAAACCGCAGACGCCGGCCCGTGCACGGTGCAGCAGCAGCAGGAAGAGCAGGCTGAACACGATCACCTCGAGCTGCGTGCCGCGGCTCGACAGCAGCGGCAGCACATCCTGCAGCGTATTGCGCAGTAGGATCACGATGGCCGAGCCGATCAGTGCGCCCGGCAGCTGCAGCAGGCCGCCGACCACGGCCATCAGCAGGTAGTTGATGCTGCCGTGGACATCGAACGTCGACGGGCTGACATAGCGGCTGTTGTGCGCGTACAGCCAGCCCGCCAGGCCGGCCACCAGGGCCGAGTACACGAACAGTTTCAGGCGCAGGTGGTAGCCGTCGGCCCCCACGCTGGCCAGCAGGCTGTTGCCGCCGCGCAGGCTGCGCATGGCGCGGCCCTGGCGCGAGCGCAGCAGGTTGCTGCTGAACAGGTACACCAGGCCCAGCATGCCCCAGATCAGGTAGTACATCGCGCCCGACGACGCCAGCGAATAGCCGCCGACATGGATCGGCACGATATTGCTCATGCCCGTGTGGCTGCCCAGCGCTTCGATATTGCTCAGCACCAGCGGCACCGACAGGCCCCACGCAATCGTGCTGATCGGCAGGTAATGGCTGCCCAGGCGCAAAGTCAGCATGCCGATCACGAGCGCGGCAAGGCCGGTCGTCGCCAGCGCGAACAGCAGGCCCAGCCAGGGCGACAGGCCCTGCGCGGCGGTCAACCACGCGGTCGAGTAGGCGGCGATGCCCACGAAGGCGGCCTGCCCGAACGACGTCACGCCGCCGACACCCGTGAGCATCACCAGGCCGAGGGCGACCATGGCGCCGATGCCGATGTCGTTCATCAGGCCGATACCGAAATTGCCGAGCGCCAGCGGCAGCAGGAACAGCGCGGCCACGACCGCCAGCGGCGCGTGGCGGTGAAAGAGGATGCGGCTCATTGGTTGATCTCCTCGACTTCATCTTCGGAATGGACGGCATAGTACGAACGCACCAGCAGCACGGGAATCAGCACGCTGAACACGATCACGTCCTTCAGGGCGCCGCTCCAGAATGCCCCGAAGCTTTCCAGGATGCCGACGGCGACCGCGCCCAGCGCGGTCATCGGATAACTCGTCAGGCCGCCGATGATGGCTGCCACGAAGGCTTTCAGGCCGATGGTGAAGCCGGAGTCGTAATACAGCGTGGTGATGGGCGCGATCAGCACGCCGATCAAACCCGCCAGGAGCGAAGCGCACAGGTAGGCCATCAGCGCGGTGCGCGCCGGGCGCACGCCGACCAGCCGGGCGCCGACGCGGTTGACGGCGGTGGCGCGCAGCGCCTTGCCGAGCAGCGTGTATTCGAAGAACAGGAAGAACATCAGTCCCAGCACGGCCGCCGCGCCGACCATCAGGATCGTCTGCATCGAGACGGCGAAGGTGGCCCCGAGGTCCCAGGTGCCGTCCAGCAGCGCCTGCGTGCGGTGGCCTTCGGGACCGAAGAACATCAGGCCCAGGCCGGCGAACAGGAAGTGCATCACCAGCGCCGCCATCAGCAGCACCAGCGACGAGGCATCGGCGATCGGCTGCAGCAGGATGCGCGCCGCCAGCGGTGCCACCGGCACCACCAGCAGGATGGCGCACAGCACCTTCAGCAGCGCGGGCGCCTGCGATCCCGCCAGGCTCCAGGCGGCAATACAGGGCAAGGCCGGCAGGACGCCCCAGCCGAGCACCGCGGCCGGTATGCGCCGGTAATCGCCGGCACGCCCCAGCCGCACGATTTCCAGTCCCACCGCGATCGCTGCCAGCAGCGACACCATCCACACCGTCGGCGGCAGGTGGCCGGCCTCGAATGCCGCCAGACTCAAAGCGGCGAATACCGCCACGTCGCCGAACGGCACGAACACCACCCGGGTGACGGAAAACACCAGCACCATGCCGATGCCGGCCAGCAGATAGATCGCGCCGTTCGCGATCCCGTCCGTCAAAAGTATCAATATCACATCGCTATCCATCATGTCTCCACATCTGCTCGCTGCTAATTCTGTTTGTTAAGGTGGGGTCCGGGCTGCCCGCCCGGCGCTCCTGCCAACATGGCGGCCGGCGCGCCTTTCATCGCATTCGCGCCGCCTCCATGGCGCTGCGGTCGACACCCCTGCCGAGCGACTGCGCGGTCTTTCCGGCGAGGCCGAAGTCGGTGTTGGGGATGTCCTTGATGATGATCCTGACGCCGCTGCGGGCGGCGCCGGGGAGGTCCGCCAGCACGTCGGTCAGTGCCGCGATCAGGCGGCGCTTCTGCTCGTAGCTGCGGCCCGCGATCAGGAATGCCTGCGCGATGCCGAGAGCCGCTCCCTGCCCTGTTTCCGGCGACGTCAGGGCCACGGCGGGCCTGCCGCCGATGCCGATATCGTGGACCCCCACTTCGTTCAGGATCACCCGGACGGAATCGATGGGCGCGTCGATCGATGCCACGACGGCGTGCGTCATGGCCTCGATGAGCTCGTGTTTTTGCCGGTGGCTGTATCCCTCGGCGATGAATGCTTCTATGGTCGGCATCATGTATTCCTGGAGTTAAAAAACAGCGGATAAGACATGCCCGCCGGGATGAACGGACCGTGAATCCCGCGGCATTGTCAGGGATACTATGCGGCGATATCGAATAAATCAAATTTATACTATTGATGATATTGATGAATTAAGCTTATTCGCCTGATTGGTGCAGAATGCTAGCGCCATGCACCGCGCCGCCCATCGAAACCGGGCGAAAACACCGCTTGCGCACTGCGGCGGTGCAGAATAATTGGATAAATGCCATGGATGGGAATCATCTTTTCCATCGATTGGATTAATCCATTTTTCACTTCTACCATTCCCTTGCCTCAACACACGATGCAGCCGGCGATGGCCGTTGATGGCCTTCGCACGCCTGCCAATCCTCGCCCCGCGCACCGCCGCGGGCATCACTGCTTGTAGCATCAGGAGAAGCCGAACATGAAACGCACCCTGCGCGCACTCTGCGCCGCCTCGCTCTGCACCACCACGCTGGCCCACGCCGACCCGGTCACGATCTACGGCTTGATCGATGCCGGCCTGACCCGTTATTCGGACAGCGCCACCGCCACCGGGCCGCGCCAGCTAACCAAGATGGACACCGGTGTCGCCAACGCGAACCGCATCGGCTTCAAGGGCGTGGAACAGCTGGGCGACGGCCTGAGCGCCTTCTTCACGCTGGAAACGGGCTACACGCTCGACGACGGCGCGCTGGGCCAGGGCGGGCTGATCTTCGGCCGCCAGGCCTTTGTTGGCCTGGCCAACCAGTACGGCAGCGTCAGCGTGGGCCGGCACTACGATTTCATGATCAACCAGAACGCCTACTCGACCGGGGCCGCCACCGTGGCCGGGCTGCTGGCCTTCGGCCTGCATGCCAGCCCGCGCACGGCGGGCGTGCTGAACGACCGCATCTACGCGGGCGACCGGGTCAACAACTCCGTCAAGTTCCAGAGCCGCGCTTTCGGCGGGTGGAGTGTCGGCGCGCTATATGGCATCGGCGAAGTGGCGGGCAACAGCGCGGCGGGACGGACCTACAGCGTGCGCGTGGCCTACGATGCCGGCCCCGCCAGCGCCGCACTGGCCATGACCGACCTGCGCGACGCGGCGGGCGTGTACACGACCCGCATCTACGGGCTGGGTGGCAGCTACCAGATGGGCAGCATTCGCGCGTTCAGTCTCCTGACCCATGTCCGCAACAACAGCGGCCGGCAGCTGGAAGCCACCAATGCGGAAATCGGCGCCACGTGGGCCGCCGCGCCGCTGGTCGACCTGTCGGCCGGGGTGCAGCGGCAATCGCGCAACAACGCCATCGGCAGCGCGCACCAGCTGACGCTCGTGGCCAACTACAAGTTCTCCACGCGCACCAATGTCTACGCGGTGGGCGCGTTCCTGCGCGACCGCGGCTTCCCCGCCCAGACCACCGCAGCGGTCGGGGTACCGGACGCCGACGGCACGCAGAACGCGCTGCGCATCGGCATCCGCCACCTGTTCTGACCCCGCGGCCCGGCGCCGGTCACGCCTGCCGGCCGCTCAACCCTGCCGGCCATATTCCTGCAGCAGGTCGACGATGGCCTGCCGCATCCAGCGGTTGCCGGCGTCGCCCTCGAAGTCCTGGTGCCAGTGCAGCGTCACCTCGACTTCAGGGATCGTCACCGGCAGTTCGTACAGCGAGAACTGTTCCTGCGCATTGAACAGGCGGGCGATCCGGTAAGGCAAGGTCACCGCCAGGTCCGAGCGGGCCAGGATGCTGGGCAGGACCGAGAAATGGGGGATGTCGAGCGCGATCGGGCGGTCGATGCCGTGGGCACGGAAAACATCCTCCAGCTGGTGGTGGCTGCTCTCGGCGGACTGCACCTGCACGTGGGACAGGCCGAGGAACTGCTCGACGCCCAGCGAGCGCCCCGGCGGCAGGCCGTCGCGCCGGCGTGTGAGGCACACGTAGCTTTCCCTGAACAGCAGCGTATGGCGCGTCATGGATTTCAGCAGCGGCAGGTTGCCGATGGCGAAGTCGAGCTGGCCCGTGCGCAGCGATTCCTCGATGGCGCTCTTCGGCACCTGCTCGACGTGGATGCGCGCCAGCGGCGCATGCGCCCGCATGTATTCGCACAGCGGCGGCAGGAAGAACATCTCGGCGGCATCCGTCATCGACAGCGTGAAGGTGCGCGTGCTCAGCGCGGGCACGAACTGCTCGGCATAGCTGAGCGCATCCTGCACCGCCTGCAAGGCGCGCGTGATCGGCTTGGCCAGCTCCTGCGCCGCGGGCGTGGGCTGCATGCCGGTCTTGGTACGGATGAACAGCGGGTCGTTGAAGATGGTGCGCAAGCGCCGCAGCGCATAGCTGACCGCCGGCTGCGACAGGTGCAAGCGGTCGCCCGCCAGGGTCAGGCTCCGTTCGTCCGAGATCGCCTGGAAGACGCGGAGCAGGTTCAGGTCCATGTTGTTGAGGGTCGTCATACCAAAATCCATGCTGTTTATGCGATTTATATATTACATCAATTTGATAAATCAAAGGCCTGCCAATAGAATGAATTCGTCGCTGCAACAGGGTTTGAATCCTGTCCGCAGCAGCGTAGTGCCAGCCACCCGCCGGATGCACAGCCGGCATGGTGGCCGGCGACACCGGTTCCTTATCGTGGGTGATGGCATGAAGATGATTGTCGAAAAAATCGCGGACGAAACGGCGGATGTACGCTCGTTCCGCCTGGTGCGGGCCGATGGTGCGCCGCTCGCAGCGTATGAACCGGGGGCGCACGTCGACGTGACGGTGCCGGGCGGCATCACGCGGCAGTACTCGCTGTGCGGCGCGCCCGACGATGACCGCGCCTACACCATCGCCGTCAAGAAGGAACCGCTGTCGCGCGGTGGCTCGCGTGCCCTGCACGAGGCGGTCACGGTCGGCAGCGAACTGGACGTGGGCGAACCCCGCAACCTGTTCGCGCTCGATGCCGGCGCCACCGAACACGTGCTGTTCGCGGCGGGCATCGGCATCACGCCGCTGCTGGCGATGGCATATCGCCTGGTCGAACGCGGCCACACGTTTACGCTGCACTACTTCGTGCGCGGTCCGGAACACGCCGCGTTCGCCGACCTGCTGGCCGCGCCACCGTTTGCCCACCATGTGCGGTTCCACTATGGCGTCGACCGCGACCGCATGCCGCGCTACCTCGAGGCGTGCATGAACGCGGCAAGCCCGCACGCCCACGTCTACACCTGCGGCCCGGCGCCGTTCATGGACGCGGTGGTGGCCTGCGCGAGCAAGTCGCGCGGCGACGAAGCGATCCACCTCGAACACTTCCAGGCCGCCGCGCCGGCCGCCAGCGAAGCGGGCGACGGCGCCTTCGAAGTGGCGATCGCCAGTTCCGGCCAGGTATTGCCGGTACCCGCCGGCAGCACGATCGTCGATGTGCTGGCCAACGCAGGCATCGTCATCGACACCTCCTGCCGCGAAGGCATCTGCGGCACGTGCGTGGTGCCGCTGCTGGACGGCATGCCGGACCACCGCGACAACTGCCTGTCGAAGAAGGAGAAGGCCGCCAACGACCAGATCTGCCTGTGCGTGTCGCGCGCGTGCTCGGCACGGCTGGTACTCGACCTCTAGGCAAGCGGCAATCATCAATCAGATGAATGCAAGCCACGCATGTCGATCATCTCACCCTGCAATCATTGAAAGAACCGCATGACTTCCGCTGACACCACCACCGGCGCGTTCCGGGACCTGGCCAGCCGCCTCGACCGGCTGGAAAGCGCCCAGGCCATCCGCGCCACCCTCGCCCGCTACATGCTGCTGTGCGACCAGCCCTGCGACGACCGCGCCTTTCCGCAACTGCCGGACCTGTTCACGGCCGACGCCGTGTGGGAAGGCATCGGCCGGGAATACACCGGCACCTTCGGCCGCCACCAGGGCCGGGAGGCCATCGTGGCTTTCGTCGGCAGCTACCTGTCGCCTTCGCCGCACTTCGAACGCAACCTGCATTTCCTGACGTCCGACCAGGTGCGCGTGGCGGACGACGGCGCCACCGCGCGCGGTCAATGGCTGATGCTGCAACTGTCCACCTACGGCAGCGGTGGATCGGAAGCGATCACCGCGCGCCTCGACGTGGACTTCGCCCGCGGCGCCGACGGCTGCTGGCGCATCGCCCACTTCCGCACCGAACGGCTGGAATGCATGCCATGGGGCGTGCGCACGGAGGCCGCGGCATGAGCGCCTGGGTCCAACGGTTCGACCGCGACACCGATGGTCCGTCGATCGCCGTCAAGGATTGCATCGACATCGCCGGCCTGCCCACCTGCGCCGGCTGCGGCGCGCTGGCCGACGCGCCGCCGGCCGAACGCGACGCCGACACGGTCGCGGCGCTGCGCCATGCCGGCTGGCACATCGCCGGCAAGACCACGATGCATGAACTGGCGTACGGCATGAGCGGCGTGAACGCGTGGGCCGGCACGCCCCTCAATCCGCAGGATCCGCTGCTGATCCCGGGCGGCTCGTCGAGCGGGTCGGCCGCCGCCGTCGGCAGCGGCGAGGTCGATGCCGCGCTGGGCAGCGATACCGGCGGCTCGATCCGGCTGCCGGCCGCCTGCTGCGGCGTGATCGGCCTGAAGCCCACGTTCGGCCGGGTCAGCCGGCGCGGCGCCTGGCCGCGCGAGAGCAGCCTCGATTGCGTGGGCCCGTTTGCCCGCACGATGCCTGTCCTCGTTCACGTCATAGCCGCGATCGCACGCGATTTCGATGGCGCCGCCGCGGTGGCACCGATGCATGGCGCCCGGATCGGCCTTGTCGCCACCGCGAGCGACGATGCCGTGCAGGCCGCGCTGGCGGCGGCGCTGCAGGCCAGCGGCTGGTCCGTCCAGCCACGCGAGCTGCCAGGCATGCAGGCAGCCTTCGACGCCGCGATCGCGGTGATCAACAAGGAAACCTGGAACGCTTTCGGCGACCTGGCCAGCGACAGCCGGCTCGGGCAGGACGTCGCACAGCGCCTGGTCGCGGCCAGTGCGACGACGCATGGCGCCCTGGCGCATGCGGAGGCGGTACGCGCGCGCTTCATCGCCGAAGTCGACCAGGCGCTGGACGGTGTCGATGCGCTGTTGCTGCCCACGTTGCCGTCTCTGCCGCCCACGCTGGCCGACGTGGCGGCGGGCCGCCCGGTGGTTGCCCTGAGCGCGCTGGTCCGCCCTTTCAACCTCAGCGGCCATCCGGCGCTGAGCTACCCGGTTCCCGTTCCCGCCGCGGCCGGCCTTGCCGGCAGCCGCGTCAAGGCGGGACTGCAGCTGGTCGGCCGCCGCGGCGACGACGAGCGCCTCTGCGCACTGGCGCTGCACCTGGAACAGGCGCTGCGCGGCCCGGACCAATAACTTCTCCCTTTACTGGAGCATCACATGAACGCCCCTTTACGCTTCCATCCGCGCACGGCGGATTCCACTTACGGCAGCCTGGTGCAGGATGGCGCCGTCGACCCCGCCCTCTACACGGACCCGAAGATCTTCGATGCCGAGATGGACCGCATCTTCGCCCGCACCTGGGTATGGGTCGCGCACGTCAGCGAACTGCCGAAACCGGGCGACTTCCGTTCCACGTTCGTGGGCCGCAATCCGGTGATCGTCGTGCGCGACCGCCAGGACAACATCCACGTGCTGGAAAACCGCTGCCGCCACCGCGGCGCCACGGTCTGCGAAAAGACCAAGGGCAATGCGACCGGTTTCACCTGCCCCTACCACAGCTGGTCGTATGGGCTGGACGGCAAGCTGCGCGGCCTGCCCTATGCCGACGGCTACGAGGATGTGGTCGAGAAGGCCGACCTGCCGCTGAAGAGCCTTCGCGTGGGCGTGTATGCCGGCATGGTCTTCGCCAGCTACAACCAGGATATCGAGCCGCTCGAGGACTTCCTCGGCAATGCGCGCCACTGGATCGACCTGTTCATGAAACAGGGCGCCGGCTTCCCGGTCAAGACACAGGGCGAACACAAGTTCACCTTCAAGGGCAATTGGAAGATCCAGTTGGAGAACACCACCGACGGCTACCACTTCCCGGTGGTGCACAAGACCTTCCTGCAATCGGTCGATGCCGAGACGTCGGAGATGCTGTCGTTCATGACGGACGATGAAGCCATCACCCGCTCGCTGGGCAATGGCCACAGCGTGATGGTGATGGTGCCGGAACACGTGGACCTCGATGTCGACGACGGTACCGAGCAGCTGCAGGAGCGCTTCCAGCACGTGATCGATGCGCTGTCGAAGGACTATCCGGCCGAGCAGGTACGCCGCATCGTCCGTTCGCTGCACGGCGCCGGCTTCAACCTGAACCTGTTCCCGAACGTGGCCATGTCGATGTCGTTCTTCCGCGTGCTGCGCCCCGTGGCGGTGGACGAGACCGAGATCCGCCACATCGCGCTGGGCATGGATGGCGGCCCGGAAATCGCCAACCGCGAGCGCCTGCGCATCCATGAACACTTCCAGGGCCCGTTCGGCTTCGGCAGCCCGGACGATGCGGAAGCGTGGGAGCGCGTGCAGAGCGGCGCGCGGGCCGGGAAAGACGTGCCGATCCTCGTCAATCGCGGCCTGAACCGCGAATGGGTGGACAGCAACGGCGACAAGGTGTCGCATTCGACAGATGAAACCGGCATGCGCGAAGCCTATGCCATGTGGAAGAGGATGATGAGCAATGACTGATATGGATATCCCCGTCGCCGACCTGACGACCCCGCTGGGCCGCGCCATCGCGTTCATCTGGCGCGAGGCCGAACTGCTGGACAACAAGGACTACGATGCCTGGGGCGCCCTGTGGGCCGAGGACGGCCATTACGTGGTGCCGATCGACCCGGACACGGACGATTTCGAGAGCCAGCTGAACTACGCCTACGACGATGCCCGCATGCGCAAGCTGCGCATCGAACGCTTCACGTCCGGCTATTCGATGTCCGCCGCGGATTCGGCGCGGACGATCCGGACGGTGTCGCGCTTTTCCCTGGTGGGCATCGATGGCGACATCGTCGAAGTGCGCTCGGCCCAGCTGCTGGCGGCGCACAAGCGCGGCGCGACCACGCTGTTCGCCGCCAACCTGACGCACCGGGTGCGCCTGCTGCCTGCCGGCGCACTGCTGGAGCGCAAGGTGGTCCGGCTGATCAATTCGCAGGAGGCGCTGAACGCGCTGGGCTTCCTGCTGTAGGCCCCACTGCTGTACCCACTCGCTGTACTCCCGTATGGGTGGCGCGTGCAACGACTGCACGCGCCACGATCGCTGTCCCGTCGTATCGGCTTTCCGCACTGGTTTCAACCTGAACCTCCCACAACCAAAACAATCGAAAGGTTAGAAATGAGCATGAGCATCGCCTCGCACTGCACTGGTATCCGAGTTGCCTTGAAACGCCTGCCCCTGTCGCTGGGGCTGGCCGGGTCGATCGCCCTGCTGGCCGGCTGTGGCGGCCTGTCCGGCGACCGGACCGTGGTCACCGTGGAAAGCGGCATCCTCCAGGGGGCGGAAGCCGATGGCGTGCTGTCGTTCAAGGGCATCCCTTATGCGGCGCCACCGGTCGGCAACCTGCGCTGGCGCCCCACGCAGCCGGCCGCGCCGTGGAGCGGAACGCGCCCGGCCACCGCGTTCGGCCACGACTGCATGCAGCAGGTCTTCCCGAACGCTGCGCCGACGACCGCTGCGGCGCCCTCCGAGGATTGCCTGTTCCTCAATGTCTGGCGGCCGGTCAGCGAGGTGCCGGCCCGCGACAAATTGCCCGTGCTGGTGTATATCCACGGCGGCGCCTATACCTATGGCAGCGGCGCGTCGGACGGCAAGGCGTTCGCCAGGGAAGGCGTGATGCTGGTCACGTTCAACTACCGCTTGGGGCGCTTCGGCTTCTTCGCCCATCCCGCGCTGAGCGCCGAGCAGCCGAACGAGTTGCAGGGCAATTACGCGTATATGGACCAGGTCGCGGCATTGAAATGGATACAGCGCAATATCGCCGCCTTTGGCGGCGATCCCGACAACGTGACCGTCTCCGGCGAGTCGGCCGGCGGCGAGTCGGTGCACTCGCTGCTGACGACACCGCTGGCCAAGGGGCTGTTCCAGAAAGCGATAGTGCAATCCGGGAACGGCCGCGAAAATCAGGTGTACCGGCTATACCTGCGCCGCAATGCCAAGGGCATCGGCGCCTCCGGCGAGGAAATCGGCGTGACATTCGCCAAGAGCGTGGGAATCGACGATACCGGCGCCGGCGGCCTGGCCGCGTTGCGCGCGCTGTCCGCCGACCAGGTGCAGGCCAACCTCTACCTGGGCTACAACTATGCGGGCGGCCCGATGATCGAAGGGAAGATGGTGGTGGATGAACCGGGCGCGCAGTATGTCAGCGGCCAGTTCACCCCCGTCCCGCTCCTGATCGGCAGTACCGATCTCGATCTCGGCTTCGCCGCGCCTGCGCAGACCAAGGATGAAGCCTTCGCCATCTTCGGCGCGCCCAACCTGCCGGCGGCGCGCGCCGCCTTCGATCCCAAGGGCACCGCCACCGTCGACGACGTGCGCAACCAGATCGCCCGCGTGCAGTTGATGGACGAGCCGGCGCGGTTCGCGGCGCGGATCTTCGCCGCACACGGACAGCCCGCCTACGTGTACCGCTTCTCGTACGTTGCCGAGTCGGTCCGCGACAAGGTGCCTGGCGCCGTGCATGCCGCCGAGATGCCCTACGTGTTTGGCACCCTGGCGGACACGTATGGCAGCGCCGTGACGCCCCAGGACACCGCGGTGTCGCGGCTGACCACGGGCTATTGGGCGCAGTTCGCCAAGTCGGGCAATCCGAATGGGGGTGGACGCACTGCCTGGCCTGCGTATGCCGGGGAGAAGAATGGCATGCTCGAGTTCACTGCCGCTGGCACGGCTGCCGCGTTCGAGGCCGATCCGTTGAAAGCCCAGATCGACCTGGTGCAGGCGGTCAGTGATCGGAAAGCGGCGCAGTAAGGGCGCTGTCGGTGCAGCGGACCCGCGTCATGCCGGCGCGGGCCACTGCGCTCGATAGGACAGCACGATCGCATGCGCTTCCAGGCCGCATGCGAGTTGCTGCGTTCCGGTTCGATGCGATAGTACCGCACAGTGGCGCCCCGGATACTGTCGCACTGCGACACCCGGCGCAGGCACAGTTGTCGCAGCCGGGCGATGACGGTGCCACCCGGGCCGCGCCCTTGCCCGGGCAGGCGGCCAATTTTCTATCCCACCCCGACTGGATCGCGCTGGCACGCGTGTTGCTGTGTTCCTGTCTCCACAACAAAGGAGACAGAACATGACCGATCCGCAAACCGATACTTCGCGCACGATGCGCGCGGCCGTCTGGCATGGCCGCCACGATATCCGCGTCGAAACCGTCCCGCTGCCGCCGCCACCTCCCGAAGGATGGGTGCAGATCCACGTCCACTGGTGCGGCATCTGCGGATCCGATCTCCACGAATACCTGGCCGGCCCCGTGTTCATTCCCGTCGCTGCGCCCCACCCGCTGACGGGTGTCCAGGGGCAGTGCATCCTGGGGCACGAGTTCTGCGGCGAGATCGCCGCGGTCGGCCCCGGTGTGCACGGGTTCGCCGTCGGCGAACGCGTGGCCGCCGACGCGTGCCAGCATTGCGGGCATTGCTACTACTGCACGCATGGCATGTACAACATCTGCGAGCAACTCGCCTTCACGGGACTGATGAACAACGGCGCCTTCGCCGAACTGGTCAACGTTCCGGCCGAGCTGCTCTACAAGCTGCCGGCCGGCTTTCCCGCCGAAGCCGGCGCCCTGATCGAACCCCTCGCCGTCGGCATGCACGCGGTGAAGAAGGCCGGCAGCCTGCTCGGGCGCAGCGTCGTCGTGGTCGGCGCGGGAACCATCGGCCTTTGCACGATCGCGTGCGCGCGTGCCGCCGGGGCCACGCAGGTGATCGCGCTGGAGATGTCGGCGGCGCGCAAGGCGCGCGCCACGGCGGTCGGCGCCAGCCATGTGTTCGACCCGTCTTCCTGCGACGCGCTGGCCGAGGTGCGCCGCGTCACCGGCGGCCTGGGCGCGGACGTCGGCTTCGAGTGCATCGGCCACCGGGACACGGCAAAGCTGGCGATCGACGCGATCCGCAAGGCCGGCACCGCCGTGCTGGTCGGCGTCTTCGAGGAGCCGAGCAGCTTCAATTTCTTCGAACTGGTGGCCACTGAAGCCACGCATGTACAGAAAAGAGCTAACGCGCCGGGCTCAGATCGCTGGGATTTTAGCGATAGTCTGTGTCCGGTAATACGGGGCAAGATCACATGGCTTGTTCCCGCGCATAGGTGTCGATGCTGTCGAGTTGATGCTGCACCGAGTGATTTAGGCTGTTCGTAGACATGCGGGCATGGCCGCGACCGGAAAAATGGGAGACACATCTCCAACTAGCGGAACTGGCATGGACTCTCTCCGAAATCAAATTCAGTCTCGGCGGTGCCGAGTAGTCCGCTCGCCTAAGATTGCGAAGGGCGGCCGCGACCACCGCACAGTACGATTGAGTCCGCTTGCTCGGCATAGCCAAGTATTGCATGCAATGCCGTGACACATGGGCTGGTGCGACCGAAAAGGCAGTGTGATTCGCTGAGCATCGCCGGCGTCTATTTTGCTGAATGTTTTTTTGTACGGGCACAAATGCACTGAAGCGCAACGGTTGTCCGCCGCGCGCATATGCTCCTTACAGAGCCCGTTTCAGCCGAGCTGCCACTCGGCGTCCTTCAAGGTTGCGTGGGCGGATGCCACGTACCACAGCACTAGGCAAAATACCTCCAGGTAGAGGGACGCCTATGAGTTGCTAACTTGCCACAATGAACCCGTATGCGCCTCTTGCACCAATTTGACGTTTGAAAGAACTCCCACTTAGGAATACGCTTAAAGAGATAAAACGGGAGGTCGCCATGTTTCGTCACTGCTTTTTATGCGTAGCTCTAGCTTGGACTCCCATCGCTCAGGCCCAAGTAGCCGCGTCGCCGAGTGCCCCCCGCGGCGCTCCGCATGCGACGCAAGGGGTCATGTCAGGCGCGGCAGAACGTGCCCGCTTGTTAGAAGGGCTATCACAACAGTCACAAAGCACTAACAACCTACCCGTGAGTCGGGTTGACAGCGATGAATTGCGCGCCAAGATTAGAGCCATTCAAGGCCAGTCGGGGTTGATTCCCAACTGGCAAGTAAATCCTAAATTCATCGATATTTTACAAAACACTCCCGCTGCAACAGAAGCCGACGAAGTCAGAAAACAGCAGGTGATCCGTGGGCTGAGGGAACTCAAGCACTGCTCAGTCTGTTCTTCAGTTATGGGCGGTGGCGGACCAAACGGCGGCGACATCCCGCTTCATCCCCGAACCACGAGCTCGACCAGGAGCAGTACTGGGCCTAACAGCGACAGCCTAACCAACTCAATTTCGCCATTACTGCCCGAGTGCGCGCCTGAAAAACCGTACTACAAAACGAAGTCGAAGCTCTGCCTTTCGAAGAAAGAGGTTGCGGAAGATGTGCAGTGACCTCTTCCGCAGATGGATGGCGTGTGTGCTGTGGCTAATGCTCTTCACTACTTCAGACGCGCGTCCCGCTGCTGGACTTGACATCTCATCTTGTCCCAAGGGGAATGATGAGTGCGTTGAAAAATTCTACCGTATAAAGGTATTCCAGCTGAAAACCGAGCAGCACGAATTGAGGGTCGCTAGTGATAGGCGACTTGAGGAAGAAGAAAAGGTGGCGACACAGCACCGCATGTCGACGTTATGGGCGCAGTATATCGCAGGATGGATTATGCTCGGCTTGGGTCTTTGTATCATTGTCGCCGGCCTTATTATGAGTTGGCTTCAAATGGCCAAGGGATGGAATGATCAGAGTACCTTAGAAAGTGCTTTTGAGGTTAGCGCGCATGGGGTCAAATTGAAGTCGCCTGTAATTGGCCTCTTTATCTTTATAGCATCAATCTACTTTTTTCAGTTGTACATTTCGGAGGTCTACCGAATCACCGACGTTATCGATCGAAAGAAAAACGAAACTGCGGCGGCCAAGCCGGCGGTAGCAAGAACCTGCGCTGCCGAGACACCTGAAACAAGCGAACCATCCGCAGCTAACGTTGCAATAAACGACTTCGACAACAATCAATCCGGCGGAAGCCAATCAAATCCCTGATTCATGTACTTACTTCCTGAGCAATCGGTAGACACGAATTGTGCGCGAAATGCGTCCTGCTGGCTGATTATGCGCACAGCGATACTCAAGGCGACAATTCGCAGTTCCGGCGTGAACCGCCTCTCATCGGCCGAAGCCAACAGGTCCTCGGCAAAGCTCGTCAATTTCTTCATCGCTCGCTCCCTCCCCGCCTTTCCTAGCAGTAGGCTAGCAAACAATCTCTACGGCTCTGGTGCAAACCTGCAGCTCGGCTAGAATGACGGCCTTTGCCTGACATGCGTAGTTACACGAGCAAGAGCGACCTGTTCAAGGGCCAACACTTCGAACAAGATATCATCATCCTTTGCGTGCGCGGGTACCTGCGCTATAAGCTTTCGTACGGGCACTTGGTCGAGATGGTGGCCGAGCGAGGAGGCTTACAGATCGCTCACATGACAATTCTGCGCTGGGTGCAGCGGTATGCACCCGAGTGTGACAAACGCTGGAGCCGCTTCGCGGCGTCGGCAGGCACTTTCTGGCGGGTCGACGAAACGTACATGCATATCCGCGGTCGATGGGCATATCTCTACCGAGCAATGTATGCGTCAGGCAAGACAGTTGACTTCCGGCTGAGCATGTGTCGCAACGTCGCTTCAGTAAAAGCTTTCTTTCGAAAAGCACTACGCTCTCAGCGTCAGTCGACCAAGACGATCATGCAGGACGGTTATGCTGCCTCGCAGCGAGCCACCTTATAGAACTGCGGCCCGGGCTTCAGACTCCGAAGTTTTGCCTCAGTCAGCATTTCAGTCACCTCTCGAAACCATGAAGCATAAGATCACTAGAGGATTCAATGACTTATAATACCTTCGCAGAACACCGCAAAGGCACAATACCTAGAGCGACCTCCCAAATACCACGAAGGTTCAATGCCATGAACTACGGAAGAGATGAGTTTAAAACAATGCCTTACTCAAAATCCGATATCAGGATTGCGAGTTTCCAGAAATTTTCGGCAACATGGTACTTTGCCGATGAGCTAGCGCGGCCAGCTTTAGTACCATGATGAATGCCATAAAACTGTTTGGCTTTGAGCTGCTCGATGTTGCGAGCCTTTTCGAACTCGGCATAAAAAATCCTATAAAATCATCGACTTAGTCTTATTAAACTACCTGTGAATGCCTGAGCATTCAGCTAACGCCTCATTCCCACTCGACTATCAATTGGTTTCGCCAAGTCGTTGATTTCGATAGCGAAACGGGCTGGCGCTGCCGTCGGGATGCCATCGAAAATACCATGACTGCCGAGTCGCTACGACTATGAGCGACAAATCTCTCATTACGACAAATTATTGCTCAGCAATTTGTCGAGTTGCATGATCGACGGCGGGCCTTTAAGCGGTCAGCCTTCAGCGAAAGGTAACACCTCGTCCCGATAGTTTTGCTCCCGAAGTCTGGGTTCGGAAGCGACGGTGTCTTTCGAAATTCCCTTGAAGATTGTTGAAATAGCGGCAGCACCACTTACCCACCTCACCTACACCGACCTACGTGGCAAGCTTTGCATCTCCGTGGACAATACATATGCCCGGCCGACATTCCACGTAATCCAATGATGCCCAGCTATACGTCAGTATTCTCGCACCGGCACATTTTTCAGGAGGGCCGCAACCGATAACAAATCGCCTCAGCGGCACATCCATGGCAGCGCGGAAACTTGGGACGCCGCAGGCATCATGCTTGCTTGATTCGTGAGACAACGCCGGTGTCATCTTCTTTTGTTCCAAACTGACACAGGTGTTACATTAAGAATCAGCCTCCCGGGCAAAAACCGCCGCGCCAGACGGCCATGAAGGGGATTGGAGACATGTACCAACGCACGATTCCAGAAGCAGGCACCCCGCTCGCGCATGCCGAGCAATATGCCGATACCATCGAGATTTCCCGCCAGCGCTCGCAATCATTCGGCCTCGGCATCGGCACCAGCGTCGATCCCGATCCCCTGGGCGGAAGCGCCCTGAGCGCGCTGATCGAACAAAACCGGGTGTTGCACCGGCATGCGATACCGGCGATGGAGACCCTGTACCAGCAGATTGCCAATACGCACAACATGGTGATCCTTACCGATGCGAGCGGCGTGATCCTGCACTCGCTGGGCGACGACGATTTTGTCGAAAAGGCCAATCGCGTCGCGCTGCAGCCCGGTGTGGCATGGTCCGAGCAATGCCGGGGCACGAATGCGATCGGCACGGCCATCGCGGAAGGCAAGCCAACACTGGTACACGCTGATCAGCACTACCTGAAGGCGAACCATTTTCTCACCTGCTCCGCCGCACCGATCTCGGATCACCATGGCAGGGTGATCGGCGTGCTCGACGTGTCGGGCGACCAGCGCAGCTTCCACAATCACACGATGGCACTGGTGCGGATGTCCGCGCTGATGGTCGAGAACCAGCTGTTCTCCGCCACGTTCGAGGATTCGATCACGCTGCACTTCCACGCGCGGCCAGAGTTCATCGGCACGCTGATGGAAGGGATCGCGTCGTTTACGCCGGGCGGGCGCTTCATCTCCGCCAACCGCAGTGGCTTGTTCCAGCTGGGCCTGTCGTATGGCGCGCTGCAGCTGCACACCTTCAGCTCCCTGTTCGGCCTGTCCGTCTCCGCGCTCTACGACCACTACCGCACGGCGGCGCCGGGCATGCTGGACCTGTGCATGCACAGCGGCGTGCGCGTGGCGGCCCGCGCGCAACTGCGCCTGCAGCACGGCCATTTCCAGCACGCGCTGGCGGCCCATGAAGCCGGGCCACAGGCCGGCATTCCATCGAGCCCGGCTGCCCCGCGCCGGCTGTCCGGCCTGCGCTACCTGCGCACCGGCGACGCGCAGCTCGAGCAGGTCCTCGACCGGGTCGGCAAGGTCCTGGGCAAGGATATCCCCATCATGATCATTGGCGAGACCGGCACCGGCAAGGAATTGCTGGCCCAGGCCATCCACAACGACTCTCCCCGCGCCCAGGCGCCGTTCGTGCCCGTGAACTGCGCGTCGATCCCGGAAACGCTGATCGAATCCGAACTGTTCGGCTATGAGGATGGTGCCTTCACGGGCGCGCGCAAGAAAGGCGCCGTCGGCAAGATCCTGCAGGCCAACGGCGGCACGCTGTTCCTCGACGAAATCGGCGACATGCCCTTCAGCTTGCAGGCCAGGCTGCTGCGCGTGCTGCAGGAGCGGATGGTGACGCCGCTGGGCAGCAACAAGTCGATCCCCGTCAATGTGGAAGTGATCTGCGCCACCAACCACAACCTGCGCGAGCGCATCGCCCGCGGCCTGTTCCGCGAAGACCTCTACTACCGCCTGAACGGCCTCGTGGTCAAACTGCCCCCGCTGCGCGACCGTACCGACCTGGAAACCGTTGTGGGCAAGATCCTCGCCACCGAATCCGGGCAGGACCGCTACGACGTGGCCCCCGACCTGATGCGCATGTTCCGCCAGCATCAATGGCCGGGCAATTTCCGCCAGTTGACGAACCTGCTGCGCACCGCCGTCATCATGGCGGGCGACGAGCGCGTGATCGCCCTGCATCACATGCCGGACGACTTCATGGACGACCTGCATGCGACGCAGGGCAGCGGCAACGCTGCGCCGGCCGTCGCCCCGGCCGCCGCGCCGACTGCCCCGCCGCCCGAGGCCACCACCGACCTGGAGTCCATGGAGCACCGGATGATCGCCAGGGCACTCGATGCCCATGGCGGCAACGTCTCCGCCGCCGCACGCGCATTGGGGGTATCGCGCAACACGATCTACCGCAAGCTGCCCCATATCAGGTGAGCGGCAGCTCGGCCTTGGCGAAGCCCGGCGAACGGCGCGCCAGGCCACGCTTGTCGATCGTCAGCAGGTCCACGCCGGGAAGGCGCGCCGCCAGCGCATGCGCCCGCGCCGCGCCCAGCACCATGAAGGCTGTCGACAGGCCATCGGCCTGCAGACCGGTCGGCGCCATCACGGTCACACTGGCGAGATCCAGCGGCGAAAAGCCTGTCGCGGGATCGAAGATATGATGGTGTACGCAGTCCGGCGTGAAGGTGCTGGCGTAATCGCCCGAGGTGGCCATGGCTCGCTCGTCGAGCCTGACGACGGCATCCAGCGCCGCGGCATCGCGCGGGTCGCGCACGCCGAGTGTCCACGGGTGCCAGATCGTGGCGGAATTCGCCGTGGGATTGCGCCCGCGCGCAATGAATTCGCCCGTGTCGAGCAAGGCCGCCTCGATGCCGCGCTCGCGCAGCGTTTGCAGCGCGAGGTCCGCCGCGTAGCCCTGTGCCAGGCCATTCAAGGTGATCGCCATGCCCGGCCGCGTCAACCGCACGACGGTCGCGTCGAACGCCACATGGCGCCAGTTCACCTGCCGGGCGGCGCGCAGCCTGTCATGCTCCGGTGGCAGCCGCACCCTTCCGGTGGCGGCGGCCGCGTTGAATGCCTGCCACAAAGGCTGGACCGTGATATCGAACGCGCCGCAGGTGAGCTGCGACAGGCGGCGCGCCTCTTCCAGCACCGCGAGCAGCTGGTGCGACGGCCGGCGCAGGATGCCATCGCGGTTCAGGCGCGCCACTTCGCTGCGCGGCGAATAGAGATTCATCAGGCGGTCCACCGCACGCGCCGCGCAAAGCGCGTCCGCGATGGCGCCCTGCGCCACGGCGCGGTCGTGATGCACCGCCGCGATACTCACCGTGGTACCGAAGGCGAGCGTTGCCCCGGTGAACAGGCGCGCCCCGGCAGGTGCGGGCACGGTAGCGCACAATCCCAATGATGCGGCGATGAAGGTACGACGTTTCATGGCATTTCCTCCGGCAGGATGGCGATCGTGCGATAGTGTTTTTGCCGCGCGATCAGCGGCGCGCAGCGGGTCGGGCTGTCATGGATTTCCACGCAGTCCAGGCATTGGAAGCACTCGTCGTAGGCCACTGCCCCACCGGGGCCGATGGCCTGGTAGGCGCAGCGGTGGCGGCAGGTCTGGCAAGGCGTACCACACTCGGCGCGGCGCGGGATCCAGTCGAACAAGCGCACCCTTCCAAGCAGTGCCAGTGCGGCGCCGAGCGGGCACAGGTAGCGGCAAAAGAACTTGTGCACCGCCGTGGCCAGCGCCAGCAGGCCCGCCGCGTACAGCACGAAAGGCCACGTCCGCACGAAATTGAGGGTAATGGCGGTCTTGAACGGTTCCAGTTCCACCAGCCAGGCCGTCCATTGCGGCGAGACCAGGGCTGCAGCGAGCACCAGCGCGAGCAGCACGTACTTGAGCCGCTTCAGGCGCCGGTCCCGCGCCGTGTGCAGGCGCACCTGGCGCACGCCGAGGGCCCTGCCCAGCTGGCCGGCGAACTCCTGCAACGCACCGAACGGGCACAGCCAGCCACAGAACGTGCCGCGCCCCCAGGCAAACAGTGACAAGGCCACGCAGCCCCACAGTGCCAGGGTCATCGGATCGAACAGCAGGTATGCCAGTCCGCGGCCATCGCGCAGCGACTGCACCGTGCCGGTCAGGTTGACGATGGATAGCTGAGCCTGGGCCACATAGCCGATGAAGCCCACCGTGAACAGCAGGTACCCGGCGCGAAAGCGCGGCAGCCATCCGGACGCCGCGAGCCGGCGTTGCTGCCACAGCGCGAAGACGAGCAGGGCCAGCCCCGCCGCCAGCACGGCCAGTTCCAGGCGGCGTGCGCGCCAGCTGGCACGCCAGTCCTTGCCGTCGTCCGGCGGCGCTTCGACGAAGCGCGCCGGCAGCCGGTACATCATGGCCGCCTCGCGCGTGGTGCGTTCCGGATAGACGATCCCCTTGCTGCGCGTGATGGGCAACGTGACGGCGAAAGGCATGCCCGCATCGAGGCCGGACTGCGCGAGCACACGGAACACGGTGAATTGCCCGCCCGGCAGCACGGCGGGCTCGCGCAGGCGCAGATCCAGGTCGAGGTCGCGCATTTCCAGCGGCAGCCCGTCCTGCCGCAGTTGCAGCCGCTGCGGCACGCTGCCACGCACGAAATCCTCGCCCAGCAGGTCGTAGGGGCCGGACCAGTGCACCAGCAGCGCATGATCGCCCGGTTCCAGCCGCGCCGACAGGCGACGCCAGCTTCGATCGTCCAGCAGCTGGCTGCCGATGGCGGGCACCGAGACCAGCGCCACATGCACGTCGACGAACGTGCCGCCTCTCTCCACCCTGCCCTTCGGCCCCCGTGCCTGTCCGGTGTCGAAGCCGGCTCCGGCACTGCCGGCAAACAGGCGATCCACGTCGCCATTGGCCAGGTGCAGCCGGCCGACCAGGCCCTGCGCCAGCATCGCGCGGGTATCGAGTACCTCGCGATACAGCGGGAGTACGCGCGCCATCATGCCGGGATCACGGCCCTGTGCGAAACCCAGCCTGGCACGCGCCACGCCCAGCGCGGCCGCCAGCACGGACTGGTTGACGATGCGCACGGAAGCGGTAGCCTTGGCCACGCCATCCAGGTAGGCGTGCCGGCCGTCGGCCAGGCGCGCGCCCTTGCTGTCGATCGCCACGTTCTGCCCCAGCGAGATGCCCCGGTACTGCTCCACGAAGCGGCGCAGCGGTTCCTCGCCCAGCCCTTCGAGGAAGACCGGCTCGTGCTGCGCCAGTACGGCCACGTCCAGGAAGGTTCCCTGCGCATCGATAGCCACCAGCAGGTTCGGCGGCACGCCCGCGAACCCGGGAACCGGGGCCAGGTCGGCCGATTCGAACACGTAGCCGGCAAGCACCGTGGCCGTGCCCTCCTGCCGGAACAGCGGCCAGGCCGGCAGGGTCGCATCCCGCTCGCCGACCACCAGCGGCGGCGGAAAGCGCTGCACCAGCTGTGCGCGTGTCAGCGTGCCGCCATGCGCCAGCCCGGCCACCATCGCCAGCAGGCATGGCAGCAGGCATGGCAGCAGAGATGGCAGCAAGTAAGCGAGCACGCGGAGGCGAACGAAGGCCATGGGCTCAGAAGATGATGATGCCGCCCAGCGAGCCGCCATGCATCTTCGCCGTGCCGCCGCCGAAGCCTTTCGACTTCGTCTCGCCGACTTCCGCCACCAGCGTGACCACCTTGTTCAGCGCGTAGTAAGCTCCCACGGTCAGGTTGGCGTTCGATTCCAGGCCCGCGGTGCCCGCGGCGTCGCTGTCGTTGCGGCTGACACCGTAGCCGACACCGAGCTTGAGCTTTTCCGTGACCTTGTACGTGCCCTGCGCGAACCAGTTCTTCGACCGCACGTCGCCCTGGTCGGCGTCCGACAGGATGCCCAGCCCGCGCCCGCCCTGGAAATTGATCAGCACGCCGGCCGGGCCGCCCTGCCACGATGCGCCCGCCTCGTAGCCGGCCATCGTGAAGTCTTCCACGCCAGGCGCCACGGCATTGAACTTCTGCGTCTTGGCACCGATCCACGCCTTGAAACCCTCGGCCGCATACGTCGCCTGTGCCTGCACCTGCGGGTTCGACTTCGTCTTGTAGCGGTTGGCCTCGACAATGGGCGAATCGCTGACTGGGCTGACCAGCGCCACGTCGATAACGATGCCGGCCATCTTCGGCGAGCTCCAGGCGATCTGGCCGTAGTAGCCCACATAGCTGTAGCCGGCGCCGATGTGGCCCAGCGTGACGCGGCCCCGCTGCGTGGCCTGCACGGGCGCGCCGGCGCCGATCAGGGTCATGTCGCCGAAGATCGCGTTGGCGCCGAAGATGCCGTTGTCGCGGCCCAGCTTCACCGTGCCCATGTCCGCGTTGCCGAACGTGAAGTAGGCCTGCCGCACATCGACTTCGCTGTTCTGTGCGATGGCGCTGTCGGTGGCGGTGGCGTGGTAGATACCGATGTGGGCCTTGACGTCGAAATCGCCCTGGCGCGACGTGGCGGATGTCACCAGGCCATTGGGCAACAGGCCGTTGCCGATCGTGGTGCGTCCATCCTCGCCACCGCAGCCGATCGCGCGGCTGGCCAGAGCCAGGCCGGCCAGCGCATCGCCCGAGCACGACACATGGGTGTAGTAGGCGTTGACGATGCCGCCCACGTTGACATTCCAGTCGCCGGCCTTGATATCGACAGCGTGCGCCGCGGGTGCCACGCACAGCGCCATCGCACCTCTCAACAGTGTCTTCCTCATCGCAGTCTCCTTGTTTTAGTGTGTGCATCGAACCGATGCGCCGGGTAGTGCGCAATTTGCGTGCCCGTGACCGCCAAGGGGCAGCGGCGCACCGGCGCCATGCCGGTTGTGCAAAACCTGATCAACCGGGTGTGCCACTGTCATTTTCTGGAGCGTTCCACGGATGCTGCGCCGCGCAAAAAAACAGGCGGCCGGAGCCGCCTGCGAAAGGAGAACCCGGTACTCACCTGCCGGTCAGCTTGAACACCCACACGGAACCGCCCTGCTCGAGGAAATTGACTTTCTTCGCCACCTCGCCGCCCCACAGCGGCACGGCCCCGCCCCAGCCGGACACCACGGCCACGTACTGCGTGCCGCCTTCCTGCCAGGTGACTGGGGGTGCCACCACGCCGGAGCCGGTCTGGAATTTCCACAATTCCTTGCCGGTCTTCGCATCGAGCGCTTTCAGGTAGCCTTCCGGCGTGCCGTAGAAGACCAGGTTGCCCGCCGTGGTCATCACGCCGCCCCACAAGGGCGCGGTATTCTTCGCTTCCCATACGATCCTGCCGCTTTTCGGATCGACCGCGCGCAGGGCGCCGATATAGTCGGCGAACAGGGGCCTGATCGTGAAACCGGCGCCGAGGAAAGCCCCGCCCTTCTTGTAGGAGATCGGTTCATTCCAGATATCCATGCCCCATTCGTTGGCGGGCACATAGAACAGCTTCGTTTGCGGGCTGTACGCCATCGGCATCTGGTTTTTCGCGCCCAGGAACGCCGGCGCCGCAAACACCGTGCTGCCCTTCTGGCCTTCGGGCCCCTTGGTGGGGTCGCCGGGACGGCCCGCATCGATGAACTTCGGGCGGCCCGTCTTCAGGTCGATGCCGGAAGCCCACGTGATCTTCTTCACGAACGGGAAGGCATTCTCCAGTTTGCCGTTCTTCGCATCGACGACATAGAAGAAGCCGTTGCGGTCGGCCTTGCCACCCAGGCGCCTGCCATCCATGTCGAACGTCACGAACTCGTTGGCGCCATCGAAGTCCCACGCATCGTTCGGCGTGTTCTGGTACGCCCACTTGATGCGGCCCGTCGCCGGATCGAGCGCCACGGTCGACGACGAGTACAGGTTGTCGCCGGGGCGCAGGTGGCTGTTCCACGGCGCCGGGTTGCCCGTGCCGATATACGCCAGCCCGGTGCTGGCATCGTAGGTGCCGCCCATCCACGTGGATGCGCCGCCGGTCTTCCACAGGTCTCCCGGCCAGGTCCGGTTGGCAGTGCCGGTCACGCCATCCTCGATGGCGTTGCCGTCCTTGTCGTAACGGTGGCCCATGTGCCCTTCGACCATCGGCCGGCTCCACAGCAATTCCCCGGTCTTCGGATTACGCCCTTCCACGCGCCCCACGATGCCGAATTCGCCGCCGGAGACGCCCGTGATCAGCACTCCCTTGGCGACCAGGGGCGCGGCGGTCATCGAATAGCCCGCCGCGTAATCGTCGACTTTTTCCTTCCAGACGATCTTGCCGGTATCCTGGTCCAGCGCCACCAGCTGCGCATCGAGTGTGCCGAAGATAACGAGGTTGTCGAACAGCGCCGCGCCGCGGTTGACCACATCGCAGCAAGGCATGATCCCTTCCGGCAGGCGGTGTTCGTACTTCCACAGCTTGTTGCCGGTTTTGAGGTCGATCGCGAAGATGCGCGAATACGACGCCGTGACGAACATCTTGCCGTTGAAGATCACCGGCTGCGATTCCTGCCCGCGCTGCTTTTCGCCGCCGAAAGAGAACGACCACGCCGGCACCAGCCGGGCCACGGTGCCGGTATTGATCTGCTTGAGCGGCGAATAACGCTGCCCCTGCGTGCCCATGCCGAACGACAGCACGTTGGCGGTATCCTTCTCCGCATTCTCGAGCATCGCATTGGTCACGCTGGCGCCCTGCGCGGCCAGCGCAGCCGTCCCCAGCAGCATTCCCGTAATGAGTTTTTGCACGATTATCTCCTCTTGTTTTAACTACTCGTTTGGTCGACGGGCAGGCGATCCCTGCAACGCCGCGTTTTCCGCATCGCTGAACAGCCGTGATCGCAGCAGGAAGCGGCACCCGCTGCCGTTATCGAGCGAGAACATGCCGCCGTTGCCGGGCACCACGTCGATGATCAGCTGCGTGTGCTGCCAGTAGTCGAACTGTTCGCGCCCGATGTAGAACGGCGCGCCATCCAGGTTGCCCAGGTAAACGTCGCTATCGCTGATCGAGAACTCGCCCGCCGGATAGCACATCGGCGCGCTCCCGTCACAGCAGCCGCCCGACTGGAAAAACATCACCGGCCCGTGGACCCCGCGCAATTCGCCAAGCAGTTGCAGTGCCGCCGCGGTGGCCGTCACCCTTTCGATCGTGTCCATCGTCGCTCGCGCCGTGCGGACGGCGGCCGCGTGCGGCGCCAGACGGATATCCCTGTCCATCGTCCACCTCCGTCAAAATATGGCCACGTTCAAGTGGTGTCCCTGGAGCTGCCAGCACGGCCGCAGGGCAAGGCACATCGTCGAGCACAGCACTTCGGTACGGCGGGACGAATGCAGCGCAGCCATGGGGCCGGGTCGGCGGCTCCTAGAAGAAGCCCAGCGCGTTCGGGCTGTAGCTGACCAGCAGGTTCTTGGTTTGCTGGTAGTGGTCGAGCATCATCTTGTGGTTCTCGCGGCCGATGCCGGACTGCTTGTAGCCGCCGAACGCCGCGTGGGCCGGGTATAGGTGATAGCAGTTGGTCCACACGCGGCCGGCCTGGATGCCGCGGCCCACCCGGAAGGCGCGCGCGCCGTCCCGGGTCCACACGCCGGCACCCAGGCCGTACAGCGTGTCGTTGGCAATGCGCAGTGCGTCGGCTTCATCCGTGAACGTGGTCACGGAAACCACCGGGCCGAAGATCTCTTCCTGGAAGATGCGCATCGTGTTGTCGCCCTTGAACACGGTGGGCCGCACGTAGTAGCCGCCGGCCAGGTCGCCGCTCTGCACATGGCGCTCGCCGCCGGCCAGCAGCTCGGCGCCCTCTTCCTTGCCGATGGCCATGTACGACAGGATTTTCTCCAGCTGTTCCTGCGAAGCCTGGGCGCCGAGCATCGTTGTGGCATCGAGCGGGTTGCCCTGCCGGATCGCCGCCACACGCGCCAGCGCGCGCTCGATGAAGCGGTCGTAGATCGATTCCTGGATCAGCACGCGCGACGGGCAGGTGCACACTTCCCCCTGGTTCAGCGCGAACATGGCGAAGCCTTCCAGGCATTTGTCGAAGAACGCGTCGTCCGCATCCATCACGTCGGCAAAGAAGATGTTCGGCGATTTGCCGCCCAGTTCCAGCGTGACGGGAATCAGGTTCTGCGCCGCGTATTGCATGATCAGGCGGCCGGTGCCGGTCTCGCCCGTGAACGCGATCTTGGCGATGCGCTTGCTCGACGCCAGCGGCTTGCCGGCCTCCAGGCCGAAGCCGTTGACGATGTTCAGCACGCCCGGCGGCAGCAGGTCGGCGATCAGTTCCGCCAGCACCAGGATGGATGCCGGCGTCTGCTCGGCCGGTTTCAGGACGACGCAGTTGCCGGCCGCCAGCGCCGGCGCCAGCTTCCACACGGCCATCAGGATGGGGAAATTCCACGGGATGATCTGCCCCACGACACCCAGCGGCTCATGGAAGTGATAGGCGTAGGTTTCCGCATCGATCTGCGACACCGACCCTTCCTGGGCCCGGATGCAGCCGGCGAAGTAGCGGAAGTGATCGATGGCCAGCGGAATGTCCGCCGCCGTGGTTTCGCGGATCGGCTTGCCGTTGTCGATGGTTTCGGCGGTGGCGATCAGCGCCAGGTTCTGCTCCATGCGGTCGGCGATGCGGTTCAGGATGCTGGCGCGCTCGGCCGGCGACGTGCGGCCCCACGCATCCTTGGCGGCGTGTGCCGCGTCCAGCGCCAGTTCGATATCCTCGGCCGTCGACCGCGCCACTTCGCAGAACGGCAGGCCGGTGATCGGGGTCACGTTGGGGAAGTATCTGCCCCCGACGGGCGGCACGAACTGGCCGCCGATGAAATTGTCGTAGCGTTGCTTGAACGGGTTGGCAACACCCAGTTTGCTGATATCGGCGAGATCCATGTCATCCTCTTTCGTTGATTTTTCGTTGATTTTTCGTTGATTTTTCGTTGATTTTTCGTTGACTGTCGGTCCGCCCGGGTGGACGGTCCGGCTGTCGTCGCACAGTGTCATGCGCAAGTGCCGTGCCAGCCCTTTCCGCGGCAGAAGTGCCACGTCGGGGCACAGGGCTGCCCGCCCGTGCTGTCACAGGTGTACCAGGCTGGAACAACCAGGGTGCGATTGGCCGGCTTCACGTGGGAACAGCGCTTTGGCGACGATCGCCTGCGCGTGACGGCCCATGGCGGGAAACTTCGGCCTGGCGCCGGCGCGCATGGAGGTGCCGGCGCCAGGCTAAGGCATCGTCAACATGCGGGTGAAGGAGGCGCAGCGGCTGGGCGGCTGGCGCCTGCGTGAATTTGCCCGGGTAAACAACCTGCCGGACCGGCAGTAGGTGGGCCCGGTCAACGTCGGCGATACGAACGAGCGCTACTACGAAGGTGTGCCAGGACGTGCCTGGATGGAGGGCGCCAGCGCCCGCTACCAGTTCTAGTCCGCGAGCCGGCAAGGGAAAGGGCCGATCGGTTGCCTGCTGTTCCGCCGGGGCCAGCTAGAAACGCAGGCGCAGCCCGGCAGTGAGCGAACGTGGCGCGCCGGGCGCCACGAAGCGCGCCTGCTCCGCCCTGCCCGCCCGTTCATGCGGCTGCAGCAGCCGGCCGCCGGCGAACAGGTCGGCCGCTACGGCGCCAAAACTCTCGTAGCGCTTGTCCGTGACGTTGTTGACGCGGGCATACCACTCGCATGCGCCGGCCTGCCAGGTGGCGTGCAGCGACAGCAGCGCGCGGCCCCGGATACGCAGGTCGGCACGCTCGCCATCGTCCGTCAGCAAGCCATCCTCGTTGCCCTGGGCGACCAGCGGCGACAGCGCCGTCATCGCCGCCCCCACCTTGAGCGCCGCGCCGGCCTGCCAGTCCAGGTCCAGCTTCAAGGCATGGCGCGGCAGCCCCGGCAGGCGCATCCCCGGCGTGACATCGACAGTGCGCGTGCCGGCGAACAAGCGGCCCGGCGCATCATAGACGGCATGCAGGAAGCTGTAGGCGACTCGCGCCGACATGGCGCCGGCGCGCACGTCGGCGGTGACATCCGCTCCCGCGTGCAAGGTGCGGCCGAAGTTGGCGAAGTAGCCATGCTGCGCCAGGCTCGCCGCGCGAAACAGGATATCGTCATGGTTGACCGTGCGGTAGACGGCAACAGCCATGCCGGAACGGTCGTCGCGGCGCCAGCGCATGCCCGCCTCCGCCGTGCGCGACACCACCTGCTTCAGGTAAGGGTCGGCCTGCAGGCCCACGGGCAAGCGGCACGGCTGTTCCGGATCGGCGCAGCCCAGCTCGATCACGGTCGGCACGCGGTTGTTCTGCGCCACGTTGGCGACCACGGTCCACGCCGGCGCGATCCGCACCGCCACGCCCAGGGACGGATTCAGCCTGGTGTAGCCAAATCGCTCGCGCGGCTGCGCTTCGCCTTCGGTGGCGAGCGCGTTGGCGACGCGCGCATGGTTGTAGCGCGCCGCCGCGGTGACCCATGTGCCGGACCAGGGGGCCCAGGTCGCGGCACCATACACTGCGCCATGGCGCGCGCTGCCCGCCACGGTCACCTCTTCCTCGCGTTCCTCCTCGCCATCGCCCTGCACGCCCCGCCCGGGCGTAAACCACCCGGCCTGTTCGTACTGGGCAAAGCCGACGCGGCTGCGGTCCATGCTGGCACCGGCGAGCCACTGCACGCCGGCGCCACCCGAGCGGTAACCGATCCCCAGGCCCCGGCTGCGCTGGCGTGTGCTGGTCGTGTTCAAGGACGCCGAGTGCAGCGCCACGCCTTCCGCACGGCTCTTGCCGCAGTCCACGGCCAGCGCAGCGCCCGCATCATCGAAGCCTGAGCCACAGTCGGCCACGTAGTCCGCGTAATCGTCCGCCACATCGCCGTTGACCGTGTCGCGCCGGCTGTTGCGCAGATAAGCCGACGCGGTCAGCCTGCCATCGCCCTGCAGGGGCCAGCCGGCACTGAACTGCACCTGGCGCAGGCGGTTGCGGGTCTCGTCGGGATAGGTGTAGACGGCGCGGCGGTCGCCGGCGTACAGGCTGTTCGGCAGCAGGCCGTTGCCGACCAGGCGGCTGGCGCCGCCCAGCAGCGCCAGTTGCCAGTCCAGTGCTCCGCGCATGCCCCCCACCTTGACGAACAGGTTGCCGAGGCGGCCTTCCGAATGGTCGCGCCAGCCACGGTCACGAAACAGCGTGGCGGCCGCGAACGCATGCATTGCGCCTGGCAGTGCCTGATTGCCGATGCCATACGCCAGGTCGGCGCGGCGCTGGCCATGGCTGGAGCCGGCGATGGCGCCGCTGAAGCCGGGGTGGGTATTGCCGGAGCGTGTGTTCAGCACGAGCGCTCCGCCCAGCGTGTTCAGTCCGTACAGGGGGTTGGCCGCGGGCGCCAGCTGCACGCCGCCGATGGCCGCTTCCGGCAGCATGTCCCAGTTGACCACGTCGCCAAACGCCTCATTGACACGCACGCCGTCGAGATAGACGGACAAGCCCTGCGAGGTGCCCAGCACCGGCGATGCGCGGTAGCCGCGGTACGTGACGTCGACCTGGAACGGACTCCCGGAAATATCGTTGACATTCACCCCGGTGAAGGCGCGGTCCAGGAAGTCGGCCAGGTTGCCGCCCCGCTCCTGCAGTGCCTTGCCGCTGGCCGTCTGCAAGCCGTACGGCAGCTTGTCGCGATCGACACCCTGGCCCGCCAGCGGTGCAACGCCGACGATTTCCACCGCAGGCATGCCCTCCGCCGCGCGGACCGCGGCAGCCATCGCCATCAGCGCGGCCGCCAGTGCGACGGAGAGCGAGAGTCGCGTGCGGCGCATCATGGCTTGACCACGTTGACCCCATGGGCCGCGAAGATGTCCCGCAGCTCGCCGCTGGCCACCATGTCGTTGAGAGCCGATTGCAGGCGGCGAGCGAGCTCCGTGTCGTCCTTGCGCACGGCCATGCCGACAGCCCAGCCATTGCGTGGCAGGCGCTCGAATGCCAGCGGTTCCTGCCGGTAGCGGGCGTCGTCCCGCACCGCCGCTTCGATTTCCGAACGGTTGGCCAGCACCGCATCGAGCTGGCCCGCCTTCAACTGTTCCAGGGCCAGCGCGGCGGTGGGAAAGATGCGGACATCGTCGCGCAGGCGTCCCTGGCCTTCACCCAGCAACACCATCGCCGCGATGGAAATCTGCTCCACGCCGATACGCTTGCCCACCAGCGAAGCGATGCCATCGAACTGCGGCACCGCCTGCGTGTCGCGTACCAGGCGTACCGCCTCCACGTGGTAAGGCGCGAAGATCTCGACCTTGCTGTTGGCCGCCATCAGGGCGCGGTCCACGGGCACGTGCAGCATCACGTCGGCCGGACCATAGCCCAGGTAGTGCCCTTTCCAGACCATGTTGCGCAAGTCGTCGTTCAGGTTCTCGCCGGCCGGGAACGGCAGCAGGCTCAGTTTCAGCCCGAGGTGCCTGGCCAGTGCTTCGGCCAGCGCGATGTCGATGCCCTTGCCATGGTCCGAGAACGGCGCGAACTGCTCGTACACGGCCACCCTCAGGCTGCCCGATTCGCCGCTCCGCTGTTCTTCAGCGTGCACCGGTGCAATCAGGTGCGGTGTCAGCTGGGCGAACAGCAAGGGTGCCAGCAGCAGGAGCACCCGGATGATACGCATGCGTTGCATGGCGCCTCCTCAGTTGGTGCTGCGACGTTCTTCCAGGTAGGTCTTGATGGCCCACATGGCCTCCTGGTTGAACACGCCCTCGAATGGCGGCATGTAGACAGCACCGTTGCGCACCTTGCCGCGGCGCAGCGATGCCAGGAAATACCCATCGATCTCCTTGTAGCACGCCTTTTTCTTGGCCTCGTTCTTCAGCCCGACGCAATCCCGGTCCATCAGGCGCAGGTCGGGCGCGATGCCGCCGGAGACGGCTTCCAGGCCGTGGCAGCGGGCGCAGTTCTGCGTATAGGCAGATGCGCCGATCTTCAGTGCGATCTTGTTGTCCTTGTAGGGGTTCTCGTCGCGCCATTCGTTACCAAGCACCGGCAGGCCCCTGGTATCGACGCTCTGCGGCGTCACGGGACCATGCGCGGCGGCCAGCATGGATACGGAAATGGCGAGGGTGGCGGCGGTGGCGCCGATGGCGAGGCGTTTCATGGTGTCTCCTGCTTTATGGGTTGGTGGTGCAGGAAGATGAGCAAGCGCCATGCCACAGCTTGGCGGGGCCTTTCAGCGCCGGAGGTGTTGCAGGCTGGTACAGGTGTCACCGCGAGGCAATCCCTTTTGCAACAGCTCAGCGGATTACCACTGCCCAGGGAACCTGGCTCACCGCGATGTCGGTAACGTGGGTGCCGGCGGCGTTGTCGATCACGGAGGGTAATTGCCGGATCTGCCGTACTGGCATAAAAAAAAGCCCCTGGAATCAGGGGCTTGGTCTAACTGAACTGCCTGTGAATGCCTGAGCATTCAGGCTACCCCATCATTCCCACTCAATGGTCGCCGGCGGCTTCCCGGAAATGTCATACACGACGCGATTGAGACCCCGCACCTCATTGATGATGCGATTGGAAACCCGCCCCAGCAACTCATGCGGCAGATGCGCCCAATGCGCCGTCATGAAGTCCTGCGTCTGCACGGCACGCAGCGCCACCACGTAATCATACGTGCGGCCATCGCCCATCACGCCCACCGATTTCACCGGCAGGAACACGGCGAAAGCCTGCGACGTGGCTTCGTACCAGTTGCGCGGTGCGCCATCCTGGTCGAAGCCGGGCACCACGACCGCTTCGTACGGCGTGTTGCGCAGTTCCTCGATGAAGATCGCGTCGGCGCGGCGCAGCAGGTCGGCGTATTCCTTCTTCACTTCGCCGAGGATGCGCACGCCCAGGCCCGGGCCCGGGAACGGGTGGCGGTAAACCATTTCGTACGGCAGGCCGAGCGCGACGCCCAGCTTGCGCACTTCGTCCTTGAACAGTTCGCGCAGCGGTTCGAGCAGCTGCAGCTTCATGTGTTCCGGCAGGCCGCCCACGTTGTGGTGGCTCTTGATCGTCTGGCCTTTCTTGCCCTTGCCGGCCGACTCGATGACGTCCGGGTAGATCGTGCCCTGCGCCAGCCATTTCGCGTTCGTCAGCTTGCCCGATTCGGCGTTGAAGACTTCGACGAATTCGCGGCCGATGATCTTGCGCTTCTGTTCCGGGTCGGTCACGCCGGCCAGGTGGCCCATGAACTGGTCTACCGCGTCGATGCGGATGACTTTCACGCCCAGGTTCTTGGCGAACATGTCCATGACCATTTCGCCTTCGTTCAGGCGCAGCAGGCCATGGTCGACGAACACGCAGGTCAGCTGGTCGCCGATGGCGCGGTGGATCAGCGCGGCGGCCACAGACGAATCGACGCCGCCGGACAGGCCCAGGATCACCTCATCGGTGCCCACCTGCGCGCGGATCTTCTCGACGGCTTCGGTGATGTAGTCGGGCATGTTCCAGTCGGACTTGCAGCCGCAGATCTCGTGCACGAAGCGGCCCAGCATGGCCTTGCCCTGCACGGTGTGCGTCACTTCCGGGTGCCATTGCACGGCGTAGAACTTGCGCTCTTCGTCGGCCATGCCGGCGATCGGGCAGCTTTCCGTCGAGGCCATCAGCTTGAAGCCGGCCGGCATGTCGAGCACCTTGTCGCCGTGGCTCATCCACACCTTCAGCATGCCGTGGCCTTCGTGCGTGACGAAGTCGTTGATGCCGTTCAAGAGGCTCGTATGGCCGCGGGCGCGCACTTCGGCGTAGCCGAATTCGCGCACCAGGCCGTTTTCCACTTTACCGCCCAGCTGCGCGGCCATCGTCTGCATGCCGTAGCAGATGCCCAGCACCGGCACGCCCAGTTCGAACACGGCTTGCGGCGCGCGCGGCGAATCGCCTTCCAGCGTGGAGTTGTGGCTGCCGGAGAGGATCACGCCGGAGGCGCCGTAGTTGCGGACGAATTCTTCCGACACGTCGTACGGGAAGACTTCGGAGAACACGCCCGCGTCGCGCACGCGGCGTGCGATCAGCTGGGTCACCTGGGAGCCGAAATCGATGATGAGGATCTTGGAGTGCATGTAGTTGGCTTGTGAGCTTGGAAACCGGGACAATGAAGAGAAACGCAGGCAGGTCGTTCAACCCGCCGGCGTCGAAGGAACGCTTATTCCGAACGGTAGTTCGGCGCTTCCTTGGTGATCTGCACGTCGTGCACGTGCGATTCGCGCATGCCGGCGGACGTGATCTCGACGAATTCCGCTTTCTCGCGCAGTTCGTCGATCGTGGCACAACCGCAGTAGCCCATCGACTGGCGCACGCCGCCCACGAGCTGGAAGATGATCGCCAGTACCGAGCCTTTGTAGGCCACGCGGCCTTCGATGCCTTCGGGGACGAACTTGTCGGCCTTGGCGGAGGCTTCCTGGAAGTAGCGGTCGGCCGAGCCTTCGGCCATCGCGCCCAGCGAGCCCATGCCGCGGTAGGACTTGTATGAACGGCCCTGGTACAGGATCACTTCGCCCGGCGCTTCCTCGGTGCCGGCGAACATGGAGCCCATCATGACGGTCGAGGCGCCGGCGGCCAGCGCTTTCGAGATGTCGCCGGAGAAGCGGATGCCGCCGTCGGCGATGCAGGGCACGCCCGTGCCTTCCAGCGCCTGCGCCACGTTCGAGATCGCGGTGACCTGCGGCACGCCCACGCCGGCCACGATGCGGGTGGTGCAGATGGAGCCGGGGCCGATGCCGACCTTCACCGCATCCGCGCCGTATTCGACGAGTGCCTTCGCGGCGGCCGCCGTGGCGATGTTGCCGCCGATGACATCCACATGCGGGTATTTCGTCTTGATGTATTTCACGCGGTCGAGGATGCCCTGGGAGTGGCCATGCGCCGTATCCACCACCAGCACGTCGACACCGGCTGCCACCAGCAGGTCGATGCGTTCCTCATCCTTTGCGCCCACGCCCACGGCCGCGCCGACCAGCAGCTTGCCGTGCTGGTCTTTCGAGGCGTTCGGGTGTTCGGTGGACTTCTGGATATCCTTCACGGTGATCAGGCCGCGCAGCTCGAAGGCTTCGTTGACGACGATCACGCGCTCCAGGCGGTGCTTGTTCATCAGGCGCTTGGCTTCGGCCGTGTCGGCCGTTTCGCTGACGGTCACGAGCTTTTCGCGCGGCGTCATCTTGGCGCGCACTTCGGCATCCAGCTCTTCTTCGAAACGCAGGTCGCGGTTGGTGATGATGCCCACCACTTGCGCGCCTTCGACGACCGGGAAGCCGCTGATGCCATGCTGTTCGGTCAGCTTGATCACGTCGCGGATCTTCATGTCCGGCGGAATCGTGATCGGGTCGCGCAGCACGCCCGCTTCGAAACGCTTCACCTTCGACACCTCGCGGGCCTGGTCGGCCGGGCGCAGGTTCTTGTGGATGATGCCGATGCCGCCTTCCTGCGCCATGGCGATCGCCAGGCGGCCTTCGGTGACGGTATCCATCGCGGCAGACAGCAGCGGGATATTCAGCGAGATATTGCGGGTGAGCTTGGTGCGCAGCGACGTGTTGGCAGGCAGAACGTTCGAGTACGCGGGAACGAGGAGCACGTCATCGAACGTGAGTGCTTTTTGAAGAAGACGCATGGTAGATTTCCTATCGGCGCAAAAGTGAATTATACAGAAGTTGGCGCAATAAGTCCTTGCATTATGGAAAAGATAGTGGGTTTGCGATTGACAGCCGGACGGCAATCGCGGTCAAATCGCGATGATTCCTGATGGAAAATAATCTGATGAAACAAAGACGATGGATCCCTGCTGCCCTGCTGCTGGCCTGCTGCACGGCGGCGCACGCGCAGTGGGAATGGCAGGATGCCAAAGGCGGCCGGCACTTCTCGGACCAGCCGCCGCCCGCCTCGGTTCCTCCGTCGCGCATCCTCAAGGCGCCACGGGGCCATATGCCGGATCTGCGCAAGGAACTGGCGGAGCCGTCCGCACCCGCACCCGCATCTGTTCCCGGCGCACCGGGGAAGGCACCGCCCTCCACGGCGGATCGCAATGCCCGGTTCGAGGAACGCCGCGCCGAGGCCGCCCGGCAGGCACAGAAAACCGCCGCGGCGGCGCAGGAGAAGGCCGCCACCGCCGCCACCTGCGACAACGCGCGGGCAAACCTGCGCGTGCTGGAGTCGGGCATTCGCATTGCCACCACGGGCAAGGATGGCGAACCGGCCTTCCTGGACGAGACACAGAAAGCCGCACAGATGCAGCGCAACCGCGACACGCTTGCCACGCATTGCAAGTGAAGTTGCAACGCGGTGTGCAACGGTGTTTGACCATGCGCAAGGCTCGCCTGCATCGCCGCGGTCGCCTCAGGAATATAAGCCAAACTACGCAAGCCTTATTCCCGAACCGACCAGCGAGCGAACCAACATGAATGCTTTCACGAATGTGCAGATCATCAACGGGCCCAATGGAGAGCCCGTGTATGTCGTCATCCCCTACGCCACCTACATGCGGACGCAGTCGCGCCACAAGGACACCGACGTGCCGCACCAGGTCGTGGGCATGATCGCTGAAAACGCCTGGACGCCGGTGCGCGCATGGCGCGAGTACCTGGGCCTTACGCAACTGGAAGTGGCAACGCGCATCGGCATCAGCCAGCCGGCCTATGCGCAGCAGGAAGCCGGCTTGCGGCCGCGCCGCGCCACCCGCGAGCGCATCGCGCAGGCGCTGGGCATCGCGCCGCGCATGCTGGATTTATAAGGTTGGCGCATTTGCACAACGACTCCTGCACGAGTCCGCCCGGGCGGCGGAACGCGTGCTAAGCTGGATCGATCCACTTGCAGCGAGGCCGCCATGAAAAGCCCTTCCATGCTTTGCACCGTGTGTTCCGCCGCCGCCCTTCTCGCCGCCGCTCCCGTGGCAGCGCCCGCGGCGGAAGCCGGCGCGGCGCTCGGCCCGCTCACCTTCATCCTCGTGGATCTCGATCCTGCCGATGGCATCGCGCCATCCATGACGTTTGCCGGTACATCGGGCAGCGCTTCCGCGCCCATTGCGGTCAGCTACATGACGTTCGACGACGTCTTCAAGCAGACGATATTTCCAACCTGGACGCACTCCGCGCCGATCGAGTATGCAATCGACGAGACCGTGGGGGTCATGAACGCCACGGCGCAACTCAGCCTGACTGGCCGCGACTCCGTCACCAGTACCTTGCTGAGGTCGGCGGTGGGCACAAATGTGCTGGCGACCGAGCCCGGCTCAAGGATCATGAGCCGGCTGACTGTCGACACCGGCGAAACGGCATTCATGCTGGCGCCCAATACGGGCGTGCTGTTCAGCGTGCAATACGATGTCAGCCTGTCTACCGAACCGCCACCCGGTGCCGGCGAGCGGGTCGAGGCAGGATGGGCGGCGGCGTGGCTGGGCGTCGACGGGCTTGGCGGCGGATATGACGAGGTGCGCTGGCTGAATCATGTGCCGGAGGGCACGGGCTTCCTCGAAATCGCGGTCGAGAACCGCAGCGGATTCGAAAGGGGCGGCCTGTTCGCCTACGGGGCCGACCTGCAGATCGAATCCATCACACCGGTTCCCGAACCCGGCACGTTGCCGATGCTGGGCGCCGGGCTGGCACTGCTCGGCGCGCTGGCTGGCAGGCGGGCGAATGCCTACGATGCGCTGTCGCGCTTTGCACGGCGGCGCCGCGCATCCTTGGGATCGGCGATCAGCGCCCGGTAGATCTCGATGCGGTCGCGCGGTTGCAGCACGGTGTCGAGCGTCTTCTTCTTGCCGTAGATGCCCACCGGCATCGTGACGAGGTTGATTTCCGGCGCCTCCTGCAGGATGCCGGACTGTTCGATGGCCTGGCCGATCGTCGTGCCGGCATCGACATCCAGCACGCGCAGGATCGGCTGCGCGATCGCATCCGACGGTGCGTTCGCATCGAACCGTGGCACGGGCGCGTAGCTCAGCGATACCTTGATGCGCTCGGCCATGGCATCACCCATAGACTGTTTCGGCGCGCTTGCAGAACGAATCGACCATGCTGTTGGCGATCATGCCGAACACGGGGCCGATCACCTGCTCCAGCAGGCGGCTGGAGAATTCATATTGCAGGTCCAGTTCCACCTTGCAGGCATCGTCGCGCAACGGCTTGAATGTCCACGTGCCGTGCAGTGTCTTGAACGGGCCGTCCACCAGGTTCATCTTGATGGCCGTGGGCGGCGTGTTGGTGTTCGACGTGGTGAAGCTTTGCTTGACACCGTGAAAATTGATGCCCACCGATGCCACCACCGAGTTCTCGCCCCGTTCCCGCACCTCCACGCCGCCACACCATGGCAGGAATTTGGGATAATCCTCCACCCGGTCCACCAGGTCGAACATCTGCTGCGCGCTGTAGCCAAGGAATACCGATTTGTGCACTACCGCCATTTATTTAACCGTTTGATATCATGTTGGACAAATCGCGCTCCGGCGCGAATGAAGACTGTAGTTTAACCGACCCGCGCCTGCGGCACGTTCCATAAGAAATTCACATGACCATCGCTGATAACCGCAAAGCCTTCCACGACTATTTCATCGAAGACCGCTATGAAGCGGGCATCGCGCTCGAGGGCTGGGAAGTGAAGGCAATCCGCGATGCCCGCGTACAGATCAAGGAAGCGTACGTGACGATCCGCGACAACGAACTGTACCTGTTTGGCGCGCACATCAGCGCACTGCCCACCGCATCGACCCATATCCACCCGCAGGCGGTGCGTACGCGCAAGCTGTTGCTGCACCGCCAGGAAATCGACAAGCTGATCGGTAAGGTGGAACGCTCCGGCTACACGCTCGTGCCGCTGAACCTGCACTTCAAGGGTGGCCGCATCAAGTGCGAGATCGGCCTGGCCAAGGGTAAAAAGCAGCACGACAAGCGCGCCTCCGAGAAGGACCACGACGCCAAGCGCGAAGTGCAGGCGGCGATGAAGCAGAACCGGCGCTGACACGTTGCCAAAACGACGTCGCGCTGAAGCCACGGCATCACGCGCGACGTTTCCATTGGGCAATGGTTGCGTGATACACTTTTTGGGCTAATCACTCCGGGTTGCCCCATGCTTGCCAAAGTCTCCACAGTCTTCGTCCTTGCCGCCACCCTGGCAGGCTGCGCCGTTCCGTACACCCCTGCCCCGCTGGCCACGAATTTTCCGACCGCGCGTCAGGAAAAGCTGCAGGCCGCCTCGCACTGGAACGCGATCGCCGACCACATTGAGCAGCGCGTCGTCATGGAAATGAAAAAGCATCCGCAGCGGCCGTTCCATGTCGCCGAGGACAAGGACGCATCGCCCTTCAAGCGCGCCGTGACGAACCAGCTCATCACGTCGCTGGTCAAGGATGGCTTCGTGGTGTCGCGCACGCCGGCCGGCGCGTGGAAAGTGGAACTGGACATCCAGGCCGTCACGTTCACGCCGAATCGCCCGCAATACCGCTATACCGGCGCGTTCACGGCGCTGGCCAACGGCGCATGGGTGCTGTCCGACATCAACCCGACGGTCGGCGCGGTCGCCCTGGCCGGCGCCGGCGATGCCTCGCACTGGTTCCACAGCCAGTTCGCCGGTGGGCCCACGCCGAAGACGGAACTCATCGTCACGCTGTCCGTCGGCGACCAGTTCCGCTACCATGCCCGTTCCACGTCGGCCTATTACGTGGCCGATGCCGACCGGGCGCTGTACGGCATCAAGGAGGAGGACACCCAAGTGACCAAGGTATTCCAAGTGCAGGGAGGCCGCTGATGCGCGCCGCCGCCCTGGCCCTGTCGGCCGCCCTTGCCACCACCCTACTGGCGGGCTGCGCAGGCGCGCCGCCGAAGGAAGAGGCGAACTACGCCACGCTGTCGTCGAACCAGTTCGTCAACGCCAACTACAAGGCGGCGGATGCGCTGCTGGCCCAGCTCAACGGCAAGCTGGCGGCGGACAAGCCGCTGATCATGGCCACCATCGTCAACATCGATGCGCTGGACCAGACGTCCACGCTGGGCCGTCTCATTTCCGAGCAGGTGTCCACGCGCATGGCGCAGGGCAGCCTCAAGATGCTGGAAATGAAACTGCGCACCTCCGTCTACCTGAAGCGCAACCAGGGCGAACTGATGCTCACGCGCGAGATCGGCGACGTGGCGCAAACCCACAATGCGCAGGCGGTCGTCGTGGGCTCGTATGCCGAAACGAGCGACATGGTGTTCATCAACGTGAAGGTCGTGCAGCCCGCGACCAACTTCGTGCTGGCCGGGCACGACTACGTGCTGGCCAAGGAAGGCATCGTGCGGTCGATGCTGCTGCAGCGCTGACAAGGTTTTGCCGCCCCGGCTATAGTGGCGCTTTCGACCACGAAAGCACGCCATGTTCGACCGCTGCACCTGGCTGAACGAGCCGCCATCCCACCGCATCGATGGCGGCACCCTGCATGCCGTGACCGGCGACCAGACCGACTTCTGGCGCATCACGAGCTATGGTTTCATTCGCGACAACGGCCATTTTTTCGGCCAGCCCGTCTCCGGCGGCTTTACCGCACAGGTAAGGATTCGGGCCGATTTCACCGAGCTCTACGACCAGGCGGGCCTGATGGTGCGCATCGATGCGCATCGCTGGCTGAAGGCGGGCGTCGAGTTTTCGGACGGGCAGCCAATGCTGAGCACCGTCCTGACGGATGAAAAATCCGACTGGGCCACGATGCCGGCGCCGCCCCTGCCGGATGGGTTCTGGCTGCGTATCACCGTCGACGATGGCGCGATCCGTGTGCAGTACTCGGCCGACGGCCGCACGTGGCCCATGCTGCGGCTGGCGCCATTTCCGGTGGCCGGGCAGTATCTTGTCGGCCCCATGTGCTGCACGCCGCAGCGTGCCGGGCTCGAGGTGCAATTCAGCGATTTGACGGTCGGCCCTGCGCTGCAGAAGGGCTTGCACGACCTCACGTAGCGCCCAGCAGCCCCGCCACCGCCGGCAGCACCTCCTGCGCCGGCAACGCCACCTTCAGGCCGATCAGGTCGTCCGCGCGGGTCTTGCCCGCGTTGACGGCGGCGATCGGCTTGCCCTCGGCCGCCGCGATCTTGCAGAAGCGGAAACCCGAAAACACCATCAACGACGAGCCGACGACGAGCAGCGCGTCGGCCTCGTCCATCCATTGCAGGGCCTGGAGCGTGCGTTCTGCAGGGATGTTATCGCCGAAAAAGACCACGTCCGGCTGCAGCACGCCACTGCAATGCTCGCAGGCGGGCACGATGAATTCATGCAGCGCTTCCGGCTCCAGCTGCGCATCGCCATCCGGCAGCGGCTGGGCCAGCACGCCGCCCAGCGCCGGATTGTCGCGCAGCAGGCGCTGCTGCAGCTCCGCCCGGTGCTGGCGCCGCTCGCAGGCCAGGCAGCGCACCGTGTGGATATTGCCGTGCAGCTCGATCATGCGCGCGCTGCCGGCGCGCTGGTGCAGCCCGTCGACGTTCTGGGTGATCAGCTGCCCGATGTGGCCGGCGGTTTCCAGCCGCGCCAGCGCCCGGTGCCCGGCATTGGGTTCGGCTTGCGCCAGTGTCGGCCAACCCACCATGCTGCGCGCCCAGTAGCGGCGGCGCAGCGCATCGCTGCCGCGAAATTCCGGCCCCTGCACGGGCGGTTTGCCGCGGCGCACGCCTTCCTCGTCGCGATACCCCGGGATACCGGATGCGGTGGACATGCCCGCGCCGGTGAGCACGAGCACGTTGCGGTGGCGGTCGAGGAATTCCGCCAGCTGGTCGATCTGTTCGTTCATGGTTTCATCGGGCTTTGAAAGCACCCATGTGAGGGCGCCCCGCGCCACGCCAAGGGACGAATCGCTGCGGCTGGGCTGGCTGGCAAACAACACCGGACAAACCCGGGACAGTCCCCGTTTTTTGACAATATTTCCGGAAACCGGGGACAGTCCCCAACCTGGCACCAACGCAAGAAGCCCGGGCGATACAGGCACCGCGGCGCTGGCAGCGTTGCCATTGCTGCTGAGCTGGTTGTAAAACAACCGGGGACAGTCCCCGTTATTAGGAAATATTTCCTGGAAAAAGGGACAGTCCCCGATTTTTGGCAACTTTTCAGTTGTCGCGCTGATTGTCCCGGTAGCGCAGCGTGTTGATCAGCGTGTTCGTGGTGTCGATGTCGGCCAGGGCTTCGCCGGAGATGCGCAGCAGGCTGCGTTCGCGCAGCCGCAGCAGTTCGTCGATCAGTTGCCCGGCCGGCATGCCGGACAACGCGAGTTCGATCGGCTGGATGCCTTCGTAGCTGCCATACGCGGCATTCAGCGCGGCCAGCACCTGCCGCGTGGCCGCTTCGTCGAGCCGGCGCGGTGGGGCCGCCTTTTCGGAGGGCGGCGAATCGGACAGCTGCTGCACGAGCGCGTCGAATCGCATGGCGTCCAGTTGCGGCCGCGTCTGCATGTAGAAGTCGCGCGCCTTGCCCTCGAGCTTGCGGGCGTCGAATGCCAGCAGCGCATCCCTGCCCTGTGGCCCGCCGGCGCGCAGCATGAACGTGACGGCGCGCGCGAACGTCGCGGCTTCGGGGCTGTCGAGCAGCGCAGCCACGGCCGGCACGCTGTCCGGGGAACCGACCCACATCAGCACTTCCAGCGCGCGATCGACGGCGGCGGGATCGTTCAACAGGCCGCGCAGGTGCCGCTCGGCGAGCGCGCCATATTGTCCGTACAGGTAGATGCAGACGGACGTGGCGTCGACCGTATAGCCATGCTGCGGAATGAGCACGGTCACGTCGCCGCGCAGGAAGACCGCGTCGATCAGCGGGAACAGGCGGGGATCGCGGTCCGCCGCACTGGCGTGCACGAAGCGGAACAGCTGCTGGTTCTGCGTCCGCGCGGCGGGGCCTTGCGGATCGATGGCCAGCAGCGCCGCCATCGACAGCGCGCGGTCCGCCGGCTCGCCCAGCGCGCGCAGGAAATAGCCCACGTCGAGCAGCACCAGCTGATTCGGCTTCGGCTTCTTCAGCTCCGCGGCCAGTTCCCTGCGCAGCACGGGCAGCGCCACCGCCTTGTTGTTGCCGAACCAGCGCCACGTCGCGTCGAGTTCGCGCCGCTGCCGGGCTTGCTCCTGTGTTTGCTCCTGTGTTTGCTGCTGTGCCTGCCCGGCCACGGTTGCCGGCACTGCCGGCATGGCACGCATGCGCGCCAGGCGATCGAGGGTTTCCTGTTCCGGCGTCGCCGCCGATGATACCGCCGCCATGACCAGCATCGCTGCCGCCACGGCCTTCTTCACACCCGTCATGTCAATCCTTATCAGCCCCGCAGCCGCGCCTTCTGCTCTTCCACCGCGGCGCGCCATGCATCGAAATGCTCGCTATCCTGCCACAACTGGCGCAATTCCGAGCGCTCGGAAAGCACCAGGTCGAGCACGCGGCCGGCCTTCTCCAGCAGATCGGCGCGCGGCTTGTACTTGGCCTTGACGACACCGACCCATTCGTCGATCGCGGCCGAATCGTCATCCTGCACGCCGCCGCGCCCCTCCAGCCGCAGCAGCGTTTCCACGGCCGCCAGCCCTTCGGCGCCGTAGGGCGCTTCCAGCAATTCGGCATTTTCCGGCGCCAGCACGTTGTCCAGCGTGTCGCCGATGAAGTACAGGTCGTTCGATTCGTGCAGGTCTTCCGCCCAGTCCAGCGCGAAGTCGTTGCCGAATGGTCCCACTGCCCAGGTACCCATGGTGTTCCCCTTTGTTCGTTACGACGGCGTGCGCACCACGCGCGCCGTGTTCTGTGTCTTGACGACCTGCATCGCGGTGGCGATCAGGCTGCTCATATCGCCCAGGTTCGCCGGCACGATCAGCGTGTTGTTGGTCTTCGCCAGTTCGCGGAACGCGTCCACGTACTGCTCGGCCACCTTCAGGTTGACCGCCTCTTCGCCACCGGGCTGCTCGATCGCCGAGCCGACCTGGCGCAGCGCCGAGGCGGTCGCTTCCGCGATGGCGATGATGGCGTTGGCCTCGCCCTGCGCACGATTGATCGCGGCCTGCCGTTCGCCTTCGGAGCGGGCGATGGATGCCTCGCGCTCGCCCGTGGCGATATTGATCTGTTCCTGCTTGCGCCCTTCCGAGGCGGCGATCAGCGCGCGCTTGTTGCGCTCGGCCGTGATCTGCGCCTGCATCGCGTGCAGGATGTCGGCCGGCGGCGTGAGGTCCTTGATCTCGTAGCGCAGCACCTTCACGCCCCAGTTGGCGGCCGATTCGTCGATCGCGTTCACCACCGTGGTGTTGATGTGATCGCGCTCCTCGAAGGTCTTGTCGAGTTCCATGCGGCCGATCACGGAACGCAGCGTGGTTTGCGCCAGCTGGGTGATCGCGGCGATGTAGTTCGACGAGCCGTACGAGGCGCGCATCGGGTCGGTCACCTGGAAGTACAGGATGCCGTCCACCTGCAGCTGCGTATTGTCCTTCGTGATGCACACCTGCGACGGCACGTCGAGCGGGATTTCCTTCAGGATGTGCTTGTAGGCGATGCGGTCGACGAACGGCACCACGATGTTCAGGCCCGGCGCCAGCGTGGCGTGATACTTGCCGAGCCGTTCCACCACCCAGGCATGCTGCTGCGGCACCACGTTGATGGTCTTGAAGACGAAGACCAGCGCCACGACCAGGATGACCAGAGCCACGCCGCCGAAAGTGATTTCCATGTGTTCTCCTTTTTTTGTACTTTTGCCGTGCTTGTCAGGTGCCGACGATCAACCTGCTGCCGCGCACTTCGACGATACGGAACGTGCCCGCCTCGGCCGCGGCGCCGGGCGCCAGTTCCACGTCCCACAGCGCGCCGCGGTACATCACGCGCGCGGTGTTGCCGTCCCAGTGCGGTACCTGCACCGGCTGGCCGATGTCCTGGTTGACGTTGGGGTCGCGCGACGCGTCGAGCTTTGCCGGCTCGTTGCGCCGGCGGCGCCGCAGCAGCACCGTGGCGATCACGGCGACCAGCGCGGCCGCGAGCATCTGGCCCGGCAAGTCGATGCGCAGCGCCGCCACCAGCGCGCCGGCCAGCGCGCCGAGCGCGATCATCAGCAGGTAGAAGGTGCCGCTGAACAGTTCCAGCGCCACCAGCACACCCGCGGCGATGAGCCACATGATCCAGTCAGCCATCTGTTTGTCTCCTTCAAGGATAAAACCCTCGCGGCCCTGGGAAGAGCGGCGAGGGTTGACGTAACGATAGAGCAATTCGGGGCTGTTGGGTAGACCTTCGGGCGCGGGCCGGCGCAGCCAGGTAACCCACAGGCAGAAGCCGGGGTCAGACCAAGGTCTGACCCCAGGGCTTGCTGTTGGGGTAGCGGCTGCCGTCCCTGGCGCCTCGTCCCTGGCTGCTTACTTCTGCAGCGCGGCCAGCTTCTGCCAGGTATCGATCACCGAGTCCGGGTTCAGCGACATCGACTCGATGCCCTGCTCCATCAGCCACTCGGCCAGGTCCGGATGATCGGATGGGCCCTGGCCGCAGATGCCGATGTACTTGCCTTGTTTCCTGCAGGCGGAAATCGCCAGCGACAGCAGCGCCTTCACGGCCGGGTCGCGTTCGTCGAAGTCGGCGGCCAGCAGTTCCATGCCGGAGTCGCGGTCCAGGCCCAGCGTGAGCTGGGTAAGATCGTTCGAGCCGATCGAGAAGCCGTCGAAGTACTCCAGGAACTGGTCGGCCAGCACGGCGTTCGACGGCACTTCGCACATCATGATCAGGCGCAGGCCGTTCTCGCCGCGCTTCAGGCCATTCTTCGCCAGCAGCTCGACCACCTTCTGCGCCTGGCCGAGGGTGCGCACGAACGGCACCATCAGCTCCACATTGGTCAGGCCCATGTCTTCGCGCACGCGCTTCATGGCCAGGCATTCCATGGTGAACGACTCGGCGAAGTCGGCGGAGATGTAGCGCGAAGCGCCGCGGAAGCCCAGCATCGGGTTTTCCTCATCGGGCTCGTAGCGCGAACCGCCGATCAGCTTCTTGTACTCGTTCGACTTGAAGTCCGACAGGCGCACGATGACGGGCTTCGGCCAGAACGCGGCAGCGATCGTCGCCACGCCTTCGGCCAGCTTGTCGACATAGAACGCCTTCGGCGAAGCGTGGCCGCGCGCCACCGATTCCACGGCCTTCTTCAGGTCCGGATCGATGTTCGGGTATTCCAGGATCGCCTTCGGGTGCACGCCGATGTTGTTGTTGATGATGAACTCCAGGCGGGCCAGGCCCACGCCGGCGTTCGGCACCTGCTGGAAGTCGAAGGCCAGCTGCGGGTTACCCACGTTCAGCATGATCTTCACCGGCAGCTTGGGCAGCTCGCCGCGCGCGACTTCCGAGACTTCCGTTTCCAGCAGGCCGTCGTAGATCTTGCCCTCGTCGCCTTCGGCGCAGGACACGGTCACGAACGTGCCATCCTTCAGCAGTTCGGTCGCATCGCCGCAGCCGACGACGGCCGGCACGCCCAGTTCGCGGGCGATGATCGCCGCGTGGCAGGTGCGGCCACCGCGGTTCGTCACGATCGCCGAGGCGCGCTTCATCACCGGTTCCCAGTTCGGGTCGGTCATGTCCGCCACCAGCACGTCGCCGGGCTGCACGCGTTCCATCTCGGACGGATCGCTGATCACGCGCACCGGGCCGGCGCCGATCTTCTGGCCGATCGCGCGGCCGGACGTCAGCACGGTGCCCGTCGACTTCAGCTTGAAGCGCTGCTGCGCATCGGTGGACTTCTGCTGCGACTTCACCGTTTCCGGGCGCGCCTGCAGGATGTACAGCTTGCCGTCGCGGCCGTCCTTGCCCCACTCGATGTCCATCGGGCGGCCATAGTGGTTTTCGATGATCACGGCGTACTTCGCCAGTTCCACCACTTCGGTGTCCGTCAGCGAGTAGCGGTTGCGCAGCTCGATCGGCACGTCGACGGTCTTCACGGAACGGCCGGCACGGGCTTCGCTGGTGAACTCCATCTTGATCAGCTTCGAGCCGATATTGCGGCGGATGACGGGCGACTTGCCCTGTTCCAGCATCGGCTTGTGCACGTAGAATTCGTCGGGATTGACGGCGCCCTGCACCACGGTCTCGCCCAGGCCATAGCTCGACGTGATGAACACCACGTCCTTGAAACCGGATTCGGTATCGATCGTGAACATCACGCCCGCCGCGCCCGTATCGGAGCGCACCATGCGCTGCACGCCCGCTGACAGCGCTACCTCGGCATGCGTGAAACCCTTGTGGACGCGGTACGAAATGGCGCGGTCGTTGTACAGCGATGCGAACACGTGCTTCATCGCGTCGAGCACGTTGTCGATGCCGACCACGTTCAGGAACGACTCCTGCTGGCCCGCGAACGACGCGTCCGGCAAGTCCTCGGCGGTGGCGGAGGAACGCACGGCGAACGACACTTCGGTTTCCGAACCGGCCACCAGGTTGTCGTAGAACGCGCGGATTTCCTGCTCCAGGCGCGGCTGGAACGGCGTGTCGACGATCCACTGGCGGATTTCGGCGCCGGCCTGCGCCAGCGAACGCACGTCGTCCACGTTCAGGTCGGACAGGCGGCTGGCGATGCGGTCGGCCAGCGGCGCGCCGCCGTCGATGCTGTGGGAGAGGAAGTCGCGGAACGCCTGGGCCGTGGTAGCGAAACCACCGGGCACCCGCACGCCGGCGCCGGCGAGCTGGCTGATCATTTCGCCGAGCGAAGCGTTTTTGCCGCCGACAGATTCCACGTCGGTCATGCGCAGGTTCTCGAACGAGGCCACATATGTTGAAACTGCGGTGGTTTCGTTCAGCGCCTGGTCGGGGATACTCAGTGCTGCGTTGGACAAGTTTGTCATGGTGACACCTTACTGATGATGGGAATCTGTTGGTCTCATTGCAGGCTTGCCGCGCGGCTGTCGACATGTTGTTGTTATTCTTGGCGTCGTACAGCACAATCTGACCGTTGCCGGCCATTTTACAGCCTGTGGCGAAAATTGACAGTTCACAATCAAAAGCTATTTTCATGACATCCGAACAACGCCCGACCTCCGCCCGCACTGTGTTTTTCGTCTCCGACGGTACCGGCATCACCGCAGAAACCTTCGGCCATTCCGTGCTGACGCAGTTCGAGATGCGCTTCCGGCAGATCCGCCTGCCCTTCATCGACACGGTGGACAAGGCCCATGCGGCGGCCCGCAAGATCAACGAGGCGGCCATCGCCGACGGCCAGCGCCCGATCATTTTCAGCACGCTCGTGCAGGCCGAACTGTCGTCGGTGATCCGGCAATGCAGCGGCCTGCACATGGATCTGTTCCAGAGTTTCGTGGCCCCGCTGGAAGAAGAACTGGGCATGAAATCGACGCACACGATCGGCCGCTCGCACAATATCGTGGACAGCGAGGAGTACCGCAACCGCATCGAGGCGATCAACTTCTCGCTGGCGCACGACGACGGCCAGTCGCACAAGAACCTGGCCGAGGCGGACGTGATCCTGGTCGGCGTTTCCCGCTCGGGCAAGACGCCGACATCGCTGTACCTGGCCATGCAATACGGGATCAAGGCCGCGAACTACCCGCTGATCCCGGACGATTTCGAGCGCGGCAAACTGCCGTCGGCGCTGTATGCCTACAAGCCGAAGATCTTCGGCCTCACGATCACGCCGGAGCGGCTGACGGAAATCCGCAACGAGCGCCGGGCCGGCAGCAAGTATGCATCGATCGAGAACTGCCGCTACGAAGTCAATGAAGCGGAAAGCATGATGAAGCGCGAAGGTATCCGCTGGCTGTCCTCGACCACCAAGTCGATCGAGGAAATCTCCACGACGATCCTCCAGGAGATCAAGCCGAACCGCCGGGAGTATTGAACTTCAAGCGAGCGCCGGCCCGGCGCCGGCGCAGGGAAAAGAATCAGCCGCGACGGCGCAGCGTGGCGCCCAGCAGCAGCATGCCACCCGCCAGCATTGCCAGTTGCGAAGGCTCGGGCACCGGGGATACCGCGAGCGCCAGGTTGTCGAGGTTCAGGATCTTGCCTTCCTGGTCCGGCAGTACCGTGAAGCGGTAGATCGGCGCGGAAGAAGCGACCGACAGCGTGGCACCGCGCCAGCCGTCGGTTTCGACGCGGTCGGTCGCCAGCAGGTTGCCCGCAGCGTCGTAGGCGCTCAGCGTGGCGTTCCAGTACGAATAGCTGTCGATGCTGATGCCATACACGGGCATGTCGAACCAGGCGGTCACAGGCTGCGACGTCAGGAAGGTATTGGCAGCGTCGCCGTTGAAGAACGCCGCCGTCACGAGGCTGGCGGTCGTGAAATGCACGCCGACGGCGGCGAATTCCTCTTCGATGCGCCGCGGCGAGCCCTCGAACAGCACGGGTTCGTCGTCGGCCGTACCCAGCTTGCCATCGGCGCCAGGCACCGTGTTGAAGTCGATGGTCAGTGTTTCGGCATGGACCGGCGCCGCGGCGAACGATGCGGCGGCGATGAGAGCGAGCAGTTTGGACATGTTGTGTGACGGTTTGTTATGTTATGGGCATGCAATTATGTCATTGGCGCATCGGTAGCGCTATCCGCATCGACGCGATTTGCCAAAGCAATTTGCCAATTCACAACACCCACAACAGCCACGATATCTGACCGCTGCCGCTCTCGCCCCCTTCAAGGCTGGCCGCTGCCCCCGGCAGCGCCGTAGACGTGACCGGTGGTGTAGCTGGAATCGTCGGATGCCAGCGTCACGTAGGCCAGCGCCAGCTCGGCAGGCTGGCCCGGGCGCTTCATCGGCGTGTCGCCGCCGAAGTTTTCCAGGGCTTCGGGCGGCTGGCCGCCGCACACCTGTAGTGGCGTCCATATGGGGCCCGGCGCCACGGCGTTGACGCGGATGTTCTTTTCGGCCAGCTGCTTGGCCAGCGATTTCACGAACGCTACCTGCGCCGCCTTCGTTTGCGCATAGTCGAGCAGGTTCGGCGACGGATCGTAGGCCTGCACGGAAGCGGTGACGATGATCGCGCCGCCGTTCTTCATGTGCGGCACGGCGGCCTTGCAGATCCAGAAATTGGCGTATAGGTTCGTCTTCATCGTCCAGTCGAACTGCTCGGTGCTCAGGTCGAGGATCGAGTCGACGGACTGCTGCCTGGCCGCGTTGCTGACCACGATATCGAGGCCGCCCAGCTGCTGGGCGGCGTTGTCGACGAGCTTCCTGCAAAAGGCCTCGTCGCGGATGTCGCCCGGCAGCAGTACGGCCTTGCGGCCCGCCTTCTCGATCAGCGCCTTCACCTCCTGCGCATCGGGTTCCTCGAACGGCAGGTAGCTGATCGCCACGTCGGCCCCTTCGCGGGCGTAGGCGATCGCGGCGGCGCGGCCCATGCCGGAATCGCCGCCGGTGATCAGCGCCTTGCGGCCCGCCAGCCGGCCGCTGCCCTTGTACGTCTTCTCGCCATGGTCGGGCCGTGGCGTCATCTTGCCGGCCAGTGCCGGCCACTCCTGCTGCTGGCGCGGGAACGGCGGCTTCGGATAGCGCGGGTTGCGCTGGACGCCGCTACCCTGCCCGGCCGTGCCCTGCTGCGCCTGCGCGCCTCCGGCCGTGACGGCTGCGCCGGCCGCCGCGATGGTGGTCGCCACCGCGCCGACAAAGCGGCGCCGCGATGGCTGGATGTCCTGTTCCGTGCTGTCGTGTGCCGTGCTGCCTTGCGCCATGCGCTGGTCGTTCGGATCCATCGAAAGACTCTCCTGGTCGTGGGTTGAAAGTTGATAGACTCTGCCGGGGTGACAATGTAGACAAGATCAATATTCGCTGCCACACCTTTGCCGCCGGAAAGCTGTCACTGCTGTCACAACGCGGCGCGCCCGCGCGTCTGGTGGAGACAACCCATCGATAGGCATGCCATGAACGACCAGACCAACGCCCCATTCGACACGCTGCGCCCGCGCCTGTTCGCGATCGCCTACCGCATGCTCGGCACCCGCGCCGATGCCGAGGACGTGGTGCAGGACGCCTGGCTTCGCTGGGCCGCCAGCGCGCGCGACGCGGTGCAGTCGCCCGAGGCATGGCTGGTGACGATCGCCACGCGCCTGTCGATCGACCGGCTGCGCAGCCGCAAGGCGGAACGCGAGGCTTACGTGGGCTGGTGGCTGCCCGAGCCCCTGGTGGAACTGGACGAACGCACGCCCGAAACGGCGGCCGAGCTGGCGAGCGACGTGTCGGTGGCCATGCTGTGGGTACTGGAACGCCTCGCCCCCGAGGAGCGCGCCGCCTTCCTGATGCGGCAGGTGTTCGACCAGGACTACGCGGAGATCGCCGCCACGCTGGGCAAAAGCGAGGCGGCATGCCGGCAGCTCGTCTCGCGTGCGCAGGCCCGCGTGCAGCAGGAACAGCCGCGCTTCACGGTATCGAAGGATGCGCACCGCGACTTGCTGGCGAACTTCATGCAGGCCGCCGCCGGCAACGACCGCGCCGCCATGAAGACCTTCCTTGCCGACGACGTGCGGCTGGTTTCCGACGGCGGCGGCAAGGTGCCGTCGTTCGGCAAGATCCTGGTGGGCGCCGCGCGCATCGCCGGTGTCTACTGGTCGGTTGAGCATGCGAACCCGGGCCGGGTCACGTACCGGATGGCGCGCATCAACGGCGAACCGGGCATCGTGCGCTACGTCGGCGGCGTCGTGGAGTCGGCCCAGGCGTTCATCATCGACGACGGCAGGATCGTGGCGATCTATGCGATCCGCAATCCGGACAAGCTGGCCGGGGTTGCTCCCCTCGTTGCTCCCCTCTGTGCGTCCCTTCCTTGAACACTTGAATGTGCGCCCGCTAACCGACCTGGCCGGCAAGCAACGGTAGCATCCACTCTTCAAAAGGGCGGGCGCCCGTTTGCCATCGCGCGCCCGTCTTCTCCTCGTACCGGCCGCCACGCGGCGCGGTGCTTCCAAGCGCAGGCCCCGCCCTGCCATCCATCCCGTCTGACAAGGAGAAGACATGGACTATGTTTTGCTGGGTAATGACCTGACCACCTGGATGATCGCCATCGGCATCGCCGCCGCCGTCAGCATGGCACTGTACGGCGTGAACCGTTTCCTCGTGCGCCGCATCGCTTCCTTCGCCGAGCATACGGCCACCCACGTCGACGACATGGCCGTGCGCGTGCTGAAGACCACGAGCACCGCGTTCATCGTGGCGATGGGCATCTATGCCGGCACCCAGTGGCTGCTGCTGTCGGACAAGGCCGAAGCGCTGCTGCGCAACCTGGCGGTCGCGATCCTGCTGCTGCAGATCGCCCGCTGGCTGGACGTGGGTGCGCGCGGCTGGATCGATTTCTACCGCAAGAAGCGCGGCGCGACCGACGTGGCCGCGACCACCTCCACCGCGGCGCTCACGTTCGTGGTCCGTGCCGCGCTGTGGGCCGTCATCGTGCTGATGATCCTCGATAACTTCGGCGTCAACATCACCACGCTGGTGGCCAGCCTCGGCATCGGCGGCATCGCCGTGGCGCTCGCCGTGCAGAACATCCTCGGCGACCTGTTCTCGTCGCTGTCGATCCTGCTCGACAAGCCGTTCGTGGTGGGCGATTTCATCACCGTCGACGACCTGGCCGGCACCGTGCAGTACGTGGGCCTGAAGACCACGCGCATCCGCAGCCTGAACGGCGAGGAAATCGTGTTCTCGAACAGCGACCTGCTGAAAAGCCGCATCCACAACGTGCGCCGCATGGAAACGCGCCGCGTGGTCTTTCCCGTGGGCGTCACGTACGACGTGAGCGAGGAACAGCTGGAACGCATCCCGGGCATCCTGAAGGAAATCGTCACGGCGCAGCCGCAGGTGAATTTCGACCGCGCGCACTTCAAGGCCTTCGGTGCCTCGTCGCTGGACTTCGAGGTGGTGTACACGATGCAGACGCCCGACTATGGCGTGTTCATGGATACCCAGCAGGCCATCAACTTCGCGCTGTTCAAGCGCTTCAACCAGGCCGGCATCGAGTTCGCGTATCCGACGCAGACCGTCAAGCTGTCGAACCCCGAAGTGCTGCGTGGCGAAGCCGCCAACGAAAGCTACGAGGGCGCGGCACGCATCGACCCGGCCACGCAGGAGCGGCGCCCGCCGGCCCCGCTGCCACGGCCGCAGCAACCTTGAAAGACCCGGGAATACATTTGCCCAAATATGTTGCTATAAATGTAGTATAATGACGCCGTTTTCTGTTGGGAAACCGCACAACTGCCCAGTCCGTGTCTCCGTGCCTGGCACGGGGACACGGACTGGACAGCACCAACCTCCGCTGTTTTCCCTTCCTCTCGCATCGGCCGGCAGCCAGCCGCCCATGCATCCGTCCGCGTGAACGGTCCGCCGTGACCGTGGCCGGGAGCCTGCTCCCGGCACACGCTAAAACCAGTTTGGCGCACCTGCTAAGCGCCCGACGCATCGCTAACGAAGGATGAATCGCCATGGCATTCCTGCAGTCCTGCAGTACCTCTTCTTCCGCTACTTCCCCTGTTGTCTCAACGATCACCCCGTACAATTTCCTGCTTGCCACCGACCTCGACGGGACCCTGCTCGCCGGCTCGGCCGAAGCGCGCCGCCGCGTGCGCGAGCTGTTCACCGCCGTGCCGCGCAATGCAAGGCTGGCCTTCGTGACGGGCCGCGGCCTCGAATCGATCCTGCCGCTGCTGTCCGACCCGACGATCCCGATGCCCGACTACATCATCGCCGACGTGGGCGCCACCATCGTGCATGGACACGACCTGCAGCCGGTGGACAACCTGCAGCAGGAAATCGCCGCGCGCTGGCCCGGCTCGCAGGCCGTGCTGAAGGCGCTGGCCGAGTTTCCGCGCCTGCGCCGCCAGAGCGTGCCGCAGGAGCGGCGCTGCTCGTTCGTGGCCAGCGAGGCGGACGTGACGCCGGCGTTGCGCGCCGCCGTCGAGGCGCTGGACTGCGACCTGCTGATGTCCGCCGGCTGCTATCTCGACGTGCTGCCGCGCGGCGTGGGCAAGGGCCCGGCGCTGCTGCGCCTCGCGCAGGCGATCGGCATCGAACCGTCGTCCATCGTGGTGGCCGGCGATACGCTGAACGACCTGTCGATGTTCGAGACCGGCGTGCCCGGCATCGTCGTCGGCGCGGCCGAGCCGGCGCTGGTACAGAAGCTGCGCCGCCGCCCAAGCGTGTATATCGCCACCGGCGAAGGCTGCGACGGCATCCTGGAAGGCCTGGCCCACCATGGCGCCCTGCCCCGTTCCCGCTCCGTCGCGCCACCGGCCGGCACGCATGGCGATGCTGACCTGGTGATGGTCTACCACCGCCTGCCGTTCGACGAGGTCGTCGAAAACGGCGTCGCCCTGCGCCGCAGGCCGAAGAGCCCGAACGGCATCATCCCCACGCTGCTGCGCTTCTTCGCGGGCAGCCGCAAGGGTTCATGGGTGGCGTGGTCGCAGCAGGAGAGCCGCGCGCCGCAAGGGTTCGAGACACACGTCGCGGTCGACGAAGCGGCCTACCCGCGCCTGCGCGCGGCACGCATTCCCCTGACCGCCGAAGACGTGGACCTGTTCTACAAGAAGTTCTCGAAAGAGGCGTTCTGGCCGATCATCTTCTCGTTCCCCGACAAGGCCGAGTTCAACGCCGCCCACTGGGAGCGCTTCCTGGAAGTGAACCGCCTGTTCGCCGAACAGACCGCCCGCGAGGCGGCAGAGGGTGCCGTGGTCTGGGTGCACGACTACAACCTGTGGATGGTGCCGGCATTCCTGCGCCCGCTGCGGCCGGACCTGCGCATCGCGTTCTTCCATCACACCGCGTTCCCGTCCAGCGACGTCTTCAACATCCTGCCATGGCGCCGCGACATCATCGGCAGCCTGCTGCAATGCGATTACGTGGGCTTCCACATTCCCCGCTACGTGGAAAACTTCGTCGATGCGGTGCGCTCGTTCGCGCCGGTGGAAATGGGTGCGGCGGTACCGTGCGCGCCCCGCTTCCTCACCTACGGCTGCGCGCTCGGCGTGGACACGATGACGACGTCGATCGAAGCCGGCGGGCGCACCGTCACGCTGGGCGCGCACCCGGTGGGCACGGACGTGGCGCTGATCGAAGGCCTCGTCGCCCGGCCGGAAGTGGCCTCGATGACGGCGGCCATCGAAGACTACCTCGGTGGCGTGACGGGTATCGTTTCGATCGAACGGCTGGACTACGTGAAAGGCTCGCTGGAAAAGCTGCAGGCGTTCGAGCGGCTGCTGGAACAGCACCCCGAGCACATCGGCAAGGTGCAGCTGCTGAACATCATCACGCCCGCGGCAAAGGGCATGGAAATCTACGACAGCCTGCGCCTGGAAGTGGATCGCACCGTCGGCCGCATCAACGGCCGCTTTTCCACACTGAACTGGGTGCCCGTGCGCTACTTCTACCGCTCGCTGCCGTTCGATGAAGTGATCGCCCATTACGCTGCCTGCGGCGTGGCCTGGATCACCCCGCTGCGCGATGGCCTGAACCTGGTGGCCAAGGAATACGTGGCGGCCCGCAAGGCGGCCGGCAAGTCCGGTGTACTGATCCTCTCCGAGTTCGCGGGCGCCGCCGTGGAACTGCATGGCGCGCTGCTGACCAATCCGTACGACGCCAACGCCATGACGGCCACGCTGCACCAGGCGCTGACGATGGGCGAGGAAGAGCGCTCCTACCGTACCGCGCGCATGGCGATGATCGCCACCGAGCACGACGTGACGCGATGGGGCGACGACTTCCTGGCCGCTGTCATGAACACGGGGCTGGACGACGAACTGGAAGCGGCGTGAGGCGGTGCCGATGACGGGTTTTAACTACACGGTTCTCGGCAACGATGTCACCGCCTGGCTGGTCGCGGTCGGCATTGCCGCCACCGTGGCCGCCGTGCTGTACGTGACCAACGCGATGGTGCTGCACCGCCTGCGCCGCATGGCGGTGCGCACCGAAACATTCCTCGACGACGTGGCCGTGACGGTGCTGGCCGCCACGACCAAGCTGTTCATCCTGGTGATGGGCATCTATGCGGGCTCGCAGTGGCTGACGCTGGCGCCGAAACTGGTCATGCTGCTCACGCACACGGCCATCGTCGTGCTGCTGCTGCAGGTCGCGCGCTGGGGCGACGTGGGTATCCGCAACTGGCTCGAGCACTACCGGGCGCGGCGCAGCACGCAGGATGCGGCCAGCACCACGTCGACCGCGGCGATGGGCTTCGTGTTGCGCACGGTGCTGTGGCTCGTGATCGTGCTGATGATCCTCGATAATTTCGGCGTCAACATCACCACGCTGGTCGCCAGCCTCGGCATCGGCGGTATCGCCGTGGCGCTGGCCACGCAGAACATCCTGGGCGACCTGTTTTCGTCGCTGTCGATCGTGCTGGACAAGCCGTTCGTCGTGGGCGATTTCATCATCGTCAACGACATGCTCGGCACCGTCGAATACGTGGGCCTGAAGACCACGCGCCTGCGTAGCCTGGGCGGCGAGCAGATCGTGTTCTCGAACACCGACCTGCTGAAAAGCCGCATCCGCAACTACCAGCACATGCAAGAGCGGCGCGTGGTGTTCGGGTTCGGCGTCGGTTACGACACCACCGCCGAGCAGGTGCTGGCGATCCCCGACATCGTGCGCGACATCGTCGACGCGCTGCCGGACGTGCGCTTCGACCGCGCGCACTTCAAGGCCTATTCGCCGTCATCGCTCGATTTCGAAGTGGTGTTCTATGTGACCACGCCGGACTACACGGTGTACATGGACCGGCAGCAGGCCATCAACGTGGCGCTGCTGCAGCGGCTGCGCAGCGAGGACATCGCGTTCGGGCATCCGCTGCAGATGCTGCGAGTGGCCGACAGTGGGGTGCTGGCCGCGCTGGAGAAGCGCGCGGCGTGAGCCGCTGGTGCCGGCGATGGAAAGGCGCCGGCACCGGTTATGCAAAGCTCAGGGACGGCGGTTGATGATCTGCGGATCGATGGACACCACCGTACTCGTGCGTGGATCAAACACCCGCAATGTCGCATTGTAGGTGGTGGTTCTTGTGTCGCGGTCGGTATCATCGATCGTCAGCAGCAGGCCTCCCGCATTGATGCTGGGAGGGCCGAAATCCTTCGTTGGCGGCGTGATATCGAGGCCCCAGAACACGACCCCGTCAAGCGTGGTGTCGAGCTGGAAGCTGATGACGGCATTCACGCTCGTAATTTCCGTCGAAGCCTGGGGGTAGGCGCCATGCAGCGTGCCATTCGGATTCCGGGTAACCGTCGCCTTGACGGTATAAAACCGCGTTGCGCTCACTTCTTCGCTCATTTGGTGCCCTTTCATTCAGCTGTTGGAGAAATCGATGCCAGGTACTGCGTATCGCGATAACCGATCTGCTCGAGGCGCCGGCGCTGCATGGCAGCCTTCCTGGGCGTGCCCAGGCAGTGCTGCGAGCGCACCCAGGCGGCAAGCACCTTGAAGTCGGCGCTGCCGCCGATCACCGGCGCCAGGACCTGCGTCGCGTGCCGGCATGCAATCGAGGCATTGCGTTCATCTCCCGCGGCACGCTCGATTTTTGCCTGCGAGAGCAGCGCGGCCACAAACGATTCGCGAAGATCGGCATCGGCGGGCGTCGCCGCATGCAGCCGTCGCAGCGTTGCCAGCGCCGGGTCCAGCGTGGCCCTGGCGGCATCGACCTGGTTCCGCGCCAATTGCAGTGCGGCCTTGGAAGCCAATGCCGCGGCAGCCAGCTGGGCCGGGCCGATCTTCCTGGGTTCCAGCGCGTGTCGCGCGCTGAAGTTGCGATGCAGCGCATCCAGCCGCGCCGCGTCGACGGGCTCGGCCCGCACGGCAAGCAGCTGCAGTTCAGTCCGGTCGGCATCCATTTGCCAGTCGAAGTTGCTGGGATCGCTCTGGCCAAGCTCGCGCAGCAGTTGCACGCTCCGCGCCAGCAATGCCGTGCCGGCAGCACCATCGCCCCTGGCGATGCGCAATTCGGCCTGGTGCCGCAGCGCCAGCGCATAGCGGTGGCGCCATAAGCCGTCGCCCGGTTTCGCATCGAGCAATGGCTGCAGCAACGCAAGTTCGTGCTGGAACAGCCGCATGCCCGTATCAAGTTCGCCAAGCTGGACAGTGGCGCTGGCCAGCCAGGAAACGCTATCCGCCAGGTCAGCCTGCAGCACGGGATCGCGCTGCTTGCCGGCGAATGCTTTCGCTTTCAACCTGACCGAGGCGGAAAATGCCTGCACGGCGGCAATGGTGTCGCCTTGTTTCAGCGCGACGCTGCCCAGGCTGTTACGGGCGTAGGATTGCTCGATCCACGCATCGACATCGCCCGGCGCGGCCGCCGCCATCCGGTCGGCAACACGGGCGTATTCCTCGAAACGCTGCCGTGCCGCCGCCCATTCATTGCGGTCGAAATGGATCTGGCCAAGCCAGAACGCATTCACGCCCAGGCTGGCCAGCACGTCGCGGTTGGCGGGCTCGAGACCGATCTGTTGCTCGATGATGCGGCGTGCAGCCAGCAGCGCCTGCAGCGCGCCAGCCGAATCGCCGCGTGCGATCCTGACTTCGCCGATCAATTGCAGGGCTTTCGAGCGCTGCATCAGGGCCACGGGCCGCTCCTCCAGCCGGGAGGCATCGGACAGGTAGCGCAGTGCGCGTTCGCTCACGCTGTCGAGCAGGTCAAGCCGGCCCAGCGGCCGCATCTTGTCCACCAGCTCACCGAGCATGAACGCCATCAACCCTTCCGCTTCGGTGCGATGCGCCTCGGCGCGCTGCTGCGCGGCGAAGGCGGTCAGGCCGAGAATGCTGGCCAGTACGGCAAGCGTGGCCACCAGTGAAATGACCAGCTTGCGCAACCGCTCGGCACGCCGGGCTTTGCGCGATGACGCCGTGATGTAATCGCGCTCCAGCTGCGCCAGGCCGAGTTCGGACATCGTCATCAGCAGCTCGGCCTGGCGCGCCTGCAGCCCGGGCGGCAGCAACAGGTCGGCCGCCCTGCCGCCTGCATGCCAGCGCGCGGCCTGCGCGACAAGGCGCGTACGCAGTGCCAGTGCCTGCCGGTGCTTGTCGATCCAGCCGGTGGCGCGCGGCCAGCGGCGCAGGAGCGCCTCGTGCGCGATACCGAACGTGGCGCCGCCCGCCGACAGGTCAGTGACAAACAGGCGTGCGTCGACCAGTGCCTTGACCAGTTCCCGTTCCGGCCCCGCTTCGAGTACCGCGATCGGCGCGCGGCGCGCGGTCACCATGGATTCCTCCTCGGTGATACTGACCAGCTGTGACAGCACGCGCGGCAGTGCATTCACCTCGGCCGGCCCGAGCCCGGCGATCATTTCTTCTGCCCGCGCGCTGATCGCGCCTTCGATGCCGCCCAGTTCGCGGTACACGGCCAGGGTCAGCACGCCATCGGCGCTTCGGCGGCGGTACAGTTCGTGCAAACAGTATTCGAGCAGCGGCAGCACGTCGGCACCGGCCTGCGCGGCCTGGCACAGCAAATCGTCCAGGCCTGTGCCGCTGGCGTCGTCCACCTCGAACCGCAAGCCTGCCGCCTGCGCAGGCAGGCGGATGATCTGGGCGATCTCCGTGGCGTCGGGCGGGGACAGGTCGAAATGGCCGCCGCGTTTTTTCAGCGCGCCCATCATGGGGCTGGCCATCAGTTGCGGGTAAAAATCGTTGCGGCAGGCGATGACGACCACCACCCCGCACCGCCCGAGCTGTTCCAGGCATTCGAGGAAGGCAAAGCGCTGCGCGTCGATGAGGTGGCCGGCACGAAACACCGCCTCGAGCCGGTCGACGAACAGGAACAGCACTGCCCTGCCGAGTTCATTGCGCAGCCTGGTCTGCACCCAGGCCATGTCGGATGCGAGCCGCTGGCCGAGCGTAGCCGCACTCTCGTCCGGGAAAATGCCGGCGCCGCCGGCCTCCGCGTCGAGCAGCACGCTGCCGAGTGCTTCGAACAGCGTGGCATCGCCGATATCGGCGCAATCGAACGTGACCGCGTCGGCCAGCGGCGCGCCGGCCATGCCGTTCACCATCAGGTGTGCCAGCAATCCCGCCTGGATCAGCGACGTCTTGCCGGAACCGGACGGACCGAGCACGAGCGCCAATGCGCAGCCGTTGCCGGCCTGCGCCCGCAGCGTATCGACAAGCGCGGCTGTAGCAGTTTCGCGGCCGCGGAACACGGCCGCGTGTTCGAGCCGGAAAGCCTCGAGGCCACGGAAAGGCGAACTGTCGCGCCATGTCGGGCCGGGCGGTAATGCACTCTGCACCTCGGCAATTGCTCGGTAGCCGCGTTTCCTGATCGTTTCGATATAGCGCGGCGCCACTGCAGAATCGCCAAGCGCGTTGCGCAGCTGGCTGAGCACCTTGTGCAGCGGGCTATCGCCCTGGATCGCATTCCCCCAGCAGCCGGCCAGGATTTCCTCGGCCGACAACACCTCGTTGGGACGCCGGCACAAGAAGGCCAGTACCTCCATCGTACGGGGCTCGAGCTGGCGCCGCACACCATCCTTGCTGATGGCATTGGCCGCCGTATCGACATGCCAGTCGCCGAACCGGAAGCTTGCAGATGACTTTACCTTCAACGCAAATGGCATATCTGCTCTTCTGGATCAGTCACTTGCAATCGTAGGATCGACGCAGTGCGGGCGATGCGGCATGCACCTGGATTGAACCTTCCCTGCTGTGGATTCGATGCTAACACTTGCAGATGATATTGATGAAAACTTCATCTGTTTAAATTTACGGTCGTGTCGCCGGTGCCACGGCAGGGGCGCGCGGCGGGAAGGACGGTGCCGGCCGATGCTGGACGCGGGGTCCGGACAGCGCGAGACAATATCGCCATGCCGCGATGGCGCAATGGGGCAATGGCGCAATGGAGCACGGCCGGGGCGGCTCCGTGCGGGCCGCCATGCAGCTGCTTACCTGGAATCGTTGCGTATCATGCGGCGCCCGTCAACGGGGGCCGCTTCAGAAGAACTGCCGCCACTCGACGAGCCACTGTGGGAACTCGTCGACCGGCATCGGGCTGGCGATGTAATAGCCCTGGGCATACGTGCAGCCGAGTCCCTGCAGGAAATCCCAGTCCTGCTTGGTTTCCACGCCGACGGCGCACGACATGCGGTCCAGGCTGCGGGCGAGGCCGAGGCAGGATTTCAGCACGGTGCCGATGGCACGCTTGCGCGAGGCGCCGTCGACGAAGCTGCGGTCGATCTTCAGCTCGGAAAACGGCACCGATGCGAGCAGCTGCAGATTCGAGCGCCCGGTGCCGTAGTCGTCGATGGCCAGGCCGAAGCCCATCATGCGCAGCCGCAGCAGGCGTTCCAGGAAGTGCGGGTCGGTCTGCAGCACCGACGATTCCGTGATCTCGAACGTGATGTAGCCGGGCAGGATACGGTGCCGTTCCAGGCAGGCGCCGATCTGGACGATGAATTGCGCATGCGACAGCGTGCCCGGATCCACGTTGACCGAGAACGAGATGGGGATGCCCTGGTCGTGCAGCGTGCGGCATGCGGCCACCGATTTCTCGATCATGCTCCAGTCGAGGAAATCGATGCGGCCGGCCTCTTCCAGCGCCGGCATGAAGGCCGCCGGGCCCAGCACGCCGTGCTGCGGGTGCCGCCAGCGGGCGAACATCTCCAGGCCCTTCACCTGCCCCGTTTCCAGCTCGATCTTCGGCTGGAAGAACGGATCGAACTCGCGCGCCTGCAAGCCCTTGCCCACTTCGGCGAAGGTGAACGACGGGGCAACCGGTGGCGCGGCGACATCGGCCGGCCGCGTGTAGTTGGCCACCAGCGCCTCGAGCCGCGAGGCCGACGCGGGCCTGGCGACGGCACCCAGCAGGTCGACGCCATACGCCAGCGCCATCGTTTCAACGGAAAAGAGAATGTCGCCGCCCTGCGCGCCGACGACGATCACCCCGGCGCGGCATCCGGCTTCGGCGAGGCGCCGGATCAGCTCCAGTCCGTCCATGCCGGCCAGCGACAGGTCGAGTACCAGGATATCGATGGCGGGAGCGGCGCCTTCCAGCGCACGCAGCGCCGCGTGGCCGTCCGGCGCGACATGGATGTGCCGCGCGCCGGCACTGCGCAACAGCCCGGCCAGCAGCTCGCGTTGTACCGGTTCGCTTTCGGCCACCAGGAACTGCAATGCGGCGATCTCCATGATCCCTCCGTGTCAGCCGGCTCGCGCCAGGCCTTGCCTGACCTGTTCGAAGAAGCACACGGCCGCGCAGGCGGCCACGTTCAGCGATTCCACCTGCCCCAGGTGCGGAATGACGACCTGCTGGCTTGCCAGCGACAGCAGCTCGTCCGACACGCCCTGCCCCTCGTGGCCGAACACCCAGGCCACGGGCTGCTTCAGGTCGATCTCGTACAGCGTGCGCTTCGCATAGCCGCTGGTGGCCAGCGTGGCAATTCTGGCGCCTGACAGCAGCGGCGCCAATGGCACATTCTCGTGGATATCGAGAACGAAGTGCGCACCCATCGCGGCGCGCAGCACCTTCGGCGACCAGCAGAACGCCGTGCCGGGGCTGCAATGGATTTCACGGATGCCGGCCGCCGCGGCGCTGCGCAGGATCGAGCCCACGTTGCCGGGGTCCTGCACATTGTCCAGCAGCACGGCGTTGACGGTGAGCGCCGCCGGCACGGCCTGCCGCGGCATCTCCACGAGGAACAGGATGCCGACGCCATGCTCGACCTGCGACAGCGGCTCGTACAGCGCGTCGGGCAGTTGCAGCACACGGCCATGCGCCGCTTCCAGCTTCGCCACCAGTGCGACGATTTCGGGATGGCGCAAGCCGCTCTCGCTGACGATGCACTGCTCCGGCTGGCCACGCAGTTGCAGCCATGTCTCGCACAGGTGCACGCCATCGAGCAGCGTGCGGCCGGCCTTGCGCAGCGCGTGGGCGCTGGTGGCGAGGTGCTTCAGTTCCTTGTACTGCGCGTTGTCGCGCGAAGAGATGATTTTCATTGCCTGTGTTTCAAAACGCCAGTTCCAGCAGCTCGCGCACCGGTGCGAACGAGCGCCGGTGCACCGGCGTCACGCCGTGCAGCTTCAGGGCTTCCAGGTGCTGGGCGGTGCCATAGCCCTTGTGCTGGTCGAAGCCGTATTGCGGATACTTCCTGTGCAGCTTGCGCAGCGCGTCGTCGCGCGCGGTCTTCGCCAGGATCGACGCGGCGGAGATCGATTCGATCTTGTCGTCGCCGTCGACGATGGCGATCGTCTGGATCTTCATCACGGGGCACTTGTTGCCATCGATGAGGGCCAGCGTGGGAATGGTCTCGAGCGCATGCACGGCCCGCTTCATCGCCAGCAGCGACGCCTGCAGGATGTTCAGCTTGTCGATCTCCGCTTCGGACGCCTTGGCGATCGCCCAGGCGATGCAGTCGCGCTTGATCAGCGGCGCCAGCTCTTCGCGCCTTGCCTCGGTCAGCTTCTTCGAATCGCGCAGGCCGGTGATGGGCCGCTCGCGGTGCAGGATCACCGCGGCCGCGTACACGGGGCCGGCCAGCGGGCCGCGGCCGGCTTCGTCGACGCCGCAGATGATTTCGTCCAGCGAATAAGGCAGGTCGTCGAACAGGCCGCTCTGCTTCGTGTTCACGTTGTTTTCCCCATGACTTTCAATACGGCCGCGGCGCTCTCCTCGGCGGAGTTGCGCAGCAGGCTGTGATGCATTTCCGTGAAGCGACGGATCAGGTTCGCACGGTGCGGCGCGTCCGTCAATTGCTTCCACATGTGTTCCGCCAGCGCCTCGGGGCTGGCATGGTGCTGCAGCAGTTCGGGCACGAGGAACTCGCGCGCCAGGATGTTCGGCAGGCCGATCCATGGCTGGTAGCCCATGTGCCGCATGATTTCCCAGGAGGCCCGCATCATTTTATACGCGATGACCATCGGCTTCTTGTAGAGCGCCACTTCCAGCGATGCGGTGCCCGATGCCACCATCACCGCGTCGGCCGCGCAGATGGCGGCATGGCTTTCGCCATCGAGCAGCTGCAGCGGCACGTCCTGCAAGCCGGCCTGCGCGACCAGCTGCGTGAAATATGCCTTCTGCCTGTCGCCTGCCATCGGCACCACGAAATGCAGCGCCGGCTCGCGTTGCCGCAGCAGCTTCGCGGCGCCGATGAAGGCCGTGGTGTTGTACTTCAGTTCACCCATGCGGCTGCCCGGCATGATGGCCACGACTTTCGCGTCGTCGGCCAGGCCGAGGTGGCGGCGCGCCGCCGTCACGTCCGGCTCCAGCGGGATCAGTTCCGCCAGCGGGTGCCCCACGTAGGTGACCGGCACGCCGGCCTTGCGGTAGATCTCTTCCTCGAACGGGAAGATCACCAGCATGTGCGAAACGTTCTTGACGATCTTCTTGATGCGGCCGCCGCGCCACGCCCAGATCTGCGGCCCGATGTAGTGCATGGTCGGGATGCCCGCCGCCTTCAGCTCCCCCTCCAGGCCCAGGTTGAATCCCGGGTAGTCGGTGCCGATGAACACGGCCGGACGCTCGGCCAGCAGCCGGTCGCGCAGCGTGCGCTGGATGCGTTTCAGTTCGCGGTAGCGGGGAATGATCTCGAACAGGCCGCGCACCGTCATCGTTTCGAGCGGCACGTCGGACTGGAACCCCTGGGCCATCATCGCCGGCCCGCCGATGCCGTGGAAGCGGGCATCGGGCAGGTGCGGCCGCAGGCCTGCCAGCAGGCGCGCGGCCAGCATGTCGCCGGACGGTTCGCCGGCGACGATGGCCACGCTCAGGCTACCCATCTTGCCCGTGCCGCCGGTCCGCGGATCAGCGGACGATGCCACGGGAAGCGGTATCGAGGAAGGTGCGGAATGCGCGCAGGTGGTCGGCTGCATCCGGGGTGTTCTGCTCCTGCTCCAGCAGCGCCGCCTTGGCTTCCTCCAGCGTGAGGCCCGAGCGGTACAGCGTCTTGTACGCGGCGCGCAGTGCGTTGATCTGCTCGCGCGTAAACCCGCGGCGCTTCAGGCCTTCGATGTTGATGCCGTGCGCCTGCGCCGGATTCCCGTTCAGCAGCACGAACGGCGGCACGTCCTGCGTGAGGCTCGTGCTCATGCCGACGAAGGCATGGGCGCCGATCTTGCAGAACTGGTGCACGTTGGCATAGCCGCTCATGATGACCCAGTCGCCGATCTCCACGTGCCCCGCCATCTGCGCGTTGTTCGAGAAGATGGTGTTGCTGCCCACCACGCAGTCGTGCGCCAGGTGCACGTAGGCCGAGATCCAGTTGTCGTTGCCCAGCTTCGTCACGCCCTTGTCCTGCACCGTGCCCAGGTTGAACGTGCAGAATTCGCGGATCGTGTTGCGGTCGCCCACTTCGAGGCGCGTGGGTTCGCCGTTCCATTTCTTGTCCTGCGGCGGCGCGCCGATCGACGAGAACTGGAAGAATTTGTTGTCGCTGCCGATCGTCGTATGGCCCTCGATCACCACGTGCGGGCCGACCCAGGTGCGGTCGCCGATGACGACGTCGGGCCCCACGAGCGAATAGGCGCCGATTTCCACGCCTTCGCCCAGCTGTGCCTTCGGATCGACGATCGCGGTAGGATGAATGGTTGCCATGCTGCCTCCGGTTTTATGCCGTTTCGGCGGTGTTACGGATGGTGCACATCAGGTCCGCCTCGACCGCGGTCTGGCCATCGACGCTGCCCACCGCCTTGTATTTCCAGATGCCGCGCGACACGCGCAGGATCTCCACGTCCATCTTCAGCTGGTCGCCGGGGCCCACCGGGCGCTTGAAGCGCGCGTTGTCGATGCCCACGAAGTACACGACCGAATTCTCGTCCGGCTTGATGCCCATCGTCAGGAACGACAGGATGGCCGCGGTCTGCGCCATCGCTTCGATCATCAGCACGCCCGGCATCACCGGCTTGTGCGGGAAGTGGCCGTTGAAGAATTCTTCGTTGACGGTCACGTTCTTGATGGCCGTGATCGTCTTGTTCGCTTCCCAGGTCAGCACGCGGTCCACCAGCAGCAGCGGGTAGCGGTGCGGCAGCAGTTCCTTGATCTGGTTGATGCACAGGGTCTTGTTCTCAGCAGTGGTCATGATTCGTCTTCTTGCTCGTTGGCTTGATTATTGGAGTTATTGATGTTCTTGATCGATTTCTCGAGTGCGCGGATCTTCTCGCGCATGGCACCCAGGTTCCGCACGATGGCTGCGGATTTTTCCCATTCGCTGTTCTTTGCCAGCGGGTAGAAGCCGGTGTAGTGGCCGGGCTCCGCGATCGAGCGCGACACCATGCTGGCCGACGACACGTGCACGTGGTCGGCGATCGTCAGGTGGCCGAGCACCATCGCCGCGCCGCCGAACGTGCAGTACTTGCCGATCCGGGCGCTGCCGGCCACGCCCACGCAGCCGGCCATGGCCGTGTGCGCGCCGATGTGGCAGTTGTGGCCGATCTGGATCTGGTTGTCGAGTTTCACGCCATCCTCGATCACCGTGTCGGCCAGCGCACCGCGGTCGACCGTGGTGTTGGCGCCGATGTCGACATCGTCGCCGATCACCACGCGGCCCACCTGCGGGATCTTGATGTAGACGCCGCCTTCGTTGGCGAAGCCGAAGCCGTCGGTGCCGATCACGGCGCCCGAATGCAGGATGCCGCGCGCGCCGATCACGCAGCGCGCGTGGAACGTGACGTTGGCGAAGAAATGCGTGTCCTCGCCCACCACCGCCTCGCGGCCGACGAAGCAGCCGGCATCGATCACCGCGCGCGCCCTCACGATGGCGCCCGCCTCGATGGTGGCGTGCGGCCCCACGTGGGCCGTGGCATCGACCTGCGCGGTCGGGTCCACATACGCCGTGGGGTGGATGCCCGGTGCCGGCACGTGCGCCGTCAGCGCTTCGAAATACTGCGCGGCACGGGCAAAGTAGGCGTACGGATTCTTCGTGACGATGCGCGCGCCGGGGTAGGTCTGCGCGACGAGCGCGTCATCGTTCGGCGACAGGATCAGCGCCGCGGCGCGGCTCTGGCCGGCCTGCGCGCGGAACTTGCTGTTGGAGAGGAAACTGATGTGTGAAACGCCGGCATCCGTCAACGGCGCGATCCCCACCACCTGCAGGTCGGGGTCGCCGGTCAACTCTCCGCCGAAGCGCTCGACCAGGTCTCCCAGTCGAATGCCCATGAACTATCCAATCAAAAGTGGAAAAGCCGGCCAACTGCCGCAACATGGCAGTTCCTGGCCGGCGTTCCGGTAATTTACTTGTCCAGCGCGGCCAGCACCTTGTCGGTGATGTCGATGCGTGGATTGGCCCAGACGGCATCCTGCAGCACGATGTCGAAGCCTTCGGTCAGCGCGAGCTGCTTGATGATCCGCGTGGCCTTCTCGGCGATCGCCGCGCGCTCCTCGTTCGTGCGCTGGGAGAGATCCTCGCGGAACTCGCGCTGGCGGCGCTGGAATTCCTTGTCCAGCTCGACCACTTCGCGCTGGCGCTTGGCACGGTCCAGTTCACCCAGCGTGGGCTCGTCCTTCGTGTACTTCTCGGTGGCGGCCTTCAGCCGCGCGCCCAGTTCGTTCATCGCCTTCTCGCGCGGCGAGAACTCTTCCTTCAGCTTGTCGCCGGCAAGCCTGGCCAGCTTCGACTCGTTGTAGATGCGTTCGGGGCTGAGCCAGGCGATGCGGGAGACTTGCGGCGAGGACTGCGACTGGGCCTGCGCAACCGTGGCTCCCAGCGCAAGCCAGCCCAGCGCCATGACGGCAAACAGCTTGCCAAGCGTCGCAGATGCGGTCTTCAACATGGTTCTCCTCAATGCCTTTTTATTGCCTTGCTCATTGCCGTGCCTGATTGCCGTCCTATTGCCGCTTCCTTGCCGGTGCAGGCATCAGAAGCCGGTACCCATCTGGAACTGGAAGCGCTCCAGGCGGTCACCGGTTATCGGATTAATAGGCTTAGCATAACTCAACTTCAATGGGCCCACCGGAGAAATCCAGCTCACCCCGAGGCCCGTCGAGAAGCGCAGTTCCGACAGGCGCATCTTGTCGCCTTCCTGGTAGACCTGGCCGCCATCGAAGAACGCGAACCAGCGCAGGCTGCGGTCCTTGCCCTGGCCCGGGAATGGGAATTGCAATTCAGCATTCCCGATCAGGCGCGAAGCGCCGCCGAGCGCGTCGCCGTTGGTATCGAGGTAACCCAGCGACGAGCTGTAGTAGCCGCGCACGGAACCGATGCCGCCGGCATAGAAGTTCTTGAACACCGGGTATGGCTTGTCGCCGATGCCGTGGCCGTAGTCGAACTCGCCCTTCAGCGCCAGCGTGGCCCACGACGTGATCGGGCGGTACCACTGGTGTTCGTACACGGCGCGGAAGTATTTCGAATCGCCGATCAGGTCGATTTCCAGGTTGGCGCGCTGGTAGCGGCCGATCGTCGGCGTGACCGCGCTGTCGCGGCTGTCGCGGCCCCACGCCACCGTCAGCGGCACGGAGTTCGACGACACCTCGCCTTCGCCGCTTGCCGGGCCGCCCAGGTCGCGCACATACTGCTTGAAGTAGTTCGGGCTGGTGAAGTCGGTCTTGATGGTGGCACGCTCCAGGCCGATGCCGAAGAACACGGTATCGACTTCGGAGAACGGCACGCCCCAGCTGACCCGGCCACCCGTCTGCTTGATCGAGTACATACCCGTGTTGACGGCCGGCGGATCGAACGTGCGCAGGTACAGTTCGTAGCTCTGCGAGACGCCGTCGTCCGTGAAGTAGGGATTGGTCTGCGAGAACGCGATCGTGCGGCTGTATTTGCTCGTGTTCAGTTCCAGGCCCACGGTGTTGCCCGAACCGGCGAAGTTGGCCTGCTGGATCGACGCCGACAGGCTGAATTTCTCGGCCTGCGAGAACGCGCCGCCGATCTGGAAGTTACCGGTCGGCTTTTCCACCACCGTCAGGTTCACGTCGACCTGGTCGGAGGTGCCCTGCGCTTCCGGCGTATCGACCGTCACGTCCTTGAAGTAGCCCAGGCGGTCGACGCGGTCGCGCGACAGCTTGACCTTGTTCGAGTCGTACCAGCTCGACTCGAACTGGCGGAACTCGCGGCGGATCACCTCGTCGCGCGTGGTGGTGTTGCCCTGGATGTTCATGTGGCGCACGTAGGCACGCTTGCCCGGGTCGATCATGAACGTGAAGGCGACTTCGCGCTTTTCGCGGTCCACCTCGGGGTTGGCGTTCACGTTGGCGAACGCAAAGCCGAAGTTGCCCAGGCGGTCGGTGATCAGCTTGTTGGTGGCGGTCAGGCGGGCACCGGAATACGTTTCGCCCTTCTTCAGCAGCACCAGCGAGCGCAGTTCCTCCTCGCGGCCATACATCTCGCCTTCGAACTTGATGTCGGAAACCTTGTACTGCTCGCCTTCGGTGATGTTGATGGTGAGGTAGATGTCCTTCTTGTCCGGCGTGATGGACACCTGCGTGGAATCGACGTTCATTTCCACGTAGCCGCGATCGAGGTAGAACGACTTCAGCGCTTCCAGGTCGCCGGTCAGCTTCGTCTTTGAATACTGGTCGGCCTTCGTGTACCAGCTGAGCCAGCCGGACGTGTCCAGCGACAGTTCCTTGCGCAGGTCCTTGTCGGAGAAGACCTTGTTGCCGACGATGTTGATCTGCTTGATGCGGGCGATCTCGCCTTCGTCGACGTTGAACATGATGGACACGCGGTTGCGCTCCATCGGCGTGACGGTCGTGGTGACCTTCACGCCGTACAGGCCGCGCGACAGGTACTGGCGCTTCAGTTCCTGCTCGGCGCGGTCCACGGTCGCCTTGTCGAAGGTCTTGGCTTCGCCCACGCCGATGTCCTTCAGCGCGGTGACGAGCATGTCCTTCTCGAATTCCTGGGTGCCGGTGAAATCGACCTTGGCGATCGCCGGGCGTTCCTCGACGATCACGACGAGCACGTCGCCGTCCTTTTCCAGCCGCACGTCCTTGAAGATGCCGGTCGCGTACAGCGCCTTGATCGTGGTGACGGATTTGTCGTCGCTGAACGTTTCGCCCACGCGCACCGGCAGGTAGCTGAACACGGTGCCCGCTTCGGTGCGCTGGATGCCTTCGACGCGGATATCCTTGACGACGAAGGGTTGGACTGCGAAGGCGCTGCCGGAGCAGAAAGCCAGAACGGCGGCACCGATCAGCGTGCGGCGAAACGAAGGCGAAGCAAAGCGGTCAGAGATGAATTTCATTGGCAAATGTGAAGGCGTGAAAGCCGCTTCGCGATAATCCGGACAGCACCTTTCGACACCTCATCCGCAATCATTCCGAACCAGCTTCCCAAATACGAGACTGCACGCGGCGGGCGGGTCAAAGCAACCGCGCGACATCGTTGAATACAGCGAGCGCCATCAAGGTCACCAACAACCCGACACCCAGACGCTGTGCAATCTCCCCAAAACGCTCCGGCACCGGGCGCCCAGTCAAAACTTCCAGCGAATAATACAGCAAATGGCCGCCATCCAGAACCGGTATCGGGAGCAAATTCATCACCCCCAGGCTGATGCTGACCACGGCCATGAACGACAGGTAGCTCGCCAGGCCGATGCGCGAACTCTGGCCCGCATAGTCGGCGATCGTGATGGGCCCGGTCACGTTCTTCCACGAGACCTCGCCGACGATCATGCGGCCGATCATGCGCACGGTCAGCACGCTGGTGTCCCACACCTTGCGCGCGGCCTTGGCCACCGCGCCGAACGGACCGTCCGCCACGACGATCATATCCGGCCGCCCCAGCAGCTCCACCTTGATCTTACCGACTGTTACACCGTCTTTACCCGAAACGGCTTCCGGCACCACGGGCACGCGCACCAGCGCGCCATCGCGCCGCACGTCTACCTGCACGGTGCGTGCCGCGGCCTTGCGGATCGCCCCGCTGAACGTGGCGATGTCCGTCACCGGCGCGCCATCCAGCGCTACCACCTGGTCGCCGGTGCGCAGGCCGGCACGGGCGCCGGCGCCCTGCGGATCGACCTTGCCCAGCACGGGCGCGGGCAGCCAGATGTTGAAGCCCAGCGCGCCCGGCACGTCGCCATCGAGATCGACCGCGCGCAGCGCGGTGGCCGGCAGCGTGAACGTGAAGCGGCCGCGGCCCGGGCGGTCCACTTCCACGTGGACACCTTCGCCATCCTTCGATGCGACGACCGCTTCGATCAGTTGCCAGCGCAGCTCGGACCAGCCGTGGACGGCATTGCCGCCGACGGCGCGCACGACGTCGTCGCGATCGAGGCCCGCCGCGGCGGCAGGCGTCTGCGCGGCCGGCGCGGCAAGGCGCGTGGCCGGCTCCTCGATGCCGTGCATGTACAGCCCGGCGAACAGCACGATCGCCAGCAGGAAGTTGGCGATCGGCCCGGCGGCCACGATGGCGATGCGCTTCCACACATTCTGACGCGTGAACTCGCGCGGCAGGTCCGCTTCGGCGATGTCCTTCACATCTTGGTCGCGCGCGTCCAGCATCTTCACGTAGCCGCCCAGCGGCAGCGCGGAGACCGCCCACTCGGTCTGGTCCGGCCCCACGCGGCGGGACCAGACCACGCGGCCCATGCCGACGGAAAAACGCAGCACCTTCACGCCGCACCAGCGCGCCACCAGGTAGTGGCCCAGTTCGTGGATGACCACGAGCGTGCCCAGCACGATGACGAAGGCGACGACCGTCTGCAGCAGGTTCATGGCGATGCTCCCGGGAGGCGCGTGGATCGGTTGGTCGTCAGGCGCTGGCCGCCTTCAGCGGATGGCCCAGCGCGGCGACGGCGCGTTCGGCCGCGGCGCGGGCCGCCGCATCCTGCGCCATCACGGCATCGATCGACGATGCCGGGCCGTGCGGCAGCGTGTCCATCACGCCGGCGATCACGCGGTCGATCTGGCGGAAGCCGATGCGCTCGTCGAGGAAGGCCTGCACGGCCACTTCGTTGGCCGCATTGAGCAACGCGGGGGCGGTGCCGCCGGCGTTCAGCGCGTCGTACGCCAGGGCCAGGCAGGGGAACCGGTTGAAGTCGGGTTTTTCGAACTGCAGCGTGCCGACCTGCGTGAGGTCGAGCTGGGCGACGCCGGAGGCGATCCGCTCCGGGTAGGCCAGCGCGTTGGCGATCGGCGTGCGCATGTCCGGGTTGCCCAGTTCGGCGATCACCGAACCGTCCGCATACGACACCATCGAGTGGATCACCGATTGCGGATGGATGACGACTTCGATCTGCGCCGCCGGGGCACCGAACAGCCAGTGCGCCTCGATCACTTCCAGGCCCTTGTTCATCATGGTGGCCGAATCGACGGAAATCTTGCGGCCCATGACCCACTTCGGATGCTTGCAGGCCTCGGCCGGCGTGACCGTATCGAGCGTTTCGACCGCGCGCTTGAGGAACGGGCCGCCGGACGCGGTCAGCAGGATCTTCGTGACGCCGGCCGCCTCGGGCACGCGGCGATAGGTCGACGGCAGGCACTGGAAGATGGCGTTGTGCTCGGAATCGATCGGCAACAGCGTCGCGCCGGAAGCCGCCACGGCATCCATGAACAGCTGGCCGGACATCACCAGGGCTTCCTTGTTGGCCAGCAGTACCTTCTTGCCGGCGCGCGCGGCGGCCAGCGTGGGCGCCAGGCCGGCGGCGCCGACGATCGCCGCCATCACGGCATCGACCTCGCCGCTTGACGCGATTTCGCACAGCGCCTGCTCGCCCCACGCCACCTGCGTGTCGAGGTTCATGGCACGCAGCAGCGCCGCCAGCCGGTCGGCCGCCTCGGCGCTGCCGACGACGGCCACCTTCGGCCGGAACTGCCGGCATTGCGCCGCGAGTTCATCGACGCGGCTGTGCGCGGACAGCGCGTGGACGGTGTAGCGGTCGGGATGGCGGGCGATGACGTCGAGCGTGGAGACGCCGATGGAGCCGGTGGCGCCGAGAATGGTGATGCTTTGCATAGTCAATTCCTTTGAAACATGCCGGCGAAGGCCTGGCATGTTCCGTTTCCTTTTACAGCCAGCCGCCGACGAGCGCGGCAATCGGGAGGGCCGGCACGAGGGCATCGATGCGGTCGAGCACGCCGCCATGGCCGGGCAGCAGGTTGCTGCTGTCCTTGAAGCCGGCGCGACGCTTGAGCTGGGATTCGAACAGGTCGCCGACGATCGCGGCGCCGACGATGACGGAAAGCGCGGCCAGGGCAATGCCCCAGCCCAGTTGCGCCTGCACGCGCACGGCGAAGGTATCCTGCAGCCATGGTTGGTAGGGCGCGGCGAAGATCGTGATGGATGCCAGCACCAGCACGGCCATCCAGCCACCGATCGCGCCTTCCACGGTCTTGCCGGGCGAGATCGTCGGCGCCAGCTTGCGCTTGCCGAATTTCTTGCCGGAGAAGTAGGCGCCGATGTCGGCGATGAACACCAGTGCCATCACGGAGATCAGGTACAGCGGCGAGCGCTGGAGCAGCAAGAGGATCGCCACGAAGCACGACACGAGCGTTGCGGCGTACACCATGGACAGCAGCGTGTTGCCGAAGCCCTCCATCGGCGGCAGGCCCACCTTCAGCGACGGCAGGAAACGCAGCAGCCAGATGGCGGCGCCCAGCGCGAGCCAGAAACGGGCCTGCTCCAGCCCGACGTTGTAGAAGAACGTATAGGCGAACGCCGCCGTCCAGCAGGCGGCGACGACGGCCGGCGCGCGCAGCTTGAACAGCCGGAACGTTTCCCACGCCGTGGCGAAAAACGCGATGGCGACGAGTGCCTGCACGGCCGGCAGCGAGCCGGAGAACAGCACGGCCACCAGCACGACAAACAGGATGACGGCGGTAATGATCCGGGTCTTCAGCATGCTTTGTATCTGTTATTTTTTCAGTTGTTCACCGGTGCGGCCGAAGCGGCGTTCGCGGTGCTGGTAGGACGCGATGGCTTCGTCCAGCTTCTCGGCAGTGAAATCGGGCCAGTACGTATCCGTGAAATACAGCTCCGTGTAAGCGAGCTGCCACAGCAGGAAATTCGAGATGCGCTCCTCGCCGCCGGTGCGGATGAACAGGTCCGGTTCGGGCGCATACGCCATTGCCAGGTGCGGCGCGAGCTGCGCTTCCGAGAAATCCGTGGCGCCCGGATGTGCCGATACCATCTTGCCAATTGCCTGCATGATATCCCAGCGGCCGCCATAGTTGGCGCACACGGTAACGGTGAGGCGGGAGTTGTTGGCCGTCTTGCGCTCGGCGGCGGCGATCATGTCCTTCAGTTTGGCGTCGAAGCGGGACAGATCGCCGACGACCTTCAGGCGGATATTATTGGCATGCATCTTCGCCACTTCGCGCTCGAGCGCGGTGACGAACAGGCGCATCAGCAGGGAGACTTCCTCTTCCGGCCGGCGCCAGTTCTCGGAACTGAACGCGAACACCGTCAGGTATTCGACACCCCGGTTGACACAGGCTTCGACGACCGTGCGCACCGCTTCCACGCCCTTGACGTGGCCCGCCACGCGGGGCAGGAAACGCTTGGTGGCCCAACGGCCGTTGCCGTCCATGATGATCGCCACGTGGCGTGGCACATTCGGCACGTCGGGCACTGCGGTCGTCGAACTCGTATATCTCATTAGTAACGCTTTAACGCCAAAAGATGAACTGTACAAAAAAAAACGGGGACAGGCACCTATTTTCAAGAAATATTTTCCTGAAAACAGAGGCTTGTTCCCGGTTGGTGGCGGCACGGAGAAAAAACAGGGGTCAGTCCCCTTGAGACGGCAACGGCTGGCGCTTGCGCCAACACTTACCGGGGACAGACCCCAGCGCGCGGCTGCCGTCCGCGACCTCCGGCAGCGGCCACGGCGGAAGCCTTAAACCGTCAAGACTTCCTTCTCTTTCTCGGCGACAATCTTGTCGATGTCGGCAATCGCCTTGTCGGTCAGCTTCTGCACGTCGTCGGAGGCGCGGCGCTCGTCGTCTTCCGAGATCGCCTTGTCCTTCGTGAGCTTCTTCAGCTGCTCGTTGGCATCGCGGCGGATGTTGCGCACGGCGATCTTGGCATCCTCGGCTTCGCCCTTGCACAGCTTGACCATTTCCTTGCGGCGCTCTTCGGTCAGCGGCGGGGTCGGCACACGGATCGTGTCGCCCTGGGTGGCCGGGTTCAGGCCCAGGTCCGCGTCGCGGATGGCCTTTTCGATCGCGGCACCCATCTTCTTTTCGAACGGCGTCACGCCGATCGTGCGGGCGTCGATCAGCGTCAGGTTGGCCACCTGGTTGATCGCCGTGGGGTTGCCGTAGTAATCGACCATTACGTGGTCGAGGATGCCGACGTGGGCACGGCCGGTACGCACCTTGGCCAGGTCGGCCTTCAGCGTATCCAGCGATTTCGCCATTTTGTCCTGGGCGTTCTTCTTGATGTCAGCGGTAGACATGCTGCTCTCCTGTTGTTCTGGGGGTTTCGTATATCAGACGTGAACGAGCGTACCTTCTGCCTCGCCCATGATCACGCGCATCATAGCGCCTGGCTTGGTGATGGAGAAGACTTTGATCGGCAGCTTCTGGTCGCGGCACAGCGCGAACGCGGTAGCGTCCATCACCTGCAGCTGGCGGGCGATCGCGTCGTCGAAGCTGATGGTGTCGTACAGCGTGGCGTTCGGGTCCTTCTTCGGGTCGGCACTGTAGACGCCGTCGACCTTGGTGGCCTTCAGCACGATCTCGGCCGACATTTCCGAACCGCGCAGCGCGGCGGCGGTGTCGGTGGTGAAGAACGGGTTGCCGGTGCCGGCGGCGAAGATCACGACCTTGCCTTCTTCCAGGTACTGCAGCGCTTTCGGGCGCACATACGGTTCGACGACCTGCTCGATGCCGATCGCCGACATCACGCGCGCGACGACACCCACGTGGCGCATCGCGTCGGCCAGGGCCAGCGCGTTCATGACGGTGGCCAGCATGCCCATGTAGTCGGCGGTGGCACGGTCCATGCCCTGGGCGCCTGGTGCCACGCCACGGAAGATGTTGCCGCCGCCGATCACGACTGCCAGTTCCACGCCCAGTTTCGCGACCTCGGCCACGTCGGCGACCATGCGCTCGATCGTTGCGCGGTTGATGCCATAAGGGTCATCGCCCATCAGGGCCTCACCGGACAATTTGAGGAGGACGCGCTTGTAGGCTGGTTTTGACATGAGCTTGGGCTCCTAAGTAAATGTATTCAGTGACATTCCGGCCGCAATGATAGCTGCAAAGCCATGCATGCCGGGGTAATGCTCCAACCGTGTCGCCACGCGGGACGGTTGGCAGAGATGTTCGATATTGCCGAGAGCCGCTGGCACGGGCTGCAGGGCAAGGCGCATCGTCGAAGACAGTACTTCAGTACGGCGAGACGAATGCAACGCAGCCATGCGGCCTGTGCCAGCGGCTCTAAAAAAACGGGCCTTGCGGCCCGTTCGATGATTACGCTCCCTTGGAAGCAGCCATCTGGGCTGCCACTTCTGCGGCGAAATCGTCTACTTTCTTTTCAATGCCTTCGCCCACCACGTACATGGTGAAGCCTTTCACGGACGCGTTGGCGGCCTTCAGCATCTGCTCGACCGACTGCTTGTCGTTCTTCACGAATGCCTGGTTCAGCAGCGACACTTCCTTCAGGTACTTCTGCACCGAACCTTCGAGGCGCTTGGCCACGATTTCCGGCGACTGGGCCGGCTTGCCGGCTGCGGCAGCCTGGGCTGCATCTTCGTCGGCCTTGGCCTGGGCAACCGAACGCTCTTTCTCGATCATTTCGGCAGGCACCTGGTCGGCGGACAGCGACACCGGCTTCATTGCGGCGATGTGCATGGCCACGTCCTTGCCCACCTGGTCGTCCGCGCCTTCGAATTCGACGATCACGCCGATCTTCGTGCCGTGCAGGTACGAAGCCAGCTTGCCGGTCGTTTCAAAGCGCTGGAAGCGGCGGATCGACATGTTTTCGCCGATCTTGCCTACCAGGGCGGAGCGCACTTCTTCCAGCGTCTGGCCGGATTCGGTCGGCAGCGCCAGCAGGGCAGCCACGTCGGCCGGGTTCTTTTCGGCGGCCAGGCGCGCGGCGGTGTTCGCCAGCGACAGGAAATCGTCGTTCTTCGCGACGAAGTCGGTTTCGGAGTTCACTTCGACCAGGGCGCCCACGTTGCCCGAGATGAATGCCGCGACGACGCCTTCGGCGGTCACGCGCGCGGAAGCCTTGGCAGCCTTGCCGCCCAGCTTGACGCGCAGGATCTCTTCAGCCTTGTCCATGTCGCCGGCCGCTTCGGTCAGGGCCTTCTTGCATTCCATCATCGGTGCGTCGGTCTTAGCGCGCAGTTCGCCGACCATTGCTGCGGTAATCGCTGCCATATGTTTTCTCCTGTATTCGGTGGGGGTGCCCCGGCGGCGCCTTGTGGCAGCCTGCTCATCGGGCACATTGTTAAAAAAAAGGGGAGCCGGAAGCCACCCCTTTTTAACAGCCTTTTATGTAAAGCTGATGTCCGCCGGAGGCGGACACTGGCATCAAGCCTGTTCGTTCACTTCCACGAACTCGTCGCCTTCGGCCGTCTTGATCGACTCCAGCACTTCGGTCGACGCGTTGGCACGGCCTTCCAGGATCGCATCTGCCACGCCGCGGGCGTACAGGCTGATTGCCTTGGACGAGTCGTCGTTACCCGGGATTACGTGGGTCACGCCGGCTGGCGAGTGGTTGGTATCGACGATGCCGATGACCGGGATACCCAGCTTCTGGGCTTCGGTGATCGCGCCTTTGTGGTAGCCAACGTCGATCACGAAGATCGCGTCAGGCACGCCGCCCATATCCTTGATGCCGCCGATGGACTTCTGCAGCTTTTCCATTTCGCGGCTGAACAGCAGCGCGTCTTTCTTGGTCAGCTTTTCCACGGAACCGTCAGCGACTTGCGCTTCCATGTCCTTCAGGCGCTTGATCGACGTCTTGATGGTCTTGAAGTTGGTCAGCATGCCGCCCAGCCAGCGCTGGTCGACGTAAGGAACACCTGCGCGCTGGGCTTCAGCGGCGACGATGTCACGCGCCTGGCGCTTGGTGCCCACCATCAGGATGGTGCCACGGTTGGCGGACAGTTGGCGAACAGTCTTCATCGCCTCCTGGTACAGCTCCATGGTCTTTTCCAGGTTGATGATGTGAATCTTGTTGCGGTGGCCGAAGATGAACGGAGCCATCTTTGGGTTCCAGAATCGGGTTTGGTGACCGAAGTGGACGCCGGCTTCCAGCATTTCACGCATCGTTACAGACATTTTTTACTCCAGGGTTGGGTCTGGAACCAGCTCAGTCACCCTTGCGGGCACCCTTGCAGAGCGGGTTCGAGTTTATTAAAAGTAGGATATTTACAACATTGCTTGAAACAAGTTCGAGCAACCCGGCATTTTAGCGGAATACAAGGAAACAATCAAACGATGTTCCTGATCTTCGGCAAGCCGTGTTTGAAACCAACGCGATGCCGTTATCAATAGTGCTCACGTAGACGCTGAACCCTGCTACCAGGAACTCCACAATATCCGCTTGCAGTCGCTGTGCGGAATTGCATGGTCGCACGCATGCATAACGGACTCGTTTCACGTCCCTTGGCCCAGCCTCAACGGCAGCGAGCCAAATCATTGCAGCCAGTCAACAATTGAAGCTCATGTTGGCCTTGGCTTCGCAGGTAGTCCATTTAAAGGAGCGACCAACATGACAGCCAAGCCACCGTACCGTCCCCAAGTGCCGGTATGAAAATGAGTCCTGCCGCCCGTACAAGAATGCGAGCAGGAGAAAAAGTCGTGCTTCACTATTACAACGACACGGGACGCAATAAAGGAAACTGCACCTGGGGAGCAGGCATTCTTGCTCACTATGGCGTGTGCAATGCCGAGGAACTGGAACGCAAGGTCAGCATGGGAGAAGTCAACAAGGAGTTCGATCACCGCGTTGCCGAGGCAGAAGGCTACGTAAAGCGGGGGATATCCAAGGTCGGCCTGGACCAGGACCAGTTCGATGCGCTCGTGAGCCTGACATATAACGTAGGCATCCGGAACGTTCGCGATACCTATGCTCTCGTGAACAGTTCAGACTTTGATGAGGCAGCGGCGAATAGTAGTCGCATGACCAAGGTAGCAATAAAGAAAAATGGCAAGCGAGTCTTGGTAACCGCACCCGGGCTGATCAAGCGACGCGCTGAAGAAAGCGCTCCGTTCCGTACGAAGCCCACGGCAACCAGGGAGGTGAAATGAACCGGGTTTTGCACTCACCGCGTTTTCGCTTGCCTGGAGCAGCCTTGATGGCTCTCATTTTCACAACGGCCCCTGTATTTGCGGAAGAGCGCATCGATCGCAGCGTACTCGGTCGCTGGCAGTTGGCTTCGGTATTGGACTATGCCGACATCACTGCTCTTGATGAGAACGAAGCGGGGCTCCTGGTCGGGAAGATCCTTACGATCGAAAAGGACAGCGTCCAGCTCGACAATAGAAATGTGGGCAGTCGACATTTCGCAGTGAGCGGGTCGGGAGGGATCGCGAACTGCGCGACAATGCTCGCGTGCATGACACCACTCTCGGCCTGCCGGACCCCGTCGAAGTAGTCGAGCTCAGTTGTGCCTACTTGTATTTGAAGACACCCAACCGCGCCGTTCTGGCCTGGCGAGGCGTTTATTTCGACGCCATCCGGCTCAAGCGCTAACGATGCCCCTTGCCTGAATAATCCATTGGGCAAGGGATACCTGTTCGAGCCGGGCGTGGCTGCCGCCATCGCCGGTATCGGGCGTCGCCACACAGCATGCCGGCGTATGCTTGAGAACACGACCGAGTCACGAGGACACACCACCATGGAATCAAAACGACTGGAAGAACTGGAACAGGGCCTGCGCAACGCGCTGCAGCTGATCGAACGCGATGAGTCCGGCGCGCAAGGCGAAATCGACCCGGGCCATCCGGCCGCGCGGGCAGCATTGGCATGCGAACTGATGCTGCCGGAGAAATTGACGCTGGTATCGCTGGCCGACGCCATCCGCCACAAGATCGAAACCGTGCACGTGCTGCTGGACCGGGCGCGGGCGCACGAGAAACTGCCGCCCGATGCGCAGCTCGCGGCGGACGAAGGTTACATGACCAGCGAAGACGACTTGCAGCAAGCCCAGCGCAATTCGTAGGCGCCGATCTTTAAACACGCCCCGCATTCGATCGCGCCGCCGGCCGGCGGCACGCATGCGGCAATGCTTCGATAAGCATGGCCTGACGGCTCTGCCAGAATCGTTGTCGCACCGCAATATGCACATCGCGCAATTCGCTATGTTGCTCATCAGGACCAATCCCCTGAGGCAATTATGGCAATCGAAACGACACCCCCGGCGCCGTCTTCCCGATCGCGGGCACCCATCCGTCTAGCCGCCTTGGCGGCCGCCCTTCTCTTTTTACTCGCAACCGACGCAAGCGCCCGCGAAGAATTCCGCGACCGCAGCGTCATCGGCAAATGGAAACTGGTTGCCGTCCTCGACCTGGCGTCGATCGCATCGCTCGATGAGGCGGAAGCAAAAACACTGCTGGGCAAGACCCTGACGATCAGCGACACCGCCGTGCAGGTGGACGAAGAGCTGTGCTCGCCACCGGAATTCTGGGCGGAGCGGGTGATACCGGAACCCCACATGCGGGAAAAGCTGCATTCGACCGCCGAACGCCTGCGGCTGCCGAACCCCGCCACCATGGTCGAACTGGGCTGCACGGATGTCTATATCCGCAATCCGGGCCAGCTGGTGCTGCTGTGGGGCGGCGCGATGTTCGATGCCGTGCGCATCCAGCCGGAACGTCCACGACCGGCAAAAGCCCTGCCATTCACGAAACAACCCGTGAACAAGACAGCGCCTGTCAGGATCCAGAAAGCCGGCGGGATCGTGAAAACCGCCACGGTTCGACAACCCGGGATTGCCCCGAAAGCTGCCAAGGCAAAGCCTCCCCGTCGCAAAGCCCGGATCAAGACGCGAGGCGCCTCGGCTGTCAACGAACTGTTCTGACGACGCACCAGGATGGCGAAACGAGGCTTCGGGGCGACTGGCCGGACAGTACACGTCTTGTCCGGCTTCGGTCCGGGCAGCTCACAGCCACATGCCGCACTGCACAAATAAATCGTCACCGAGGCTTGAAATAGGTCTAGAATCATCCATATACCATCCACTTGGATGGCAAATGGAAGGTTATAAAGGAAACACCATGCCCGACCTGAAGCTGCGCCCCGCCGATTCCGAAAAGATCACGATCAACCTGTTCCCCGTGGACCTGGGCCAGATCGACCTGCTCGTGCAGCAGGGTTTCTATGCCAACCGCACCGACCTGATTCGCACCGCGATCCGCAACCAGTTGAACCAGCATGCGGACGTGGTGAAGCAGACGGTCGAGCGCAACCAGTTCGTGCTGGGTTTGCAGCAGTTTTCCAGCGCCGACCTGGAAGCGGCCCGCACCGCCGGCGAGATGCTCAACATCCGCGTGCTCGGGCTGGCGACGATCGCACCGGATGTCACGCCCGAGCTGGCGGTGGCGACGATCGGCTCGATCACGGTGCTGGGCGCGCTGCATGCCAGCCCGGCCGTCAAGGCGGCGCTGGCGGGGCGCATCAGCTGACCGGCATCCATCCAGAACTCTCCGGCAGCATCGCTGCCGTTATGCACCACTTATGCACCACTCATCCACGCCTCACCCCATGGAAGGCACGATATGAAATTCGATTCCGCACTGATGGCCCGCCTGCAGGCAGCCACGCAAGACCTGATGAAGGACGGCCCGATGGCCGCCACCGCCGCGATCCAGCGCGCCCTGGCCGGCGACGCCGCGCCGGAAACGGATGCCACCGACAGCGGCATCCACACAGCGCCGGGCGCTGGCACCTCTGGCACGACGCCCGGCGCCGGCGCCGGCGCCACGATGAAAGACTTGAATGCGCCACCGGAAAAAGCGCCGGCACGCCCCGCTTTCCGTGCGCGCAAAAGCGCAACTAAGCCCAAGCAGCAGCCGCACGCCGCGCCGGAAGAAAAGCAGAGCGAGACGCCGCATGCAGGCAATGCCATGTCCGGCCTTGCCGACATGCTGGCGAAGTCCGGCATCACGCTGCCGGAAGGCCTCGCCGACAGCTTCAAGGAAAAGTTCAAGGGCGGCTTCCAGGGCGGATTGCCCGAGGGCCTGCTCGACGGCCTGCCCGAAGCACTGAAAAACGGCAAGCTGCCCGGCGCCCGCAAGCGCCCGCCCCCTCCCCCGCTGCCGGACGGCGCCCGCTTCGACAGCGCCAGTTTTACATGCAGCGCAGGCACGCGCGGCTACAAGCTGTATGTGCCGAGCACCTACAAGGCGGGCCAGCCGGTGCCGCTGGTGGTGATGCTGCACGGCTGCACGCAGGATCCGGACGATTTCGCCGCCGGCACGCGGATGAACCAGGTGGCGGAAGACACCGGCTGCCTCGTCGCCTACCCCGGGCAAACGCAGCAGGCCAACAGTTCGAAATGCTGGAACTGGTTCAGCGCGGCCGACCAGCAGCGCGACCGGGGCGAACCGGCGATCATCGCCGGCATCGCTCGCCAGGTGATGGCCGATTTCGCGGTCGATCCGGCGCGAGTCAGCATCGCCGGGCTGTCGGCCGGCGGCGCGATGGCGATCGTGGTGGGCGCGCTGTACCCTGAACTGTTCAATGCGGTCGGCGTTCATTCCGGCCTGCCCATCGGCAGCGCCAGCGACCTGCCCTCGGCATTGCAGGCCATGCAGCAAGGGGCCAAGGGCCATGCGCGACCTGTCGCGAGCCCGCCGGTGATCGTGTTCCATGGCGACAAGGACCACACCGTGAACCAGAAAAACGGCAGCGATGTGCTGCAGCACGGCCTGGTGGCGCACGAAGCGGGCACGCCGGAAGTGGCATCGGCCAAGGCCACCGGCGGGCGCAAATACACGCGCACCGTCCACAAGGGCAAGGACGGTCGCGTGCTGGCCGAGCATTGGCAACTGCACGGCGCGGGCCACGCGTGGGCCGGCGGCAGCGCCAGCGGGAGCTACACGGATCCGACCGGGCCGGATGCGAGCCGGGAGATGGTGCGGTTCTTCGAATCGGTGGCCACCACGCGCACCCGGGCCGGCTAGCCGCTTACTTCGCCGCCTTCGCGCGCTGCATATCGTAGAACGTGCGATCGAACGTGCTGTATCCGGTTTGCCATGTGCGTGCGCCATCGAGCGACACGCCAATGTCGAACACGCCGAACTGGCCCAGGTCCATGTCGATGACAGTGCCGGACTTCAGCGGCACCATGATCCGGCCATGCTCGTAGTCGGCATGGTGGGCCCAGGTCTTGCCGCCGTCCCGGCTGGCCTGCAGTTCGGCCTTGGTCAGTGCGCCGCCATACAGCAGCATCGTGCCGTCCGCGAGTTGCACGACCGGCGCGATCTTCACCTTGTAGGGTCCCTCGATCTCGGTCCAGGTGCGCGCTTCGTCGTTCGACACGTGCACCTTGCCGAACACGCCGCCAAAGCCGCCGCTGACACCGGTCAGCACGCTCAGGAGATTGTTGGCGCCGATGCGCATGTCCGTCAGCCTGCGGTTTTCAGGCAGCGCGCGCTCGGTCCATTGTCCCGTCTTGAAATCGAAGAACTGCATTGGCCCGGTCGTCAGGCTGTACGCGAAACCGTTCTGCGTGGTCCACATGAAGAACTGCGTGGCACCGCTCCACAAGCTCGCCTTCACGCTCTCGCGTTTCACCGGCTTCCAGTCGCCCTGTTCCAGGCGCGTGGAATGGAACAACGTGATCTCGTCGCCGCTTTGATGCGCCACGTACCACCCGTCGGCGGCATTACCTGCGATGCGCACCAGGTTCCCCGGCGGCAGGTTGCCCGTGTTTACCGGCGTCAGCGTCTTCGCACCCGGCACATGTTTCAGCAATGCGCCGAATTCGCCCACCGCCAGCAGGTCGGCGTCAGGCAAGCGGACCGGCAATACGCACAGCAGCGATTCGATCCCCGGCCCACGGGCCGCGTGCCAGCGGCCATCCTTCTCCCGCATCAGCACCGTGTTGAGCCGACTGGCCGCTGCGACGCGACCGTCGTCAAGCTCGGTCACGCAGTCGGCGCCCACGGGGCGGGACAGCGCATAGCGCTCCACCTCGTCATCTGCCGACCGTGGCGTGTTCCATCCTGCTTTGACCTGGCCAGTGAACAGGCGGGCATAGTCCGGCGAAAAACGTGTCAGCAGTTCCCGGTTCGACGTCACGCGCTCGCTGCGGCCATACAGGACCCGGTCGTTCAGCGGCGTGATGATCATCCGCCCCAGGTCCACCGGCACATCGCCCGACACCGTCAGCATGCCGAGACGCCCGTTCGAATTCCCCGAAACGCGCAGCGACTTGTTGCTCCGCACGTCAGCCAGCTGGTGAATCTCATACTCGCCGGCCGGCAGTTTTCCGACAAACAGCGCCGTATCCCGTGCCATGCCCGGCGCGACCCGGCTCATGATGAAAGTGTTCATCGAGGGCTTGGACGGCGTGCCCGGCACGGTCGACGGCGCGTAGGCAGTGAGATAGATCGTATCGAAGCCCCTGATCTGGCCCGTATTGCTCGTGATGCTCACCACCACCGGGCTTTCTCCCGCAACAGGCGGGGACTTCAGGGGATCGCTGACCATCGTGGTACAGCCTGAAGCGCCGATGGCGATGGCGATCGTTGCCAGCAAGTTGCCGACATTAACGGAAAAAAATTGATTCATAAACAGCTTTAGTATCAAAAAGCAACTATCATATCAAACTTGAAAGGCCGAACGGACTTTTTCACCGGTCATGCGGGTCCCGACGCGAAGCGCGCGCCTGCACACCGACATTCAGCGCATGAGGCAGCCTCGCCTCGCCCTTGCCGTCGTTTATAATCTCCGTTTATCGCGGCAGCCGCACACGGCAGCCCACACTGCAACAACACACATACACATGGCCATCACGATCAAGACCCCCGAAGACATTGAAGGCATGCGCCTTGCCGGCCGCCTCGGTGCCGAAGTCCTCGACTACATCACGCCGTTCGTCAAGCCCGGTGTCACCACCGGCGAGCTGGACCGCCTGTGCCACGAATACATGACGAATGTGCAAGGCACGGTGCCGGCGCCGCTGAACTATGCGCCGCCCGGCTATCCGCCGTATCCGAAGGCGATCTGCACGTCGGTCAACGACGTGATCTGCCATGGCATCCCCGGCGACAAGGTGCTCAAGAACGGCGACGTGGTGAACCTGGATATCACGATCATCACGAAGGATGGCTACCACGGCGACAACAGCCGCATGTTCTACATCGGCCCGCCGACCATTCTCGCCAAGCGCCTGACCGAGATCACCTATGAATGCATGTGGCTCGGCATCGCCCAGGTGCGTCCCGGCGGCCATTTCGGCGACATCGGCCACGCGATCCAGCAGCATGCCGAAAAGGCCGGCTACAGCGTGGTGCGCGAGTTCTGCGGCCACGGTATCGGCAAGATCTTCCATGAAGAGCCGCAGGTGCTCCACTACGGCAAGCCGGGCACCGGCGAAGAGCTCAAGCCGGGCATGATCTTCACGATCGAGCCGATGATCAACGCCGGCCGCCGCGAAATCCGCGAAATGGGCGACGGCTGGACGATCAAGACCAAGGACCGCAGCCTGTCGGCCCAGTGGGAACACATGGTGCTGGTGACCGAGACCGGCTACGAGGTGCTCACGTTGTCCGCCGGCTCGCCGCCGCCGCCCGCCTTCATCGCGCCATCCAAGGCCGCGACCTGACGCCATGCTGGCCCACGCGATGCAAAAGGAACTGCGCGACCAGCTCAAGGCAAGGCTGAAGTCCGACCGGCAGGTGGTGATCGCCACCTTCCGCGAGGATGGCAAGCCGGAAAAGCTGCTGCGCAGCCTGCGCCAGAGCGTCGACGAAGTGCTGACGCAGGCGTGGCAGGCCGCGGAGCTGCCCGCGCAAACGGCGCTCGTGGCCGTGGGCGGCTATGGCCGCGGCGAGCTGTTCCCCTATTCCGACGTGGACGTGCTGATCCTGCTGCACCAGCCGCCGGACGAGGATACGCGGCGCCGCCTCGAGGAGCTGGTGCAGCTGTTGTGGGACCTGGGCCTGGAGATCGGCTCGGCGATCCGCACGGTGGAGGAATGCCTGGCCGAATCCGAGGCGGACATCACGGTGCAAACGAGCCTGCTGGAAGCGCGGCTCGTGACGGGCGACGCCGAACTGTTCGCACGCCTGGAAAGCGCGTACGACGCGGCGATGGACCCGCAGGCATTCTTCCACGCGAAAACGGCCGAAATGCGCCAGCGCCACGCCAAGTATGAGGACACGGCGTTCTCGCTCGAACCGAACTGCAAGGAAAGCCCCGGCGGCCTGCGCGACCTGCAGGTGATCCTGTGGATGGCCAAGGCGGCGGGCCTCGCCAGTTCGTGGCGCACGCTGGCCACGCGCGGCCTGATCACGCAGACCGAGGCGCGCCAGCTGATGGAAAAGGAGCGCGCGTTCAAGGATATCCGTGTGCGCCTGCACCTGCACGCCGGCCGCCGCGAGGACCGCCTCGTGTTCGACGTGCAGACCGCGATCGCCGAAAGCCTGGGCCTGCAAACCACCGGCAACGGCGTGCACATGCGCCGCGCCAGCGAATACCTGATGCAGCGCTACTACTGGGCCGCCAAGGCCGTGGTGCAGCTGAACACGATCATGCTGCAGAACATCGAGGCGATGCTGTTCCCGCAAGGGTGCGACACCCACCCGATCAACGAGCGCTTCAACGAAGTGAACGGCTTCATCGACATCGCCAGCGACGACGTGTTCTCACGCACGCCATCGGCGATCCTCGAAGTGTTCGTGCTGATGACCGAGCGCCCCGCGCTGAAAGGCATCACCGCCCGCGCCACGCGCGCGCTGTGGCACGAGCGCTTCGAGATCGACGCCGCTTTCCGCGCCGATCCCGTCAACCGCGCCTACTTCCTGCGCATCCTGCAGGCGCCGTCCGGCATCATCCATGCGCTGCGGCGCATGAACGAACTGTCGATCCTGGGCCGCTACCTGCCGAACTTCCGCAAGATCGTGGGGCAGATGCAGCACGACCTGTTCCACGTGTACACGGTGGACCAGCACATCCTGATGGTGGTGCGCAACATGCGCCGCTTCACGATGACGGAACATGCGCACGAATACCCGTATTGCAGCCAGCTGATGGCGAACTACCCGCAGCACTGGCTGCTGTACGTGGCCGCGCTGTTCCACGACATCGCCAAGGGCCGTGGCGGCGACCATTCGAAACTGGGCGTGGCCGACGCGGTGCAGTTCTGCCACGACCACGGCATGAGCGCCGACGAAACCGAACTGGTGGCATTCCTGGTCGAGCACCACCTGCTGATGTCGACGGTGGCGCAGAAGCAGGATCTGTCCGACCCGGACGTGATCGAGGGGTTCGCGAAAGCCGTGCGCGACGAACGCCACCTCACCGGCCTTTACCTGCTCACGGTGTGCGACATTCGCGGCACCAGCCCCAAGGTGTGGAACGCCTGGAAAGCCAAGCTGCTCGAAGACCTGTACAGGGTGACCCTGCGGGTACTGGGCGGCGAACCGCATTCGGCCGACCGCGAGCTGAAGAACCGGCAGCAGGAAGCGCTCGCCACGCTGCGGCTGTATGGCCTGCCGCCATCGGCGCACGAGGCCTTGTGGAAGCAGCTCGACATGGCCTACTTCCTGCGCCACGACGCGTCGGACATCGCCTGGCAGACGCGCGCGCTGTACGACCGGCTGGACAGCCAGAAGCCGGTGGTGAAATGCCGGCTCGCGCCGATCGGCGAAGGCCTGCAGATCGCCGTCTACATCCGCGACCAGCCCGACCTGTTCGCGCGCATCTGCGGCTACTTCGACCGCAAGAATTTTTCGATCCTGGATGCGAAGATCCACACCACGAAGCACGGCTACGCGCTCGACACGTTCCTGGTGACGGAGCAGAGCTTTGCGAAGAGCTACCGCGACATCATCAACCTGATCGAGCACGAACTGTGCGACCTGCTGCAGAAGCAGGCGCCCATGCCGCCGCCAACGCACGGCCGGTTGTCGCGCCTGTCGCGCACGTTCCCGATCCAGCCCACCGTGGACCTGCGTTCGGACGAGCGCGGCCAGTACTACCTGCTGTCGGTCACGGCGAACGACCGCACCGGCCTGTTGTACTCGATCGCCAACGTGCTGACGAAATACCGCGTCAACCTGCACACCGCCAAGGTGATGACGCTGGGCGAGCGCGTGGAAGACGTGTTCATCGTCGACGGCCAGTCGCTGGCGAGCGCGCGCACGCAGCTGCAGCTGGAAACCGATTTACTGGAAGCCTTGAAAGTCTGAGTTAGTCAATGTCCGAAGAACTTCTGCGTTTATCGAAACGCATGTCCGAACTGGGGTTGTGCTCGCGCCGCGAAGCCGACGAATGGATTGCCAAGGGCTGGGTGCGCGTGGACGGCCAGGTCGTGTCCGAGCTGGGCACGAAGGTCTACCCGAGCCAGAAAGTCACCGTCGAGCGGCAGGCCGCCGCCGAGCAGAGCAAGCGCGTAACGATCCTGATCAACAAGCCGATGGGCTATGTCAGCGGCCAGGCCGAGGATGGCTACACGCCCGCCGTGGCGCTGATCAAGCCGGAAAACCGCTGGCCCGACGACCCGTCGCCCGAGCAGTTCCACCCCACGCAGCTGCGCAGCCTCGTGCCCGCCGGCCGGCTCGATATCGATTCCGTGGGCCTGCTCGTGCTCACGCAGGATGGCCGCGTGGCGAAGCACCTGATCGGCCACGACACCGACATCGACAAGGAATACCTGGTGCGCGTGGAGTACACGAAACCGGGGAAATTGCCGGATGCGGACCTGAAAAAGCTGAACCACGGCCTGTGGATGGATGGCAAACCGCTGTTGCCGGCCAAGGTGCGCTGGCAGAACGAGGACCAGTTGTCGTTTACGCTACGCGAGGGCAAGAAGCGCCAGATCCGCCGCATGTGCGACATGGTGGGCCTGAAGGTGGTGGGCCTGAAGCGCGTGCGCATCGGCAAGGTGAAGCTGGGCGAACTGCCGGTCGGCCAGTGGCGCTATCTCGCGCCCGATGAGCGCTTTTAGCGACAAACCAAGGACCTGGACTAGCCCTGCGGCAATAAAGTTGTCTGCGATCAAAAGGTTTGCTGATATCCTTGCAGACTGAAACTGCCGAGCCCCGCCATGACCTTCCTGCCCAAGAACCTCCGCGATCACCTGCCCTGGCTGCAATCGCCGACCGTCCGGCGCTTCAGCGCGCAACTGCGGCTGAACGCGCCCTTGTCGCCCGCATCCGGCGGCGCGACCGCCTACCACCGGACGGAGGCGGCGGGCGATCTCGTCACCGCCGGGATGTCACCGCGCCGCCGCAGGCTGGGCTCGGCGGATATTGTCGAACCGATTCCGCCGGAATCCCAGCCCCACGAGATCACCGACGCGGCCGATATCCGCGCGGCGCTGCAAAACCTGTACGACCGTGGCGAACCCGTGACGGTCTACGCGAACGGCGCGGGCACGCCCATCCTGGCGCGTATCCATGCGATCGATGCCGCCGCACCGGTCTTCATGCTGCGCCTCGGCGACGGCGTCGTGCTGCCGGAAGGCCCCTGCACCTTCGTCAGCCGCCTCGATTCGGCGCGCTTCCAGTTCGACCTCGCGGCCGGGTGGGCGCCGGTGCCGGGCACCCCATCGCTCGTACCGGTCCCCTTCCCCGAACTGTGCCTGGTGCTGAACCGGCGCGCCGCCAGGCGCCTGGAAACACCGGTGGTCGGCAACTACACGGCATCGTTCGTGATGTTCGGCACGCCATACGAGATGCAGTTGTATGACGTGGCCGCCGGCGGCATCGGCATGCGCTGCGCCCCGCGCGACGCACCCGGCATGCACATCGGCCGCAAGCTGCCGCGCGTGCGGCTGGAGCTGGGCGATGCCGTCGTCATCTGCGACCTCGAAGTGCGGCTGTCGCGCCGCTTCCGCTCCTTCCTGCTGGGCGAACAGGTGCAGATCGGCTGCCGCTTCGTCAACCTGTCGCCGCAGATGCAGACGGCTGTCTCCAGGGCCATCGAGAAGATGGCCGTGGGGCGGCGCTAACAATCCCGTATCGGCAGCGTGACGCTTGCCCGCAAGCCGCTGCCCTGCGCCTTCCCTTCCAGCCCGATCCGCCCCTGGTGCCGCGCCACCACGGCCAGCGCGATCGCCAGTCCCAGGCCGCTGCCGCCCTGCACCTGCGCCGGGTCGCGATAGAAGCGGTCGAACACGCGTTCGCGCAGGGCCGGCGCGATGCCGGGGCCTTCGTCCGTCACGGTCAGCATGGCCATGCTGCCATCGCGCCACAGCCGCACATCCACGGTGCCGCCCCGGGGGCTGTACTTGATCGCATTGTCGACGAGGTTGTCGACCAGCGATATGTGTCGGACACCGGTTTTCCGCTCAGGAAATCGGCAACATCATGCGAAAACCGGTCGGTCCGCCACAGCGGTCAGGCACCAAGAAGCCGGTGTCCGGAAGGAGAAAAGGCTGGCAGGCCCTCTCTGCTACGCAGGCAAGGGGCATGCCCCCCCGCCCCGCCTTACCACCGGGTTTTTACAGGATGTCCAGCGGCACCTTCCGCGCCGGTGGCGGGAATGCGGCGTCCAGCACCGCCAGGTCGTCGGCCGTCAGCACAATATCGAGCGCGGCGCGGTTGGCGCGCACGTGCTCGGGCTGCACGGCTTTCGGGATCGCGGTCACGCCCTGCTGCGCGAACAGCCATGCCAGCGCGATCTGGGCCGGGGTAGCGCCGTAACGGTCGGCGACCTGCCGCAGCGCAGGATCGGCAAACAGCCGCTGCTGCTCGCGCCGGTCGGACTCCAGCGGCGAGTAAGCCATCAGGGGAACGCCGCGCTGGCGGCACCAGGGCAGCAGGTCGAATTCGACGCCGCGCCGGCGCAGGTTGTACATCACCTGGTTGGCGGCGATCGCGTCGCCGCCCGGTGCGCGCGCCGCTTCCTGCATGTCGGCTGTATCGAAATTGCTGACGCCGTAAGCGACGATCTTGCCGGCCGCCCGCAGCTTTTCAAACCCCTCCAGCGTTTCGGCCAGCGGCACGCCGCCGCGCCAGTGCAGCAGGTACAGGTCGATGCGGTCGGTGCCCAGGCGTGCCAGGCTGCGCTCGCAGGCGCGTTGCACGTCGGCGCGGCCGGCATTGTGCGGATAGACCTTGCTGACGAGGGTGACATCGTCACGCCGCCCGGCGATCGCCGCGCCCACCACCTTCTCGGCGCCGCCTTCGCCATACATCTCCGCGGTGTCGATCAGCGTGATGCCGAGGTCCACCCCCAGTTGCAGCGCGCGCACCTCATCGTTCCTGGCGCCGGGGTCCTCGCCCATGTACCACGTGCCCTGCCCCAGTTTGTGACTTGCTATCGGGTTCATCGATTCATCTCCGGATATGCCGCCGACCTGCCGTCTGCGAGGACGTCGACTATGCCTCGATCTTGCGCGCGGAATTGGCGGCCCATCGGTACAGCGTGACGAGGATCGCGGCGGCCACTGCCAGCGCGATCACCATGCCGATCGATTCGTCGACACCGGCACCGAACGCCAGCGGCTCGCCTTCGCCGGACAGCACGATCAGCGCGGCCAGCGCCACGTTGAACAGGCTCTCGCCAACGATGAAGCCGGACATCACCAGCACGCCCACGCGCGACGCGGCCTCGCCGTAGGTCTTGCTCCGCATCGCCTTCTCGAAGTAATAGCCGGCGACTGCGCCGACAACGACGGGCGCGGTGACGGCCGACGGCAGGTAGATGGCCAGGCCCACGCCCAGCGGCGGCAAGCTGTACTTGCCATGGCTGGACTTCTTCAGCACGAAGTCGATCGCCACCAGCACCAGGCCGATGACGGCGCCCCAGCCGATGAGGTGCCACGGCAGGTCGCCGCCGATCACGCCGCGCGCCAGCGTGGAGATCAGCGTGGCTTGCGGCGCCGCCAGCGGCTGGCTCGAGATGGCATTCTGGTTCGGCGCGCCGGCAAAGCCGTAGGCCTGGTTCAGCAGGTCGAGCACGGGCGGCACCACGCAGGAGCCGGCGAACACGCCGATGATCAGTGCCACCTGCTGTTTCCACGGCGTGGCGCCGACCAGCTGGCCCGTCTTCAGGTCCTGCAGGTTGTCATTGCCGATCACGGCCACCGCCAGCACGACGGTGGTGACGAACAGCGCGAACGCGATCAGCGCCTGGGCGGTATCGGGGCCCAGCACTTCGCGGCCGACAAAGCCGACCGACGTGGCGGCGCCCAGGATCGTGAGGATCGCGATGCCGGATACCGGCGAGTTCGACGACCCGATCAGGCCCGCCATGTAGCCGCACACGGCGGCCGCCAGCAGGCCGGCCACGAGGATATAGCCGATGCCGACGACCACCAGCGGCGTGGCGATCGATGCCAGCACGCCGCCTTCCAGGAAGGACGACAGCAGCCAGCCTGCGGGCACCATCGCGATCAGCGTGACGAGGCCGACGATGAAGATCGGCATGTCGCGTTCGACACGCGGCACCTCGGCGCCGCCGTGCTTCGCCGCGCGCGATGCTTCGAGCGCCGACTTCAGGCCGCCCAGCACGGGCTTGGCCAGGGTAGCCAGCGTGACGATCGCCGCGGCACCGATCGTGCCCGCGCCCATCATGCGCACCTGCGTGCTCCACACGCCGAGCGCGTGGTCGGCGATCGAGGTGCCGGCGGCCATTGGCGTGGCCGCCGTCAGCACCGGCACCAGGATGCCCCAGGCGATGACGAGGCCGGCCAGCATGGCGATGCCGACCGTGATGCCCATCAGGTGCCCGGCGCCGACCAGCGCCAGCGACGTCGATGCGCCAAGGCCGGTGGCGCCAGTGCCGCCGCCGAAGCGGAAGTAATACGCCACCTCGTGGGAGACCAGCTTGGCGCCGGCCAGCGCGGCGAAGAACGCCGATGCCAGCGTGCCCAGCACCACGGCCTTCAGGCCGGCCTTGCCTTCCTGCGCGCCGGCGCGCGACTGCGTGCCCACCTTCAGCACCTCGGCCGCGGCCACGCCTTCCGGGTAAGGCAGCTTCGATTGCGATACGAGCGCGCGGCGCAGCGGAATCGTGTACATCACGCCCAGGATGCCGCCGACCGCGCAGGCGCCGAACACGGGCCAGAACGGGATCTGCGCCCACCAGCCGATCATCAGGAGACCGGGCAGCACGAAGATCACGGACGCCAGCGTGCCGGCCGCCGAGGCGATCGTCTGCACGATATTGTTTTCCTGGATCGTCGCATCCTTGAAGGCGGACAGCAGCGCCATCGAGATGACGGCGGCGGGAATCGACGTGGCGAACGTCAGGCCCACTTTCAGGCCGAGATAGACTTGCGCGGCCGTGAAGACCAGCGTGATCAGGATGCCGAGGATGATCCCCCGCGCCGAAAATTCAAGTGGATTGGACGAAGAGGGTTGGCTCATCCTGGTTTCTCCCGAGGGCCCCGGATTCGTGATCCGGGATTGTTGTTGGGCGCTTGGCTGGATACCAAATGCTGGCCGGGATATTACGACAGATTTACTGTCGCGCCAATGATCGTCGGCGCATATGGAAATGCAGTACTTACCGGAGAGGGTGGTCAGCGGGCGAACAGCGGTATCGGACACTCCGCGGCGCCGGATGCATCAGGTGTTGCTTCTGGTGTCGGACACTATTTTCCGAAAGCCTCGTCCGGAAAATGGTGTCGGACACCGGCTTTCCCTCTTTACACCAATCTCCCCTGCTCAATCGTCGTCGTTCGGATCCAGATCCGGGAACATCACGCTGGTAAACCCGAACTTCGAGAAATCGACGATCCGCGCGGGATACAGGATGCCGTGCAGGTGGTCCACCTCGTGCTGCACCACGCGTGCATGGAAGCCTTCGGCGTCGCGCGCGATCGGGTTGCCGTGCTGGTCGAAGCCTTCATAGTGCAACCGCGTGTAGCGCGGCACGCTGCCACGCAGGCCGGGCACGGAAAGGCAGCCTTCGAAGCCCTCTTCCTTGTCTTCCGACAGCGGCGCCAGCACCGGGTTGATCAGCACCGTTTCCGGCACCTGCGGCGCATTCGGGTAGCGCACGTTCGACTTGAAGCCGAAGATGACCACCTGCAGGTTGACGCCGATCTGCGGCGCGGCGAGGCCGGCGCCGTTCGCGGCATGCATGGTATCGAACATGTCGGCGATCAGTGCGTGCAGCGCCGGGGTATCGAAATCGCGTACCGGATCGGCCACCCGCAACAGGCGCGGGTCGCCCATCTTGAGGATCTCGCGAACCGTCACAGCGTTTCCTTCGTCTGCGCGACGTACTCGGCAAAGGCCGCGCCGGTTTCCGGGTGCTTCAGGCCCATCGCCAGCGTGGCCTTCAGGTAGCCGAGCTTGGAGCCGCAGTCATAGCGCTGCCCTTCGTAGCGGTAGGCCAGTACACGCTCATGCGCCAGCAACGCGGCGATGCCGTCGGTCAGCTGGATCTCGCCGCCGGCGCCCTTGCCCACCTGCTCGAGGAAATCGAAGATGCGCGCCGACAGCACGTAGCGGCCGACCACGGCCAGCGTGGACGGCGCCTTTTCCGGCACGGGTTTTTCCACGATGCCCGACACCAGTTCGAGCCGGTCGCGGTAGGGCGACGCGCTGACGATGCCGTACTGGCGCGTGCTTTCGCGCGGCACTTCCTGCACGGCCAGCAGGCTGGCGCGCTCGAAATCATAGCGCTCGGTCATCTGTGCCAGTACGGGGCGCACGCCTTCCGGGGTATCCATGAAGTCATCGGCCAGCAGCACGGCGAACGGGTCGTTGCCGACGACGGGGCGGGCGCACAGCACCGCATGCCCCAGGCCCAGCGGCGCCGACTGGCGGATGTAGATGCAGTTGACGTGCTTTGGAATCACGTTCTGCACCATGTCCAGCAGGTGCTGCTTTTGCGCCGCTTCCAGTTCGGCCTCGAGTTCGTAGGCCGTGTCGAAGTGGTCCTCGATCGCCCGCTTGTTGCGGCCCGTGATGAACACCAGATCCGTGATGCCGGCCGCCACCGCCTCCTCGACCGCGTACTGGATCAGCGGCTTGTCGACGATCGGCAGCATCTCCTTCGGCTGCGCCTTGGTGGCGGGAAGGAAGCGGCTGCCGAGGCCTGCGACGGGGAAAACGGCTTTGCGGATCTGGTTCATGTTTCTATTCTTTCGTTCAGATATTTCCAGGAACCGGGGTCAGACCCCAATCTGTGGAAACTATTGCCCAGGATTGGGGTCTGACCCCGGTTTTGGGCAAGACATTGCAGGAAGTGTGTTATTTGCCCAGCAGCGACAGCAGCGCTGCCTCGTCCAGGATCGTGACGCCAAGTTCCTCGGCTTTCGCGAGCTTGCTGCCGGCGTCGGCGCCGGCCACCACGTACGATGTCTTCTTCGACACGGAACCGGAAACCTTGCCGCCCGCCGCTTCGATCAGTGCGCCGGCGGCATCGCGCGACAGCGTGGGCAGCGTGCCGGTCAGCACGAATGTCTTGCCGCTCATCGGCCCCTCCTCGGCGGCGGCCGTTTCCGGCAACTGGGCGAGCAGTTCGGTGCGCAGCGCGGACAATGCCATCAGCCTGTCGCGGTTGGCCTGCACGGCCATCCACTCCTCCAGCGACGCGGCCACCGTGGCCGGCAGGCCGAACACGTTGAAGACCTTCAGGAAGGCCAGTCCTTCCAGCGTCATGCCATCGGCCAGCAACTGCCTGGCGCGCGGCTCGGTGAGTTTCGGGATCCCGAGCGCGGCCAGCAAGGCGACTTCGTCGAGCTTTTCGCGCAATTGCGCTTTCGGCGCATGTTCGCCCCGCGGCGCCACGCCGGCGGCCAGCAGCGCGTCGATGGCCTGCTGGTTTTTCTCTTCGGCGAAGAAGTCGGCGATCGATTCAGCGACCGTGCCGCCGATGTCGGGCAGCACGCGCAGCAGCGCGGCCGGCGCGCGGCGCACGAGTTCGAACTTGCCGAGCCAGTCGGCCAGGATCTTGCCCGTGGATTCGCCCACGTGGCGGATGCCCAGCGCGAACAGCAGCCGCTCCAGCGGCGGCTGCTTGCTTGCCTCGATCGCGGCCAGCAGGTTGTCCGCCCACTTGGTGGCGACCTTGCCCTGCCTGACGGTTTCCGGCGTGGTGCCGTCGCGCTCGTCCGCGGCCAGCTTCATGCGCAGCAGGTCGTCCAGCGTGAGCTTGTACAGGTCGGCCACGCCGTGCACGAGGTTGCATTCGACGAGGCTGTCGATGTAGCGGTCGCCCAGGCCTTCGATATCCATCATGCGGCGGCCGGCGAAGTGGCGGATCGCTTCCTTGCGCTGTGCCGCGCAGGTGAGGCCCCCCGAGCAGCGGGCGACCGCCTCGCCCTCCTCGCGCACCACGTGCGAGCCGCACACGGGGCACGTGTCCGGCAGCACGTAGGCCGCGGGCTCGGGCGTGGGGCGCTTGTCCAGCACCACGGCCAGCACCTCGGGAATCACGTCGCCCGCGCGCCGCACGATGACGGTGTCGCCCACGCGCACATCCTTGCGGCGCACTTCGTCCTCGTTGTGCAGCGTGGCGTTGGTGACGGTCACGCCGCCGACGAACACGGGCACCAGGCGCGCCACGGGCGTGATGGCGCCGGTGCGGCCCACCTGCACCTCGATCGCCTGTACCGTGGTCAGCGCTTCCTCCGCCGCGAATTTATGGGCCAGCGCGAAGCGCGGCGCGCGCGAGCGGAAGCCCAGCGTGCGCTGGTCTTCCACGCGGTTGACCTTGTAGACGACGCCGTCGATCTCGTACGCCATCGCCGGCCGGGCCTTGCCTACCCGGGTGTAAAACGCCAGCAAGCCATCCTTGCCCTGCACGACGGCGCGTTCGCTGTTGACCGGCAGGCCCAGTTCCGCATACCAGTCCAGCAGGCCGGAGTGGGTTTCCGGCATGTCCGCCCCCACGAGTTCACCGATGCCGTAGGCGAAGAAGCGCAGCTTGCGCTGTGCCGTGATGCGCGAATCGAGCTGGCGCAGCGCGCCCGCGGCGGCATTGCGCGGGTTGACGAACTCCTTCTGCCCGGCCGCGCGCTGGCGCTCGTTCATGGCCGCGAAGTCGGCCTTGAACATCAGCACCTCGCCGCGCACGTCCAGCACTTCGGGCAAGTCCTTTCCCTGCAGGCGCAGCGGAATCGACTTAATCGTGCGGATGTTCGCCGACACGTCTTCGCCGGTGTAGCCATCGCCGCGCGTGGCGGCCTGCACGAACACGCCGTTTTCATAACGCAGGTTGATGGCCAGGCCATCGAATTTCAGCTCGGCCGCATAGTCCACCTGCAGGGCATCGAGGCCCTCGCGCACGCGGCGGTCGAAGTTCTCGATATCGTCATCCGTGAAGCCGTTGTTCAGCGACAGCATCGGCACCGCGTGCGTGACGGCCGCGAACTGCTCGCCCGGCGGCGCGCCGACGCGCTGCGTGGGCGAATCGGGCAGCGCCAGTTGCGGGTAGTCCTGCTCGAGCCGCTGCAGCTCGGCGAACAGCTTGTCGTATTCGGCGTCGGGAATCGTTGGCGCGTCGAGCACGTGATAGGCGTGCAGGTGCCGGTTCAGCTCCGCCGTCAGCCATGCGGCCCGTTCGGCGGGGCTGTTGAGTTCTTGGCTCATGTGGTGTGCAAAATCAGGTGGTTAGCTCAATTGAACAGGCGCAGCGCGCGCGTGGAGCCGGCCGGAATGTCGGACGCTTCCATGTCCGCATAGAATTCCTTCACCTGCCCGGCGATCTCGGCGATCGACGCATCGGACAGCGGCTGGTTGTAGTCGTCGACGATGATCGCATCCAGGCGCTGCACCAGCGAGCGGGCGCAGGCGATCATGGCGCCGAAGCCATCGCGGGCCGGGGCCACGCAGGGCACGTCCAGCAGCAGCGTCAGGCGCGCGGTGGTTTCCTCGGCCGGCGTGACGTTGGTGGACAGTGTGAACAGCTGGCCGCCCTCGCCGTCGCCCTTCACGAAGCGGCCATCGGGCCGCAGGTCGAAGCCCTGCTTTTCCAGCGCGCCGACGAGCGTGGTCACGTCCCACGGCGCGCCGTTGGCGGCCAGGTTCACACCCAGCTGCGCATCGTGCGCGGCCACGAAGCGATGCAGGTTGCGCGCTTCGGCCATCACCTCGATCATGTCCGGAATCTGCGGCTCGGCGCCGATCTCGTCGGCCACCGTGCGCAGGCGCGTCACCAGTTCGGAATATTCAAGCTCGTTCAACGCCGTGGTGCGGCTGGCCAGCTGCACGCCGCCTTGCAGCTTCGTGTAGACGATGCCGTGCCGGACCGGTTCCCAGTCGCCGGATACCGCCAGGCCCACGTAGTGCACCGGTTTGTTGCCCACCAGGCGCAGCTTCTGCAGTGCCGGCAGCAGCTTCTCGCCGCGCATCGGTACCGCCATTTCCAGCGGCAGCAGGCAGTCGATCAGCGGATCGACGAACGCCGTGGCTTGTTCGGACGGCGCCATCGCCGCCGCGGGTGGAACCGGCGCGGCCGCTGCGGCGGCGGGCGCGGGAGCTGCGGCCGGAGCGGACGCAGAGGCCGTGACAGGCGCCGAGGCCGGGGCGACGGCGGATGGCAGCACGTCCGCCGCGACGCCCGGCGTTGCCGACGATTCGGCGGCAGGTGCCGCAGCCACCGGCACTACCGGTTCATCGGCGTCCGCGGAGGGGGCAACGGGTGCGGGTGCAGAAGGCGCAGCAGACGCCGGAGCGGCATGCTGCACGTCGTCCGCCACCAGGCTCGGGGCCACCGTGTCTTCGTGCGGCGGCTTGCCATAGGCGCCGGAGCCGGCATCGACCATCGGCAGGTCGCCCAGCGTGAAGCTCGGCTCCGCGCGCGCAGTGGTGGTGTCGGCGGGAACGTGGATGACGGGTTCGTCGATCGTCGTGTCGAAGCCCGGCTCCTCGGTGCGCATCAGCACATCGTCGTGCTCGGACGCGAAGGCGCGTTCCACGCTCTTCTTGGCCTTGTGCTCCTGCCACTTGTTGTAGACGAATACGCCGGCGACGAACACGCCGGCAGCTGCGATCAAACTGGTCTGAAAATCTGTCATGCTGCTTGTGCCTCGGTAGCGAAGTTGGCGGCGGCTTCCATATCCACCGCCACGATGCGCGATACGCCCTGCTCCTGCATCGTCACACCGATCAGTTGAGTGGCCATCTCCATCGCGATCTTGTTGTGCGAGATGAAGAGGAATTGGGTCTGGTCGGACATGCGTTTCACCATCCTGCAGAAACGTTCCGTGTTGGCGTCGTCCAGCGGTGCGTCGACTTCGTCGAGCAGGCAGAACGGCGCCGGGTTCAGGCGGAACATGGAAAACACGAGTGCCGTTGCCGTCAGCGCCTTTTCGCCGCCGGACAGCAGGTGGATCGTCGCGTTCTTCTTGCCCGGCGGCTGCGCCATGACCTGCACGCCGGAGTCGAGGATCTCGTCGCCCGTCATGGTCAGTTTAGCCTGTCCGCCGCCGAACAGGATCGGGAACAGTTCCGAAAAGTGTCCGTTGACCTTGTCGAACGTTTCCTGCAACAGCTCGCGTGTTTCCTTGTCGATCTTCTGGATCGCGTCTTCCAGCGTGCCGATCGCTTCGACCAGGTCGCGGTTTTGCGCATCCAGGTAGTTCTTGCGCTCGGACGCCTGCGCCAGTTCGTCGAGCGCGGCCAGGTTGACGGCGCCCAGCGCGGCGATCGCATTGGTCAGCCGGGTCACCTCGGCCTGCAGGTACTGCGCCTTCATCTCCGGCTGCAGCTTCGCGGCCAATGCCTGCTCGTCCGCCTGCACTTCGGCCAACTGCTGGGCAAACTGTTCCTGGTTCAGGCGCGCGGCCTGTTCCTTCAATTGCATCTCCGTGATGCGGTCGCGCTGCGGCTGCAGGCTGCGTTCGCCGGTCATGCGCGTTTCCTCGGCATGGCGCAACTGCTGGGCGACCTGGTCCAGCTCATGGCGCGCATCGGCCAGCGCGCGTTCCTGCTGGGAACGGCGGTCGAGCAGTTCCTGCAAGCCTTCATGCGCGCTGCCCGCCTCCAGGCCGGCCAGTTCGAGTTCGCCGGCGCGCAGGCTCTCGGCTACCTGCGCCATCTGCGTGGTGGCGGTGGCGATGTTGCGGCGCAGTTCATCGATGCGGTGGCGCGCGGACTTTTCGGCGAATGCCGTTTCCTGGGCACGCCGCTCCAGGTCGCGCAGCGCCTCGCGGGCATCGGCCAGCCGCGCTTCGGTGCGCAGGAAGCCTTCCTGCCCTTCCTCGTGCGCGCCCTGCAGCTCGGCCAGTTCCATGTCGAGCTGCTCGAATTTTTCTTCCGACTCCAGCTTCGCCCCCATCTGCTCCGCTTCCTGCGCGGCGATCTCGGCGAGGTCGGCGCCGATCTGCGTGCTGCGCTGGGCAAGGCGCGCCTCGGCTTCCGACAGTTTCAGCACCTCCAGCTGCAAGGCATGCGCGGACGTGGTCAGCGCGCCATTCTTCTGCCGCAGCTCGGCCACCACGCGCGCATGCTGCGAGACGGCTGCTTCGGCGCGCACGGCCCGGGCCCGCGCCTCGTCGGCCAGCATGGCCTGCGCACGCAGCTGCTTGCCGATGTTGTCGATTTCCTGCTGGCGGCCCAGCATGCCTTCCTGCTCGGAATCGGCGGCGTGGAAGCGCACGCTCGACTGCGTGACCATGTGGCCCTGGCGCGTGACGAAGCAGGCGCCGGCCGGCAGGTGGGCGCGGTTGGAAAACGCCTGCGCCGTATCCTCCGCCACGAACACGTTGTGCAGCCAGTCCTGCAGCACGCCGCGCAGGCCGGGGTCGTTCAGTTTCAGCAGGTCGAGCAGCGGCTTGAAGCCCACCGGCGCGGGGGCAGCCGGCGCCGCGGTGACCGGCGCAAACAGGGCCAGCTTGGCCGGCGGCGCGTCGCCGATGAAATGCTTCGCCCAGTCCAGGTTCGACACCTGCAGCGCCCCGGCACGCTCGCGCAGCACCGATTCCACGGCCGCTTCCCAGCCCGTTTCGATGGCCAGCTGCTGCCACAGGCGCGGCAACCCGTCGAGGCCGTGCTTTTGCAGCCAGGGGGTGACCTTGCCTTGCGTTTGCACGCGCTCCTGCAGCTGGCGCAGCGCGCCCAGGCGCGCTTCGAGCTGCGCGCTGGTGGCCGTTTCGGCCTGCACGGCGGCCTGCGCGGCGCGCCGTTCTTCTTCGAGGCGCGGCTGCTGCGCCACCGCTTCCTCGAGCTGCATGCCCACTTCTTCCAGCGCCTGCTGTTTTTCCTCGAGCTGGTAGCGCAGGTTTTCCAGGTGCGACGCATCGGGAATCGCCAGGGCGTTCCTTTCCTGCTGCAGGCGCTCGCGCCGCGTGGCCAGCCCGGAAAGGATGTTCGACGCGTTGCGCTGCTGCGCCGATTCCAGCTCCAGCCGCTGCTGCAGCTGCATGATGCCGGCGCGCGATTCGGTGGCTTTTTCCTGCCCTGCGCGCCACTCGGCTTCCAGCAGCGGCAGCATGTCGGCCTTCTGCTCGGCCAGCATGCGCGATTCCTCGACCTTCGCGGCCAGTTCCTCGAGGTTGTATTCCGCCTCCTCGACCTGGCCGCGGTATTCCTCCGCCTGTTGCTGCCACTGGTCGCGCTGCGCCGCCAGCGTGGCGATCTGCTGCTGCAGCCGGGTGCGCGACTCGACGACGAACTTGATCTGCGCTTCCAGGCTGCCGATCTCGGTGTTGGTCTGGTACAAGGCGCCCTGGGCCGTGTGCAGGCGGTCGCCCGCGGCGAAGTGGGCCTGACGCATCTGCTCCAGCGTCAGCTCCACGTTGCGCAATTGCGCGGTATCGCGTTCCAGGTCGGTCTGCGCCTGCAGCATCTCGGCGAACCAGCGCGCCTGCTCGGCTTGCGCCTCGTTGCGGCGCAGCAGCCAGAGCAGCTTCTGCTTTTCATCCTGCTCCGCCTGCAGCTGGTGGAAACGGGTGGCGATGGCCGCCTGGCCTTCGAGCTTTTCCAGGTTGCCGGTCAGTTCGCGCAGGATGTCTTCCACGCGCAGCAGGTTGTCGCGCGTGTCGTGCAGCCGGTTTTCCGTTTCCCGCCGGCGCTCCTTGTATTTCGACACGCCGGCGGCTTCCTCGAGGAACACACGCAGTTCTTCAGGCCGCGATTCGATGATGCGGGCGATCATGCCCTGGCCGATGATCGCATAGGCGCGCGGCCCGAGACCGGTGCCGAGGAAGATGTCCTGGATGTCGCGCCGGCGCACCGGCTGGCCGTTGATGTAGTAGGTGGAAGTGCCGTCGCGGGTCAGCGTGCGCTTGACGGCGATTTCGGCATACTGGCCCCACTGGCCGGATGCCTTGCCTTCGTGGTTGTCGAACACCAGTTCGACGGAGGCGCGCCCGGCCGGCTTGCGGTGCGTGGAACCGTTGAAGATCACATCCTGCATCGACTCGCCACGCAGTTCGGACGCCTTGGATTCGCCCAGCACCCAGCGCACGGCGTCGATGATGTTCGACTTGCCGCAGCCGTTCGGCCCCACCACGCCTACCAGCTGCCCCGGCACCTGGAAATTGGTGGGATCGACAAACGACTTAAATCCCGACAATTTAATGGATGATAGACGCACGTAGGAAAATGTTCTGTGCCCGACTGTTCTTGGCCCGGCAGGCTGGTTGCAAGGATGGTTATCATACCATCGCGCGTAACGGGTCTGGACAAAATCGCATTAGCAGAACGCTACTGCACCGGAGCCATGCGTCAGATCGCCAGCGCCGCCCTTTGCACCCGGATGGGGTCCGGCGCCAGTTTCCACGTGCGCTTGACCGGCTCCTTGCCGGAAAAGTACGTGGCTACCTGCCGCACCCACTGTTCGGCCGGCACTTGCTTCGTGAACGGCATCACGAGTACCAACGGCACGCACAGCGCCACCAGCAAACGGCCAACGACCACCGGCCGCTCGCTGCGCGCCACCATGACAAAGGCCGCAGCCACCATCAGCCCCACGGCGCCGCCCAGCACGACTTCGGACAGCGAATGGGCCTGCACGGGCAAGCGGGAAACGCTGACCAGCACGGCCAGCAGCGTGCCGGCGGCCATGGCCGCATGCCGGACAGGCGGCCGCGCCTTCAGGAACATCAGGTAGAACACCACCGGATAGACGGCGCAGGCGCGCATGGCATGGCCGGACAGCCCGGCGAACTTCCATTCCGGAATGCCGATGCCCCAGGCATACCATGCGACCTTGGTGACGACGACGAGCAGCATGCCGATACCGAAGAGCAGACACCACGACAGCGACAGACGCCACGTGCGGCCCGCCAGCAGCCAAACGGCCACGGCGATGCCCAGTGGGCCCGTCACACTCATGCTGCCCAGCGCCGATAGCGCCATCCAGAACAACATCATCATCCGTTCGAATCCTTATCGTGGCCCATCTTCCGGGCTGATCTGCCAAAATTTTTCCGTATGGCAATTATAGCGGAGTGCCGCGACTGTGCACCAGAGGATGACACCCTAATGATGGTTGATTAACATCCTCTTAAGGAACGGAGATGTGCGCGGTACTGGCACGCGGCTCAGGCGGCGTGTCCCCTGGCCTAGTCATTAACGGCAAGCGCCCGCGACAGCGCACGCATGACAACGCCCTCCGCCTGCAGTACCGTCGCCGTGCCTGCGCGCAGCCGGTCGAGCAGCGCCTGCGCCGGCAGCGAAAACGCTTCTTCGCGTGCGCCATTGGAAAAGATGAACAGCGTGCGCAGTGGACTGATCCAGGCCAGCTTCACCTTGCGCGAGTCGCCCTCCTCCGCGAAGTCGAACCACGTGCCGCGTTCCAGGCTGGCGAGTTCGTCCTCCGGCACCGCGGGCGCCGGTTGCGCGGATTGGGAAGCGCGGCGCTCGGCGGCCAGTTGCGTGGCCTGCACGGCAAGTTCGATGCGCCGCGCGGCGGGCATGTCCAGCGGCGCGCGCACGATCGAGGCATGGCACTCGGCCAGCTCGGCAAAGAAGCGCAGCCGGTCTTCGCCCTGCCACCGGATCACATCGAGCCACCGGTTCAGGGTCGACAGCAGGCCGGGAAGCCTGGCGACCAGCGCCTTGCGTTCGCCAGCGCCGGGTTTCGGCCGCACGCTCCACAGCAGGTCGTCCATCGCTTGCGTGGCGTGGCGAACGGCGCCCGGCCTGTCGTCGTCCACGCCGTAGGCCACCGTCAGCACATCGGCCCATTTGTTTTCCAGGAACGCTTCGACCACGGCCACGACGTCGCCCGTGCCGACACGCAGCGCCACCGCGTCGCGGGCCGCGCGGCGGGCCGCGACCGCCCGCTCCTGCTTCAGCGCGGCGGCCACCGGGCCGGCGATCGCGGCGGCGGCTTCCGCCTCCTCCACCTTCAGCGCCGCTTCCAGCTCGCGCACGGCCTGTGCGAACGCCGCCGTGGCCTCGTCGTCCGCGCGCGCGGCACGGTCCACGCTGCGCCGCATGGATTGGAACTGCCGATCGTCGCGCCGGACTTCGCCACGCAACGTGCGCTCCCAGCCCATGTGCGACAGCATTTCCAGCAGCCTGCGCGCGGGATGGTCGGCCTGGAAGAAGAAATCCCTGTCGGCCAGGGCCGCCTTCAGCGTGGGCAGCTGCAGCAATTGCAGCAGCTCGCGGCTTTCCATGGAAATCGCGTGATCGTCCGATACGGTATCGAATACGGCGCCCACCAGGTCGATCGCGCCCTCTTCGGCGCGCGACAGCATGCCCCGCGGCACATCGTGCTTGCGCGACGGGAGCGCTACGCGGTTCGCGCCACCGGCCCGGGGCAAGGTTGCCAGCCATTCCAGCACGTGCGGACTGATCGCGCCGACGGCGCCACCGCCTGGCCCTTCTCCCTCGTCAGGCAGTGCGAAAATTTGCCGCAGCCGGCTTGCCACCAGCACTTCGCGCCGGGCATCGTGCGTCCGCTCCCGGCTGTCCTGCCGGGGCGCCACGCCGTGACGCTCCAGCGCGGCATTCATGGCCGCATAGATGCCGGCCAGGTCATGGAAGCACCCGGCCTGTACCAGCGGCAGGATCACGGCACTACCCGCTTCGCCATCGAATTCCGTCCACGCCTGGCGCAGCGCCGCGATCAAGACCTCCGGCCGGAACGGATTGGTGCGCAATGCGCGGCGATCGAACAGGCGGGCCAGGCGGACACCGAGTATCGCGAGCGCATCGGCATGTGCCGCATCGAAGGGCCGGGCAATGGCGCCGAGCGCGACACGCTGGTCCATCTCCTCGTAAGGAACCAGCGCCAGCGGTTGGCCCGCCCCTGGGGGCTGCGGCGCCACGCGGACGAGTTCTTCGCGCAACGTCCGTTCGAGCGAACCGGTAACGAGAGGCAGCAGGACATGATGGCGCTCGCGCAGCAGGCTGACAGCATGCATGCAGTCGCCCGCGCCCGCCCCCGGCCGGGCAGCCGATACCGTCAGGCGCGCCTTGAGCTCCGTACGAAATACCATGAACCCCGCGCCCACCTGCCGCAGCACGATCGCAAGCAATTGCTCCAGAACCGCGTGCCGCGGGCTCGCGGCTCGCGGTGGCATCGAGGAATGGTCGGGAGTGAGCATGGCGCCAGCAGTGAGATCCAAGCCGCCATTGTGCCACATACTTTCCCCGAGGCAATAGCGGGCCAGGAAGACCGTCGGATTTGCGCATCGATTGCCGCGAAACGTTACTGAAGAGCTCGCAAGTCCTTGTATTGTCGAGCTTTATGCTGGCGCTGCAAGGCCTTGTCCTACAGGGGCTAACGGTAAACTCTGATATCCGGCAGCTGATCAAAAACGCATTATTTCACCACCGGAAACGCATTCGGGAAACCATGGTGCACGCAACGCAACCGGTTTCCGAGAATTTTCAACTGCGCCTCCGGCCCGTGTTCCCCACTCCATTGAAAGGAAAGCAAAATGGCTTCGAATCAGAAAAGCGGTGGCAACAAGCAGGGATCCTCCTCCTCCTCCTCGAGCAGCTCGAAACAGTCCGCCAGCCAGGGCTCCAAATCCGGCGGCACCCAGGGCGGCACGCCGGAGCAGCATGCGGAAGCCGGCCGTCAAAGCCACAAGAACGACAAGAAGAAGTCGAGCTCGAAAAAGTAATCCCTGCCGCAAGGCCGGCACTGGGCATTGCCATTCGGATGCCTCATCATGAGAAGGGCTTGGAAAGGTAGCGCCATTCCAAGCTCTTTTGCCATGCCATGCCCGTGCGCACTGCTGTCGCGTTCTAGAAGCTCTGTATGAAATGCCAGAGGTTCCGCATCAAATATTTGTCACGCGCTTGCCCTTCGGCGGACGGAAGTTGCGCACTTCGTTCACCAGCCCCACCTTCGCCGCATCGCTCGCGGTCAGGTGCAGGTCGGCATGGGCATGCACGAGCCAGTGCTCATCGGACAAATGCACATGCTGGCGCAGGATCGATTCCGTCCGCGCATCGTCGGCCTGCAGGCCTTCGACGATGATCCGCAGCGCATCCGGCCGGGCGCCGGACGGCGCGCTGGCGTGCGACTTGTGCACCATGAACCGCCCCGTTTCGCTGGCGTAGCGCTCCTGGCCCGACAGGAACAGGATCACCGCGATCGACGCTACCGCGCCGCCGTTGTACATCACGATCCTGATCGGCAGGTTCGACAGGTAGTTGTACAGGCATAGGCCATCGCTGACATAGCCGCCGTTCGACTGCAGCAGGATATGGGCGGTCTCCACGCCATCTTCCGTCATGTCCGCTACCGCTTCGAACACGCGGTGCACCATATCGCTGTTGACATCCCCCGACAACGTAAACCAGGCGGCGCCATCGAGTTTTTGCTTATCCTCGCTCATGTTTTTTTACCCTCAAAGAACGGTGTTCGCCATTCTAGCGCGGGCATCGTTTTTTGGCCGCACGACCGGGCGCGGGCGGTGTGGCTGGGGGTTTCCAACAGTCACATAGCTCTGCGATAGCGCAAGATTGCCAGCGGCTCCCGCACGCAAATTCGCATTGGGTCTTACTTGGGGCTGCATGCTTTCGTTGCGCCATGGTAGCAACGACGGGTTGTTGCCGCAGCCAATGCCGAGGGCACCCTGCACGTGTAGAGGCCAGGCGCTTTCGGAACCCTGCCACATTGACACCCCCTAATACTTAACTTATAGTCCCGATCCTCGACCGGGAGAGCGCAGCGCAACGCTGCCGCCGAAGGGGCATCACCCAAAAACTCTCAGGCAACAAGGACCGGTCAGGGGTCGCCAACGGCGGCCGAAACTCTGGAGAGCGGCACGCTTATACGGTAACCGGTAAGCTTGCCCACCGAAGGGGCGTGCGGAGTCGAACCATCGAACCGCTATCTCTCAGGTACCGAGGACAGAGGGGTAACGAACAACAGTGGAAAAGTGCTGTCCGCTTCTTCCGTGCCTATGCGTTCAGTAATGCGTGGCTGTTGTGCTGTTAACCCCAACCGAAGTCCGAGGCCCCATGACGCTCAAAGCCACTCCCCTCAACGCAGCCCACCGCGCCCTCGGCGCCCGCATGGTCGATTTCGGCGGCTGGGACATGCCCGTCAACTACGGTTCGCAGATCGAGGAACACCATGCCGTGCGCAGCGACGCCGGCATGTTCGACGTGGCGCATATGTGCGTCGTCGACATCGAAGGCAACGACGTACGCGGCTTTCTGCGCCGCTTGCTGGCCAATAACGTCGACAAGCTGCAGGTCTCCGGCAAGGCGCTCTACTCGTGCATGCTGAACCCCGAAGGCGGCGTGATCGACGACCTGATCGTCTATTTCTTCAGCGAGGACTGGTTCCGCCTGGTCGTGAACGCCGGCACCGCCGAGAAGGACGTGGCGTGGATGCAGGCGAGGAGCGACGAATGGAATGCCGGTGTGACCATCACCCAGCGCCGTGACGGGGACAATGCCATGGCCCTGATCGCCGTGCAGGGCCCGAACGCCCGCGCCAAGGTGTGGGAACTGATCCCGCAGGCGAAGGACGCCACGGCCGACATGAAGCCGTTCAACGTGGCCATCGTCAAGGACACCGGGTTCGGCGAAGCGATGGTGGCGCGCACCGGCTACACGGGCGAAGACGGATTCGAGATCGGCGTAGCCGCCACGCAAGCCACGGCGCTGTGGAATGCGCTGGCCGCGGCGGGCGTGAAGCCGGCCGGCCTCGGTGCGCGCGATACGCTGCGCCTGGAAGCCGGCATGAACCTGTACGGCCAGGACATGGACGACACCGTGAACCCGCTGGACGCGGGCCTGGCATGGACGATCGACCTGGTCTCCGAGCGCGATTTCGTCGGCAAGGCCGCCCTGCAGGCCAAGGGCCAGAACGCCCAGTTCGTGGGCCTGATCCTGCGCGAAAAAGGCGGCGTGCTGCGCGCGCACCAGAAAGTCATCGCCGCCGACGGCACCACGGGCGAGATCACGTCCGGCACCTTCAGCCCCACGATGCAGCAGGCGATCGCGCTGGCGCGCGTGCCGATGGGCGTGCAGGTGGGCGATACCGTGCACGTGGAAATCCGCGACAAGAAGCTGGCCGCCTCCGTGGTCAAACTGCCTTTCGTGCGGAACGGTAAAATCCTCGCCGCCTGACCCCAACAACACAACCAATCTGGAGCACACATGAGCAACATCCCCGCAGAGCTGAAGTACACCGAGTCCCACGAGTGGATCCGCAAGGAAGACGACGGCACCATCACCGTCGGCATCACGGAATTCGCGCAGGACGCGCTGGGCGACATCGTGTTCGTCGAGCTGCCGAAGGTCGGCAACAGCTACACGGCCGGCGACGATGCCGCCGTGGTGGAATCGGTGAAGGCCGCCTCCGACATCTATGCTCCGGTGTCGGGCGAGATCACCGCCGTCAACGACGCGGTTGCCGGCTCGCCGGAATCGATCAACGCCAACGCCTATGACGCCTGGCTGTTCAAGATGAAGCCGGCCGACGCCGGCGCCATCGACGCCCTGCTGGACGCCGACGCGTACGGCAAGAACACCGCATCTTAATTCCGCAGTACCGGGCCGGCACAGTGCCGGCCCGCATTGGCCCACCCCTTCTTGGCCCAAGAGATCCTTCATGACCCGTACCAGCCTGACCACACTCGAAGCCCGCGACGCCTTCATTGCCCGCCACATCGGCCCGGACGCCACCGAACAGCAGCAGATGCTCGACACGCTCGGCTATGCAACGCGCGCCGCGCTGATCGATGCGATCGTTCCGGAAAATATCCGCAACCGCGCCGCCCTGCCCCTCGGCCAGTTCGCCGAGCCGCTGCCGGAGCAGGCCGCACTGGCGAGGCTGAAAGGCATCGCGTCGAAAAACAAGGTCGTGAAATCGCTGATCGGCCAGGGTTACTACGGCACGTTCACGCCGGGCGTGGTGCTGCGCAACATCTTTGAAAACCCTGCCTGGTACACGGCCTACACGCCATACCAGCCGGAGATCTCGCAGGGCCGCCTGGAAGCGATCCTGAACTTCCAGCAGGCGATCACCGACCTGACCGGCATGGGCATCGCCAACGCATCGATGCTGGACGAAGGCACGTCGGCCGCCGAGGCGATGACGCTCATCCAGCGCGTCGGCAAGTCGAAGTCGAAGGCGTTCTACGTGGCCAGCGACGTGCTGCCGCAAACGCTGGAAGTGATCGCCACGCGCGCCGAGCCGCTGGGCATCGAGGTGCGCACGTTCGACCCGGCCGAACTGGCCGGCGTGACGGACGCTTTCGGCGTGCTGCTGCAATACCCGGGTGTCGACGGTTCCGTGCGCGACTACCGCGCCGACGTCGAGAAAGTGAAAGCCACCGGCGCGATGATCGTCGTGGCGGCCGACCTGCTGGCGCTGACGCTGCTCACGCCGCCGGGCGAATGGGGCGCGGATGTCGTGGTCGGCAACAGCCAGCGCTTCGGCGTGCCGCTGGGCTTCGGCGGCCCGCACGCCGGCTACATGGCCACCCGCGACGAATACAAGCGCTCGATGCCGGGCCGCCTGGTGGGTGTCACCATCGACCAGCAGGGCAACAAGGCCTATCGCCTGGCCCTGCAGACCCGCGAACAGCACATCCGCCGCGAAAAGGCCACGTCGAACATCTGCACCGCGCAGGTGCTGCTGGCCGTGATCGCGTCGATGTATGCCGTCTACCATGGCCCGCAAGGCCTGGCGCAGATCGCCACCCGCGTGCACCGCTACACCGGCATCCTGGCCGACAGCCTGCGCACGCTCGGCTACAAGGTCACGAACCGTACGTTCTTCGACACGCTGACGATCGCCACCGACCGCGCCGAAGCGCTGCACGAAGCCGCCGTCGCCAACGGCATCAACCTGCGCCGCATCGATGCGCGCCACGTGGGCGTGTCGCTGGATGAAACGGCCGACCGCGATACGCTGGCCGCGCTGTGGTCGGTGTTCTCCAGCGGCGCAGGGAAGGAAAATGGCGATGCGCCGGCGGCACCGGACTTCGCCGCGATCGAAGAAAAGACCGACGATGCCTTCCCCGCGGAACTGGCACGTTCGAGCGGCTACCTCACGCACCCGGTCTTCAACCGCTACCACAGCGAAACCGAGATGCTGCGCTACCTGCGCTCGCTGGCCGACAAGGATCTCGCCCTGGACCGCACGATGATCCCGCTGGGTTCGTGCACGATGAAGCTGAACGCCACCAGCGAAATGATCCCGGTCACCTGGCCCGAGTTCTCGAACATCCACCCGTTCGCGCCGGAAGACCAGACCGTGGGCTACCGCGAAATGATCGGCCAGCTGGAAGAAATGCTGTGCGCCGTGACGGGCTATGCCGCCGTGTCGCTGCAGCCGAACGCCGGTTCGCAGGGCGAATATGCCGGCCTGCTGGTGATCCAGAAATACCACCAGTCGCGCGGCGAAGGCCATCGCAACATCTGCCTGATTCCGTCGTCGGCCCACGGCACCAACCCGGCGTCGGCCAGCATGGTCGACATGCGCGTGGTCGTCACCGCCTGCGACGAGAACGGCAACGTCGACCTGGCCGACCTGAAGGCCAAGGCCGAGCAGCACAGCAAGAACCTGGCCTGCGTGATGGTCACCTACCCTTCCACGCACGGCGTGTTCGAGGAAGGCATCAAGGAACTGTGCGATATCGTGCATTCGCACGGCGGCCAGGTGTATATCGATGGCGCCAACATGAACGCGCTGGTCGGCGTTGCCGCGCCGGGCGCGTTCGGCGGCGACGTGTCGCACCTGAACCTGCACAAGACCTTCTGTATCCCGCACGGCGGCGGCGGACCGGGCGTGGGCCCGATCGGCGTGGGCGCGCACCTGGCGGAATTCCTGCCGAACCAGCGTTCCACCGGCTACCAGCGCAACGAGAAAGGCATCGGCGCCGTGTCGGCCGCCGCCTATGGTTCCGCGTCGATCCTGCCGATTTCGTGGATGTACATCGCGATGATGGGTGCCGAAGGCCTCACCGCCGCAACGGAGACGGCGATCCTGAACGCGAACTACATCGCGCGCCGCCTGGCGCCGCATTACCCGGTGCTGTATTCGGGCCACGACGGCCTGGTGGCGCACGAGTGCATCATCGACCTGCGCCCGCTGACGGACGCCACGGGCATCAGCAACGAGGACGTGGCCAAGCGCCTGATGGACTTCGGCTTCCATGCGCCGACGATGAGCTTCCCGGTGCCGGGCACGCTGATGATCGAGCCGACCGAATCGGAAGCCAAGGCCGAGCTGGATCGCTTCATCGAGGCCATGATCGCCATTCGCGGCGAGATCGCCAAGGTGGAAAGCGGCGAATTCGACAAGGCGAACAACCCGCTGAAGTTCGCGCCCCACACGGCCGAGGTGCTGATCGCCGACAACTGGGACCGCCAGTACAGCCGCGAAACGGCCGCCTACCCGCTGCCGTCGCTGCGCAAGCAGAAGTACTGGCCGCCGGTCGGCCGCGCCGACAACGTGTACGGCGACCGCAACCTGTTCTGCGGCTGCGCCCCGATCAGCGCCTACGAATAAGCGTTTCGGGCCAGCACGACAAACGCCGTCCGCCACCAGGCGGGCGGCGTTTTTTCATGGGCCCGCCAGTCCACCGTCGCGCTCTCGCTGCCGTACGACAGGCCATCCGGACCGCCGCACGTCCAGCCGCCCTGCCGATCGCCGTGGTTCCCTGGCACTGAGCAGGAATTGTGGCGCCGGCACCGGGCGGCCGCGGTTGAGTGGCGGCCCGGCCGGGCGTACCATCGTCCTGCACACCCGTGCACCCGACACACAACGGAGGAACCGATGAGACGCCATGTCGCGGCCACGATGGCCGCTGTTTCTATTGTATTGTTTGCCCTGCCCTGCGCCGTTTCGCTGGCCCAGCCGACGGGTATCAAGCGTACCGTGATCACCCGCGGCGACGTATCGGTGCCGAACCGCGAGGCAGTGGTCGCGCATGTGGAGCTGGCGCCCGGCGCGACCGCGGGCCGCCATACCCATCCGGGCGATGAAATCACCTACTTCCTCGAGGGTGAGGGCGAGTTGCTGATCGACGGCGCGCCACCGCGGCGCGTGAAGGCGGGCGAGGCCATCATCATTCCGGCCGGCACCGTGCACGATGCGCGCAACCCGGGCAGCACCACGACGAAGCTGGTGGGCGTGTACGTCGTCGAAAAGGGGCAGCCACTGGCGACGCCTGCCAAATGATCACCCGGCCAGGCGCCCGGCCGGGAAGGCCGGCGCCGCGGCCAGTGCGCCACGCCAGCGCAACACCAGCGCGATCACCGTACCGGCCAGCAGCACGGCACTGCCGGCGACCACCGCTGCCAGCGGGATTGCCCCGTATTCGGCCAGGCCGCTCAACGGCGCCATCACCAGCATGAGCAGCCCCGCCGCGAATTGCGCCCAGCGCCAGCCGGGCCGGCGCGCATGGTCGCGCAGCAGCAGTGGCGTGAATGCCAGTGCCACGACCGTGCAGCACAGCCACGCGCGCCAGGAAACATCCGTCGCCAGCACCACGGTGCTGCTGCAGACGAGATAGGCGGCGAAGACGAACCCGAAGCGGCGCAGCAGCGCCAGCGCCAGTTGCCGGTTCAGGTCGCGCACCGGCGGCGCGGCGGGCGCGAGGCGCAGGATGCCCTGTTCACCCTGCGTTTTGCCGATGGCGCCCAGCAAGCCGTCGACGTGACTCATGACCGTCAGGAGCATCGACACCAGCAGCAGCGGTATGAACGGGCGCATCGTGCCGCCCCCCGCCAGCGCGCGCCAGGCCAGCGTTCCCGCGGTAAGTACCGCGATGATCACCACCGCGCGGCTCCAGTGGGCACGGCCGCCCAGCGCATCGAGCAGGCGCGTGGCGGGCCGGGCGGGTGAGCGCAGTCGCGCATGATAAAAACTGTCCAGCATGCGGAACAGGCCGCCGACCGCCCCGCCGGGCTGGACGGCCTTGCGCTTGCCGGTCACGCACGCCATGCATGCGGCGATCCGGAAATGCGCATCGCCGCCCTTGGGAAACAGCAGGCGCAGCACCAGGAAGCCTGGTGCCGCAAGCGCCAGCAGGCCGGCCAGCGTGACAGCCGCCTCGCTCGCCGCGAGCACCGTTTCCAGCATGCCGGTGGCAGGCCACGGCAGCCGCGTCGCCAGCCACGCGAACGACGACAGGAATCCCAGCCACGGATAGCGGCAGCACAGCGCGATGTACTGCAGCGCGGCGGCGCAGCCCAGCAGCGCATAGCCGTGGTGGCCAGTAGCGATGCCGAACAGCAGGGCCGGCGGCAGGCTGGCCGCGAGCCACAGCATCGCGGTCAGGGCCAGCAGGTGGCGGCGCATGCCCGGCACCAGGCATGCCGACGCGGGCGTATTCATCCGCATCGCGGTCTGCAGGTACATGGCCCACCACATCACGACCGCGATCGACAGCGCCGCACCGGCGGCCGTCGCGCCGACGACCCGCGGCGCCCAGCCGGCCAGCACGGCCACCAGCGGCAGCAGCGACGCCCCCAGCAGGCTCCACGTGATCCACAGGCTGCCCTGTGCGCGGTGGCGCAGCACGACCTGCAGCAGCAACTGGCGCCAGGCATTCATCGCGTCACCTCTTCGAACAGGTCTTCCAGCGATACCGGGTCGAGGCGCACGCCGGGTGACGAGAGCAGCCGCACGGATTCCTGCGCGGACAGCCGCGCCACGATGCTGAAGGCGCCGTTGTCGTGGCGCACGCGGCCCAGCTCCTGGTCGAGCCGCAGCGTGGCCAGCGCCCTCGGATCGCCGCTGACGCGTCGGGTCCCTTCCAGCAGGTCGTCGAGCGGTGCCTGCAGCGCGATGCGACCGTCCTTCAGGAATGCCACGTCCACTGCGATCCGCTCCAGGTCCGACAGGATGTGCGTCGAGAACAGCACCGTGGTGTCGCGCTCGATCACGTCGTCGACCAGTTCGCGCAGGAAGTCGCGGCGGCCGACAGGATCGAGGCTGGCGACGGGTTCGTCCAGCACCAGCAACTCAGGCTCCGGCGCCAGCGCGCGGATGATCGACAGCCGCTGCTGCTGGCCGACGGACAGCTTGCCGATGCGCTGCCCGCGCGTGGCCGGGTCGAAGCCCCATCGCGCCAGCAGGTTTTCCACCTTGTAGTCGTTCCAGCGCGGGTACAGCGTGCGGAAGTAGGCCAGCAGCTGGTCGGGCGTGAGCCACTCGAACAGGTCTGACCTCTGCGGCACGTAGCCGATGCGCGCCCGCGCCGCTGCCGACAGGTCGCCGGCGGGCTCGCCGAACAGGGCGACGTCCCCCGCCTCCGTCTCGCGCAGCCCCAGCATGCATTCGATCAGCGTCGACTTGCCGGCGCCGTTGCGGCCCAGCAGGCCGATCACCTCGCCGCGGCCGATCCGCCAGTCGACGCTGCGCAGCACGGCCCGGCCGCCGAACGATCGCGTTACCCCCTTCAATGCCACCACGGATGTGTTCATTTTGCTTCCTTCAGGACTTGTTTGAACAGTTCGAGAGTCGTGTGATCGTCCAGCTCCAGCTGCCTCGCTTCGCGCGCCGCCCGCTCCAGCGCCGGCCGCAGCAGGGCCTCGCGTTCCCTGCGCCCTCCCGCCCTGCGCTGTGCCACCTGCATGCCCTGGCCGCGGATGCGCTCCAGCGCGCCCTCCATTTCCAGCAGGTTCCAGGCCTTGGACACCGTCATCGGATTGACGGCCAGCGCGGCGGCCACGTCGCGCACCGAGGGCAGCGTGTCGCCCGGCGCCAGCACCCCGGCGGCGGCGAGGCGCTTCACCTGCTCGATGAGCTGGCGATAGATCGGCTCCGGCGAGCCGGTGGTGATGGCAAACAGCTGTGCGGTATGTTCGGTCATGGCTTGATCGCGGTATGAGCTCGACAGCTGTATAGCTGTATTAGTTGATTGATACAGTATACGGCGAACCTGGCGATGTCAAGCGCTCCATGCAGTGCCGCCCGAACCCGGCCATAATGGCGGCAAAGCATGGCAGCAGTGCATCGCGACGGAAGGAAAATCGATGAGGATCGGCTTGCAAACCTGGGGCAGCCATGGCGACGTGCGCCCTTTCCTGGCGCTGGCGGAGGGCCTGCGGCGCGCCGGGCATGACGTCACGCTCGTCATCACCTGCGTGGACAGCGACGCGTACGGACGCCTGGACTCGCCCTCGGGCGTAACGATCCGGGTCGTGGCATCGCCGGTGCTCGGCCCGGAAGCTGCGGAGGCTGTCGGTGCCACCGTGTTCGGGACGAACGACCCGATGCGGCAGATGGCGCAGATCATGCGCGTTGCCTTCTCCCCTGTCGAAGACGAGATGTTCGCGGCCGCGCAGCGGCTGTGCGCCGAGTGCGACGCGGTGGTCGGGCATTTCTTCGTGCCGCCGCTGCGGGTGGCGGCGGAAGCCGCGGGCGTGCCTTATGTGGCCGTGATGCTGTCGCACGGAAGCGTGCCCAGTGCCTGGAGCCATCCGGTGCCGCTGCCGCGCATGGGCAAGGCAGGCAACCGCCTGCTCTGGTGGTTGACGCGCCTGGCCATCAACCGCGCGCTGAAGCCGGACATCAACACCCTGCGCACCCGGGCGGGCTTGCCGCCGGTGCGCGACGTGGTCGACGAGATGTGGCTGTCGCCCCTGCTGACGCTGGTGGCGGTCAGCCCGGTCATCGCCGAGCACCAGCCTGACTGGCCACCGGCCGTGCAGGTGAGCGGTTTCCTGGACATGCCGAACATCGCCGTCGAAGGCGCGCTGCCGGCGGACTTGGACGGGTTCCTCGCCGCCGGCGAAGCGCCCATCTACATGACATTGGGCAGCTGGATGCCGGCCGATGCCGACTGGCAGGCCCGGACCCTGCGACTGCTGACCGAGGCGGCCCGCCTGGCGGGATGCCGGGCGATCATCCAGAGCGCCGATGCGCGCGGCTGCGGCTTCGTGTCGACGGATGACGTGCTGTATGTGCCGGCGGCGCCGCACCACGCGATCTTTCCCCGCTGCTTCGCGGTGCTGCACCATGGCGGCGCCGGCACCACGCAGTCGGCCACGCTGGCCGGCAAGCCCTCCGTGGTGGTGCCGCACATCAGCGAGCAGCAGCACTGGGGCAGCGAACTGCGGCGCCTCGGCATTGCCGGCAAGCCTGTCCACCGCCGCAAAGCCACGGCGAAAAACCTGGCGGAGCGGATCCGGCAGGTGCGCGATACCCCGGCCATGACGGCGGCCGCGGTGGCTGCGGCTACCAGGATGCGGCAGGAAGATGGCGTGGCCACCGCGGTCGGCATGGTCGAACGGGCGCTCGACGGTGCGAAGCGGCATGGCACGGCAAGCTGAAAGCCTGCCGGACTTCGCGCGCGTTCTCGCGCACAACAAAAAACCGCGCACGGGGCGCGGTTTTTTGTTGGCGGAGCGGCGCGTTACAGCTTGGTCGCGTGCTCGCGGGTGGCGTGGAACGTCAGTTTCGGCCAGCGCTCCTGCGTGAGGCGCAGGTTGACGCCGGACGTGGCCAGGTAGGCCAGGTTGCCGGCGGCGTCGTACGCCACGTTGTGGCCCAGGGCCGCCTCGAAGTCGGCCAGCGCCTTCTTGTCGTCCGACGAGACCCAGCGCGCGCTGCTGATGCTGGTGCCTTCGAACACGGCGTCGACGCCGTATTCGTTCATCAGGCGGCTGGCGACGACCTCGAACTGCAGCACGCCGACGGCGCCCAGCACCAGTTCGCCGCCCTGCACGGGCTTGAACACCTGCACGGCACCCTCCTCGCCCAGCTGCTGCAAGCCCTTGTGCAGCTGCTTGATCTTCAGCGGGTTACGGATGCGCACCTGGCGGAAGAAGTCCGGCGCGAAGTACGGGATGCCGGTGAACTGCAGCATCTCGCCTTCCGAGAAGCTGTCGCCGATCTGCATGTTGCCGTGGTTCGGCAAGCCGATGATGTCGCCGGCGTACGCTTCCTCGACCTGTTCGCGCGACGACGCCATGAACGTGACCACGGACGACACTTTCACCTCGCGCCCGAGGCGCAGGTGCTTGACTTTCATGCCGCGCTCGAAACGCCCGGAACACACGCGCAGGAAGGCGATGCGGTCGCGGTGCGCCGGGTCCATATTGGCCTGGATCTTGAACACGAAGCCGGAGAACGGCTGCTCGGTCGGCTCGACGGAACGCACGGTGGCATCGCGCTCGCGCGGCGGCGGCGCCCAGTCGACCAGCGCCGACAGGATCTCGCGCACGCCGAAGTTGTTGATCGCGGAACCGAAGAACACGGGGGTCTGGATACCGGCCAGGAACTGCTCCAGGTCGAACGGATGGGAGGCGCCGTGCACCAGCTCCACTTCCATGCGCAGCTGGTCCATCTCGAGCGGGAACATTTCCTGTAGCTTCGGATTGTCGATGCCCTTGATGACTTCCACGGTCTGGTTGGCGCTTTCCGAGCCGGCGCGGAACAGCAGCACTTCATCGCGCAGCAGGTGGTACACGCCGCGGAAGTTCTTGCCCATGCCGATCGGCCACGTCACCGGTGCGCACTGGATCTTCAGCACCGATTCCAGCTCGTCCAGCAGCTCCAGCGGATCGCGCGTTTCGCGGTCCATCTTGTTCATGAACGTGACGATCGGCGTGTTGCGCATGCGGCAGACGTCGAGCAGCTTGATGGTCTGCGCCTCGACACCCTTGGCCGCGTCGATCACCATCAGCGCCGAGTCGACCGCCGTCAGCACGCGGTACGTGTCTTCCGAAAAGTCCTGGTGGCCCGGCGTGTCGAGCAGGTTGATGATGTGGTCGCGGAACTCGAACTGCATCACCGACGAGGCAACGGAAATGCCGCGCTGCTTCTCGATCTCCATCCAGTCCGACGTGGCGTGGCGCGCACTCTTGCGGGCCTTGACGGTGCCGGCCATCTGGATCGCGCCCGAGAACAGCAGCAGCTTCTCGGTCAGCGTGGTTTTACCCGCGTCGGGGTGGGAGATGATGCCGAACGTGCGGCGCCGCTGCACTTCGCGCGCGATCAGCGCGGCAGGCTTGGCGCTGGCGGCTTCCTGTTCGGTGGTGGCCTCGATGGCGGGGTTGTTGACTTGGGATTCTTCGGACATGGTGGCGACCAACGGTTCGGCTCGACGGAAAACCGTGGATTTTACCGTTTTTCGGCCAGCTCCGGGCACTTTGCCGCGCATACAAACCGGGGACGGACCCCTGTTCCTCGGAAATTTCCTTAAAACCAGGCGGTCCGGCGATCCGGTCTGTCCCCGGTTTTGCCCGGTTTTGCCGGCGGTTACTCGCCCTTCACGCGGCGCCAGCCGACCGGATGGGCCCCTTCGCCGTCGAGCTCCACGATCGGCCGCGTCAGCGTTTCGCCCTTGGCGGTGGTGGCGATCATCTTCAGCTGGCCGCTCGGCAGCCGCACGATGATGAAGCCGACGGCGGCCGACGTGTTCGACAGCGTGCCGCCAACGATGAGGCCGTTGACGCCGACGCCGCGGCACACGTCCACCGCATAGGCATTGCTGGTGCCGCCCACCGAACACGAGGACGACGACGTGGGCAGGTTCGTCACCACGTTGGCCACGCCGCTGACGATCTTCGGATCGATGTTCATCCGCTCACCGGGGTTGAGCCGCCAGTCGAGGAACCAGCCGCTCTTCTGCGTCAAATCGGCCGCGGCCTCGGTGATCTGGTAGGAGCCCGTGTTGGTGCCGCTGCCCGCGGTGGCCAGCGTCTGCTGCTCCATGGCGCTGCCGCGCACGTTGACGGCAACGCCGGTGTCCTTCACGGCGTACAGGCTTTGCACGTCCGCGTTCGTGGTGTCGGGCACGTCGAGCAGGCGGCCGGTACCGAACAGCACCACGCGCTGCGGGGCCGAGCTGTTGTCGACGGCGCACAGCGTCACGTCGGGCCGCGTGGTGATCGGCTGGCCGGCGCCGGCATCGCCCAGCTTCAGCACGCCCACGCCGCCGTCCGTGGCGGTGAGGTCGAAGCGCCACATGCGGCCATCGTTGTCGCCGCCATAGATGTGGGTGACGAGCGGGTCGCCGTTCGGATCGGCCGTGATGGCGGTGATCTTCGCCAGGCCCGATGGCGTGCCGGTGTCGCCGCTGTTCGTGGTCACCGTCTTCAGCACGGCGCCCGTGGCGACGTCGACGATGAACAGGTAGCCCTTGCCGTCGCCGGTATCGATACCGTCCACGCCCGGCACGTTGTTGTAGCCGGACGTGAGGAAGACCACCCACCGTTCGCCGCCCGAGCCATCCTTCCACGTGCCGAACTGCGGATTGCCGAACGACAGGCCCATGTTGGGCACGGCGTTCGCGCACACGTCCGCATCGGCGCACAATTCCCACAACTGCCTCGGCTGGCGCGGGTCCGTGATGTCCAGCGCATAGTAGCCACGGCCGCCTGCGTTCAGGCCGGCCACCAGCACGGTGCGCCATGCGCCGTTGATAAGCACATCGGCCACTTCGGGCGAACCGTCGGTGGTGAACTGGTGGTTCGTCGCATACGTGGTGGAAGACAGCGCCGGCAGCTTCTTCATCGTGATGCGGGGCACGTAGGCCCATAGTTCCTCGCCGTCGGCCGCGCTGAACGCGTGCAGCATGCCGTCGTTCGCCGCCGTGAATACGGTCGCCACCTGCCGCGCCGCCGTCTGCGCATCGCGGAAAGCCGAATAACCGCTGGCCGTGTAGGCCTTGCGCGGGTCGCGCACGTAGGCCGGCTTCGACGACGCGATGTCGCCCAGCACGATGGGGATCGACGGCGTGTCGCCGCTCATCGAATAGGCGCGGAAGATGCGGTCGTTGGCATGCTGCTGCTGGCCGCGCAGCCAGTTCACCAGGTTGTCGCCGCTGTTGACGATGGCGCGGTCGGCCACCGACAGCAGCGTGCATTGCGGCAGGTTCGGGCACTGCCCGTTGAACCACGCCTTCTCCTGCGCGGTCATGCCGTCGTAGCGGAACGGCTTCAGTGCGCCCGCACCCTGCATGTAGATGCTGCGCGTATCGGTGGCCGCGGCGACCTTTTCGCCGACGGTATCGGTGGTGGTCCACACCGTGGTGGCGCTGACGATGCCGGTGGTGGGATCGATCTTGCGGTCCGACAGCTCGCCATACCACTTCACGGTGGTGAACGTGTCCGAGAAGATGTCGTTGTCCTGCAGCGAGATGTTCGGCGTGGACGTGGCGGCGGCCGATGCGGCGCCCAGCGTCACCTGCATGTTCGCCAGCGCGGACGACAGGCCTTCGACGACTTCGCGCGGCTCGTTGGCGCTGAAGTACTTGCCGTGGCCGTTGATGGCAGCGTGCCACAGGTCGTCCACCCGCTCCTGCACGGTATTGCCGGTATTCGTCACGTCGGGATTCGGCCACACATAGGCGCCGCCCCCGTTCCATGGGCAGCCGGTCTGCACGCGCGTGATCAGGTTGTAGAAATCGCCGCCCGCCTTCGGCGCGGTGTCGTAGTTCGGTTCGTAGGTCATCACGCCGTCCATGCCCAGGCCCAGCGTGTAGGTGTTCATGTGCAGGTGCGTGTTCTCGCCTTCGGCGGCCGGCACCTGGCCGGGCCGCGTCATGTCCGGCTCCAGGTCGGGGCGCAGCGAGACGGTGGTAGTGGACGACCCGCCGTTGTACCAGTGCAGCGCCACGTCGGAAATCGAGGGCTGCGACTGGTTGCGCGTGTCCACGCAGCCGCGCCCGTAAGTGCAGAAGCGCGACGGGCTTTCCGCGTTGTCGTTGTTGACCACGTTGCCGGTCGAGCTGCCGTTCCAGTAGCCGTCGGTGGTGAGGATCAGGAAGTTCTGCTGGCACGGGAACTGCACCACTTCCTGGCCGGAGCTGTAGTTGTAGGGCGACAGGTTGGCGAACATGCGGCCCACGTTGTCCATCGCCGTGCGGATCGGCGTGGCGCCGCTGCTGGTGGTGTTGTACAGCGTGCCGTACCAGTTGCTGCGCGCGGTGCCCGTGAAATCGGCCGGCTTCATGTCGATCGCATTGCCGGCGCCCGCCTGCGACAGGCGCACGAAGCCCACGCGGTAGTTCGCGTTGATGGCGGCAAAGGCGATGCCGACCGATGTCTTCATCATTTGCAGGCGGTTCTTGTAGTACGCATACCAGTTGGCGAAGTTGGTCATCTCCTCGTCGTAGGTGCACACCGCCGTCTGCGCCACGCAGTCGCTGCGCGCCGCCGCCTTCGGGTAGGTGCGGCCAGGCACGATGTTCACGCGCGAGAAAGCGCTCGGCAGCGACGACAGCGCCGTGGTGGTGACCGGGATGCCTTCGACGATGCTGCTGGCATTGACCGTGCCGAACGTGACGTTGTTGTTGTTTGCCACGGAGCCCGTCAACGCGGCGCCATTCGCCGTGGCGTTCACGTTGACGACGCACACCGTGGTGGACGGTTCGTTGGCGCATACGCCGGTGGCGGCATCGCCGCCCAGGTAGGCGCGGTGCGTGTTGCGCGTGCCCGATGCATTGATCGCCTGCACGATCGCCACCGCCGACTGCGCGGGCGACATATTGCGCAGCGAGACCGTGCCCGTGATCGTCGTGTTGCCGAGCCGGATATTGCTGATGGAGCCGGAGTTGCGCATGCTGCCGGTGCCGCCGATGCGCAGCAGCGCCGTGGGGGGCTGGCCGGTGGTGGCCGGCGTGGTCTGCACCGATGGCGCATCCACTTCGAGGCCCCAGCCCTGGCGTGTGTTCTGGGTCGAGTCTTCGCGGATCGTGCTGCAGTTCGTCATCGACTTGGTGCCGAACGCACAGGTGATCGGGATCACGGCGACGACATTGTCCGACGTGAGCGTGATGCCCATCGACGAGCATGCCGGCACGGTGGACGATCCGGTCGGCGTGCGCACACAGGCCCAGTAGGAATTCGTGCCCAGGCCGGTGCGGGCGATGATGCTGGCGGCGACCTGCGTGGCCAGCGCCTGCTGCCGGGCGGCGGTATTGGTGCCGTTCGATGCGTTGACGGCGCCGTTGCTGATGGTGATCGGCGAATCGGGGGACGCGGGATTGATGACGGTGACGGATGCGACCTGCATGGCCGACGTGGACACCGTGGCGCCCAGCGTGATCGTGCCGTGCGCAATCGTGGTCGTGGGCGGCGACGAATATTTCGGGTAGACGTAGCTGCCCACGCGCTTGGCCTGGCAGGTGCTCAGCACGCGGTTGCTGCACCAGCGCACCGTGGCGGGCACCGGATAGCCCACCGGCGCGGCGGCACCGGCAGCCACCGACGTGCATGAGGTAAGGCGCTCGTCGCGGCAGTATTCGGAAACGGCGATATTGTAGTAATACGGGCCACCGCTGATGGCGGCCGCGTTGTAGTAGGCGTTGTCCGGATACGTGTAGGTGGCGGTGTTGATGCGGCAATCGCTCTCGTCGCTGCCGTTGCACCACTTCAGGTCCGGGAACTGGGTCAGCAGGTTGATCGCGGTGTCGGGCGAGCCGTACAGGTTCGTGTTGCTGCGCCCGAAGCCGTCGCTGGGCACGTTGGTCCAGCTAGCCGTTTGCGCGGCCGTCATCTCGGGGTAGTACGTGCCATCCCACTGGATCGGCACGCCGTAACGGATGCGCGGGTTGTAGTACTGGCGGTTGAAGTCCGCGCTCATGAATGGCGGATGGCCGACGTTGCAGGCGGTGACGCCGCTGGCCAGCGTGAGGCGCGAACGGCAGATGTTGTCGTTCACGTAGTCCGGCGTGTAGGTCTGGTCCATCGAGCCGGAGTTATCGAACAGCAGCATCAGGTTCGGCTTGACGGTACCGGTGCCAGCGATGTTCAGCAGCGGCACCTGGGCGATATTGGTGGTGGCGGCCTGTGCCGGGGTGGCCAGCAGCATCGGCACCAGCAGGAGCAGATGCAGGAGCGGGTTGGCCAGCCGGGCCGGGAAGTTCGTCGTTGCGGTCTTCATTGGAGTCTTTTCGCCTACGGGCCCATCATCACGACGGCCTGGTTCATGACATTGCCGCCGCGCGCGCCGGCGATCCGCGCGGTGATCAGGTAATGCAGCTGCGGCTTGCCCTGGTAGGCCGGGGCATCGGAGGACAGGCTGTCGCCCGCGCGGGTGCGGGCCTGCAGCGTTTGCCGCGCCGCCGTCAGCGAGCAGTTGTTGGTGTTGTAGTCGCCGGGGAACTGGCACATGCGGTGGATCACGTATTCCACCTGGTTGCGCCGGCCCGCGTCCCACACGGTCACGGAACCCTGCCAGAACGCCGGGTTCGACACGCCCTGCCCCGCGCCGGGATTGGTCGTGGCCACGTAGCCGGCGGCGGGGATATCGTTATGGAGCACGCTCTTGTCCGGCCGGGTGCTCAGCCAGTCGTAGGCGGTGTGGATGCCCAGGTCGGCCGCCTTCGACAGCGCATCCTCGTGGGCCAGGTTCGACGTGGTGAGCGCCGTCGAGTTGGTGGAGCGCAACAGGTAGACGCTGCTGACCATCATCACGACAAGCATGATCAGCATGACCGGCAGCGCCAGGCCGCGCGCTTGTTGCAGTTTCATCATGGCCGCCACCCCGCGTTGCGGATCGGGACGATCGTTTCAAACACGCGGTAACGGTAGCAGGTCCAGCTGACGGCGTCGTTCGGCACGCCGAGCGCCACCTGCACGGGCGCCGCGGCCACGCCGGCCGGCACGGCGGTACCGAATACGGTCAGCGGCGCGGTGGTGGCGGTGCACGTGGCCTGCCTTGCCGCGGGCCGCTCCGGCACCGCGCCCCGCGCGACGACGGCGATGCGCAGCGCGGCAATGCGCTGCCAGTCGCCCGGTGCGCCAACGCTGCCATCGCCATCCGCATCGACCATGGCGGCGCTCCAGCTCCCCACCCGCATGCCTGCCTTGGGATCGAACGCGCTGCCGGCGCGCGTGTCGAAGCCGTACTGCGCCTTGAGCGCCACCACGTTGCCGACCACGGCCTGCGGCCGGGCGCCCGTGCCCGCCAGGTCGGTGGCCCGCAGCTGCAGCACGCCGTTCGCCACGGACCAGGTGTGGAACGACAGCTTATTGGCCGGGCCCAGGTTGAACACCCTTGCCTGGCCGCCGTTGTACAGCACGCCGAGGTTGCCGGTGTTGTAGCGCCACGCGCTGCCGGCCGCGATCTGCAGCGCGCTGCCTCCCGGCACCGCCGACAGCTGCGCCACCGAGCACTCGCCGCCGGCCGGCTCGGGCGCGACGACGATCACATCGCCCTGGTTGAAGCCGAACGGCGCCACGCTGGCGACACCGATCGACGTGCCGCCGATGTAGTTTTGCCAGACGCTGGTGGAGCCGGCGCCCGCCATGCCGGTTCCGGAATACAGGGTGAGCGTATCGGAACCCGTGCCGCCATCGGCGATCACGGCCGGGGCCAGCGGCGTGATCGCGGCGCCATCGCGCGCGGCCGTGGCCAGTGCAAAGCCTTCCGTATCCGTCATGCGCGTATTGCAGCCATTGACGAGGTCGTCGTTCAGGCCCCAGCCCGCCTGCGACGCATCGGTATTGATCGAGAACAGCGCCAGCATGCCGTTCTGCATGGCATCGGACCCGCCGACGGACGCAGCCTTGCTCTGCTCGCCGCCGATCATGAGCCGGGTAGCGAACATGACGGCCAGCAGGCCGATGACGACCGAGACCATCAGCTCGACGAGCGAAAAGCCTGCTTGCGCTGTTGCATTCGTTCGCATGGCGGTCACCGGATATAGGCCGTGACGAGGTGCGTGCGGTCGTCGTCGCCCTGCTTGCGGCGCCAGCGGATTTCGATGTCCACTCGGGTACGCTGCGCTTCGGCGGCCGCGGCCACGCGATAGCGCGCACCGGGAATCGCGGCCGACGTTTCCGCGGCCCACGGCGCCAGCGCCGCCGGCGCCGTGGCACCGAGCGCAACCTGGTAGGCGGCCAGGTTGGCCACGTCGTTGTTCATGATGCCGACGAGGCGATCGGCAGCCAGCGTCGCCTCGGCCCGCATCGCCGAGTCGGCCAGCGCCGAGTACGAGCGCGCCTGCAGGCCGATCGTGCCCAGCAGGCCGAGCGCCAGGATCACCACGGCGATCAGCGCTTCGAGCAGCGCGATGCCCTGCTGGGTGCGGGAATGGCCCGGCATCATGGCGGACAGGCCCGCGAATCGGGAGCGGCAACGGCAGGGTCGCATTTCGATGCCATGCCGGCCAGGGTGACAGCCACCGCCGCGGCGCGCACGTCGCCTGCGAGCGCTGCCGACGGGTCCAGGCGCAGCCGTTCCAGCCGGTTTCCGATGCTGGTGTCGACCCAGCCCAGTTCCGTGAAATACACGGCATTCGCTTCTTCAGGCGTGACGGCCGGGATCAGGATGTCCGACGGCGGCAGCGACGCGGCCGCGCGGAGCACGGAGCGGAAACCGGCCGCGCCCTCCGGATCGCCGCTGGACGCCGCATCCGGGGTCGACCAGTTGCCGCCATCGTCCGTACACGGCACGCCGGGTGCCGGGAAGCACAGGTCCACTTGCCAGTCGAACTGGCCATTGGTGCCGGGCGTGAGGACGAAGCGGCTGCGGGCGTTGTGCGTGACCGCCTGGCGGCGCGCCATCGACAGGCCGTCCAGGTAAAACTCCGACGCCGCTTTCGCCTTGTTCGCCACGACCCAGTTCGTCATCCCTGGAATGCCCACGGCCAGCAGGGTGCCGAGCACGGCAACGCCGACCATCACCTCGATCAGCGTATAGCCCCGCCGTGCTCTCAGCTGGAGCATTGGCCGCCTTTCTTGTCGACCCAGCACACGGTGCTCGTGCCCCATGTCGGTGTCGCCGTGGTGGTGCGCGTGCCGTTCTGGTCGATCGTATAGGTAAAGCCCGTCATCTTCGCGCGGCCGGTTGCCGTGACCGTGAACGTGGACGCGGTGGCGTTGCTGAGGACGTACGTGAAATTGGGCGTTGCGGCGGGGAAGCCGCTCGACTGGTCGAAGCCTGCGTAGTTGCGCTCGTTGTTCCAGAACTGTTCGGCGTTCATCTGCGCCGCGCCCAGTGCCGTGAAGGCTTCGGCGGTGCGCGAGCGGGTCACGTGGTTGCTGTAGGCCGGGATCGCCACGGCGGACAGGATGCTGATGATTACGATCGTAATCAGCACTTCCATCAGTGTGAAACCTTGTTGGGCGTGTTTCATGGGAGCCTTTGACCTATCGAGCTGACTGTCGGATATTGACGCACAGCAATTTTACGTCAGAAACTATCGTTTCTTAAGGGAATAGAGCGAAAAAGTTGGGAGTGTTGCGTCGTTGAAGAAACCGCGGCAGATGACCGGCTGCATGGGAGCTTGCGCGATACGGCCTCGTGTAGGAACACGCCGCACCACTCTCGGTTGGGAAGTTCAGGCAGCGTGCTCAGCCGTATCCGGTGCGTATTGCTGCAAGCAATGTTCGCTGCCGTACGGATAACTCGAAAAACACCCAAATCCAGGCTGGGCCTTGCTTTCCGGGCCTCTGGAGCGTCATTCGCCTAAACCGTGCGCCGAGACCGTACCTTCTATGATATGAAAATAAACAGTTTCCGTAGGACTAGACTGACAATGGCTGATCTAACCAGCCTACACCCCGTCGGAAACCCGTCTTATGTTCGTTACCTACATAGGAACTTAAAGTACTACCAACGTGATCGGCGCCGTGCGGCATTTAACCGATAGTCGCAATTCATCAGCGAAGCAGTCGACGCGATTTCCTGTACTTAAGCTCGTGAGGATAAAAATGAACAACACTCAACTTGGCGTTTCCGAAAAAACCATGATGCCGCTGGGCGGCGCGCGGGAAGCCACGCGGCCGGTGATCAGCTACAGCGGTACCCAGCAAAATGAATTGCTGGCCGCGCTGCCGCGTCATGTGCTGGAGTCGTTGTTCGAACACCTCGAACTGGTGCAGCTGCCTTTTGGCAAGGAACTGTTCGAATACGGCAGCAAGCTCGAGAATGTGTATTTCCCCACGACGGCCATCGTTTCGCTGCTGTATGTCATGGAAGACGGTGCCACGACGGAGATCGCCGTGGTCGGCCATGAAGGCGTGGTCGGCGTATCGATGTTTCCCGGCGAGCGCGCCATGTGCACCGCGGTCGTACAGAGCGCCGGTTATGGCTACCGCCTGAAAGCGCAGGCATTGCGCGATGCATTCAACCAGGGCGGCGCCCTGCCCCAGTTGCTGATGCGCTATAACACCGCGTTGTTTGCCCAGATGGCGCAAAACGCCGTGGGCGGACGCCACAGCTCGATCGAACAGAAACTGTGCCGCTGGCTGCTGGACCGCCTGGACCGCTCGCCGACCAACGAACTGAAGGTCACGCAGGAAATGATCTCGATCATGCTGGGTGTGCGCCGCGAAAGCATCACGGCCGCCGCCGGCAAGCTGCAGGAGGACGGCCTGATCACCTACCGCCGCGGCAATATCACTGTACTGGATCGTGCGGGACTGGAACGCTATGCGGGCGAGTGCTACAAGGTGGCAAAGACGGAATATGATCGTCTGCTCGTTGACGTAGCGGGCTGCTGACCTGCCGCTGCGCAGATTCTCCTTCCAACGGCGCGCCATTCCTGAGCGGAATGCGCGCCTCGATGCATGTGCCCTTGTCGCCGCGCCCGCGGCGGATCGTCAGGGTTCCTCCCAGCAGCAAGGCCCGTTCCCGCATCCCGAGGATACCGTGTGACATGGGCTTGGCCAGCGTGTTCGACGCGATGCCGACGCCATCGTCGATGATCCTCAAGACGATGCCCTCGCTTGTCCGTATCAGCGTCACCGACACCCGGCTTGCCTGCGCATACTTGCGGATATTCGTCAGCGATTCCTGCACGATGCGGAACAGCGCGATCGACAGGCTGGCATCGCCCTCGCGGACGATACCATCGATTTCCGGACCGATTTCCGTCTCGCATGGCAGTTTCGTCATACGCGAGAAATCGTCGGTACAGCTGTCGATCGCGGCACACAGGCCCAGGTTGTCCAGCAGGCTGGGCCGCAGGTTCTCGATGATGCGGCGCTTCAGCTCCACCGTTTCCACCAGCGTGCCGCGCGCCCGTTTCAGCTGGGCTGCCAGGTCGGGCTGCGTCTTTTGCAGTTGCAGCATGACGGCGCCGATATCCATGCCGATCGACGTCAGGTTGGCGCCCATTTCGTCGTGCAGCTCGCGCGACAGGCGGGATTTTTCATCCTCGCTGATGCTGATCAGATGCCGCGACAGCACCGATAACTGCTCGGTACGCTGCGCCACCATGGCTTCCAGGTTTTCATTCGATTGCTGCAGCGCGTGTTCGACGGCTGCCTGCCGGTAGTAGCTGCGCCCGACGAGGCGATAGAACATCACCAGCACCACGATCGCAACGGCATTGATCAGCACACCCAGCACCAGCGCGCGATGGTATTCGTCGTAGAAACGCGCGCTGCGCGCTTCCAGCGTTTCATTCTGTTCCTGGATCATGATCACGGTCTGCAGGCGGATCTCGTCCATGCCGCCACGCTCGTCGCCGTAGCGGGAAATATTGACGATCTCTTCGAGTCCGCCGTGGCGATAGACATCGATGGCCTGGTTCAGCATCGACAGCTTGCGACGGATCAGCGTGTTGAGCTGGGCCAGGTTCTTCAGTTGTGCGGGGTTATCGGCCAGCAGGCCCTGCAGGTGGCGCACTTCCGCCTCGGTTTTCGACTGCACGGCGCGCATCGGACCGAGATAGACATCGTTGCCTGAAATGAAATAGCCGCGCATGCTGCTTTCAGCATCCTGCACGAGCACGTCCAGGTATTGCAGGCGCTCGGCAACACGCGAGCTTTGCAGTACCTGTGCGTTGGCACTCTTCAGCGCTTCGAGGTTATGAAAGAGAAACAAGCCGTTGACGACAAGGATCAGTGCGCACGTGACGCACAATACGGTCTTGTAGAGCGGCAGCCGGTAATGTGGCGCTGCCTTCGCTGTGAAATACATCCTGAAGCATCCTTCGCTGACGCGGACGGCGGGCAGGCCATTATAGCCCGCACGCCGATTTAATGCCCCACGGAAATACCGCCAGAGTGAAAATATTGCCCTCTGGAACAACAACCCGCCATAAAAAAACCGCCAGGACCGATCCGGAAGGATCGGCGCTGGCGGCTTTCGATACTGCGAACCGCTGTCAATCCAGCAGGTTGTTCTTCATAGCATAGTAGGTCAGGTCACTGTTCGACTGCAAGCCCATTTTCTCCATGATCCGGGTGCGATATGTGCTCACTGTCTTGATGCTGAGCGACAGCGCGGTGCCGATATCGGAGACGGTGGCGCCGCGGGCAAGGCGCAGGAAGACCTGGAATTCGCGGTCCGACAATTCGGTGTGCAGCGCCGTGTTCGGATCGCGGTCGAAGCTCTGTGCCAGCAGCTCGCCCACTTGCGAGCTGACATAGCGACGCCCCTGGAACACGGTACGCACGGCCGTGATCAATTCATCGGCTTCGCATTCCTTGTTCAGGTAGCCATTGGCGCCCATCTTGAACAGGTTGAGCGCATATTGCTGCGCCGGGTAGCCGGACAGGATCAGCACCGGCAAATCGGGCTGGCCCTGGCGGATCGTGCGCAGCGTGTCGATACCGCTCTGGTCGGGCATGGCGATATCGAGCAGCAGGACATCGCAGATTTCGCGGCGCGCGATATCGAGTGCCTCGCGCCCTGTGCTGCCTTCCGCCACGACGGAAAATTCGTCGGATTGCGAAAAGATCTGTTTGAAGCCTGCTCGTACTATCTGGTGATCGTCACAAATGGCAACGCGTATCATTGTTTCCCTCGTTATCCCTGGCTTGGGAGTGGCCCTGGATCGCTCGCCGAGCGTCTGTATTTTTCACTAACAGAATTACAACGTTGATATTGTAACACCAATCATTTAACGTTCGGACCCGTTGTCGCGCCTACAGACGGGAACATGGTTGCAAAAAAAGTGACCGGCACCGCGGCTGTGCCTACTTCAACAGGCCAAGGATTGCCAGCAGTTCGCTGCGGATCATTTCCCTGTCGAGCGGCGGCGGCGGTGACGGCGTATCGTCATCATACGCTTCCTGGGCGGCGACACCCCGGCTGTCCAGTTTATTGCGTGCGCCACTGATCGTGAAGCCCTGCTCATACAGCAGCTCGCGAATGCGGCGGATCAGCAGCACTTCGTGGTGTTGATAATATCGGCGGTTGCCGCGTCGCTTGACAGGCTTGAGTTGGGTGAATTCCTGCTCCCAATAGCGCAGTACATGCGGCTTTACGCCGCACAGTTCGCTGACTTCGCCGATCGTGAAATAACGCTTGGCCGGAATCGGCGGCAAGCTGACCAGTTCGGTCTTGCTGATGCGATCGTTCATGCCGATCCTTTATCAGGCTGCGCGTGCCAGCGCGGCACTTTCTTCCACCATGGCCTTGAGCTTCTGGCTGGCGTGGAAGGTGACGACGCGGCGCGCCGTGATCGGGATTTCTTCCCCTGTTTTCGGATTGCGGCCCGGCCGCTGCGGCTTGTCGCGCAGCTGGAAATTGCCGAAACCGGACAACTTGACGGCTTCGCCCCGCTCGAGTGCGTTGCGGATCTCGTCGAAGAAGGTTTCGACCATGTCCTTAGCCTCGCGCTTGTTCAAGCCCACCTGTTCGAACAGCAGTTCGGCCAGTTCGGCTTTCGTCAACGTGGGCAAGCTCTTTTCAGCTTCCTGGCGTACCTTTGCAACCTGCATGGCGCTGTGCAACTCGGCATCCAGCGCGGATTGCATAATCGCGGTGTCGTTGTTGTTAATTTTGCTGCCCTGCCTTTACAAAGTACGTGGGTCCGGCATTGCCGGACCCGCTAATGTGAACTGGATCTTGACTATTCTGAATGAATGCTGCAGTGCACGGAAGAGTTGCATGGGTATTTACTGGTCAACTTAAGTTTTGTCTAAGTTACCACAGCAGTGCCACAACCGGCTTTTCAGCCCTGCAGTACGGAGACAGGTATGCAACGAATCAACCGCTTGCATATCCGTTCCGCACTGGCGCTTCTCATGCTTTTAACGCAGCATATTCACGTTACTTGCGCAATTTCGCGCCGGCTTTTTGCGTTGCCGCATCGGCCAACGAGCCCATCAATGCATCGACGATTTCGTCCTGCAGGGTTGTTTGAGTATCTTGCAAGCTAAAGCGGAAAGCAAGTGATTTCTCGTCCCATGCAAGACCGACGCCACGGTATTCATCAAATAAAACAATGGCTTGCACGATGCGGGCATGTTCGCTGGCGGCCACCGCGGCGGTGAAGACATCCAGCAGATCCTGGGCCGCCACCGTTTGCGGAACCACCAGCGCGAGGTCGCGCGTCGTGCCCGGGAACTTCGAAATTTCCGTATAAACCGGCACGTCACGCTGCTGCAGTGCCACGGCGTCGACCTCGAAAACGACAGGCGCCTTCGGCAGGTCATACTTTTGCAGCCAGCGCGGGTGCAGCTCGCCGATGAAGCCGATCACCTTGCCATCGAGCTCGACGGATGCAGCACGGCCCGGGTGCAGTGCCGGATGCTCCAGCTTGGCAAAGCGCAACGGTGCCGGCGCGAACAGCGCCTCCAGGTCGGCCTTGACGTCGAAGAAGTCGGCGTCGCGCGTCGGCAAGCCCCACTGCTCGTCCGCCTGCGGGCCATAGGCGATGACGCCGATCCGCTGGGGCTGGTCGTAGCCGGCCACCGTCAGCGGGCCGTCCTGCACCGCCGTATCGCGCTTGTACACAGCGCCCACTTCGAACGCACGCACGCGTGGCGCCTTGCGGTTGACGTTATAGCGCACGTTCGCGACGAGGCTGCCGATCAGCGACGAGCGCATCACGGACAGCTGGCTGGCGATCGGGTTCTGCAGCTTGATCGGGTTGTCGTTACCGTTGAAATCCAGTTCCCACTGGGCTTCCACGAAGCTCATGTTGACCACTTCCTGGTAGCCCAGGTCGGCCAGCTGGTGCCGCACGGCGAAGATCGAGCGGGTATTTTCCGGCGCGATCTGCATGGTGTTCTCGGCCACCGGCGGCTTGGCGGGAATGTTCTCGAAGCCGTACACGCGGGCCACTTCCTCGATCAGGTCTTCCTCGATCTCGATGTCGAAACGGTAGCTCGGCGCTGTCACGGAAAACACGCCATTTTCCACCGTATGCGGCAGTGCCAGGCGATCGAAGATGTCGGCGATGACCTCGTCCGTCAGGGGCACGCCGATCACCTTCTGGGCGCGCGCGGTGCGCAGCTGCACGGGCTTGCGCTCCGGCAGGTTGACGACCTGGTCGTCGACCGCGCCGACTTTCGTTTCCGGCGTGCCGCAGATTTCCACGATCAGCGCGGTGATGCGTTCGAGATGCTCGGGAATCGTTGCATAGTCCACGCCGCGCTCGAAGCGGTGCGCCGCATCGGTCGAGAAGTTGTACTTGCGGGCGCGGCCCTGGATGGCGTTGGGCCACCAGAACGCGGCTTCCACATACACATTGGTCGTCTCCAGCGACACGGCCGTGGCGTCGCCGCCCATGATGCCGGCCAGCGATTCCACGTTCTGCTCGTCCGCAACGACACCAACCCATTCGTCGACGGAAACGGTATTACCGTTCAGCAGCTTCAGCGATTCGCCGGCTTTGCCCCAGCGCACTTCCAGGCCGCCGTGGATTTTGTCGAGGTCGAACACATGCGATGGACGACCCAGCTCCAGCATTACGTAGTTCGAGATGTCGACCAGTGCCGACAGCGAACGCTGGCCGCTGCGCTCGAGGCGCTGCCTCATCCAGTCCGGCGTTGCCGCCTTCGCGTTCAGGTTGCGGATGACGCGGCCGGCAAAACGGCCGCACAGGTCCGGCGCGCCGATCGTCACGGGCAGCGTTTCATCGAGCGTCACGGCGACGGCCGCGCTCGTGGGAGCATTCAGCGGGGAACCCGTCAGTGCCGCCACTTCGCGGGCAACGCCCAGCACGGACAGGCAGTCGGCCTTGTTCGGCGTCAGCTTGATCGTGAATTTCAGGTCGTTCAGCGCATAGTAGTCGCGGAAGTTCTGGCCGACCGGTGCATCGTCCGGCAACTCCAGCAGGCCGCCATGGTCTTCGGACAGTTTCAGTTCGCGTGCCGAGCACAGCATGCCTTGCGACTCGACGCCGCGCAGCTTGCCCACCTTGATCTCGAACGGCTTGCCGTCCGCGCCCGGCGGCAGGATGGCGCCGGCCGTTGCACAAGCGACACGAAGGCCTTCGCGCACGTTCGGCGCGCCGCAGACGATGTTCAGCAGCGTGCCGGTGCCCACGTCGACCTGGCACACGTTCAGCCGGTCCGCGTTCGGGTGCTTCTGCACTTCGCGCACGTGGCCGACGACGACGTTGGTGAACGGCGGCGCAACGGGTTCCACTTCTTCCACTTCGAGGCCGGACATCGTCAGCAGGTGGGACAGTTCATCCGAAGTCATCTTCGGATCGACCATGGTACGCAGCCAGTTTTCGGAGAATTGCATTTTCAGCCTTCAGTATTCTTTTAATTGAACTGCTCAGTTGAACTGCTCAGTTGAACTGTTTCAGGAAGCGCAGGTCGCCTTCATAGAACAGGCGCAGGTCGTTCACGCCATAGCGCAGCATCGTCAGGCGCTCGAGGCCGGAGCCGAACGCGAAGCCGATGTATTTTTCCGGGTCGAGCCCGAAATTGCGCACGACGCTCGGGTGCACCTGGCCTGAACCGGACACTTCCAGCCAGCGGCCCTTCAGTGGACCGGAGCCGAAGGCAATGTCGATCTCGGCCGACGGTTCCGTGAACGGGAAATACGACGGGCGGAAGCGCACCTGCAGGTCGTCCGTCTCGAAGAACGCCTTCACGAAGTTCAGGTACACGCCCTTCAGGTCGGCAAAGCTGATGTTCTCGGCGATCCACAGGCCTTCGACCTGGTGGAACATCGGCGAGTGGGTGGCATCGCTGTCGACGCGGTACGTGCGCCCCGGTGCGATGACCTTGATCGGCGGCTGGTGGCTGCGCGCGTAGCGCACCTGCATCGGGCTGGTGTGCGTGCGCAGCAGCAGCGGCTTGCCCGTAGAGTCGTTGCCTTCGATGTAGAACGTGTCCTGCATCGAGCGGGCCGGATGGTTTTCCGGGCTGTTCAGCGCGGTGAAGTTGGTCCAGTCGGTTTCGATCTCGGGGCCGCCGGCCACGTCGAAGCCGATCGAGCGGAAGATCGCCTCGACCCGCTCCCACGTGCGCATCACCGGGTGGATGCCACCGGGAGCGCGGCCGCGGCCGGGCAAGGTCACGTCGATCGCTTCGGCGTTCAGGCGCTGCTGCAGCTGCGCATCGGCCAGCGCATCGCGGCGTGCGGTCAGCGCGGCTTCGATCTGGCCCTTGGCGGCATTGATCAGCGCGCCTTGTGCTTTCTTTTCCTCGGGCGCGAGCTTGCCGAGGCCCTTCATCAGTTCGGTAATCTGGCCAGTCTTGCCAAGGTACTTGGCTTTGGCGTTTTCAAGTGCGGCAGCATCCGCGGCGGCGAGAAAGTCAGCCTGCGCGACGGAAACGATTTGTTCGAGGGAGTTCATCCGACTGATTTTCCTATGCTGGAAATGTAAAACGGGGCACCGGTCATTATCCCGTGCCCCGCTCTCCGCGCCGCCCGTCGGGCGGCACGCAACAATCGATTGCTATTGCTTATTGTTAATAATTAAGCAGCAGCGATCTTTGCTTTCACGGCGTTGACAATCGCGGCAAATGCCGGCTTGTCCATCACAGCCATATCGGCCAGGACTTTACGGTCCAGTTCGATAGCGGCTTTCTTCAGGCCGTTCATGAAGACGCTGTAGGTCAGGCCGTGTTCACGCGAAGCCGCGTTGATACGGGTGATCCACAGGGCGCGGAAGACGCGCTTCTTGTTACGACGATCGCGGTAGGCATACTGGCCAGCGCGCATCACTGCTTGCTTGGCAATCCGGTAAACCTTGCTGCGGCGGCCGCGGTAACCCTTGGCCTGATTCAGTACTTTCTTATGACGGGCACGCGCGGTAACCCCACGTTTTACTCGAGGCATAGTAGCTCCTTAATGAGTGTGAGATTAAGCGGACGGCATCATGCGCAGGACGCTGGTGACGTCGGACGCATTGATGTTACGGGTGCCACGCAGCTGACGCTTGTTTTTGGTGGTTTTCTTGGTCAGGATGTGACGCTTGAACGCCATACCCGATTTGACGGTACCACCCGGACGCACGCGAAAACGCTTCTTCGCGGAGCTTTTGGTCTTCATTTTTGGCATAACACACCTGTCCTCGCGGACAGCTCCAAATAACAGGATCGCAGGTGGCAACAACACGTTGCGCTTGGGTGCCTGCTTTCACTTGTTGATGCAGCGGCAGCAAGGCCACTACATGTTGCGGATTTGATCCCGCAAATTCTTTTCGCCGGCTTCGTAAGCAAAAACCGGTGCCCGACACCAAGGTGTCCGACACCAGCTTGTCGGCAGCCGGCAATTATACCGAGTTTTTCAACTGTGCACCATCATTGCCGGATGCATAGTTGAAATCCGCCCTCGATAACCTGCACAGCGGGATGCAGTTCGGGTCCAGCGCGCGGAACCGTACTTGAGTACGGTCGGTCCGCCGCAGCGGAGCACGGCGGACCCGAAATGCGCCCGCTTTGCAGGCTTAGCGAGGCGGAATTTTCTTTTTGGGGGCAATGACCATGATCATCTGGCGGCCTTCCATCTTCGGGAACTGCTCCACCTGGCCATGCTCTTCCAGATCCGACTTCAACCGCTCCAGCATGCGCATGCCGATGTCCTGGTGGGCCATTTCGCGGCCGCGGAAGCGAAGGGTGATCTTCGTCTTGTCGCCTTCTTCCAGGAACTTGATCAGGTTGCGCAGCTTGATGTTGTAGTCGCCATCGTCAGTACCGGGACGGAATTTGACTTCCTTCACGGAGATGATTTTTTGCTTCAATTTGGCTTCGTGCGCTTTTTTCTGCTCGGAATACTTGAACTTACCGTAATCCATCAGACGGCAAACCGGTGGCTGCGCGGTGGGCGCAATTTCCACGAGGTCCACGTTCGCTTCTTCCGCCAGGCGGAAGGCTTCGGCCAGGCTCACGATGCCCAGCGGCTCATTATTGACACCGGAAAGACGCATTTCCGGTGCCGTGATTTCGCCATTGATGCGATGCTGCGACTTGTCAGTAGCTATTGCAGTTTCCTTTAAAAATTTTATGTGGTGGCCGGTTACGGAAATCGACCGGCCCGAAGACCGATCGATCGCCGTCAGGCTTTGCTGGCGACATCCTGCTGGAGTCGCTCAACCAGGGCATCGATGGACATTACACCCAGATCGACGTTGCCCCGCGCACGCACGGCCACAGTATTGGCATCCCGCTCCTTATCCCCGATCACAAGGATGTAAGGCAATTTTTGGACGGAATGTTCGCGTATTTTATACGTGATCTTCTCGTTGCGCAAATCAGCCGTGACGCGGTACCCCAGCTTGCGCAGCTTGCCGGCCAGCTCGGTGGCGTATTGCGCCTGCCCGTCCGAGATGTTCAGGATGGCGACCTGCACAGGGGCCAGCCACATCGGCAGCGCACCGGCGTAGTTCTCGATCAGGATGCCGATGAAGCGTTCCATCGACCCCACGATCGCACGGTGCAGCATGACCGGCGTCTTCTTCGTGTTGTCTTCCGCGACATATTGCGCGCCCAGGCGCTCCGGCATGAAGAAGTCGACCTGCATCGTGCCGACCTGCCATGGGCGGCCCAGCGAATCCTTCAGGTGGTATTCGATCTTCGGACCGTAGAACGCGCCCTCGCCCGGCAGCTCCGTCCACGTCACGCCGCAGGCGCGCAAGCCCTGGCGCAGCGCCTCTTCGGCATCGTTCCACACTTCATCCGTGCCGATCCGGTTGTCCGGGCGCAGCGCCAGCTTCACCTCGATATTGGTGAAGTCGAAGTCTTCGTACACTTCCATCGCCTGCTGGTGGAAGGCCACCACTTCCGGCTCGATCTGCTCGTGCGTGCAGAAGATGTGGCCATCGTCCTGCGTGAAGCCGCGCACGCGCATGATGCCGTGCAGCGCGCCGGACGGCTCGTTGCGGTGGCACTGGCCGAACTCGCCGTAGCGCAGCGGCAGGTCGCGGTAGGAGCGCAGGTCGGAATTGAAGATCTGCACGTGGCCCGGGCAATTCATCGGCTTCAGCGCATATGAGCGGTTTTCCGATTCCGTGACGAACATGTTTTCACGGTAGTTATCCCAGTGGCCCGTCTTGGCCCACAGGCTCGCATCCAGGATCTGCGGCGCCTTCACTTCCTGGTAGCCGTTGTCCTGGTATTTCTTGCGCATGTATTGCTCGACCTGCTGCCAGATCGTCCAGCCTTTCGGATGCCAGAACACGAGGCCCGGCGCCTCATCCTGGAAGTGGAAGAAGTCCAGCTGCTTGCCCAGCTTGCGGTGGTCGCGCTTTTCCGCCTCTTCCAGGTTGTGCAGGTACAGCTCCTGGTCTTCCTTCTTCGTCCAGGCGGTGCCGTACACGCGCTGCAGCATCTCGTTTTTGGAATCGCCGCGCCAGTAGGCGCCGGCCAGCTTCATCAGCTTGAAGACCTTCAGCTTGCCCGTCGACGGCACGTGCGGGCCGCGGCACAGGTCGGTGAACTTGCCTTCGCTGTACAGCGACACGTCTTCATTCGCCGGGATCGAGGCGATGATCTCGGCCTTGTATTCTTCGCCGATCGACTTGAAGTACGCCACCGCTTCGTCGCGCGGCAGCACCTTGCGGGTGACGGGCTCGTCCTTTTTCGCCAGCTCGGCCATCTTCTTTTCGATCGCCACCAGGTCATCCGGCGTGAACGGGCGCTTGTACGAGAAGTCGTAGTAGAAACCGTTTTCGATCGTCGGGCCGATCGTCACCTGCGCGTCCGGGAACAGCTCCTTGACGGCGTAGGCCAGCAAGTGGGCCGTCGAGTGACGGATCACGTCCAGGCCTTCGGGATCCCTGTCGGTGACGATCGCCACGTCGGCATCCTGCTCGATGAGGAACGAGGTGTCGACCACCTTGCCGTCGACCTTGCCTGCCAGCGCGGCCTTGCCCAGGCTCGTGCTGATGTTGGAGGCCACCTGGGCCACGGTGACCGGCGCATCGAACTGGCGCACGGATCCATCGGGAAGTCGGACTGATACCATCATGATCTCCAATCGGCACGGGGGCCGTAAAAACTCAACTGAAATAAGGGGAAAACGGGGACGAAAAAAAACGCGGACTAGCCGCGTTATCTTTCAATTTGAAAAGCCAAAGAAAGCCGATCGACTAGCGTCACTCACCAAACCTTAGCGGTTGTAGTTCGCGGTGTCATAACCGGATTGCCTTTCTCGCTCTTACATTGAATGTTACTGAAGTGTTCTGGTGGGCGGTGAGGAATTCGAATCCCCGACCCCTTGGATGTCGACCAAGTATTCTAACCAGCTGAACTAACCGCCCGCTTGTACTGCTGCACTGCTACGGTACTGCGTTGCTACCGCACTACTACTTTCACTGCTACCTGCACTGCGTGAAATCGATGAGGTTGCATCACACCGTGCTGCAACCCCTGTCATTCTGGTGGGCGGTGAGGAATTCGAATCCCCGACCCCTTGGATGTCGACCAAGTATTCTAACCAGCTGAACTAACCGCCCAATGCCGAGCATTATAGTGAGGCGGCGCCGATAAGACAAGGGCCAGAATGAAATTGCCCTGGAAGCAGTCCCGGGCATGACAACCCCGCCGCCATCGGGGTGCAATCATGCGCTGCCCGCCCCATGCTATATTTTTGCGACACCCTCGACCGCAGAACGATGAACGCCACCAGCCACCTGCATGCCCACCTGAAGGGCGACGCCAAATACAAGCACCAGCGGGCCGACCGCAGCCTGGCCATCCTGGCCTGGGCCGTGGGCCTGACACTGACCTTTGCCGCGGTCGAAGTCGTGGCCGGCTTCATGGCCAACTCGCTGGCGCTGATCGCCGACGCCGGCCACATGCTGACCGATGCCGCGTCGCTGGGCCTGGCGTTGCTGGCGCAACTGATCGCCAAGCGCCCACCCTCCTCGCGCTACTCGTTCGGCTTCGGCCGCGCCGAGGCGCTGGCCGCGTTCGTCAATGGCCTCGTCATGCTGCTGGTGATCGGCTGGATCGTGTTCGAGGCGGTGCAGCGCTTCGCGCAGCCGCAGGCCGTGCAGGGCGGCACCGTGGCCGGCGTGGCGGCAATCGGCCTCGTCGTCAACGTGCTGGTCGCGCTGGTGCTGTCGAAGGACAAGGAAAGCATGAACACGCGCGCGGCACTGGTGCACGTGATGGGCGACATGCTGGGGTCCGTGGCCGCGCTGGCCGCCGGCGCCGTCATCTACTTCACTGGCTGGATGCAGATCGACCCGCTGCTGTCGCTGCTGGTGTCGCTGCTGCTGCTGAAATCCACGGCCGGCATCCTGCGCGAATCGGGCCACCACCTGATGGAAGGCGTGCCGGACGATATCGACTACGAAAAAGTGGGCAACGACCTGGAAGGCATCGAAGGCGTGGCTTCCGTGCACGACCTGCACGTGTGGGACATGGCACCGGGCCAGCCGGCGCTGATCGGCCACGTGGAAGTGCGCGACCTGCAGCACTGGCCCGCCACGCTGAAGGCGATCCGCGCCATGCTGATCGAACGGCATGGCATCGACCACGTCACGCTGCAGGCCGAAGTGGCGGGAAGGCAGGGGCAACCGCAATAGCGCCCCCTCCCTCCCACTTCCGCCGGATCAGGCGCGGCGCGCCTCCAGCACGCCGGCCACTTCCGAGATCGCGGCCAGTGCCTTCTGCACCTGCGCCGTCGAGCCGATTTCCGCGGTGAAGGTCATGCGCGCCTGCCCTTTCGCGCTTTGCGTGTTCACGCCGATCACGTTGATTTTTTCGCGCGAGAACACCTCGGAGATATCGCGCAGCAGGCCCTGGCGGTCGCCCGCCAGCACGAACAGGTCCACGGGATAGACGGTATCGCCGCGCCCGTCGCCCCATTCGGTGACGATCACGCGCTCGGGCGCCTTCATGCGCATCTCGGCGAAATTCTTGCACGACAGCCGGTGGATCGACACGCCCTTGCCGCGCGTGACGAAGCCCACGATCGGATCCGGCGGCGCCGGCTTGCAGCACCTTGCCAGCTGCGTCATCAGGCCCTCGGTGCCCACCACCAGCACGCCCGACTTGGCACCCTGCTCGGTCGACGAGGCGCGGCTCTTGTTCAGCACCACCGCATCCTCGGGCGGTGGCGGCTCCACATGGTCGTGCAGCGCATGCTCCACGTGGCGCAGGCTGAATTCCTCCTTGCCCACCGCCAGGAACAACTCGTCTACCTTGGCGAAGCCCAGTTTTTGCGCCAGCGCTTCCAGGTTGACAGCGGTCTTGCCCTCGCGCTGCAGCGTTTTCTCCACCATCGAGCGGCCATGCGACAGCGTTTCCTGCATGTCGATCGCGTGGAACCAGGCGCGCACCTTGGCGCGCGTGCGGTTGCTGACGGCATAGCCGGGGCTCAGCCAGTCGCGAGACGGGCCGGCCGTGCCGGGCGCGCCCTTGGCCGTGATGATTTCGCAGGTCTGCCCGCTTTTCAGCTGGGTGTTGAGCGGGACCATCACGCCATCGACGCGTGCGCCACGGCAGCGGTGGCCCACGTCGCTGTGCAGGTGGTAGGCGAAATCGATCGGCGTGGCGCCGACCGGCAATTCGAGCACGCGCGCCTGCGGAGTCAGCACGAAGATGCGGTCGTCCAGTGCCGCCTCCTTCAGCTTTTCCACCCATTCGCGCTGCAACTCCTCCTGCCCGACCACGGCGTCGGCCACGTCGGTCTTCCACGCCAGCAGCTGGCGCAGCCAGGCGATCTTTTCATCGTACTTCTGGCCCTGGAAGCTGGAATTGCCTTCCTCCTTGTAGCGCCAGTGCGCGGCCACGCCGTATTCGGCGAAATTGTGCATTTCCTGCGTGCGGATCTGCACCTCGAGCGGCCGGCCGTCGTCCGCCGTCACCACCGTGTGCAGCGACTGGTAGCCGTTCGGCTTGGGCCGCGAGATGTAATCGTCGAATTCCTTCGGGATCGGCGTCCAGATGTTGTGCACCACCCCGAGCACCGTGTAGCACGTCTTCACGTCCGCCACGATCACGCGGAACGCCCGCACGTCGTAGAGCTCCGTGAAATCGAGCTCCTTGCCGCGCATCTTGTTCCAGATGCTGTAGATGTGCTTCGGCCGGCCGAAGACCTCGGCCTTGATGCCGGCCCCGGCCAGTTCCGACTGCAACCGCTCGATCGACTGCGTGACGAAGCTTTCGCGCATCATGCGCTTTTCTTCCAGCATCTTGGCGATGCGCTTGTAGCTCTCCGGTTCGATGAAGCGGAACGACAGGTCCTCCAGTTCCCACTTGATCTGCCAGATGCCGAGGCGGTTCGCCAGCGGCGCATACAGGTCCAGCGTTTCGCGGCCGTAGGCACGCGTCATCTCGTTGAAGATCTTCTGGTCGGCGAACCAGCGCAGCGTGCTGCAGCAGGAAGCCAGCCGCACCAGCACCACGCGCATGTCGCTGGCCATTGCCAGCAGCATCTTGCGCAGCGTTTCCATCTGCGCCACGGCCTGCTGGGCCGCGTTCTTGCCGCGCGCCGTCGAAGGCGTGCCCTGCGTCAGTTCGCGCAGGCGGATCAGCTGGTGCACGCCGGTGACCAGGTCGGCCACTTCCCTGCCGAACTTCGGTTCGATGGCGATGCCCTGTGCCGGGTCGAGCAGGCACAGTTCGAACAGCAGCGCGGCAATGCGCGTGGCGGCGTCGGTGTTGAGCTGCGCCAGCGTGGAAGCCGCGCCAACGGCGAAATCGAAGGCCGGCTGGCCGCTCGTGCACTGCTTGCCGGCATAGGCCGCGCTGGCGAAATCGAGCGCGGCAAGCACCCGCGCGCCATCGTCGCTGGACAGGCCAAGCACCAGCTGTTCGGACGTTGCGCTGTTCAGCGCCGCAATGGAGACCATGACAAAAACCTTTTACTGCTTGCTGCAGAGGAGTGCTGCCTGAAAAACGGGAAGCCGGGGCGGCCTCCCGCTTGCTACATGTACCGTGGCGCGATCAGCGCTGGGCGGCGACGACGACGATCTCGATCAGCCAGGCCGGGTTGGCCAGGTTCGCCTCGACAGTCGCACGCGGCGGCGTGTGGCCTTGCGCAACCCACTCTTCCCACACTTCGTTCATGGCATCGAAATCCGCGAGGTTCTTGATGAAGATCTGGGTGGACAGGATGCAGCTCTTGTCGCTGCCCGCTTCGGCCAGCAGCTTGTCGATGGCCGCCAGCACTTCGCGGGTCTGGCCCTTGATGTCGGCAGCCGGATCGCTGGCGGCAACCTGGCCGGCCAGGTACACGGTGTTGTTGTGGATCGCCACTTCGGACATGCGCTTGCCTACATACAGTCGTTTGATTTCCATTTCTTCTCTTTTCTACAGGTTCAACTAAAAACTTACGGGTTAAGTTACAGGCACAGTTGAGTCACGCGTCCAGCAGGAACTCGCGCGCCACCGCGATCTGGTCGGCCTGCACGAACGTGGGCGCATGGCCCACGCCGGCGAACTCGACCAGCCGGGCACGCGGCCCCCGCCGGGTCATCATCTGCGCCGTTTCGTGCGACAGCAGGTCGGACTGGGCGCCGCGTACCACCAGCGTGGGGCAGCGGATCGCGTCATAGGCGGCCCACAGCAGATGCTCGTCGGCGGCCACCGATTCCGGCGTGGCGGCGCGGAAGGGCTGCGCCAGCGCCAGGTCGTAGTGCCGCACCCAGGTACCGTCGGCATCCTGGCGCAGCACGTCGCGGGCCATCTTGTCCCACTGCGCTTGCGTGTGGGGGCCGAACGACGCCGACACGTCGCGCACGAAGCGCGCACCTTCCTCGAACGTGGCAAAGCGCACGTCCTGGCCGATGTAGTCGCCGATGCGGCGCAGCGCCGCCGGGTCCAGCACCGGGCCGATGTCGTTCAGCACGAGGCGACCGATCGGGCTGTCGGGCAGCGCCGCCAGGCCCATGCCGATCAATCCCCCCATGGACGTGCCGAACCACGCCACCTTTTCCGCCTGCGCATTGCCGTCGCCATTGCCCAGCACGCGCGCCAGCAGCGTCACCATGTCGCTCACGTATTGCGGCACGCGGTAGAAGTCCGGATTGCGCAGGCGGCCGGAACGGCCGCGGCCCACCACGTCGGGGCACACCACGCGGAAGGTGCCGGACAGCGCGCGCGCAAGGTCGTCGAAGTCGTCCGAAACGCGCGTCACGCCGTGCACGCACACCACTACACGTGGGTTGGACGGATCTCCCCATTCCTGGTAGGCCATGCTGTGCAAGCCCGCGGGAGACAGGCACTGCACTGACTTGATCGCTGGCTTGTTTGCTGTTTCAGGCATCCTGGCCTCCTGCCGGATATTGGTTTTTGGGCTACATTCTACCGTGCGTTGCCGCTAAAATCCCTTGCAAGTTTAGCGCAGCGCTTAGGCCAGCATTAAGTCGACCGGAGCCAGCGCTCCGGAACCGGCGGCATAGCCGCCATCAACTATGGAGCTAACCATGAGCAGCACATCTTCGACCGGGCAGATTCTGTCCGGCAAAACGGCCCTGGTGACAGGGTCCACGTCCGGCATCGGCCTGGGCATCGCACGCGCGCTCGCGGCACAGGGCGCCAACATCGTATTCAACGGTTTCGGCAATGCCGACGACATCGCCACCCTGCTGTCCGCCACGGCACAGGAATTCGGCGTGCAGACCGTACACCACAACGCCGACATGAGCAAGCCGGCCGAAATCGAGGCCCTGTTCGCGTTCGCGGCCGAACACTTCGGCGGCATCGACGTGCTCGTCAACAATGCCGGCATCCAGTACGTGGCCAATGTCGAGGACTTCCCGGTCGACAAATGGGACGCGATCATCGCCATCAACCTCACGTCCGCCTTCCATACCTCGCGCCTCGCGCTGCCGCGGATGCGGCAGCAGAACTGGGGCCGCATCATCAACCTCGCCTCGGCGCACGGCCTGGTGGGCTCGGCCGGCAAGTCCGCCTACGTGGCGGCCAAGCATGGCCTGGTCGGCCTCACGAAGGTCACCGCGCTGGAAACCGCCCAGACCGGCGTGACGGCCAATGCGATCTGCCCGGGCTTCGTGCTGACGCCGCTGGTGCAGAAACAGGTCGACGACCGCGCCGCCCGCGACGGCCTCACCAACGACGAGGCCAAGCGCGCGCTGCTGGCCGACAAGCAGCCTTCCGGCGACTTCGTCACGCCCGAACAACTGGGCGGGCTTGCCGTGTTCCTGTGCAGCGACGTGGCCAGCCAGGTGCGCGGCGCGGCCTGGAATGTGGACGGCGGCTGGGTCGCCCAGTAACGCCACCGCGGCCGGCCTCCGGCCGCGTTTCCCGCCACGCCCGCACATGGGTGGGAGCGCTATCGTAGAAAATTTACAACACCTGCCTCACACCTCTCTTGCGTCCCTCGCAGAGCGAAACCCGCCTTCTCTTGCCACGTTCACGCTCCTCTGTGCCCCGGCATCGAGAAAAAATCCTGCTCGCTTACCCTCGCGTTGAGTTAGCATAATTTTACCTGATAGCGCTATCACCATCCACATCGAACGTGGGTGTTGCAAGTCGATGTCGAACGGTATGGGCGCCAGGGCTTCCTCTCTTCCAACCACGGGGTACGACGCAATGAAACCATGTTCAAGCAGCACCCTTCGCGCTCGCTGGCGCCGCCCGGCGCCCGCATCGATTGCCTGCGCCGCGGCATTGTCCGCCGCATTGGCCGCACCGATGGCGCACGCCGACATCATCGATTTCGAGCAGATCGTGAACGGGTCTTCGCCGGCCGACAATTCGATCTACATCGGCGGCGACACGTTTTCCACGAACGGCTTCGAAGCCGTCGTGGCGGACGGCGCCTTCGCGCAGGGTCTTCCCGATTATGAACCCGGCCTGGCCGGCGCCACGATCGCCGCGGGTGACTCGGGCGCCTGCGTGTGGCTGGCTTGCCCCTACCCCATCACCCAGCACTACGCCGGCCTGAACGACGGCTCGCTGACGTTGACGCGCGGGGATGACGCCGCATTCCGCCTGTCGTCGCTGTCCTATGGCGGCATCGCCAGCGAAAACGAGGAAGGCAGCGCACTGCCGTTCGGCCAGTTGCGCATCACGGGCACCACGGCCGACGGCGGCACCGTCACCACGTCGGCCGATTTCCCCACGCTGCATTACTGGGCCGAATGGACGCTCGATGCATCGTTCGCCGCCACCGCGTTCACCAGCATCACGATCGACGCGTGTACGTACACCTCCGGGCGTGACTGCGTCAACGGCCTGGCCACGCTGAACGCCTCGCAGTTCGCGCTCGACGACCTGCACGTGAGCGCCGTACCCGAACCATCGACCGTGGCCATGCTGGCCGCCGGCATGCTGCTGGTGGCCGCGCGCCGCCGCATGGGAGGCAAGGCATGAAGCGCGCCCCATTGTCCCTGTCTTCCTTCTTCCCGGTTACGCTGCTCGTCCTGGCAGCCGTCCCTGCCACCAATGCGCTGGCGCAGAAAGGCGATGCCGTGCGCCGGCCTTACATCGTGCAACTGGCGGAAAAACCGGCCGCGAGCTATGAAGGCACGATCGCCGGCATGCGTGCGACGCGGCCCACGGCGGGCGCCAGGCTCGATGCCCGCTCGCCCGCCGTCGCCCGGTATGCCGGCTTCCTGAAGCAGCGCCAGGCCAGCGTGCTGTCGGGCGTGCGCAGCGCGAAGGTGCTGCACAGCTACCAGCTCGTCTACAACGGCTTCTCCGCCCTGCTGACGAACGCCGAGGCGAAAGCCCTGCGCCGCAAGAGCGGGGTGACGGCCGTGATGGTGGAAATCCCGCGCAAGATCGATACGCACTACACGCCCGAGTACCTGAACGTGGACGGACCCGGCGGCCTGTGGAGCCAGCTGGGCGGCAGCGAAAAGGCCGGCGAGGATGTCGTCATCGGCATCATCGACACGGGCATCTGGCCCGAGCATCCCGCATTCGCCGACCGCGTCGATGCGGAAGGCAGGCCCACCACCGATCCGTCCGGCACGCTGGCCTACGGCCCCGCGCCTGCCAGCTGGAAAGGCGCATGCCAGCTCGGCGAAGGGTTCACGGCGGCCAACTGCAACAACAAGCTGGTCGGCGCCCGCTACTTCAACGCGGCGCTGCTGGCCGACGGCCAGAACATCCACTGGAACGAGTTCCTGTCCGCGCGCGACGGCCTCGCCGTGGCGCCGCGCTCCGGCTTCGGCCACGGCACGCATACGGCGTCCACCGCCGCCGGCAACCATGGCGCACTGCCGGTGCTGGACGGCATTCCCGTGTCGGCCGCTTCGGGCATGGCTCCGCGGGCACGCGTGGCGGCCTACAAGGTGTGCTGGACGTTCACGCGGCCCGCTTCTCCCGAGGCGATGGAAAACCAGTGCATGCCGGGCGACTCGGTCGCCGCCGTCGAACAGGCGGTGGCCGATGGCGTGGACGTGCTGAACTTTTCCATCGGCGGCACGCTGAGCATCGACGACCCTGTGGACCAGGCATTCCTCGGCGCCGCAAATGCCGGCGTGTTCGTCGCCGCCTCGTCGGGCAATTCCGCACCGTGGTACTCCAGCGCGCACGGCGTGCCATGGGTCGCCACCGTGGCCGCCACCAACCACGACAAGACCACCGGCGCCGAGCTGCAGGTCACGGATGGCCCGCGTTTCGTGGGCGGCTCGCTGAACGCGCAGGCCCTCCCCGCCACGCCGTTCGTGCTGGCCCGCCACGCCGGCAAGGTGCCGTTCGAGCAACTCGACGGCACGGACATGGCCGCGCGCGCCACCTGCGCCAGCCCGGCAGAAGCGGCGCAGCAGGGCGCCAGCGCGGCCGCGGCGATCGACCCGGCACGCGTGGCCGGCAAGGTGCTCGTCTGCGAAGCCGGCCTGTCGGCCCCGAAGGGCAAGAGCGTTGCCGCGCAAGCCTACGGCGCCGCGGCGATGGTGCTGCTGCAGTACGATCAGGCGCCCAGCTACGTGCAATATGCGCTGCCCACCGTCGACCTGCTGCCCACGGATGGCGCGGCCCTGGGCAACTACCTGCTCGAGCATCCGCAAGCCACGCTGTCGATGTCGGCATTCGGCCTGCACGACAGCACGTTGCCGTCGCCCACCGTCACGTACTTCTCGTCGCGCGGCCCGAACGTCGCGGCGCCCGGCGTGATGAAGCCCGACCTGGCGGCGCCCGGCCTGGAAATCCTGGCCGGCACCACGCCGGGCGGCGACCAGGCCACGCATGACCGCATCGCGGCCGAAGGCGCCACGCAGGCAGACACGCGCTGGCGCTTCCACACGGGCACCTCGATGGCCAGCCCGCACGTGGCCGGCCTCGCCGCCCTGCTGCGCCAGCAGCACCCGGACTGGTCGCCCGCCGCGATCAAGTCGGCGCTGATGACAACGGCGAAGCAGACGCAGGACGACGGCAACTTCGACACGCTGAACGGCAAGCTGCCGTGGGGCCAGGGCGCGGGGCTCGTGCAGCCGGCTCTCGCCGGCGACCCCGGACTCGTGTACGACGCCGCCCCGCAGGACTGGCAGCGCTTCCTGTGCGGCGTGGAATCGGTGTCCATCCCGGCCACCGATTGCGGCACGACCGGCAAGGTGACGGACACGAACCTGAACCAGGCCGCGCTGACCGTGCCCTCCATCGCCGACACCGAGGTGCTGGTCCGTTCCGTCACCAACGTGGGCGGGGCGGCGGCCACGTACACGGCCACTGCCGAATTGCCGGGCTTCGACGTCACGGTTGCCCCCGCGGAGCTGACGCTGGCGCCGGGCGAAAAAGGCAATTTCTCCGTGACGGTCAAGCGCACCACCGCGGCAAACCGCGAGTGGCAATACGGTTCGCTGGAATGGACGGACGGTGCACACCGCGTGCGCAGCCCGCTGCAGGCCCGCACGATGGCGTTCGATGCGCCGGAATACCTGTCGTCGTGGATCTCGCGCGGCAAGAGGCTGTTCCCGATCACCTCGGGTTCGGCGGCGCGCGTGAAAATCGCCGTCAGCGGCCTCGTGGAACCGCGGCGCGACATCCTGTCGATCAACGGCATCAGCGGCGACGATTACGGCGTGGCCGAATGCCTGGCCGGCGGCAGCGAGCGCGTGGCGCTGAAGAAGTTCACGATCCCGCCAGGAACCCTGGGCGTCCGCTTCGGGGCGTTCTCATCCGATTCCTCCGGCGCGGAGGGCGGCTTCATCGACCAGCTGAACCTCGTCATCGTCGATCCGCACCAGCAGGTGGTCGGCCTGTCCACCTGGAACACCGGCAGCAGCGCGTCCACCACGGAACCGGAGCCGGGCGAGTACACGGTGTGCGTGTCGAGCGACGGTCCGGCCAATGGCGAAAGCGCCACGTTCGCGCTGTCGAGCTGGATCATCGCGCCGGGCCAGGACGCTGGCAACGTGCAGGTGACGGCGCCGGCGGCGCTGGCGCAGAACAGCACCGGTACGGTGGCGCTGGCCTGGTCGGGCCTGGACAATACCAAACGGTACTTCGGCGTCGCCAGTTTCGTCGTCAACGGCCGGGCCGAAGCGCTGACGCAACTGTTCATCGACGCCGAGCAGCCGGAAGGCCTGCCGCTGGTGCCGGCCCGCATCCTGAAGAAAGGCTCGCCCGTGAAGCCTGGCCGCAGCCTGACCCGGGCGGTACGCTGGGCAAGGTAAGCCGTTTTTCCATCGGCCGCGCTACGTGGTAACCGCATTGTGGTTAACCCTGATAGGGAAAACCACAATGCGGATAATCACAATGGTGATATCTGAGATGGTTTGCAATGATGGGAGCACTGGGAAGCCAATGGAGACTCCAATCATGAAAAAACCGTTCTATAAAATCCTGTACGTGCAGGTGCTGTTCGCCATCTTCATTGGCGTACTGCTCGGCATCTACCTGCCGACCGACGCCGTGGCGATGAAGCCGCTGGGCGACGGCTTCATCAAGCTGATCAAGATGATCATCGCACCGGTGATCTTCTGCACCATCGTGTCCGGTATCGCAGGCATGCAGGACGTGAAGAAGATCGGCCGTGTCGGCGGCAAGGCACTGCTCTACTTTGAAATCGTCTCCACGTTCGCGCTGGTCATCGGCCTGTTCGTTGCCAACATCGTCAAGCCGGGCGCCGGTTTCAACGCCGATCCCGCCACGCTCGACACGAAGGCGATCGCCCAGTACACCGAGAAGGCTTCCCACCAGACCACCACGGATTTCCTGCTGCACATCATCCCGAACACCGTCGTCGACGCGTTCGCCAAGGGTGACATCCTGCAGGTGCTGCTGATCTCCGTGCTGTTCGGCTTCGCGCTGTCGCTGCTGGGTGAACGCGGCAAGCCCCTGCTGCACATCATCGACGAGGCGGGCGCCGTCGTCTTCGGCATGGTCAACATCATCATGAAGGTCGCCCCGATCGGCGCGTTCGGCGCGATGGCCTTCACCATCGGCAAGTACGGCCTGGATTCGCTGGTGCCGCTGGCCAAGCTGATGGGCTCGTTCTACCTGACCTGCTTCCTGTTCGTGTTCATCATCCTGGGCTCGATCGCCAAGTTCACCGGTTTCTCGATCGGCCGCTTCATCGCCTACATCAAGGAAGAACTGCTGATCGTGCTGGGTACCAGCTCGTCGGAAAGCGCGCTGCCTTCGCTGATGAAGAAACTGGAAAAGCTGGGCGCCTCGAAGCCTGTCGTCGGCCTCGTGGTCCCCACCGGCTACTCGTTCAACCTGGACGGCACCAACATCTACATGACGATGGCGGCCCTGTTCGTGGCCCAGGCCACCAACACCGACCTGACGCTGATGCAGGAACTGACGATCCTGGGCGTGGCGATGCTGACCTCGAAAGGCGCATCGGGCATCACCGGCGCCGGCTTCATCACGCTGGCCGCAACGCTGGCCGTGGTGCCGACGATCCCGGTGGCCGGCATGGCACTGATCCTCGGTATCGACCGCTTCATGAGCGAAGCCCGCGCCCTGACGAACTTCGTCGGCAACGGCGTGGCCGCCCTGGTGGTGGCGAAGTGGGAAGGCGAGCTGAACATGGATACCTTGAAGCGCGAACTGGCCCACCCGTCCACCCCGCACGAGCCGCTGGAAGAAACCAAGCACGGCGAAGACATGCCGGTGGCAAAGTCGGCCTGATGCAGGAAGCCGGCCACCCGCGGGTGGCCGGCTGTTCAGCAGCACAACGAAAAAAGGCACGCCGCGGCGTGCCTTTTTTTCGTTTGTCACCGGTGCGATTACACGGCGGAAAAATCCAGCTCCACGCCGGTGGCGGCGGCGATCTGCTCCTTCGTGACGTCCGGCGCCAGTTCGATCACTTTCAGGCCCGTATCGGTCACTTCCAGTACGCCCAGGTCGGTGATGACGATGTCGACGACGCCCACGCCCGTCAGCGGCAGGTCGCACTGTTTCAGCAGCTTGTGCGACGTGGTGCCATCCTTCGCGGTGGCCACGTGTTCCATCAGCACCACCACTTTCTTCACGCCGGCCACGAGGTCCATCGCGCCGCCCATGCCCTTCACCATTTTCCCGGGGATCATCCAGTTCGCCAGGTCGCCCTTTTCGGACACCTGCATCGCGCCCAGGATGGCGAGGTTGATCTTGCCGCCACGGATCATGCCGAACGAATCGGCCGAGCTGAAATAGGCGGAACCGGGCAGCGCCGTCACGGTCTGCTTGCCGGCGTTGATCAGGTCGGCGTCCACTTCGTCGTCCGTCGGGAACGGGCCGATGCCGAGCAGGCCGTTTTCCGATTGCAGGAACACTTCGATGTCCGACGGTACGTAGTTCGCCACCAGCGTGGGCAGGCCGATGCCCAGGTTGACGTAGAAGCCGTCCTGCAGCTCCTTTGCCGCGCGCGCGGCCATTTGATCACGAGTCCATGCCATGTTCTTCTCCTCAGGCGGCGCGCACGGTGCGCTGTTCGATGCGTTTTTCCGGATGGGGGTTGTACACGATGCGGTGCACGAAGATGCCGGGGGTATGCACGGCGTCCGGATCGATCTCGCCGATCTCCACCAGTTCTTCCACTTCCACGATCGTTACCTTGCCGGAGGCCGCCACGTTCGGGTTGAAGTTGCGGGCTGTCTTGCGGAAGATGAGGTTGCCCGCCTTGTCGGCCTTCCAGGCCTTGACCAGCGCGACATCCGCAACCAGGCTCTTTTCCATCACATACTGCTCGCCATCGAACTCGCGGATCTCCTTGCCCTCGGCGACGATCGTGCCGACACCGGTCCTGGTGAAGAACGCCGGAATGCCGGCGCCGCCGGCACGCAGCTTCTCGGCCAGCGTGCCTTGCGGCGTGAACTCCAATTCCAGTTCGCCGGCCAGGTACTGGCGCGCGAATTCCTTGTTCTCGCCCACGTAGGACGCGATCATCTTCCTGATCTGGCGGGTTTCCAGCAGCTGGCCAAGGCCGAAGCCATCGACGCCGGCATTGTTCGAGATCGCCGTCAGGCCCTTGACGCCCGAATCGCGCAACGCGAGGATCAGCGCTTCGGGAATGCCGCACAGGCCGAAGCCGCCGACGGCGATCGTCTGCCCGTCCTGCACGACGCCGGCCAGGGCGGACTGCGCGTCCGGATAAACTTTATTCATTGTGCCCCCTTCCATTTTTGATAAGCTAGGCGGAACCGGTCCGCCTTCGTGGCGTTCCAGAATAGGTTACCCGTAAGGAAAGTACAATACAGTAGAAATACGGCCGTATGGTTAGCCGGTACACATAAGAAAGTAATCCGAGACAGCCGATGAATGCACCGTACGAGATCGATTATGAAACCATCTTCCGGTTCGCGCCGGTAGGCATGTGCATCTCCGTGAACCGCGTCATCCAGTCCAGCAACGACGCGCTCACCCAGATGTTCGGCTACCCGCAGGGCACGCTGGATGGCCAGTCGTTCTGCGTGCTGTATCCCACGATGGATGAATTCCTGCGCACCGGCCACCGCATCATCCCGATCATGAATGCGCGCGGGCGCTATTCCGATGAACGCATCATGCGGCGCGCCAGCGGCGAGCTGTTCTGGTGTCACGTGACCGGCCGCGCGCTCGATTGTGCCGACCCGCTGGGCCCGGGCGTCTGGACGTTCGAGGATGTGTCCGAGAAACGCCCCGTGTCGGCCGAACTCACGCCGCGCGAACGCGAGATCGCCGCCTTCCTCGTCGAAGGCAAGACCAGCAAGATGATCGCCCGTGAAACCGACCTGTCGCCGCGCACCGTGGAAATGCATCGCGCAAAGCTGATGCGCAAGTTCGGCGCCGCCACGTCGTCGGAACTGGTGCACAAGCTGGTGGGTTCCACGCGCTGAGGGGCGGCCGGCCCCGTCAATCGGGGATGCGCGCGATCACCTTGATCTCGAAGTCGAAGCCATACAGCCACGTCACGCCGACCACCGTCGCGTTCGGATACGGCGCTTCACCCCAGAACTCGCGCGCCACGTCCCAGATCCGTTCGAAGCGCGCTTCGGGGTCGACGATGAACATCGTCGCGTCCACCACGTCGTCGAACGAGCAGCCGGCGGCGGCCAGGATCGCGTTCAGGTTCGCGAACGCGCGCCGCACCTGGGCGTCAAGTTCAGGCTCGGGCGAACCGTCCTCGCGGCTGCCGACCTGCCCCGACACGAACAGGAAGCCATCGGAACGCACCGCCGGTGAATAGCGGTTCTTGTCGTACAGGGCCTGGCGGCCCGCCGGGAATACCACATCGCGCTTCGTCATCGCATCTCTCCTTGGGTGAATTATTGGGATGACACGCACTGTAGCGGTCCGCGCTCCGCCGATAAACGGGCAATCGCCGCCAGCACTGTTTGTATAATCCAAACAATCACAACACAGGCAAAGCATGGACCGTTTCGATGCAATGAAGGCGTTTGTCCGGGTCGTCGAGGCGGGCAGCTTCACGAAGGCCGCGGAAACACTGCACGTGAGCCGCACCACGGTAACGCAGCTGGTGCAGCAGCTGGAAGCGCGGCTACGCGTGAAACTGCTGAACCGCACCACGCGGCGCGTGAACGTGACGGCCGACGGCGCCGCCTACTACGTGCGGGTGGCGGGCATCCTGGCCGAACTCGACGACGTGGAAGCGGGCCTGCCCGGCACGGCCGGCGAACCGCGCGGCCAGCTGCGCGTGGATGTGCCAAGCCCGCTGGCGGCAATGGTGCTGGTGCCGGCCCTGCCCCGCTTCCACGAACGCTATCCGGAGATCCAGCTCGATCTCGGCGCCAGCGACCGCAAGGTGGACATCATCGGCGAGAACGTCGACTGCGTGATACGCGGCGGCGAACTCACCGACACATCGCTGGCGGCGCGGCGCCTGGCGGACCTCGGGCTGGGCGTGTATGCGGCGCCCGCCTACCTTGCGCGTGCCGGCTCGCCGGCGCATCCGGGGGAACTGCACGGCGGCCATCACCGCATCGTGGGGTTCCGCTGGTCCGGAAACGGTTTTCCTTACGCGATGCACCGCGACGGCGCGAGCATCCCCGTGCAGGGCCGGCACGTGCTGCGCACCGACGACGGCAATGCCTATCTCGCCGCCGGCCTGGCGGGGCTGGGCATCCTGTGGCTGCCCGATTACATGGCGCGGCCGCACGTGGCGGCCGGTGCGCTGGTGCCGCTCTTTACGGACTGGCGCATCGACCCGATGCCGCTGTGGATCGCCTGGCCGCCGAACCGCCACCTCAGCAGGAAGGTGCGCGTCTTTATCGACTGGATCGTGGAGCTGATGGCGGCGCGCGAAGCGTAGGGCCAGCGGTCTATTGTGCCGTCATGCCGTCATCGGCCGAGATGACCGCGCCATTGATGAAATGGGCGTCTTCGCCGGCGAGCAGCAGCAGCAGGCCGTCGAGGTCTTCCGGCTTGCCCGGGCGCTTGCGGGGCAGCATTTCGATGAGGCGCCGCCCCTGCTCGCTGGCGAAATAATCCTCGTTGATCTCGGTGGAGATGTAGCCGGGGCAGATCGCGTTGGTATTGATGCCATGGCGGCCCCATTCCACCGCCATCGCCTTCGTCATGTGGATCACGCCGGCCTTGCTCATGCAGTACACGCCGATCTGCGGCAGCACGCGCTGGCCGGCCACCGAGGCGATGTTGATGATGCGGTGCTGCTTTTTCGGATCGCCCTTCGCGCGCGCGATCATCCGCTTGGCCGCCTCCTGCGCCACGAAGAAGGCACCGCGCAGGTTCGTGTCCATCACGAAGTTGTAGTCCTCCGGCGTCACATCGACCAGCCGCTGCGTCGTCGAGACGCCCGAGTTGTTGACGAGGATATCGATCGGCCCCGCCTCCGTTTCCGCGTGGGCGATCGCCGACTTGATGCTGGCGTAGTCCGTCACGTCCAGCGCCACCACGTGGGCCGCGCCGCCGTCGGCTTCGATCTCGGCACGCAATTCCTTCAGGCGTTCAACCCGCCGCGATGCCAGCACCACCTGCGCGCCGGCGCTGGCCAGCACCTTCGCGAAGCGCGCGCCCAGGCCGCTGGAAGCGCCTGTCACGAGCGCGATCTTGCCTTCAAAATTGACTTCGATACCCACGGCCTGCCTCCCTTTTTCATGTGCGCCGGACGCGCTACGGTTGCCGTGTATCTTACACAATTCGACCATATTAGACGGGAACATCTACTACAATGCCGTTGCATTTACGGCGGAAAAAGAGCACACTCGTTCTAATTTTTACGGCTTATTTTTCCCGTTTACCTATTCTTATAAAAATCCTATGACGAATCTCGTTGAACAGTACGGCCCGCGCGAAGCAATGGAATACGACGTGGTGATCGTTGGCGGCGGCCCGGCCGGCCTGTCCGCCGCGATCCGCATCAAGCAGCTGGCCCAGGCAAAGAACCAGGAAATTTCCGTGGTCGTGCTGGAAAAAGGCGGCGAACTGGGCGCGCATATCCTGTCCGGCGCCGTGATGGACCCGCGGGCGCTGACCGAGCTGATTCCCGACTGGAAGGAAAAGGGTGCGCCCCTGAACACCCCGGTCACGGAAGACCGCGTGCTGTTCCTGACCGAAACAAAAGCCTACAAGACGCCGAATTTCATGATCCCGAAGTGCCTGGAAAACCATGGCAACTACGTGATCTCGCTCGGCAATGTGGTGCGCTGGCTGGGCCAGCAGGCGGAAAGCCTGGGCGTGGAAATCTTCCCCGGCTTCCCGGCCGCCGAAGTGCTGTACAACGAGGACGGTTCCGTGAAGGGCGTTGCCACCGGCAATATGGGTGTGAAGCGGGACGGCGAACCCGGCCCGGATTTCCAGCTGGGCATGGAACTGCATGGCAAATACACGCTGTTCGCCGAAGGTTCGCGCGGCCACCTGGGCAAGACGCTGATGGCCAAATATGACCTGAACAAGGGCAAGGACCCGCAGGCCTATGGCATCGGCATCAAGGAACTGTGGGAAATCGACCCGGCGAAGCACCAGCCGGGCCTCGTCATCCACACCTCCGGCTGGCCGCTGGCCCACGACGTGTATGGTGGCTCCTTCCTGTATCACGCGGAGAACAACCAGGTCGTGGTCGGCTACGTGGTCGGCCTGAACTACGCGAATCCGTATATCTCGCCCTACGAGGAATTCCAGCGCTACAAGACGCACCCGGCGATCCGCGGCTTCTTCGAAGGCGGCAAGCGCATTTCCTATGGCGCGCGGGCCATCACGTCGGGCGGCCTGCAATCGCTGCCGAAGCTGGTATTCCCGGGCGGCTGCCTGCTCGGCTGCGATGCCGGCTTCCTGAACATGAGCCGCATCAAGGGCAGCCATGCCGCGATCAAGTCCGGCATGCTGGCCGCGGAAGCACTCGTCGACGCGCTGGCCGCGAATCGCCAGCACGACGAACTGTCGGCCTACCCGGCCGCGTTCGAGCAATCGTGGCTGCACGAGGAACTGCACGTGGCGCGCAATGTGAAGCAGTACCTGAACAAGGGACTCGTGTTCGGCACGATCATGACGGGCATCGACCAGATCGTCTTCCGTGGCAAGGCCCCCTGGACACTGCGCCACGACGAGCCGGATCATGCCTGCCTGAAGCCGGCGGCGAACTACCAGCCGATCGCGTACCCGAAACCCGATGGCAAGCTCACGTTCGACAAGCTGTCCTCGGTCTTCATCTCGAACACGAACCATGCCGAGGACCAGCCGATCCACCTGACGCTGAAAAACCCGTCGGTGCCGGTCGACGTCAACCTGGCCAAGTATGCCGGCCCGGAAGCGCGTTACTGCCCGGCCGGCGTCTACGAATTCGTGAAGAACGACGATGGCGCCGAACGCCTGCAGATCAATGCGCAGAACTGCGTGCACTGCAAGACCTGCGACATCAAGGATCCCACGCAGAACATCGTGTGGGTGACGCCGGAGGGCGGCGGCGGGCCGAACTACCCGAACATGTAACAGGCAGGCCCGGCCAGGCAGGTGTGCCGGGCGCGGGCGAGTCGGCGCCAGCGGTATGATGGGCTATTCCCGCTCTGTTCCCCGGTTCGGAGCGGTGCCTTGCGCAGTAGAATGCGCCATTGCCACCCGATCCGTTGCGATGAAGACCACCAGCGACCATGCAGTACCAGGCAGCGTACCGGCGCTGCCTCCCGAACTGGCGCCGGCAGCGGCTGCCCTGGCCAGCGGCGATTACGATACCGCGCTGGCGCAGCTGCGCTCCCTGTCCGGTGCGCAGGGACAATCCCCTCACTTGTGGCGACTGATCGCTGACGCGGTCCAGGCACAAGGCGGCGATCCGCTGCCGGAGCTCATCCGCTGGGCGGAACTCGATCCCGGCAATCCTTCCGCACGCGTGCTGCTGGGCCACACGTTGCAGGATCGTCGCGAACTCGCCGCAGCGGCTGCCTGTTACCGGCAGGCGCTGGACATTGATCCATCGACCCTCGACGCCCTGGTGGAACTCGGCAGTGTCGAACAGGCATTGGGCAACCATGCCCACGCCGTGGAATGCTATCAGCTCGCCCTCCAGATGGCGCCGAAGCTGCATCAGCTTTATCCGTCCCTGGCCTCGGCCCTGCATGCACTGGAACGTTACGAAGAAGCGAACGCGGCCTGGTCGAAAGCGATCCGGCTGCTGGGCGACGATGCCCTGTTCCACTACGCGCGGGCGGAATCGCTGCGGGCCAGCGGCCGGCTCGGCGAAGCGCTCAACGCCAGCGAACGCGCGGTCAAGCTGGCGCCGGAAGACGCGGCCGCGCTGGCACAGCTGGCGTCGCTGCAGATGGCAAGCGACAAAGTTCACGACAGCGCCCTGAACTATGGCAAGGCACTGCTCGCGGACCCGGACAACGTGCAGGCGCACATCGATTTCGCCGCGGTACTGCACAAGCTGGGCCTGGAAAGCGAAGCGGTATCGCACCTGGACGATGCCCTGCGCATCGATTCGCAGTCCTATCTCGCCGCGGGCAATCTGGGCGGCATGCTGATCGATCTGGGACGCCACCGCGAGGCGCTGCCGTATTTGCGCCACGCGCTTGCCATCAAGCCCGACTACGCCCATGCGCTGAACAACCTTGGCACCGCGCTGCAGACGCTCGGCGAGACCGCCTCCTCCGTCCAGTATTACAAGGCGGCTATCGCAGCCGATCCAGGGTTCATTGACGCCTACCGGAACCTGTCGCTCGTGCTCAGCCAGCTGGGCAGGTATCGTGAATCGCTCGAGAATAGCGTGGTCGCGATGGCATTGGCGCCAGACGATGCAGAGCTTTTGCTGAACCTTGCCAATGCGCAGGCGGCAATGGGCGACATCGACCGGTCCATCGCCCACCTGCGCAAGGCAGCGCGGCTCGATCGCAAGGCGGCAAACATCCGTTCGAACTTGGCGCACTATCTCAGCATGGCTGGCGAGACCGACGAAGCTATCAAGCTGTGCAAGGAGGCAATCGCCCTTGACCCAACGTTCACTGGCGCCTATTCGAACCTGCTGTTTTGCCTCGCGCACGCCGATGCCGATCACACTGCCTCGCGCGAAGTCCACCGCGCCTTTGCCGCGCAGTTCGAGCGGCGGGATCGCTGGATCCAGCCGCGCGAATCGGAAGCCAATCCAGACAAGCGCATCAGGCTTGCGTTCATTTCCGGCGACCTTTACAGCCATGCCGTTGCCAGCTTCATTCGCCCGGTGATCGAGCATCTGCGCCACGACCCATCGCTTGAACTGCTGGTCTATTACACCAATACCCTCAACGACGACGTCACCGCCGCGCTACGCAGCTATGTGTCCCTTTGGCGCGATGTCGGCCATCTATCCGACGACGAACTCGATACCTTGATCCGAAGCGAGCGGATCGACGTGATGATTGATCTGTCGGGCCACACCGGCCATAACCGCCTGCAGGTGCTGGCGCGCAAGCCTGCTCCCGTGCAGGTCACCTGGATCGGCTATCCCGGAACAACCGGCCTCGACGCCATGGATTACTTCCTGACCGACCAGCATTTGCTGCCACTCGGCCGTTTTGACAGCCAGTACAGCGAGCACATCGCCTACCTCCCCGCTTCGGCCGTGTTCGAACCGTCGACAGAAGCTGTCGATGTCAATCCACTGCCTGCAATTCAAAACGGCTACATTACTTTCGGCAGTTTCAATCGCGCCAACAAGATCAATGGGGAAGTGGTGCGGTTGTGGGCACAGGTTCTGCAAGCGGTTCCAGCCTCGCGATTGCTGCTGGGCGCGTTGACGGGCAACAATCAGGAGACAAGCCTGCGCAGGATGTTCGAAGACGCCGGTGTGTTTGGCGAGCGACTGATATTCCATACGCGTGGCAACATGCGTGAATACCTGACATTGCATCATCAGGTCGACTTGTGCCTTGATACGTTCCCATACACCGGGGGCACGACAACACTGCACGGACTATGGATGGGTGTCCCGATTATCACGCTGGCTGGATCGACACCGTCTGGCCGGACCAGTGCGGCAATCCTGAGCCATCTGGGGCTTGCCGATTTCATCGCAAACACGCCGCAAGACTTTGTCGACGCAGCCGTGGACTGGGCCGGCAAGCCGGTTGCGCTGGGCAATCTACGGACAACGATGCGCGAACGCATGCGCGGCTCCGCGCTTGCACGTCCCGACTTGCTGGCGGCGAACCTCAGTGCAATGGTCAGGCTCATGTGGCGACGCTGGTGCGACGGCATGCCGCCGGCTCAGCTGGTACTGGATTCGGCCGCACAGCACGGCACGAAATCGGACGCGCCCCTGTAGCCTTGCAGGTAACCTAGGCACCAGTTAAGCTTGCCGCAGGCAAACATCGAGCGGCTTGGAATCTGGTCGAGTACATTGCAACTGTCCGGTTCCCGACCGCCGTTTACGCTGCGAATTCGAAGCGGTCGTGCAATAACGTCACGAGGATGACAATATGAAAAATAATACGTGCAAGACATGCCGACGTGCGCCAACCATTTTCCCGGACTCCGGGACAGGTCGCGGTGGCGCACGATGAAAAAGCCACCCCGTTCGCCCATCTATGTCACGCAGCCGGCCTTACCGCCATTGGAAGAGTTCATCCCCTATCTGCAGCAGATCTGGAACAACAAGATTCTGACCAACGGGGGGCCGTTCCACCAGGAGTTCGAGACGGAACTTGCCCGTTACCTCGGCGTGCCGTACCTGTCGCTTTTTTCCAATGGCACACTGGCACTGATGACGGCGATGCAATCGCTGCGCATTACGGGCGAGGTCATCACGACCCCTTATTCATTCGTCGCCACTGCGCACTCACTGCTCTGGAACAGCATCAAGCCCGTGTTCGTCGATATCGAACCGGACACGTTCAACATCGATCCACGCCTCATCGAAGCGGCCATCACGCCGCAAACGACAGCGATCTTGCCTGTCCACTGCTACGGCCGACCGTGCAATGTGGAGCAGATCGAGGAAATAGCTGCGAATTTTGGCTTGAAGGTCATTTACGATGCCGCGCATGCGTTTGGTGTACAGCACTGTGGCAGCAGCGTGCTGAATCACGGGGACCTGTCAATACTTAGTTTCCATGCGACGAAAGTCTTCAACACGTTCGAAGGCGGTGCGATCATCTGCAAGGATGCGCGTACAAAGCGTCACATCGATCATCTGAAGAATTTTGGCTTCGCTGACGAAGTAACGGTCGTCGCCCCTGGCATCAATGGGAAGATGAGTGAAGTGAACGCGGCGTTCGGACTGCTGCAGCTCAAGAGCATCGATGCGGCGCTGGCGAGCCGGGCCGCGGTCGATCAGCACTACCGCACCGCCCTGCAGGGCACTCCTGGAATCGAGTGCCCTGAAATGCCGACGGATATGCAGCCGAATTACTCGTATTTTCCCATCCTGGTCCAATCGGGCTATCCCCTCAGCCGAGATGAACTATATGAAAAGCTCCGTGCGGCAGGCTTTTATGCACGGCGTTATTTCTATCCGCTGATCAGCGAGTTTCCGATGTACCGCGGCATGCCCTCGGCCCGCCGCGACCATCTGCCGGTTGCCCATCGGCTCTCTCTACAAGTTCTGTGCCTGCCGATCTATCCGGATCTACCCGCAGACCGGCAGGATGAACTCATCGACCTGATCCGTACAGTCTGACAACCTGATGCGAACGATTATCTTTGGAAATGGCGCCACTGCCCGCCTGCTTTATTCATATGCCCGCCACAGCCTCGACATCGCGGGCTTCACTGCAGACGACGCTTATGTCAAGGAAAGCAGCTTCCTTGGTCTGCCGCTCGTCCGTTTTAGCGAACTCGAGCAACATTTCGCGCCCGCTGACCACGCCGCGATTGTCGCGGTAGGTTTCATTGACATGAACGACTTGCGCGCACGCCGTCACGCCGACCTGTCCGCACGGGGCTTTCGTCTTGCCAGCTATGTTCACCCTTCGGTGTTCCGGCACGATGGCGTGACGATCGGCGACAATTGCATCATTCTCGACCATGTTTCCATCCACCCTGGCTGTTCGATCGGTGACGGCACGTTCATTTCCAGTAATGTCAACCTGGGGCATGATTGCCAGATAGGCCGGTTCAACTGGATCAACGCGGGGATCGCGCTGGCGGGGAACTGCCGCATCGGCGAAGGTTGCTTTTTCGGCGTCAACGCGAGTGCTGCACACGGACTGACGATCGGCGCGCGCAATTTTATTGGCGCTAACACGCTGGTTTCCGCCAGCACATCCGAGGACCAGGTCTGGCTTCCGGAGCCAGCACAGCTGTTCAGATTGAAGAGCCGGTCTTTCCTGAAATTTTCGAAACTACTGGGATAACATGATGTCTTCCCCGACAGAAGGCAGCCGCCAGGGCTGCGTTGCGCCGCCGTTTTTCGAGGTTGCCAACGCGCATCCTGACAAGCAGGCCATCTGGTGCGATGGCCGAACCGCCAGCTACGGCGAACTGTCAGCGCTGGTGCGCCGGTGGTCCTACGCGCTGGCGGAATCTGGCGTTCAACCCGGCGAACAAGTCGGCGTCCTATTACCGAACAGCATTGAGTTCGCGGCGCTGCTACTGGTGGCAGCCGACTTGGGCGTCAGCCTCGTTCCTCTCAATACATCGCTTGGTCCAGAAGCGGTCCAGCGCGCCTTTGCCTCCACCGAAGTACGGCATCTCGTTGCCACGGCGAACCAGCTGGGTGCCTTGACCGAAATACTGAGCACCGGCGAGGCGTTCGTGCCAGGCTTGCAGATATCTGTCGATAGCGCGGCGGCCGGTGCACTGACGCTACAAGAACTCCTCGGTCCGGTACCGCACGACGTGCCGCCGCGCGGCCTTGGCGATCCGGAGCGCCCGCTCATCCTGACGATGACGTCCGGCTCGACCGGGGACCCGAAACCGATCGTCCTGACACAACGAACCAAGGTGAACCGTGCCGCTGCGGCGATGGAAATGTATGGCGTCGGTCCTGGCGATGTGATCCTTGCGGCCACGCCGATGTATCACTCGCTGGCCGAGCGGCTGGTCCTGATGGCGCTGATGCATGGCGCCAGCGCGGTCGTGATGGCACGCTTTTCCACCAGCGCCTGGCTGCGCTGCGTGGCCGAGCAGCGCGCGTCGTTCACGATTGCCGTATCGTCGCAACTCCGGCAGATCGTTAGCGAACTGCGCACACCTGGCAGCCACGATCTGGCGAGCCTTCGCTGCATCGTATCGTCCTCGGCGATGCTCGACAATACAACGAAAGACGAGCTGCTGAGCCGCATGGACTGCGCGTTCCACGAATGCTATGGCACATCCGAAATCGCCATTGCCACGAATCTCGACAGTTCGCGCGCGGCCGGCAAGCTGGCGTCGGTCGGCAGCCCGGCGCCAGGTGTCGACATCCGCATCCTCGGTGCAAACGACGTCGAACTGCCACTGGGCATGGTTGGCGAAATCGCCTGCAAAACCCCTATGCTGTTCGGCGGCTATTATCGCCGGCCCGAACTGACGGCGGCGGCAATGTGGGGCGATTACTTTCGTACTGGCGACCTCGGCTGTCTGGACGAGGACGGGTTTCTTTATTTCCGCGGCCGCGCCAAGGACCTGGTCATCACGGGTGGTGTCAATGTCTATCCGACGGACGTCGAGGCGGCGGTAGCGGCACTGCCGGGGATTAAAGAATGCGCCGCTTTTGCCGTTGCTGACGACAAGCTTGGCGAAGTCGTGGGGGTTGCACTGGTTCTGGAGGATGCGGATTCGTTCAACATGCGCGCGCTACGCGTGCTGTGCGCTGAGCGGCTGGCCGATTATCAGCAGCCGAGGCACTTTTTCGTTGTCGAAGCGTTACCGAAGAACCCGATGGGAAAAATCATGAAATTCGAACTGGCAAGACAATTCGGCAAGCCCGCCGCGGCGGCAGTGCAACGATGAGCGGGCTGCCGGCAGTTCCCCTGCGCATTGCCTTCATCGGCGGTGCCGTCAATTCCGCTGTGGGATACGCCCACTTTGTCGCGAGCACGATGGACCGCCGCTGGGAGCTGGTGGCGGGCTGCTTCAGTACCCAACAGCAGGACAACCTCAGCTCCGCGGCAAGCTATGGCATTGCGGCCGATCGCACCTACGCGACCTGGATGGACCTGGTTGCAAACGAACGTGACCGGATCGATGCGGTCGCGATCCTGACCCCGATTCCTGCGCATTTCGACATGGTGGCCGGCTGCATGCGCGCCGGGCTTCCCGTGATCTGCGAAAAAGCGCTGACGGGAACACCGGACCAGGCACGTGCACTCCTGTCCCTGCGCGATGAGCTCGGCGCATTTCTTGCCATTACTTATAACTACTCGGGCTACCCGATGCTGCGCGAACTTGCCCACAAGGTGCGTTCGGGCGAGCTGGGGCGTATCTTGCATTTCCAGGCGGAGATGCCGCAGGAAGGATTCGTGCGTACCGACAGCCACGGCAACAAGCCGTCGCCGCAGCCCTGGCGGCTGAGCGATGGCGAGGTGCCGACGCTGCACCTCGACCTGGGTACGCACCTGCACCAGATCGTCCATTATCTGACGGGCGAACGTCCGCTCGACGTGGTGGCAGACCAGAACCATTACGGCTGGTTCGATGGCGTGGTCGACAATTCCAGCTGCCTGGCCCGTTATAGCGGGAACATCCAGGGTCAGTTCTGGTTCAGCAAATCGGCGCTCGGCCACCGCAACGGCTTGCGCATCCGCATCTATGGCGAGCGCGCATCGGCCGAGTGGTACCAGTTGTCTCCCGAAGAGTTACTGGTCTCGCATCGTGACGGCCGCCGTGAAATGCTCGACCGCGCCGGCGCATGTGAAATCACCAATGCGCGTCGCTACAATCGCTTCAAGGCCGGCCATCCGGCCGGGTTCCTTGAAGCATTCGCCAATCTCTACGTGGACCTGGCCGACTGCCTCCAGCAATACCGCACCGCGGGCACCTGGCAGTCCAACGAAGTGTTCAGCGCCGAACTGGCACTCGAAGGGCTGCACTTCCTCGATGCCATGGTCCGCTCCACGCAATCGCGCGGCTGGGTTGCCGTGCAACGCTGAGTTATCGAACCTATAAGGAACGCATCTTGAACGACCCGATCCGCACCCGCATCCTGGCGCAACTGCAACGCAAGGGTGGCTTGCCTCCCGGTTTTACCGACGACACGGACTACATCGACGAAGGTATCGTCGACTCGCTGGCCATCGTCAAGTTCATCGTCGAACTGGAGACGGCATTCGGAATCGACTTGACGGAGGAAGACATCGAATCGCCGGCCTTTCGCACCGTGGCTGGCCTGACCGCATTAATCGCCGACAAGCGGTCCGATGACTAGACATCCTCAGTTTGCATCGGCTGCCGATGCGGCCAACGCGTTTTTCACGCCGGACCGGCCTGCCGGCCGCTTCCTTCTCGGTCGCAACGAGAATGCTGCCGCGCTATTGGGTAACCCGGCTATTGCCGCGCTGGTCGACGGCATCGTCGACGATCATGCTGCAGCTTCCGTGTGGTGCGGCAAGCCCGTGCTTCGTGCCGACGATGTCCCCGCGCCGGCGCTGGTCGTGAATTGCTCGATGTCGATCAGCCCTGTGTCGGCCAGCCGGCGCCTGCTCGCCCTGGGCCTGGCACCGTTGCACTATGCCGACTTGCTGCAGGCGCGCCCGGACCTGGTGCCCCGCCCCTGGTTCGTTGCCGACATGCGCTCCGATCTCCAGGCACATGGGAGCGAATGGACAGCGCTTGCCGAACGGCTCGCCGACGATGCTTCGCGCGCGGTGCTGCGCGACCTGATCGCTTACCGCACCAGCGCCGACCCGTGCCATATGGAACGCTACAGCGTGCGCCTGGACGAGCAGTACTTCGAAGCGTTCATGCCGGTCCACGGCGAAACGTTCGTGGATGCAGGCGGCTTTGACGGCGACACCACCGAACAGTTCTGCCGGCGCGACCCCGCATACCGCGGCGTATTCCTCTTTGAGCCGTCCGTTGCCAATATTGCGCGGGCCAGGGCGCGCCTCGCCGGCCGTCGCGATATCCGCTTCATCGACATGGGTGTGTCGGACGTCGCGGGAACGCTGAGCTTCGATCCGGACTCGGGGTCCGCCAGCGCCGTCAGCGCGGCAGGCACCGTTGCGATTCCCGTTACCACGATCGACGATTGCATAGAAGAACCGGTGAGCTTCATCAAGATGGATCTGGAAGGCTGGGAAATGCGTGCCCTGGCTGGCGCCAGACGTCATATCCGTACCGGCCATCCCAAGCTGGCGATCGCGGTGTACCACCGTGCGGCCGATTTCCGCGAAGTTCCTTCGTTCGTCCTCGGTCTGCGCAACGACTATGACGTGTACCTGCGCCACTACTCGCAAGGCTGGTCGGAAACGGTCATGTTCTTCGTGCCGCATGCACGGCACACCATCTAACAGGATAGATAGAATGCTTGCCTCCCACGCTCCCCTGCGGGAAATTCGCCCGAAAGTACTGTTTCAACTGATCGAGGCATTGCAACCCGACGTCAACCCGGATTTCTCCGTCAATATTCCCAGCAGCGCGATTGGCGGCGCCACGCTGCTGGAAAGCGCCGTGCTGGTCAGTCTGGCGAAACTGACGGGCGCACAGTCGTTTTTCGAATTCGGCACCTATCTCGGCGCCACGACGTTGCTCTTCGCCACCAACTCGGCCGCCACGGCCCATGTGACGACAGTCGATCTCCCGCCGGAGACGATCGAAATGACGCCGGCCGCCGACGACGCCGCGCGGGTCTTGCACGACGATACCGCGAACGACAATTTTCTGCGCCGGGAGTTCGCTACCAAGGGCGGGCTTTGCATAGACAGGGCCCCTGGCCATGTCCAGGCGAAGGTCACCCGTTTGCTGCAGGACTCGCGCACGATCGACCCGGCCGGGCAAGGACTGGCCGGCCGGTTCGACTTCATCTTTATCGATGGCGGCCATGATTTCGACACCATTGCGAGCGATACCGCCATCGCCCTGCAACTGGCGCGGCCGGACGCCGTCATCGCCTGGCACGATTACAGGTCAGGAATTCATCAGGACGTCACCCGCTTCCTGGACGGCTATGCGGCACCAGCCCAGCTCGTCCACGTGCAACATACGATGCTGGCGTTCATGTTGACAGGCCGATTTGCCGACCTGCTTTCGAACTGAACAGTCATGCCCGAACGCGCTTCATCCGTCCCGCCGGCAGCCCGCACTTTCAGCTGGTACCGTACGCCCGTTGCCGGCGATGCACTGGCCAGGCTATGCGAGCGCAGCAACTCCCATGGCTGGCTGCAGGCAGGTGGCCATCTCCTGCTGTTGCTGGCAACGGGTGCGATAACGCTCACCCTGTTCCGCCATGCTTACCACCTCGCCGCACTGGCGGCGCTGCTGGTGCACGGTGGCTGCTACGGATTCCTCGGCTGGGCAGGTGCCGGGCACGAACTTTGCCACCGGACGGTATTCCGCAGCCGGCGCCTGAACGACTTTTTCCTGGCGCTGTTTTCATTCCTGACCTGGAATAATCCTGTTTACTTCCGTGCCAGTCATGCACGGCATCACCAGAAAACCGTGCACGATGGTGAGGACTTCGAAGTTCGCCTGCCGCAGACCACGCGCTGGCAGGACTGGGCCTGGGCCTTCACGGTGGACGTGCCTGCTGCAGTGCGCGCCATCCGCATCGTCGTCGAAAACAGCCGCGACGTGGTGAAAGGCCCGGCCGGACGCCTGCTGTACGCCGACCCGGCCGGCCCCGCCCGGCGGGACCTGGTCCGCACGGCCCGCCGTATCCTGGCCGGCCATGCGGCACTGGCAGGTACCTTTGTCGCAACCGGCAACTGGGAATTGCTCCTGCTCGTGACGTTCGCACCCTTCATCGGCGACTGGCCGAGCAAATTGCTCGCGCTCTCCCAGCACTATGGCATGGAACCGAACGTTGCCGACTTCCGCCGCAACAGCCGCACCGTCCTGCTGCATCCGTTCGGCGCGTGGCTCTACTGGCAGATGAATTACCACGTCGAGCATCATATGTACCCGGCGGTGCCGTTCTACCGGCTGAAACATCTGCGCGTGGCAATCGAACATGACTTGCCGGCGGCGACCGTCGGCATGCGCGGCGTCGTGGCGGAGATCAAGTCCGGGCGCCCGTCCCGTTGAACTATGCCCGACACATGAGAACTGGACACCGGGCAGCCTGGCCAATGCCACACGCTGGCTTGCCGGCTCCGCTGTCCCGCGGCAGGTCCGTACTTCGTTCCGCTCCGAACGTTTCTGCCGGCTGCGTCCGCCGAAATGCCACTGCGCAGTGTCGTCCGCTGCGTTCTCTCACCTGGATACCAATATGCTGAACAGTTCAAAACAGCCATCGCCCGACGATAAGCCGATCCTGATTTTCCCGGCAGGCATGCCCCGCTCGCTCGACTACCTGGAGCGCTGCCAGCGCGAAGGCAGGCAAGTAATCGGCGCTTCATCGCTTGCGTATGATGTCGCCAAACCGCTGTATGCCGAATGGGCGTTCCTGCCGTTCGTCAACGCGAGCGACTTCCCCGCGCAGTTGCAGGCACTCATCCAGGCGCGCGGCATCCATGGCATCTACACACCGAATCCGGTTGTCTGGAGCTTCCTGAACGATCACCTGGCCACCATCAGTCCGGACGTGGAACTGCTCAACAAGTGGCCCGTGCTGGAGGAACTGGCAAGCTACGCCGCTGCCGAAGAACGGGCGACGCTGTGGATGTCCGATGGTCTCGACCTGGCCAGTTGTCATGAGGGGCATCCTTCCATGCACCCTCGCGCGCTCGCGGCCCTGTTCCAGCACGCCAACGTCATCCCGGGCATGTGCGACAATGAAAAGATTGGTGCGCTGTATGAGATTGCCCGTCACTGCCCAGCCGGGGATATTGTCGAGATCGGTAGTGCCTTTGGCAAATCAGCATTCGTGCTGGCAAATCTGGCGCGCCACTACAGGCTCGGGAAATTATTATGTATCGACCCGTGGCAGCCGGAGTTCGTGATCCAGGACGACAATGGCGGGCTGGTCGACAGCTGCCGCGAAAAATACGACTACGACCAGGCACTTCGCGTCTTCGAGATCAATCTTCTGCCATACAGCAATGGCGACGTGAACTACTTGCGCATGCCATCGTTCGATGCCGTGGATTTGTACCGTGCAGGTGCCACTGTCGACACCCCGACCTTTGGGCGTACCTGCTACGAAGGCAGAATCGCCCTGCTGCACGTTGACGGCAATCACAGCTATGACGCCGCCAGTACCGATATCCGGCAGTGGAGTCCGTTCCTGGCGCCGGGCGGCTGGCTCGTGGTCGACGATTACGTCTGGCCTTATGGCGACGGCCCGCAACGTGCAGGGGATGAATTCCTGGCTCTCAATCAAGCCAGGATCCACTGTTCGTTCGTCATCGGCTCCGCCTTGTTCATTCAACTCACCCACGCCGCCTAGCGTTGGCAATGTCGGCGCCGTTTCCGTACCAAGCATCTTCCAGACCCTGAAAAATTCGTCATGAACTCCCATTCACCCGTCTCAGTCGACGACGCCCTGGCCATCGCGATCGCCCTCCACCAGGAGCGCCGCCTCGACGAGGCCGCCCAGGCCTACCGCGATATCCTGGCGCATCGCCCGTATCACGCGCTGGCCAACCACAACCTCGGCATCCTCGCCTGGCAGCAGGATCGCGCGGTGGAGGGGTTGCCTTACTTGCGCCAGGCCTGGTCCGTCAATCCCGACGAAGGGCAGTTCTGGCTGTCGTACGCTGAAGGACTGTTGCGCGCAGGCCAGCCTGACGAAGCGCGGGAACTGCTCGTGACAGCGCAAGCTCGCGGGCTCGACAGCGCGGAGCTGCCTATGCTGCTGGACCGCTGCGCCGCCGAAGTCGCCGCATCGGCGGCGCTCCGGCCAAGCGCCGCCGACACGCAAGCGGTCGCGCGCCTGTTCAGCGATGGCGACCATGCCGGCGCGGAAGCGGCGGTCCGGGAATTGATCGGCCGCTACCCGGCGTCGGGCATGCTGTGGGGCATGCTCGGCACGATCTTGCAGGTGCAAGGCAAGGAAGCGCTGGCTGCGCTGGAAGAAGCTGCGCGACTGGCGCCGGACGATGCGGAAAACCTGATCGGCCTCGGCAACGCCCAGCAGCAGGCACAGCAATTCGATGAGGCGATCGCGACCTATCAGCGCGCCCTGTCGCTGGCGCCCGGTATTCCCGAGGCACACTGCAATCTCGGCACCGCTTACCTCGCCTGCGGCGACCTGGAAAGCGCCATCGACAGTTTCGAGCAGGCAGTGCGCCTGAATGACGACTACCTGCTGGCCTGGATCAATCTCGGCAATTGCCAGGCAGCGCTGGACCGTCTGGATGCGGCGGCGGCAAGCAACCGGCGCGCCATGGCCCTTTCCCCCGGCGACCCCGACATTGTCGGCGCGCTGGCAAACATACTGGCAGCGCTGGACCGCCATGCCGAAGCGGCCGAGCTGTACCTTGCCGCGCTCGAACTCGCGCCGGACAGTGCCGTAGCCAACCTGCGCCATGCGCATGGGCAGCACAACCTCGGCGATACGGATGCAGCACGAAAAGCTTACCTGCGCGCAGCAACGCTGTGCGGCGACGATATCGACCTGCTGGCGGAGACCGGCGTGGGCTTGCAGTCCGTTGCCGCGACCGACGATGCAATGGGCGTCTATCGGCGCATGCTGGCGCTGGCTCCCGAGCATCCGATCGCCAACGGCAACCTGGCCGTGTTCCTGGAAAACAAGGAGGAATACGAAGCAGCGCTCATGCATTATCGCGCTGCGCTCGCGGCCGATCCCGGCTGCATCAACATGCAGCAGAATCTTGCCATTTGCCTGCACCGGATGGGCCGCAACGAAGAGGCAATGGCGCAACTGCGCCATGTTCTGACAATGCAGCCCGATTACCAGCGTGCGCACCTGAGCATGTCCGCGATACTGTCCCAGCAGGGGCGTCTTCCCGAGGCCATCGCCTGTTGCCGTGCTGCGCTGGAACTGTTGCCGGGCGACCTGGACCTTACCGGGAACCTGCTGTTCTGCCTGTCGCATGCGGACGACGTGACCGCGGAGGAACTCGCCGCCGAACATTTCCGCTTCGGCATGCACCGCGAGGCCCTGGCCCCGCCGCTCTCGGATCACCCCAACGACAGGAACCCGGAGCGCGTCATTCGCCTGGGCTTCGTCTCAGGCGACTTCAACAATCATGCGCTGGCGAATTTTTTCACGCCCATCCTGAAACAGCTGCACCGGTCGGAACGTGTAGAACTGTACGCTTACTACAACAACATCCTGCAAGACCACGTGACGGAAGAGGTGCGCCGGAACTGTACGGTATGGAACGACATCTCCGCGATGGATGACGAGGCTGTGGTATCACTGGTCCGCGCAGACGCGATCGATGTACTCGTCGATTTGTCCGGCCACACGAACCGGAACCGGCTTGCCGTGTTTGCCCGCAAGCCGGCGCCGGTCCAGGCAACCTGGATCGGCTATCCGGGCACCACTGGTCTGAAGAGCATGGACTACATCCTGCACGACCACCATACCCTGCCGCCGGAGCTGGCGCCGCAGTTTACCGAACGCTTCGCCTACCTGCCGTCTTGCGCCGTGTTCGAACCGAGGAAGGACTTACCTCCGGTCAATCCTTTGCCGGCTTATGCCAATGGCTACATTACTTATGGCAGTTTCAATCGCATCAACAAACTGCGGCGGCCGGTCATTGCGCTCTGGTCGCAACTGCTGCGGGCACAGCCAACTGCCCGCCTGATGCTCGCTGGCATGCCCAAGGATGGCCAATACGACCATCTTGTCGAATGGTTCGCCGAGGAAGGCATCGACCGGTCGCGCCTGGATTTCCAGTCCCGCGTGCCGATGCAGGATTACATTCGCCTGCACCATAAAGTGGACCTGTGCCTGGACACATTCCCCTACACCGGCGGGACCACGACCTTGCAGGCGCTCTGGATGGGTGTTCCACTGTTGACGCTTGCCGGACCGACGCTGGCTGGACGCAGTTCCGCAGGCGTTCTCTACCAGTTGAACCTGGGAGCGTTCGTTGCGCAGAGCGCCGATGGTTTCGTCGAGCGCGGCCTGGCGGTGACGGCGCGGCTGGAACTGCTGGCCGACCTGCGCATGAGCCTGCGCGCCTTGCTGAGCCTTGCGCCGATGAGCAGGCCTGCCGTGGTGTCCGCTGCCCTGGAAGGCGCTGGACGCCATATGTGGCAACGCTGGTGCGCGGGCCTTGCACCGGAAAACTTCGAGATCGACTACGACATCGTCCCGATGACCAACGCAGAAATCCATGCCGCCGAGCTGGCGAAAAAAATCTGAAAAATTTTTCCGTACGGCATTTAATCGGAGCGCTCGGGATGTCGCCTTGTATTGATGAGGGCGTGACGTGCATGCCCCAGTCACCCATTATCCGGAGTATTCCATGCTGAGCCTTCACACCAACAACGCCGCCCTGTCCGCCCAGAACGCCCTGTCGCGTACCCAGAACAGCCTGTCCACCTCGATGACGCGCCTGTCCACCGGCTTCCGTATCAACTCGGCAATGGACGATGCCGCCGGCCTGCAGATCGCCACCCGCCTGAAAGCGCAGACGAGCGGCATGTCGGTCGCCATGACCAACACGCAAAACAGCAAGTCGCTGCTGCAGACGGCCGACGGCGCGTTCGACGAAGTCACCAACATGCTGGTG
>NZ_JBUXKP010000010.1:0-339101 GCF_055502675.1 Pseudoduganella sp. jia 12
CATGACCAACTACGTTTCCGGCGCCCCCACCGTTACCGACATGCGTGTCGTGCCCGTCGCGGGCCAGGACAGCATGCTGCTCAACCTCTCCGGCGCGCACGGCGCCTGGTTCACCCGCAACATCGTGATCCTCACCGACAGCGCCGGCAACACGGGCCTGGGCGAAGTGCCGGGCGGCGAGAAGATCCGGCAGACGCTGGAAGACGCGCGCTCCCTCGTGATCGGCAAGAGCCTGGGCGAATACAACAACATCCTCAACGCGATGCGCAGCACGTTCGCCGAACGCGACGCCGGTGGCCGCGGCCAGCAGACCTTCGACCTGCGCATCACGATCCACGCCGTGACGGCGATGGAATCGGCGCTGCTCGATTTGCTGGGCCAGTTCATGAACGTGCCCGTGGCTGATCTGCTGGGCGAGGGCCGGCAGCGCGACAAGGTGGAGATGCTCGGCTACCTGTTTTATGTCGGCGACCGCAGGAAAACCAATCTGGACTACCGCGCCGAACCGGATGCCGGCGACGCGTGGTTCCGCCTGCGCAATGAAGAAGCCTTGACGCCCGAAAGCATCGTGCGCCTGGCCGAGGCCACGCGCGAGCGCTACGGTTTCAACGACTTCAAGCTGAAGGGCGGCGTGCTGAGCGCCGACGCGGAGATGGAAGCGATCGTCGCGCTGCACGAGCGCTTTCCCGAAGCGCGCGTGACGCTGGACCCGAACGGCGCCTGGTCGCTGCAGGAAGCGGTCCGCGTGTGCCGCGACAAGCACGGCATCCTCGCCTATGCGGAAGACCCGTGCGGCGCCGAGAACGGTTTCTCGGGCCGCGAAGTGATGGCCGAGTTCCGCCGCGCCACGGGCCTGCCGACGGCCACCAACATGATCGCCACCGACTGGCGCCAGATGGCCCACTCGATCCAGCTGCAGTCGGTCGACATTCCGCTGGCCGACCCGCACTTCTGGACCATGCAGGGCTCCGTGCGCGTGGCGCAGCTGTGCCAGATGTTCGGCCTCACGTGGGGTTCGCACTCGAACAACCATTTCGACATTTCGCTGGCGATGTTCACGCACGTGGGCGCGGCGGCGCCGGGCAGGGTGACGGCGATCGACACGCACTGGATCTGGCAGGACGGCCAGCGCCTGACGAAGGAGCCGATGCGGATCGAAGGCGGTTTCATCGCCATTCCGCAAAAGCCGGGCCTGGGCATCGAGCTCGACGAGGCGGAACTGGAAAAGGCGCACCAGGCGTACAAGAACATGGGGCTGGGTGCGCGCGACGACGCGGCGGCCATGCAGTTCCTCGTGCCGAACTGGCAGTTCGACAACAAGAAGCCTTGCCTGGTGCGCTGACCGTTCGGGTGCATGCCTGCCCGGATGGCGTGTCATTCACAGGCCTGATGGGAGGTATGCGGGAAATAAAGTGGCGGAATGGCGGAGCGGATGAGATGATGCACCTGTCTCCTCCAGCTCTCCCAGAGAATTGGAATTTGCCGGCCCAGCGCCGGCATTTTTTTTTCCCGTTCGTCTTCGCGCTCTGTCGCTCAACCCACCTGCGCAATGCGCAGCAGGTTCGTGGTGCCCGGCACGCTGAACGGCATGCCCGCCGAGATCACGATCGTATCGCCCGCGCTGGCCACTTCTTCGCGCCGGGCGACCGCGCAGGCCTGGTCGCTCATCTCGGCCACGTCGGCCACTTCCGGGCACAGCACCGGGTGCACGCCCCAGGCCAGTGCCAGCCGCCGTGCGGTCGCCACGTGCGGCGTCATGCCGATGATGGGCGCGCGCGGCCGCTCGCGGGCCATGCGCAGGGCGGAATAGCCGGAGCACGTGTAGGCGACGACGGCGGCAATGCGCAGCGCCTCGGTCACGCTGCGCACGGCGATGCCGATGCCGTCCGATGCCAGCGTTGCCGCGGCGCCGGCGGCGATCGCCAGCTCCTCGCGGTAATACGGGTCGGCCTCCGTTTGCGCGATGATCGAATTCATGATGCGCACGGCGTCGCGCGGGTACTGGCCGGAAGCCGATTCCGCGGACAGCATCACGGCGTCGGCGCCGGCGTAGATGGCGGTAGCGACGTCCGACGCCTCTGCGCGCGTGGGCACGGGTGCGGAGACCATCGATTCGAGCATCTGCGTGGCCACGATCACCGGCTTGCCGACCTTCCTGCAGGCGCGCACGATACGCTTCTGGATGGCCGGCACCTGTTCGGGCGGCATTTCCACGCCCAGGTCGCCGCGCGCGACCATGACCGCATCGCTGGCCGCCACGATCGCATCGAGGCTGTGAATCGCTGCCGGCTTTTCCAGCTTGGCGACGATGGCGGCGCGACCCGCCACGATGGCCCGGATCTCGTCGATGTCTTCCGGCCGCTGCACGAACGACAGCGCCACCCAGTCGATGCCGAGCTTCAGGCCGAACTCCAGGTCTTGCCGGTCTTTTTCCGTCAGCGCGGACAGCGGCAGCACGACGCCCGGTACGTTGACGCCCTTGCGGTCGGAAACGCGCCCGCCGGTGACGACGCGCGTCGCGGCGAAATCCGGCCCGCACGCTTCCACGCGCAGCCGCACCCGTCCGTCGTCCACCAGCAGGTCGGTGCCGGGCACCAGCGCCGCGAAGATCTCGGGATGGGGCAGGGGCGCGCGATGCGTGTCACCCGGCATGTCGCGGTCCAGGTCGAGACGGAAGGCGTCGCCCGCGGCCAGCGTGACCCCGCCATCGACGAACGTGCCGAGACGCAGCTTCGGCCCCTGCAGGTCGAGCAGCACGCCGATCGGCCGCCCCGTTTCGGCCTCGATGGCGCGGATCGCGTCGAAGCGCTGGCGATGGTCGGCATGGCTGCCATGGCTGAAGTTCAGGCGGAAGATGTCGGCGCCTGCATCGAACAGGGCGCGGATGGTGTCCGGATCCGAACTTGCCGGGCCGAGGGTGGCGACGATCTTGGCGTTGCGTTGGCGGTGCATGGGTTCTCCGTATCAGTGTTCGCGCCGCGGCAAGCTGGATTGAACCACCAGCAGCGCGCGGAAATCGTTGACGTTCGTGAGCGTGGGGCCGGTGACGACGCTGTCGCCCAGTGCCCCGAAGAAGCCGTGGCCGTCATTGTTGTCCAGGCTGTCGTGCGGACGCAAGCCGGCGGCCCAGGCGCGCTCCAGCGTATCCGGCCCGATGACGGCGCCGGCAATCTCCTCCTGGCCGTCGACCCCGTCGGTATCGGCTGCCAGGCCGTATATGCCGGGTTCGCCGCGCAGGGCCAGCGCGCAGGCGAGCAGGAATTCCACGTTGCGCCCGCCGCGGCCGTTGCCGCGCACGGTGACCGTGGTTTCGCCGCCCGACAGCAGCACGCACGGGCTCGCGAACGGCTGGCCGCGCCGCGCCGTCTGCAGCGCCATGCCCGCCAGCACCTTGCCCACGTCGCGCGCCTCGCCTTCCAGGCTGTCGCCCAGGATATATGGCGTGATGCCGGCATCGAGCGCCACCCGGGCGGCCGCTTCCAGCGCCATCTGCGGCGTGGCGATCATGCGCACCTCGGAACGGGCCAGGCGCGGATCGCCGGGTTTCACGGACTCGCCGCGGCCGCTGCGCAGTACGTCGAGTACGCGCTCCGGCAGGTCGATACCGTAGCGGCGGACGATGGCCAGCGCATCGTCGCAGGTACTGGGGTCGGCCACCGTGGGGCCGGAAGCGATGTCGCGCGGATCGTCGCCCGGCACGTCGGAAATCAGCAGCGTGACCACCCGGGCCGGGTGGCAGGCCGCGCCCAGCCGGCCGCCCTTGATGGCCGACAGGTGGCGCCGCACGCAGTTCATCTCCCCGATGGTGGCGCCGGATTTGAGCAGTGCCGCGTTGACCCGCTGCTTGTCTTCCAGCGTGATGCCCTCCAGCGGCAGCGGCAGCAGCGAGGAGCCACCACCGGAAATCAGGCACAGCACCGTGTCGTCCTCGCGCAGGCCGCGCACCAGTTCCAGCATCCGCTGTGCGGCGGCGTGGCCTGCGGCATCCGGCACCGGGTGCGCCGCCTCGACGATCTCGATGCGCTCGCACGGCACCGCGTAGCCGTAGCGGGTCACGACCAGGCCTTCGAGCGGCCCGGGCCAGTTGCGCTCGACGGCGCGGGCCATTTCGGCCGACGCCTTGCCGGCGCCGATCACGATCAGCCGACCCTTCGGCGCCTCGGGCAGCAGGCCGGGAAGGCACAGCACCGGTTGCGAAGCGGCGATCGCCGCGTCGAGCATGCGCCGCAGCAGCGCGTGTGCATACGGGTCTTCCAGCGTGTCATCCATCGTTGTCTTCATGATAGGAGGATAGTACATGTCAGGCGGAGACCTTGTGCACCGGCACGAGCTCCGGTGCGGACGTGTCCGCGTTGTCGTCCTGCTCGTACAGCGCACGCAGCTCTTCGGGCGACGACTGGCCGTCCAGCACGCGGTGCATCTGCCTGCGGTCCAGCGCACCCACCCACTGGGCGATCGCCATCGTGCCGACCGCGTTGCCGATCGTGTTCGTGATGGCCCGCGCCTCGGACATGAACCGGTCCACGCCCAGCAGCAGCACCATGCCCTCGACGGGGATCTTGCCCATCGAGGCCAGCGTGGCGGCCAGCGTGATGAAGCCGGAACCGGTCACGCCGGCCGACCCTTTCGACGTCACCATCAGCACGCCCAGCACCACCAGCTGGTCGGTGAGGCTCAGCGGCGTGTTCGTCGCCTGGGCGATGAAGATGGCGGCCATCGTGTAGTAGATGCACTGGCCGTCGGGATTGAACGTGACGCCGGATGGAATCACCAGGCCGACGACGGGCTTCGATACCCCCACGTGCTCCAGCTTGCGCATCAGCTGCGGTACCACGGACTCGGACGAGCTGGTGCCCAGCACGGTGAAGATCTCGTCCTTGATGTAACGCAGGAATTTCCACAGGCTGAAGCCGGCGATACGCGCCACCATGCCCAGGATCGCCACGACGAACACGAAGCAGGTGAGGTACATGCAGGCCATCAGGTAGCCCAGCGAGACGAGCGACCCGAGGCCGTACTTGCCGACCGTGAAGCCGATCGCACCGAACGCGGCCAGTGGCGCCACGCGCATGATCATGCCGACGACGATGAACATGCTGTTGCTGAACGCTTCCAGGAAATCGACCACCGGCTTGGCGCGGCGGCCCATGTGCGACAGCGCCACGCCGAACATCGTGGCAAACACGAGGATCTGCAGGATGTCGTTCTTGGCCAGCGCCTCCACCACGCTGGTGGGGATCATGTGCAGCAGGAAATCGACGAAGCCGCCGGAGTGTCCCGCGGCGGCCGTGTAGTTCTTGATGCCGGTGGTATCGAGCGTGTGCACGTCGACGTTCATGCCGACGCCGGGCTTGGCCAGGTTGACGACGACGAGGCCCAGCGCCAGCGCGAACGTCGACATGACTTCGAAGTAGATCAGCGCGCGGGAACCCACGCGGCCCAGCTCCTTCATGCTGTCCATCTTGGCGATGCCCAGTACGACCATGGCGAAGATCACGGGGGCGAACACCATCTTGATCAGGCGGATGAACGCGTCGCCCAGCGGCTTCAGGTCCGCCGCGAAATGGGGATAAAGAACGCCCAGGATGCCGCCGGCGAGCACGCCGATCAGCACCTGGACATACAGCTTTCCAAGGAATCGTTTTGACATGGTTGTCTCCAGTATGGGTACCGCTTCGGGGTACTGCTACGCCGGATCCGCCACGCTCTTGACGGCAGGTCGGAACCGGCGGAAAACGATCGACCGCAGCGTCAGGCGGCCTTGCGGTCCTCGTCCCGCGACAGGAAGTCGCACACGGCGCGCGTCACGTCGGCGGTGGTGGCCTTGCCGCCCAGGTCGCCGGTGTGCAGCGCGCGGTTCGCGGTCACGTGTTCGATGGCGGCCATCACGCGCGCCGCGGCTTCCTGCTCGCCCAGGTGCTCGAGCAGCATGACGACCGACCAGAACGTGCCGACCGGGTTGGCCAGGCCCTTGCCCATGATGTCGAACGCGGAACCGTGGATCGGTTCGAACATGGACGGATAGCGGCGCTCCGGGTCGATGTTGCCCGTGGGAGCGATGCCCAGGCTACCGGCCAGCGCGGCGGCCAGGTCGGACAGGATGTCGGCGTGCAGGTTCGTGGCCACGATCGTGTCCAGCGTGGCGGGGCGGTTGACCATGCGCGCGGTGGCCGCGTCGACCAGTTCCTTGTCCCATTTCACGTCCGGGAATTCCTTCGACACCTGCAGCGCGATCTCGTCCCACATCACCATCGCGTGGCGCTGCGCGTTGCTCTTGGTGATCACCGTGAGCAGCTTGCGGGGGCGGGACTGGGCCAGCCTGAACGCGAAGCGCAGGATGCGCTCGACGCCGACCCGCGTCATCATCGACACGTCGGTGGCCGCCTCGATCGGGTGGCCCTGGTGCACGCGGCCGCCCACGCCGGAATATTCGCCTTCCGAATTCTCCCGCACGATGACCCAGTTCAGGTCCTGCGGCGCGCAGCGCTTCAGCGGCGCGTCGATGCCCGGCAGGATGCGGGTGGGGCGCACGTTGGCATACTGGTCGAAGCCCTGGCAGATCTTCAGGCGCAGGCCCCACAGCGTGATGTGGTCGGGAATGTGCGGGTCGCCGGCCGAGCCGAACAGGATCGCATCCTTGTCCCGGAGGGCGTCGAGACCGTCGGCCGGCATCATCACGCCGTGCTGGCGGTAGTAGTCGCCGCCCCAGTCGAAGTCTTCGAACGCGAACTGGAATGCGCCGCTGTGCGCGGCCAGCGTGGCGAGTACTTCGCGGCCCGCCGGTACGACTTCCTTGCCGATGCCGTCGCCGGGAATGGTTGCGATCTTGTACGTTTTCATGGTGTCTCCTGTGTGGATGGGTTGGAACGCGACTGAAAGTGATGCCACTGTAGCGGGTGGACTGGCGCCCGAATGGCCGTTAAACTCAATCCGTTGTCAACCTGGAGCTCAATAATGGAAGTGGGACTGCAACCAGCCGAATTGACGTTCATGGTGACGCTCGCCACCAGCGGCAGCCTGAGCGCGGCGGCCCGTGAACTGGGCATCACCACGTCGGCCGTCAGCAAGCGCCTCGCGCTGCTGGAAGGGCGGATCGGCGTGCCGCTGGTGAACCGCACGACGCGGCGCATGAGCCTGACCCCGGAAGGCGACGTGCTGATCGAACATGCCCAGCGCATCCTGCGGGAGATCGCGGACCTTGAGCAGATGCTGACGAAATCAAAGGGTGTGCCGAAAGGGCAGCTGCGCGTGAATGCCACGCTGGGCTTCGGGCGGCTGCATATCGCCCCGGCGATTTCGCAATATGTGTTGCGCTATCCCGAGGTCGACGTGCAGCTGCAGCTCTCGGTCGATCCGCCGCCGCTGGCGGACGACCAGTTCGACGTGTGCATCCGTTTCGGCGCCCCGGCCGATACCCGTGTGATTGCCCGACGGCTCGCGCCCAACCGGCGGCTGTTGTGCGCGGCGCCGAAATACCTGGACCGGCACGGCGAGCCGAAGACGCCGGCCGACCTGGCGCGCCACAACTGCATCGCGATCCGGCAGGGCGACGAGGCCTATGGTGTCTGGCGCCTCTCCAGCGGACGGGATGCGGAGCGCGATGCCACGGCTGTCAAGGTGCGCGGCAACCTGACGACGAACGATGGCGAGATCGCGGTGGGCTGGGCACTGGACGGGCACGGCATCCTGATGCGCGCCGGGTGGGATATCGAGCGTTACCTGCAAAGCGGCAGGCTGGTACAGGTGCTGCCGGGGTACCGCACGCCGGATGCGGACATCTATGCGGTGTATCCGCACCGGCATCAGCTGTCGGCGCGGATACGGACGTTCGTGGATTTCCTGGTGGAGCGGTTCGAGCGGCTGGACAAGCTGTGAGCCGCGGTCCCGGCGTCAGGCGCGCCGCTGTTTCCTGGCTACGAAGGCCAGCGCGGCCAGGCCCAGGCCGAGCATGGCGTAGGTGGAGGGTTCGGGCACCGGGACGGGTACTAGGGTCAGCGATGTTAGTCCGGCATCTGCATAAAATGAGACACCAGTGCTGTCGTCGCGAAAACTATAGCCGATGCTCGCGTTGTCGTACAGGTAATCGGCAAATCCAATCTGCTTCGGCGGTGCAGTGCCCACCAGTGCCGTGCCACCGTAATTCTGGAGCAGGAGATAGCTGCTTTCAAAATTGGAGCCGCCACCAAAGGTGGTGATGGCAATGCTGTCGTAATGGACGTTGGGGAGGGAGTCCATCACTTCCATCGATGCTTTTTGCTGCGCGTCGGGATCCGAGCTGTAGGACAACCCCGTTCTAGTGTCGCTGATTGTCGACCCGATATATCCTCTGTATTGCTGCGAGTTCGGCCACTGGGGCAGTGATAAATCCGAAGTCAACTCCGTATCGTAGTAGAACGTACCAGTCCAAATATCGTTGTAGCTTATTGTCGGACCCGCTAAATTGCTCGAATCAGTGAATTCGTAGTCGTTTGTACCAGCTACGTTTACTACAATGCGGAATACACTGGCCGTGTATTGGTAGGTGACCACAGCCCCTTGTGCTGGTGCCGCAGAAAGCGCTGCGAGTGGCAGCAGAAAAGAGGCAAGTGAAAGTGTTCTCATGGAAACTTATTTAAAAAAATAGCAATTTTCGCGTGGAAGTGTATGGCTGTCAACGCAAATCACTATGCGGAAAGTTTTTTGTGTCGATTGTTCCTGTTTCTTCGAATAGCCATTGCTTAAGGGCCTTGACCGGCGCGTACTCTGCCTTTCGTTCCGGATAGAGCAGTCGATAGGCGCGGTCGCTGCGATATATGTGCGGCGTAACCAGGATGAGCTTTCCCTGTTCCAATTCCTCCTCGATCAGCATGTGCGGGACTAGTCCAATCCCCATGCCCTGTACGGCCGCTTCCGTCACCATTGAAAACAACTCGAATCGCGGACCTGCCATGTCATTTGCGGTGTCCAATCCCTGGGAGCGGAACCAGTCACGCCAGTTATAGGGCCGGGTGCTGATATGCAACAGAGACTGTTTCTCCCAATCTGCCGCGTCGACCAGTCGTGCATGGCGGCCAGGGCAACTGACCGCCACCAAATCTTCGTACATTAGAAATGCACTTTCTGCGCCGGGCCAGATCGCTTCGCTCGCGTGGATTGCAGCATCGAACGGCGTATCGTCGAAGAGGAATGGGCGGGTGCGCGAACTGAGGTTGACAGTAATGCCTGGATATCGTGCCAGGAAGCGTGGCAGGCGGGGCAAGAGCCACTTGGTGGCGAACGTCGGCACGACGCCCAGTTCCAGCGTGCCGCCGCTGCCGCCGCCGGCCATCAATTCCAGCGTGTCGCGCTCCACGTCGTCCAGCCGCGCCGTTACCTTGCGGCTGTACGCGAGGCCGGCCTCCGTCAATGCCACGCCACGGCGCCCGCGGCGGAACAGTGCGACGCCGAGGAATTCCTCGAGCGCGCCGATCTGGCGGCAGATGGCGCTCTGCGTGACGGCCAGTTCGTCGGCCGCCTTCGTGAAGCTCTGGTGGCGGGCGGCGGCCTCGAAGGCGGAGAGGGCGAGGGTGGAGGGAATTTGTCGACGCATAAGGGATCTCCGAGTGCGATAAACGCACAGGTCAGTGCGAATAAAACGTTTGCCGCACGATTCGCGTGATTGTACATTGCGTCAATGTTCAATTTGCCCGAGATCCTGAAATGACATCCAAGCACAAAGCCGCCTTCCACTGGGACGACCCGCTGCTGCTGAACCAGCAACTGACCGATGAAGAACGCATGGTGCGCGATTCCGCCGCCGCCTATTGCCAGGACCGCCTGCTGCCGCGCGTGCTCGAAGCGTTCCGTAACGAAAAGACGGACAGCGACATCTTCCGCGAGATGGGCGAGCTGGGCCTGCTGGGCGTAACGATCCCCGAACAGTACGGCGGCGCCGGCCTCAACTACGTCAGCTACGGCGTGGTGGCGCGCGAGGTCGAGCGCGTCGATTCCGGCTACCGCTCGATGATGAGCGTGCAGTCGTCGCTGGTGATGGTGCCGATCTTCGAATTCGGCAACGAGCAGACGAAACAGAAATACCTGCCGAAGCTGGCGACCGGCGAATGGATCGGCTGCTTCGGCCTGACGGAACCGAATCACGGCTCCGATCCCGGCAGCATGATCACCCGCGCCCGCAAGGTCGACGGCGGCTACAAGCTCTCGGGCAGCAAGATGTGGATCACCAACAGCCCGATCGCCGACGTGTTCGTGGTGTGGGCGAAAGACGATGAAGGCGCGATTCGCGGCTTCGTGCTGGAAAAGGGCTGGCAGGGCCTGTCCGCGCCGGCGATCCACGGCAAGGTGGGCCTGCGCGCGTCGATCACGGGCGAGATCGTGATGGACGACGTGTTCTGCCCGGAAGAAAACGCGTTTCCGGAAGTGCGCGGCCTGAAAGGCCCGTTCACGTGCCTGAACAGCGCCCGCTACGGCATCGCCTGGGGCGCGCTGGGCGCGGCCGAGGATTGCTGGCACCGCGCGCGCCAGTATGTACTGGACCGCAAGCAGTTCGGCAAGCCGCTGGCGGCGAACCAGCTGGTGCAGAAGAAGCTGGCCGACATGCAAACGGAAATCACCCTTGGCCTGCAGGGCTGCCTGCGGCTGGGGCGCATGAAGGACGAAGGCTCGGCCGCCGTCGAGATCACGTCGATCATGAAGCGCAACTCGTGCGGCAAGGCACTCGACATCGCCCGCGTGGCGCGCGACATGATGGGCGGGAACGGCATCAGCGACGAATTCGGCGTGGCGCGCCACCTCGTCAACCTCGAAGTGGTCAATACCTACGAAGGCACGCACGACATCCACGCGCTGATCCTCGGCCGTGCGATGACGGGCATCGCGGCATTCTGACGGCCATGGCGGGCACGATGAACACGGGGGCATTGGCTGGCCTGAAAGTGCTCGACCTGTCGCGCGTGCTGGCCGGGCCGTGGGCCGGCCAGCTGCTGGCGGACCTGGGCGCCGACGTGGTCAAGGTCGAGCGGCCGGGCAGCGGCGACGATACTCGCGCCTGGGGGCCGCCATGGCTGCCCGACGCGGAAGGCAACCCGACGAGCGAGGCCGCCTATTACCTGAGCGCCAACCGCAACAAGCGCTCGGTGGCGATCGATATCGCCACAGCCGAAGGCCAGGCACTGGTGCGGCAACTGGCGGCACGGGCCGACGTGGTGCTGGAAAACTTCAAGGTCGGCGGCCTCGCGCAGTATGGGCTCGACTATGCCAGCCTGCAGGCCGTCAATCCGCGCCTGATCTACTGCTCGATCACCGGCTTCGGGCAGGACGGCCCGTATGCGCAGCGCGCCGGGTACGACTTCCTGATCCAGGGCATGGGCGGGCTGATGAGCCTGACCGGCCGGCCGGATGGCGAGGCGGGCGGCGGCCCGATGAAGGTCGGCGTGGCGCTGACGGATGTGATGACGGGCCTGTATGCGTCGAACGCCGTGCTGGCCGCGCTGGCGCACCGCGAGCGCAGCGGACAAGGACAGCACATCGACCTCGCGCTGCTCGATGTGCAGGTGGCCGTGCTGGCGAACCAGGCCGCCAACTACCTCGTGGGCGGCACGGCGCCGCGGCGCATGGGCAATGCGCATCCGAACATCGTGCCGTACCAGGACTTCCCGACGGCCGATGGCTACATGATCGTCGCCGTCGGCAACGACGGGCAGTTCCGCAAGCTGTGCGGCGTGCTGGGCCGGGCGGAGTGGGGGACCGACGAACGGTACGCCACCAATCCGCAGCGCGTGCGGCACCGCGCCGAACTCGTCGCCGGCATCCATGCCGTCACGGTCACGCGCACGACCGCCGAATGGGTGGCGCTGATGGAAGGCGCCGGTGTGCCGTGCGGTCCGATCAACACGCTCGACAAGGTGTTCGACGACCCGCAGGTCCAGGCGCGCGGGATGCGCATCGAGATGGCGCATCCGGTGGCCGGCACCGTGCCGCTGGTCGCCAACCCGATCCGCCTGTCGGCAACGCCGGTCACCTACGACCGGCCGCCACCGATGCTGGGCGAGCATACGGCCGAAGTGCTGGCCGACTGGCTGGGGCCTGCGCTGACCGATCAGTAACCGGTTAACGCAAATGTTGCCGGAAAAATGGGGACGTACCCCATTTTTCCGGCAACATTTTATCGGCGTTGAGGCTCGGGAAGAAAAATTCATAAGTAAAATACCGCTTGAAATTCAGATACCGATCAGTATAATTGATGCCTTTCATCAACTACTGACCGTCCATGCCCGCTTGGCACCCCTCCGATGAATCCGACCTGCCGCTGTGGGTGCTCGACCTCGATGACGAGCTGTACAGCGTTCATCACCGCCGCCTGTGCGCCTGGCCGGACGAGTTCGACGGCCGCTGGCACTGGGAAATCCAGACATACGAGAACGCCGGTGTTGCCGATTCCGGCATCTGCGCCACGCTGGCCGAAGCGCAGGCGGCAGCCGTGGCGGCGGCACGGCGGCTGGCGGCCGGCGCGGCGCGGGAAGGCTGACGATGTCCGCGACCCTCGCCGCGGTGCCGCCGGCATCGACACCAGCCGCGCCGGCCGTACCGGCTGCGCCGCCCATCCACCCGTTCGGCCCGCGCCTGCTCACCGGTGTGGTGGGCGTGTTCGTGGCCGCGATGATGTCCGGCCTGAACAGCCGCATCGGCACCTTGGCGCTGGGCGACATCCGGGCCGTGTACGGCATGGGTATCGACGACGGCAGCTGGGTATCGAGCCTGTATGGTGCGTTCGAGCTGGCCGCGATGCCGTTCTCGGCGTGGTTCGCGATCACGTTCTCGTTCCGCCGCTACCACATGGCGGTCGTCGCCGTCTTCACGCTGCTGGGCCTGGCCACGCCGCTGGCGCCGGATACGGCCACGCTGCTCGTGCTGCGCTGCCTGCAGGGTTTTTCCGGCGGCCTGCTGATCCCCGTGCTGATGGCTGCGGCATTGCGCTTCTTCCCCACGCCGATCCGGCTTTACGGTCTGGCGCTGTATGCGATGACGGCCACCTTCGCGCCGAACGTGGCCACCTGGCTGTCGGCCACGTGGACCGATGGCGTGGCCGACTGGCGCCTGCTGTTCTGGCAAACGGCGCCGATGGCGCTGTTCTCGCTGGCCGCGGTGGGGTGGGGCATCCCGCAGGACCCGGTGCGCCTGGAACGTTTCCGGCAGATCGACTGGCTCGGGCTCGTGACCGGCATGGCGGCCCTCGTGATGATCGGCATCGGCCTGTCGCAGGGCGAGCGGCTGGACTGGTTCAACAGCGTGCTGGTGTGCTGGCTGTTCGGTGCCGGGGGCGCGCTGCTGGCGATCTTCCTCGTCTGCGAGTGGTTCCACCCGATGCCGTTCATCAAGCTGCAGCTGCTGCACCGCCGCAACCTGGGCCTGGGCTTCACCGTGTTCGTCGGCATGCTGGTCGTGCTGCTGTCCGGTTCCCTGCTGCCCGCCGATTTCCTGGGCCATGCCTGGCACTTCCGCACGCCGCAGCTGGCCGTCATCGGCCTGCAGGTGGGCCTGCCGCAGTTCATCCTGGGGCCGGCCGTCTCCTGGCTGCTTTATAAAAAATGGGTCGACGCGCGGCACGTGTTCGTCGCGGGCCTGCTGCTGATCGCGGCCGCATGCTGGGTGGGCTCGCGCATCACGCCCGAGTGGATGGCCGCCGAATTCGCGCTGGCGCAGGCGCTGCATGCGTTCGGCCAGCCGATGGCCGTGATCGCGCTGCTGTTCCTGGCCACCAGCGTGGTGCAGCCGATGGAAGGGCCGCAGGTATCCGGTATCGTCAACACGCTGCGCGCGTTCGGCACCATGTTCGGCAGCGCCATCGTCGGCCGCCTGCTGGCCGTGCGCGAAGCCACGCATGCCAACGTGCTGCTCGACGGCGCCGCCAACATGCGCCGCAGCGCCGGCGCCGTGCCGCCGGATGCGCTGGCCGGCGTGGCCGGCCGCGTTTCGCACCAGGCCTTCGTGCTGTCGATCGCCGATGGCTACCTGGTGCTCGGCGCGCTGGCGCTGGCGCTGGTTCCGCTCGTGCTGTCGCTGCAGTACATCGCCCCGCCCGTGCTGCCGCCCAAACAATAATTTCATTCATTCGAGGATCACATGTCTCTTCCAACGTCCGCAAAGATCGCGATCGGCGTATTGCTCGCCGGCCTTGCCGCCGGCAGTGCCTGGTCGTGGAACCACCAGGAGGCGGGCGGCAGCCGCCAGAGCACCGACGATGCCTACGTGACCGCCGACTTCACGCTGGTGGCGCCGCAGGTCGCCGGCAAGGTGGCCGAAGTGCTGGTCGAGGACCACCAGTCCGTGCGCAAGGGCCAGCTGCTGGCGCGGATCGACGATCGCGACTTCGCCGTGGCCGTCGATATCGCCCGCGCCGAGCTGACGAAAGCCGAGGCCGACCTGGCCAGCGCCCGCGCCGCCATCGCCCAGCAGGGCAGCACGATCCGGCGCGCCGCCGCCGCGATCGATGCCGGCGCCGCCACGCTGAAGTTCGCCAGGGCCAATGCCGAACGCTATCGCGACCTGGCGTCGGACGGCTCGGCCTCGATGCAGGACCGCCAGCAGGCCGAATCGCAGACCGATGCCGCCGCGGCGAACCACGCGGCGGACAAGGCCGCGCTGGCCGCCGCGAAACAGCAGCTCGATGTGCTGGGTGCCCAGGTGGCGCAGGCCGATGCCCAGGTGGCGCGGGCGAAGGCGGCCCTCGCGGCCGCGGAACTGAACCTGTCGTACACCCGGGTCGAGGCACCGGTCGACGGCGTGGTCGGCCAGCGCGCCGTGCGCGTCGGCGCCTATGCGCAGGTGGGTGCCGCCATGCTTGCCATCGTGCCGCTGCAGCACGCGTACATCGAGGCGAACTTCCGCGAAACGCAGCTGGCCAGGATGCGTGCCGGCCAGCGCGTTACAATTGCGGTCGACATGCTGCCCGGTACCACGCTGACCGGCCATGTCGAAAGCCTCGCGCCCGCCAGCAGCGTGTCCTTCTCGCCGATCGCGCCCGACAATGCGACCGGCAACTTCACGAAAGTGGTGCAGCGCCTGCCGGTCAAGATCGTCATCGATCCGGGCCAGCGCGCCGCGCAACTGCTGAAGGTGGGCATGTCCGTCACGCCGACCGTCCTTTGCGACGCATGATGCTGCCGATGACGGGCGCATGACGGACCGTTTACCCGAACAAGGATCATGACCGACCACGATGCAACCTTCACCAGGCCGGCGCGCCTGACGCGCGAACAGAGCCGCGCCCGCACGCGCGAGCGCCTGCTGGCCTCGGCCGCCGTCGTGTTTACGCGCGAGGGTTACGCGGGGGCGTCGATCGACCGCATCGCCGAGGAGGCGGGCTATTCGAAAGGCGCGATGTATTCGAACTTCGCGTCGAAGGACGAACTGTTCTTTGCGATGTTCGACTACTACGCGCTGGGCCAGGCCGATGAACTGTGCCGGCGCCTGGATGCGGTGGACGATCCGGATGCCGTCATCGAAACAGTCTGCGCTTGGGCCGACGGCATGCAGCATGAACCCGACCTGCGCCTGCTCGTGGTGGACATGGCACGGCTGGCACGTGCCGATGCGGCGGTGGCGGCGCGGCACACGAAGATGTTCGACGACGAGTGGCACCAGGTGGGCTCGCGCCTCGTGAAGATCTTCCCCGGCGGCGCATCGCCTGTGCCCGTGCTGCAGCTTGGCGCGCTGGTGATGGATATCGCCTACGGCAACGCGACGCAGCTGCATGCCGGATTGACGGCGGGGAATCTGATCGGTGTCGCGCTGCGGGCGCTGCGCGATGCCTACGGCGCCCGCCCGCCGGCACCGGGAAAGCGGCTGGCGTAGCCCCTTTCCCGGTCACGGGCACGACTTACGGCGCCTTGCTCTGCAGCGTCACCTTCGCACTCCCCAATCCTTCCGAAGTTGCCGTCAACACCAGCTTGCCCGCCTGTCCCGCGCGGGTGCGCACGATCGCCAGCGCCAGCCCATTGAACGCATTGCGCTCGCGCGACTGGAACGACTCGAAACTGGTCGGGTCGCCATTGTCGGTGGCGATGATGTCGCCCGGACCGGTGAGCGTGAACTTCACGCGGTTGGCGGTGCGCGGCACGGGCCGGCCGTCCTTGTCGGCGATCGTCACCGTGACGAACGACAGGTCGTCGCCATCGGCACGGATCGCCTGGCGGTCGGCGGACAGCAGCAGTTTCGCCGCCTTGCCGGTGGTGTGCACCGTATCTTCGGCCCAGCGCTTGCCGTCCTTGTAGGTGACAGCTTGCAGCGTGCCGGGCTGGTAGACGACGTCGTCCCAGCGCAGCCGGTAGTCGCGCGGGCCGCGCTTCTTGCGGCCCAGCGATTTACCATTCAGGAACAGCTCGGCCTCGTCGCCGGACGTATACAAATGCACCGGCGTGACTTGGCCCACGCGTTCCGGCCAGTTCCAGTGCGGCAGCAGGTGCGCCATCGGCAGTTCCGGGCGCCAGCGCGCCTGGTACAGCCAGAAGCGGTCCTTCTTGAAGCCGGCCAGGTCGACGATGCCGAAATACGAGCTGCGCGACGGCACGGCGATCTTCTTGAGGCTTTCCAGCCGCTGCGCCATGCGCTGCTGCTGCGCCGGGTCGGTGAAGTTCAGCAGGTTCGTCGTGTCGCTGTTGTATGGCGTGGGCTCGCCCAGGTAGTCGAAGCCGGTCCACACGAATTCGCCGGCGACGAACGGGTTGTCGTCCTGGCCGCGGAATTCCTTGTCCGGCGGCGACGCCCACGGCGGGGCGCTCAGGTCGTAGCTGCTGACATGGAAATTGGCCAGGCCCTTCGACTGGTCGTCGCTGACGGGGAAGAAGTATTCGCCGCGCGAGCTGACGGTGGATGCCGTTTCGCTGCCCAGCAGCGGGATGTGCGGCGCATGCTCGTGGAACTTCGCGTACTCATGCGGCTTGTAGTTGAAGCCGAACACGTCGACGGCATTCTGGAAGCCGTTGTAGGCCGAGCCGACATGGTTGAAGGCTGCCGTGGTGGGGCGGGTGCGGTCCTCGCCGCGCGCGATCTCGGACAGGTGCGCCGCCACTTTCCAGCCCTCGTTCTGGCCCTGTTCGACGATCTCGTTGCCGATGCTCCAGGCAATCACGCTGGGGTGGTTGCGGTCGCGCCGTATCATCGCGCGCAGGTCCTTCTCGTGCCACTCCTTGTAATGCAGGTGGTAGTCGTTCGGGTTCTTCTTCAGGCCCCAGATGTCGAACGCCTCGGCCACCACCACGAAGCCCATGCGGTCGGCCAGGTCGAGCAGCTCGGGCGCCGGCGGGTTATGGCTGGTGCGGATGGCGTTCACGCCCATCTCGCGCAGGATCTCCAGCTGGCGTTCGAGCGCGCGCACGTTGATCGCCGCGCCCAGTGCGCCCAGGTCGTGGTGCTGGCAAACGCCCTGGATTGCCAGCCGGGTGCCGTTCAGCAGGAAACCGCGCTGCGCATCGAACGCGATGGTGCGGATGCCGAACGGCGTTTCGACGACGTCGACCACGTTGCCCTTCGCGGACACGGTGGTGACGGCCACATAGCGCTGTGGCGAGGCTGTGCTCCACAGCCGCGGCCTGGCCACGGCCAGCGCCTGGTTGAACTGCAGCTGGTGGCCGGCGGGGGATTTCCAGGGCGTGCTCGCATCCTTGCGTGCCACCGGCTCGCCGGTACGCCTGCCTGCGCCATCGAGCGCGTAGATCTCCGTGGCGACCTGCACTTCGGTTTCGGCGCCACGGTTGTCGACGGTCACCTCGACGTTCACGGTCGCCGATTCCTTCGTCACGATCGGCGTGGTGACGAAGGTGCCGTACTGCGCCACGTGCACGGGCGCCGTCTTCACCAGCCACACGTTGCGGTAGATGCCGCCGCCCGGATACCAGCGCGACGAAGCGGGCGGATTGTCGAGCCGCACCGCCACCACGTTGGCGCCGCCCGGTTTCACGTGCGGTGTCAGGTCCACGCGCCACGAGGCGTAGCCATAGGGCCAGCCGCCCACGTGCTGGCCGTTGATCCACACCTGGGCATTCGACATCGCGCCATCGATGTCGAGGTAGACACGGCGGCCGGCATCGGTCGCCGGCAGCGTGAAGTGCTTGCGGTACCAGGCCACGCCCCACCACGGCAGCTTGCCCGTGTCGTTCGGGTACTCCTGCCGGAACGGGCCTTCGATACCCCAGTCGTGGGGCAGCGCCAGCTTGCGCCAAGCAGCATCGTCGAAGCCGGGTTGCGCGGTCGGCGTGCTGGCGTCGAACTTGCCGGCTTGTTCCCTGCCGGCCTCTTCTTTCTGGAAGCGCCAGTCGGCGTTGAACGCGATGCGCTCGCGTACCGGGGCTTCGGCGGCACAAGCGGCGCCGGTGAGTGTGAGCAGGCCAAAGGCCACCAGGGGAATCAGGCGTCTTAACATGGGTGAATGACTCGATGACGGAATCAAAAAGTCTAGCCGCAATTGCAACGCCATTGCTATTCCATTTATCGCGCGCGCTATCCGGAAGCGATATAGCGCAGTTGCGCGGTCCATCGATCGTGCGCAGTTGCGGTCATCGATCGCACGCGGCTGCGTTCGTCTACCGAGTTCGTCTACCGATCATGCATGGCCGGCCGATCAACCGGATGATCGATCGGCCGGCGCACCGCTCGGGGTGCCGCGCGGCATGCTAAGGTGCGGCCCAGTGGCGACAACAACGAGGAGAGAAGACCATGCCCACCAACCCGACATCGCGCCGCACCGCGCTGGCCATCGCGCTGCTGGCGTTTGCCGGCGGCGCGGCGGCCCAGCAATCGAAGTGGCCGGACATCACGTGGCTGTTCACGTCGTTCCAGGGCAAGGGCGATGGACTGCACCTGTCGGCCAGCGCGGACGGCAAGGCGTGGTCCGACCTCGGCAAGGTCTTCCTGAAACCGTCCGTCGGATCGGGCCTGATGCGCGACCCGCACATCCTGCGCGGGCCGGACGGTGTATTCCGGATGGTGTGGACCACGGGCTGGAAGGACAAGGGCATCGGCTACGCGGCATCGACGGACCTCGTCAACTGGTCGGCGCAGCGCTACCTGCCGATCTTCGAGAAGACCGCCGGCGCGACCGATGCATGGGCGCCCGAAACGTTCTACGACGAAGCGGGCGGCCATTACGTGATCACGGTGTCGTCCGATATCGACGGCCGCTTCCCGGAGACGAAATCGGACGAGCGGATGAACCACCGCACGTACTACGTGACGACGAAGGATTTCGTCACGTTCAGCGAACCGCGGCTGTTCCTCGACCCGGGCTTCGACCACATCGACACCACGGTCGTGCGGGAGGAGGGCAGCAGGGGTGGACGCCATATCGCCGTCTTCAAGGAAGGCGACAGGCAGAAGGCCGGCAAGTGGGGCGCCGTGCGCTGGGCGGTGGCGGACAGCGCGCTCGGCCCTTACCGCGTGATGCCCGAGCCATTGATCAAGGGCCTGCGTGCCGAAGGGCCCACGCTGTACACGCACGATGGCAAGACAACGCTGCTGGTCGATTTCTATGCCGACAAGCGTTACGGCGCCTTCGAGACCACGGACTGGAAGACATGGACCGACGTGTCGGCGCAGGTGGCCGTGGCGAAGGGGCAGCGGCATGGCACCGTGCTGGCAGTGCCGGCGTGGCTGGCGAAGGATCTCGCCGCTGTGCAGCCCCTCATGCAGCGGCCCCCGCAGGCCGTGGAGCCGAAGCCTGCGCCGCCTCCCGCACTGGAAGGCTTCACGGCCGATCCGTCCATACGCCTGTTCGGCGACACGTATTACCTCTATCCCACGTCCGACAAGCCGAACTGGCAAACGACGGATTTTTCCGTGTGGTCGTCGAAGAACCTGGTGGAATGGAAGAAGGAGCGCATGGTCCTCGACGTGGCCAACGACCTGACATGGGCCAACGTGGAAGCATGGGCGCCCGACGTGATCGAGCGTAACGGCACCTACTACATGTACTTCTGCGCGCAGGGGAACATCGGCGTGGCCACGTCGAAGTCGCCCACCGGCCCGTTCGTCGATGCGCTCGGCAAACCGCTGATCGCCAAGGGCACTGGCGTGCAGTCGAACACGATCGACCCGTATCCGTTCATCGACGACGATGGCCAGGCGTATCTCTACTACGGGAACGGCAAACTGGGCAACGTATACAAGCTGAAGGCCGATATGGTCACGCTGGACGGCCCCGTGCACACGATCAAACTGCGCGACCACCGCGAAGCGCCGGTCGTCTTCAAGCGCAACGGCAAGTATTACTTCATGTGGTCGATCGACGATGCTCGCAGCCCGAATTACCGCGTGGGCTGGGGCGTGGCTGATTCGCCCCTCGGCCCGGTGCGCTCGCCGGACCGGGATTTCATCGTCCTGCAGCGCAACGGCCCCGCCGTCGCCACGGCGCACCACAGCGTCGTCAACGTGCCGGGCACCGACCGCTGGTACGTGGCGTATCACCGCCATGCGCTGCCGCAGGGGAATGGCTACCAGCGCCAGACCCTGCTGGCCAAAATGACGTTCAATCGCGACGGCTCGATTCAGCCGATGGACCCGATGACCGTACCGTTCCGGCCGGGTGACGTGGGCGAGCCGGTCAAGGATGGCACGGCGGCCGCACCAGTTGCTGCCAGTCGCTGAGCGGCTTTGCTGAAGCATTCCAGCAAGCCGTCCGTCGGCTTGCGCGCCCGGCGACGTGTTGTTTGATGGCATGGTATCGTGCGCGTTTGCGGCATGCCGCGCCACGTTGCCCATTGCCATGCCCGACCATCGCCCCGATCCTGTCACCGCCATCGCGACCGCTCACGACTGGGCCATGACCCCGTTCGGCGCGGTGGGGACGTGGTCGCCGGCGTTGCGCGTGGCGGCCGGCATGGTGCTGCATTCGCGGCAGCCGATGTGCGTGATGTGGGGCGGCGCGCTGCGCATGCTGTTCAACGACGGCTATCGCGCGTTACTGGGGGCGCGGGCCCATGACAATGCGGTCCTGATGGGCCAGCCCTTCCGCGCCGTCTGGCCCGAACTGGCCGACCCCGTCGGCCCGCTGCTCGACGATGCGCTGCGCGGCCATGCCACGGGCGCCGTGGAGGACCATCCGTTCACGGTGGAACGCAACGGCTACCCGGAACAGATCCACGTCACGTTCTTCACGAGCCCGATCCATGATGAGGAGGGCACAATCGCGGGCCTGCTGGTCACCTGCGTGGAGACGACGGCCAGGGTGGCGTCGCGCCGCGAACGCGACGATGCGATGGAGCGCCTGCGCCTGCTCGACGAGATCGGCGAGGCCACCCGCGTGGCCAGCGAGCCGCGCGCGATCATGGAGGAAGCCACGCGGCTGCTGGGCGAACACCTGGGCGTGACGCGCGTGGCGTACGCCGACCTGGAGCCGGACAACGACCGCTTCACGATCCGGCACGACTGGCGCGTGCCGGGCGCGATCAGCACGGCAGGCGTGTATTCGCTCGACCTGTTCGGTTCGCGCGCCACGCAGAACCTGCGCATGGGCCGCACGCTCGTCATCAACGATGTCGATCGCGAACTCGCGCCGGGCGACGGCGACGGCATGTTCAACAGCATCGGCATCAAGGCAATCATCTGCTGCCCGCTCGTCAAGGGTGGCCGGCTGGTGGCGATGATGGCCGTGCACCAGGTGCATCCGCGCCAATGGACGGCCGAGGACCTGGCGCTCGTGGAAGCGGTGGTCGAGCGTTGCTGGGCGCATATCGAACGGGTGCGCTCGACCGAGGCGCTGCGCGAGGCGGACCGCCACAAATCCGAGTTCCTGGCCGTGCTGGCCCACGAACTGCGCAATCCGCTGGCGCCGATCCGCAACGGCCTGGAGCTGCTGCGCCTCGGCTCGGGCGGCAGCGACGTCGTGGCGAAGGTGGGCGGCATGATGGACCGCCAGCTGAGCCACATGACGCACCTGATCAACGACTTGCTCGACATTGCCCGCGTGTCCAGCGGGAAGATCGTGCTGCATCGGGAAGCGGCGGACCTGAACCGTATCGTAACGGCGGCCGTCGAGGCAAGCATGCCTGCGCTGGAAGCGGCCGGCCACGACCTGGACGTGCAATTGCCCGGCAGGACGCTGCCCGTCGAGGCGGACCCGGTACGCATCAGCCAGGTGATTGGCAACCTGCTGACCAATGCCGCGAAATACACGCCGCGCAACGGCAGGATCCGCGTTGCCGCCGGTGCCGACGGCGACATGGCCGTGATCACGGTGGCCGACAACGGCATCGGCATCCCGGCCGAGTCGCTCGACGCCGTGTTCGACATGTTCACGCAGGTTGCCCGGCATACGGAGCGCGCGAACGGCGGCCTCGGTATCGGCCTGTCGCTGGTGCGGCGGCTGGTGGCGCTGCATGGCGGCACCGCCACGGCCGCCAGCCCGGGGGCGGGGCAGGGCAGCACGTTTACGGTGCGCCTGCCGCTCGCGGGCGCGGTGGCGCAGTTAGCCGAACCGCCACCATCCGCCCCGGCCACCACGAGGCGCCTGCGCATCCTGATCGCGGACGACAATGCCGATGCGGCCCATTCGCTGTCCGACCTGCTGGCGCTGGACGGACACGATACCCGCGTTGCCGCCGATGGCGCGGCGGCGCTGGAAGTAGCGGCGCTGTTCCTGCCCGAAGTCGTGTTCCTCGATATCGGCATGCCCGGCATGGACGGCTACGAGACGGCACGCCGCCTGCGCGGGATGCCCGGCCTGGACGGCGTGCGGCTGGCCGCGCTGACCGGCTGGGGCGCGGCGGAAGACCGTGCGCGCAGCCAGGCCGCCGGCTTCGACCATCACCTGCTCAAGCCCGCCGTGCCGGCCGAAGTCAACGCGGTACTGGCCGAAGCCTGACGCGCGCCGATGCCGGCCGTGCCGGCATCGGTCGTACCGGTTTTCGATATTCCCGCGATCATGGACGATTGCATCTTCTAACGATAATGAATTCTCATTATAATTAGGGGAATTTCCTACCCATGACAAGGATGCATTCCCATGTACGACAAACGCACTCCGCTGGCGCTGGCTCTCGCGCTGGCATTCGGTACATCGTTCACCGCCCAGGCCCAGACCACGGCCGAGCGCCATGGCGGCGATCCGGACAGCATTCCCACCGTGCTGGTTTCGGCCAGCGCCCTCGGCGTGGTGGCCGACGACATGATCACGCCGGCCACCACGCTGTCCGGCGCCGAGCTGGTACGGGTGCGCGAATCCACGCTGGGCGAAACGCTGGGCCGGCTGCCCGGCATCACGTCCAGCCACTTCGGCGCGGGCGCGAGCCGTCCGGTGATCCGCGGCATGGATGGCCCGCGCGTGAAGATCCTGGCCGACGGCGCGGAAGTGCAGGATGCGGCAACGATCAGCCCGGACCACGCGGTGGCGTTCGAGCCGCTGCTGGCCGAGCGCATCGAGGTACTGCGCGGGCCGTCGGCGCTGGCCTACGGTGGCGGCGCGGTGGGCGGCGTGGTGAACATCATCGACCGGAAGATCCCGACGGCCCTGCCGTCGAAGGCCGTCGAGGGCAGCGCCGAAGTGCGCGCCAATTCGGCCGCGCGCGAAAAGGCGGGCGCGTTCGAGATGACAGCGGCTGCCGGCAGCGTGGTCTTCCACGCCGAAGGCGTCAAGCGCGATGCCGACGAATACCGTGTCGGCAAGGACTGGCCGGAAGGCCGGCGCGTCCATGGCAGCTACAAGGAGTCGGAAACGGGCACGGTCGGCCTGTCGTGGATCGGTGAGCGCGGCTATCTCGGCGCGGCGTTCACGAAGGAACGCACGGAATACGGCATTCCCGGCCACAGCCACGAGTTCGAAGGCTGCCATCCGCATGGCGATCACCTGCACTGCGGCGGCCATGGCCATGACGAGGAAGAGGGCGACGACCACGACCACGGCCACGAGCACGAGGAAGGCGCGGTACCGTTCGTGAAGCTGGACAGCGAACGCTGGGACGTGCGCGGCGAATACCGCGACCCGCTGGCCGGCTTCTCGAAAGTGCGGCTGCGCGCATCGTTCACGGATTACCGGCACGATGAAATCGAAGGTGCGGAAGTGGCCACCACCTTCACCAGCAAGGCGCACGACGCGCGGCTGGAACTGGAGCACAAGCCGGTGGCGGGCTGGCGCGGCGTCGTCGGCCTGCAGACCACGCGGCGCGATTTCGCGGCGCTGGGCGAGGAAGCCTATGTGCCGGCAACCCTGACGAAGAAGCATGCCGCCTTCGTGACCGAGGAATACCGGCTGGACGACTGGCGCTTCGAAGCGGGCCTGCGCCACGAGTGGCAGGACATCGACGTGGCTGCCCAGCCGGAACGCGGTACCAGCGCACGCGGCACGTCGCTGGCGCTTGGCGCGGTATGGAAGTTCGCTCCCCGGTACTCGCTGCGCGCGGCCATTTCGCGCAGCCATCGGCTGCCGGGCGCCGAGGAACTGTATGCGGACGGCATCCACCTGGCCACCAGCACGTGGGAAATCGGCAACGAGAACCTGGACAAGGAAACGTCGAACAACATCGACGTCACCTTGCGCAAGTTCGCCGGCCCGACCACGTTCTCGGTGAGCGCGTTCCACAACCGCATCGACAACTACATCTATGCGCGCACGCTGGACAACCACGAAGGCTTCCAGCTGGTGGAGTATGCGCAGCGCGATGCGACGTTCACCGGCATCGAAGGGGAATTGCGGCAGGAACTGCCGGCGGGCCTGCAGGCCACGCTGTTCGGCGACTACGTGCGCGCAAGGTTGAGTAGCAGCGTGCGTGATGGTGGCGGCAACGTCCCGCGCATCCCGGCCGGCCGCCTGGGCGCGAAGCTCGATGGCGAATGGCGCGGCTGGCATGGCATGGTCGAAGCCTACCGCGTGGCCACGCAGGAGAAGGTCACGCCGTATGAGGACCGCACGGCGGGCTACAACATGCTGAACCTCGGCACACACTACAACACGCGCATCGCGGGCCTGCCTGCGATGCTGTATGCGCGGCTGAACAACGTGACCGACGAGCTGGCGTTCAGCCACACGTCGTTCATCAAGCACGCGGCACCGCTGCCGGGCCGTAACCTCACCGCGGGCTTGCGCGTGACGTTCTGATCATGCCTGAGCTCGTGTCCTCGTGCCTGGCAGCCGGACTACAGTCCGGCAACACAAGCTCAGGCGCAGTTGCGCGTGTCCTCGTGCCTGGCAGCCGGACTACAGTCCGGCAACACGGGCTCAGGCGCAGTTTCGCGTGTTCTCGTGCCTGGCACCGGGACACGCAGGCAGCGGGACACAGGCTCGGGCACAATCTTGCCGATAAAATCAGGTCGACCGCGCCTGCGGAAGAACCGGCCGGTCAGTGCTTGTGGGGGCGGGGCGGGCGCTTGGCCGCCGAAGTGACAGAGGAGCTGGCCGCCGAGGTGGCGGCCACCGGCGCCGCCTTGCCCTTGCCCTTGGCGGCGCATTCGGCGCATTCGCCGTACAGGGTCAGCTCGTGGCGGTCGATGACGAAGCCGGCAGGCGCCAGGTCGTCCATCCTGCCCGGGCAGCCCTCCACTTCGAACACGCGGTCGCACGCCACGCAGTGGAAATGGTGATGGTGGTGGTGTGCCGCGTGCGACGTTTCATAGCGCGGGTTTTCGCCCGGCAGCGTGACGGCCTCGAGTTCGCCTTCGCCCAGCAGCAGCTTCAGGTTGCGGTAAATCGTCGCGATGCCGATCTCGGGAACGGTTACACGCACGGCATCGAGGATTTCGTGGGGGCTGAGCGGGCGCGCGGCGGCTTCGATTGCCGCGCGAATCGCGGTGCGCTGGCGGGTTGAGCGTTCCATGGCAAGGCGTATCGGGTAAAGCCGCATTATCCCATAAGCGGCCCCGATCGGCGCGTCAGCGGCGTGGGCGGGCCGTGAGGTATATTGCGGCACTGGCGCTGTCGCCATCCGACCAGGAGCCCACATTGAAATCCATGCTCGTCCGCATCGCCCTTGCTTCGCTGTCTCCGCTGTTCCTGTCCCAGCCCGTCCATGCCCAGTCGGTGGCGCCGCTGAAAGGCGACGTCCGTGCCCGCGTCGATGCGATGTATCCCTGGCTGGACACTGTCTACAAGGACTTGCACGCCCACCCCGAACTCGCGTTCCAGGAAGTGCGCACGGCCGGGAAGCTCGCGGCCGAGATGCGCAAGCTGGGCTTCGAGGTCACCGAGAAGGTTGGCAGGACGGGTATCGTCGCGGTGCTGCGCAACGGCGCCGGCCCCACGGTGCTGGTGCGCACGGACCTCGACGGCCTGCCGATGGAAGAGAAAACCGGCCTGCCTTATGCCAGCAGGGCGCGCGCGCAGAGCGGCGGCCGGGAAACCTTCGTGACCCACAGCTGTGGCCATGACGTGCACATGGCCAGCTGGCTGGGCGCCGCGCGCACGCTGGTCGAGCTGAAGGCCCGGTGGAAGGGCACCCTGGTGTTCGTCGGCCAGCCAGCGGAGGAAACGGTGTCCGGCGCGAAGGCGATGCTGGACGACGGCCTGTTTACACGCTTCCCGAAGCCGGATGTGGCATTCGCGCTGCATTCGTGGCCGCTCGCGCACGGCACCGTCGGTTTCAACGATGGCCCCGTGTCCTCCAATTCGGACGCGATCGACATCGAGTTCAAGGGTCGCGGCGGCCACGGTTCGGCGCCGGACAAGGCGCTGGATCCGGTCACCATCGCGGCACGCTTCGTGGTGGACGTGCAGACCGTGATCAGCCGCGAGAAGGATCCGAAGGAGTTCGGCGTGGTGACGATCGGCGCGATCAACGGGGGCACGGTCGGCAACATCATTCCCGACAGCGTGCAGGTGCGCGGCACGATCCGTTCGTACAGCCCCGAGGTGCGCGACAAGCTGCTGGACGGCGTGCGGCGCGTGGCCAATGCCTCGGCGGCAATGGCCGGCGCGCCGGCGCCGGACGTCAAATTGACTGCCGGCGGGCAGGCCATCGTCAACAGTACGGAACTGGTGCGCGGGATGGAAGCCGTGTTCAAGGACGCCTTCGGCGACGCGAACGCGCAGCGCATGCCGGCGATGACGGCCAGCGAGGATTTCTCGCTGTTCGTCAACCAGGGCGTGCCATCGATGTTTTTCTTCACCGGCATCTACGATGCGAAGGACGTGGCCGAGTCGCAGCGGCCTGGCGGCAAGCCGCTCGCGTTCAACCATTCGCCGTTCTACGCACCCGTGCCGGAACCGTCGATCAAGACAGCCGCCACGGCGATGAGCCTGGCGGTGCTGCACGCGATGGCGCGGTAAGGCGGCTGGCCGGGACGACAGCGCCCAGGATCGGCAACTGCGCGGCAACTGCGCGCCACCTGCACGCCATCGGGCAGGGCCGGACTCAGTAAGGGCCGCGGATATGGTCCCGCACGTGCCGCGCGTACACGTCGGCCAGCGCGCCGTGCAGCGCGGCGGGCAGCGGGTCGACGCCGGCGGCGGCCACGTTGCCGGTGACCTGCGCGGGCGAGCTGGCGCCGGGGATCACGACGGACACGGCTTCGTGGTCGAGGATCCAGCGCAGCGCCACCTGCGCCATCGTGAGCCCCGGCGGCACGAGCGCGGCCACCTGCTCGACGGCGGCGATGCCGCGTTCCAGTTCCAGGCCGGCGAAGGTTTCACCCACGTTGAAATGCTGGCCGTCGCGGTTGAAGTGGCGGTGGTCGTCCTGGCGGAACACGGTTTCGCGCGTGATCTTCCCGCCCAGCAGGCCGCTGGCCAGCGGCAGGCGCACGATGATGCCCACGCCTTGCGCCTGTGCGCGCGGCAGCAGCTCCTCGGCCGGCTTCTGGCGGAAGATGTTGAAGATCACCTGCAGCGATGCCAGGTCCCGCTGTTCCAGGCAGATCAGCCCTTCCTCCACCGATTCCACGCTGGCGCCCCAGCGGCCGATCAGGCCTTCCTGCTGCAGTTCGCGCAGCCAGTCGAACACGTGGCCCTGGCGCAGCACGTCGGTGGGCACGCAGTGCAGCTGCGTCAGGTCCAGCGCTTCCACGCCGAGCCGCTCGATCGAGCGCAGCGTGGCGTCGCGCAGCGATTCGCGGGTATAACCGTCGGGGTAAATGCCGGCGCGGCCCAGTTTCGTGGCCACCACCAGCGAGGGATCGCGGTGCGTGGACAGGAATTTGCCGATCGAGCGTTCGCTGGCGCCGTCGCCATAGACGTCGGCCGTGTCGATGAAGCGCACGCCGGCATCGTAGGCCGTTTGCAGGGTTTGCTGGGCAATGGCGTCGTCCCAGTCGTCGCGCCAGCCGCCGCCCAGCTGCCAGCAGCCGAGGCCGATTTCAGGGACGGTGAAGCTGGCGAGTTTTCGTAGTTGCATGGTGTTCCTTGTTGATAGGTTTAGCCGGGGCACATGATAGTAAAAAGTCGTCCGGTTGTCCGCGCGTCTGCTTGCCATTGCACCCCGAAAGCAAAAAGCCGGGGTCAGACCCGTCGGGTCTGACCCCAGCATCAGCCGTTGGGGTGAAAAAGTGCGTTATCGAAGCGGCATCAGAACGTATAGTTCGCCTGGATCGTATACCGTGGGCCCGTGACGAACCACGCATGCCCGAACGTGCCGGCATGCTGCTCCATGGTCTGCTTCGACGTGGCATCGTTCAGGTTCTGCGCCTCCAGGCCGATGCGGAATTTCTCCGTCACGTTGTAGAACACCGAGGCGTCGACCTGGCCGTAGTTTTCCTGCCACAGCGGCAGGCCCCAGGCCACGTTGTGCTGGCCGTAAGTCGGGCTGGCCGGGTTGCCGTCCGTGCCGTTCGTGTCGCGCGTGCCCCACTGGTTCACGCCGGCCAGGTAGCGCGAGCGCCAGTTGTAGGCCACCCGCGCCGACACCGGGCCGCGTTCATACATCAGCGCGAAGTTGATGGTCTTCTTCGACAGGCCCTGCAGCGGCATGTTGCCGAACGTGCGGCCATCCGTGTCGCAGCCGTTGATGTACAGGTTCAGGTTGTTCGCGTCGGCATTGCCCGAGCAGTATTCCGCGAAGACCGGGTTGTCCAGCTTGCGGCTGCTGTCCACGTACGTGAAGCTGGCCTGCACGCCCAGGCCCTTCAGGTAGCCCGGCAGCCAGTCGTAGTACTGCTGGTACGCGAGCTCGAAACCGCGTGCGTAGCCGTGCGCGCCGTTCACCGGGCCGGTCACCGCGAAACTCTGGGTCTTGCCATTGACGTCCTGCACTTCGTAGTTGTACATCTGGTTGACGATGACGTTCTTCAGGTCCTTGTTGAAGAGCGCGAGCGTCACCGAGCCTGCCGGCGCGAAGTACCACTCGGCCGTCACGTCAACCGACGTACCGGTGGTGGGGCGCAGGTTCGGATTGCCTTCGGCCGTACCGGTCAGCGACGTGTTGGTGACCGTCACGATATTGTTCGCCGTGTCCGTGACGGTGGTGATCGTCTGCGACAGCGGCGTGTACGCCTTCATCTGCGAGAAGTCCGGGCGCGACATCGAGCGGGCGATCGCGGCGCGGAACTGCAGCTGGTCGCTGTACTTGAGCCGCAGGTTCAGGCTGGGCAGCCAGTTGTGATAGTCGTTCTCGTAATCGCGGCGGGTGGCGAACGGCGTGATGTTGGCGATTTTCAGGCGGTCCAGGACGGCGGCGGCATCCTCGAACGTCGGAATCGTCGGGTTGTACGTCGTGTAGCCGGCCGCGGTGGACTTCGTTTTCACGTAGCGCACGCCGATATTGCCGTCGACCGGGTACTTCAGGTTGTCCCAGCCGAAGCGCAGCTGCGTATAGAACGCCCGCGTCTTTTCTTCCTGGAAGTTGGTGCCGGCCGGATCGTTGTCGAAGGTCGCCGCCGGCCATGGCGTGCAGGTGGTGCCCTTCTCCGCGCACAGTATGTCGTGGTAGGTGTGCAGCTTGGCGTAGCTGTCCGGGTAGCCGCGGGCGACGGCGTCGTCCGGGAACATGATCGCCGGCACCTGCACGTCGCCGCCGAAGAAGTTGTTGAAGCTGCGCAGCGTGGCGCCGCCGGCGAACTTCGGATCGTCCAGCGTGGCCAGGCGATCGACCTGCCAGCCCAGCATCCACGGCTGGCTGATCGCCTGCCAGTTGTAGCTCGGATTGGTGTTCTGGTTGCGCGAGCTGCGGTTCTGCAGGCGCGCGCCGAAGCGCAGGTCGCGCAGCACCGGGTGGTCGAAGTCGTACTTGATATCCGTCTTCCACGCCTTGCTCTCGGCCTTGGAGCGGTCCTTGTGCTCCATGGTGTACGCCCAGTAGTAATTCTTCGGGTCCGACAGGTACTTGATGTCGTCGGCATCGAACGTGATCTTCGGCAGGCCGCCGGTCAGGTCCAGCGTTTCCTTCTGCATCTGGATGCCGGTCGCCACGTCGGAATCCAGTGCCTCGGTGCTCGCGCGTACCACCTGGAAATCGGTCGTCGCGCTCCATGCCGGCGCGATGCGCCACTTGAGGTTCAGCGCCAGGTCGCGCGTCGCCGACTTGCGGTCGGACACGCGGCGGTCCGAGTTCAGGTTGATGCCGCCATTGGCGGGGTTGGAGATCACGCCGGAGAGCAGGGCGCCGTTGTTGTCGTATACCCCGTTCGCCACCTGGATGCCGTAGGGCCGGTCGCCCGTTTCCTGCGACAGCAGCGCCTGTTCGGACCAGCCTTCCTTGTATTTCGACTGGAAATAGGTCAGCGCCGCCGTGATGTCGCGGTTCGGGCGCCACTGGAATGCCGCGTACTGGCCCTTGCGGTCGCGTTCCCAGTTCATCGAGCGCCACTGCGCGCCGCGCGGCACCCACACGGTGCGGCCCGGTTCCACGTTCGTCAGCGGGTAATAGGCTTCGATGAACAGCTCGTCCGTGCGCGTGTGGCTGATCGACGAGGCCAGGTCGATCAGGGCGCCGAACTCGCCGAAGCGGGTATTCCAGCGGTCCGACAGCAGCAGCGAGCCGGTCGGCTGGGCCTTGCCCTTGCGCAGGTCCGAATAGGTGTACGACCCGGACAGCGAGCCCTTGAACCCCTTGAAGTCGAAAGGCAGGGCGGTGCGCAGGTTGACGAGGCCGGACACGCCGCCCTCGGTCTGCTCGGCGGACGGGTTCTTGTACACGTCCACGCCGGCCATCAGTTCGGGCGGCACGTCGGTGAAGCTCAGCGAGCGGCCGCCGTTCGCGGAGAACGACTCGCGGCCGTTCAGTTCGGAACGCACATAGGTCAGACCGCGGATGGCGATGCCGGAGCCTTCGACGGCATAGTGCTGCGGGTCGTTACTCATGCTGCGGTCCATGGTGACGCCCACGACGCGGCTCAGCACTTCGGTCACGGAACGGTCGGGCAGCTTGCCGATGTCCTCGGCCACGATCGAATCCACGACCTCGTCCGCATCCTGCTTGAGCTTTTGCGCGGACTGCAGCGCGGCGCGCTGGCCGCTGACGACGACAACGGCGCTGTTACTGGCGGCGGGCTGATTTTCGGTAGCGCTAACTTCCTGGGCAAGGACTGCTCCGTGCGACCAGAACGCGAGTTGAGCGGCGGCCACGGCGATTGCCGTTTTTTGAAGGTGTCTCACTTTTTGTCTCCTGTGTTTTTTATATGGCCTGCGCTGCTGCCCTCTGGTGGAGCAGGCCGGCGCGGCGGGCAGGAAACGGTCGCGTTTGAAACCGTTTTCATCTGTCCAGGACCGAATGTAGACCAACTCGGCAGCCTCGGCAATGGCGACTTGCAAGGCGTTGTTGTTCAGTCAGCGTCACGAAACATCCTCTTGCCAAGCGCAACTTTTGGTGATCTAACATAAATATGGTTGCGCAAACATCCTGTCTTAATAATGCGATAAGGAAAATGATATTTTTCACCACAAATCTTTTATCAGCCTCGAATCCGACATTACTCCGGGATGCCGTCCTACAAGTTTCCTGTGGATAAGAGGTAACGTGTGCCAGGGACGGCATTTGCATGGAATGGAAAGCATGGGCACGAGAACAAGTGACAGCGCCTGCCGGCGCATACTGATAGTCGACGATAACTGCGATGCGGCGGAGTTGCTGGCCGAGCTCGTGCGCCTCTTCGGGTACGAGGTCACGGTCGTCTTCAGCGGCCTTGCCGCCCTGCAGAGCGTGGCGGCACTGACGCCGGACGTGATACTGCTCGACATCGGCATGCCGGGCATGGATGGCTATGAAGTCGCCCAGGCCCTGCGCGAGCGACCGGACTGCGCCACGTTGCGCATCATCGCGCTCACCGCCTGGGGCGATGCCGATGCGCGGGCACGCACCGCCGCCTCGGGCTTCAACCTGCACCTGACGAAACCGGCGGCGCTGCCGATGCTGCTCGGCGCGCTCGAAGCCTGAAGACCCGAAAGCGTTCGGCTCAGTTCCGGATCACGATCCCGAACATGTACTGCGCCCCCGAAAACGAATAATCGACGAGGTTCGGCCTTCCGTCCGCATAGGCCGCGTAGCCACCGTGCGATGTCGATTCGCCCGCGCGCCCGATATTGCGGCCTTCCACGAACAGTTCGATATGGCGCGACAGCCGCCAGCCGAGGCGCGCGTCGATGAAGCGCGTGGCGCTGTTGAAGGTGGGCGACGCCGGATTGAACGGCAATACCGGTGCGCTCTCGATCCCCACGGCCGGGTAGGCATTGGCGGCGGCCGGCAATTCGCGGAACGATCCCGCCGCGCTCTGGATGGCCACGCGCGCCTGCAGGCGCCCATCGTCGTACCACAGCGATGCGTTCCAGGTGTAGCGCAGTTCGCGCTGGGGACCGAGCGCCGTGCCGGTCAGCAGATCGCGGATCGGTTCGCCCAGCACCTTCGAGCGCATCCGCGTGTAGTTGGCGTCCAGCCCTGTATGGCGCAGGAACGAGGGCAGCCCCGTGAACGCGGTCTTGCCGCTCAACTCGATGCCGTTGCGTGCCGTCGACGGGCCGTTGACATAGGTCGCGTAGGCGTAGCGCAGGGTTGTCAGGTCGGCGCCGGTGACCGGGTCGGTGGCGCCGGAATCCCCGAACGGCTGGCCGGCATAGACCGCCACGCGCAGCGGCGCGCCGGTCAGGCCGCGCTGGCGAAAGCCGGCCAGCGATACCATCGTGTCGCGGTTCGGATACCACTCGAGCGACAGGTTCTGGTTGCGGCTGCTCATGGCGCGCAGCCCCGGGTTACCCAGCGTGCCGTCGCACGACATGTCCTGCATGCCATCGGACGCGAGCTCGCCGGCGAGCCGGCGCTCGTCGTGGGTGCAGGTCACGTTATTGCTGTACAGGTATTGCACCGGCGGCCGGGCGATCGCCTTCGCGCGGTGGTAGCGCAGCGCCAGCGTGTTCCCGGCCGACCACCAGGCCACGTTCAGCACCGGCATCACGTCGGTGGTGGCACTGCGCAGCGTGGTGTTGCGCGCCGTCGCGCGCTGCACGATGCCATTCGCCGCGCCTGGAACGGCGGCATCGTAGGCATCGGTCTTCGTCACCGACTGCAGCGTCATCAGGCCGGTGCCGGCCACGTCGGTGCGCACGACGCGCCAGCCGAAGTTGCCATCGACCTTGGCGCCGAACGGCAGCGCCATCGCCGTGAATGGCACGCGGTCCACCTGGAAGTCGCCGCTCAGGTAGCCGGCAAGTGTCCGTTCGCCGACGGCGGTGCGCGGCTGCTCGTACACATTGCCGTCGGTGCCCCGGCAGGTTTTCACGCAATCGAGGTTGAAGTGCTCCACGCCGGCCAGCGCGATCACCTTGCGCACGTCGATCTCCGTCCAGCCGCGCACCATGCCGTCCGGGATGCCGCGCGCGCTGTGGAAGTAGCGGATGTCGTTGCGGTTCAATGCCTGGGCCACGATATCGCGGTACTGCGCCTGGGGCATGACGATCGTGCTCGAGAAGGCGAAGGCCGGATCGCTGCCGTAGCTGGTCCCGTACCGGCACGGCCGGCCGCCCGGCGCCAGCGATCCCGGCGTGTCCTCGCACGCCTGGAAGCTGCTGCGTACCTGCGCCCACGGCACCACCACCGCGGGCGACGTCGCCGTGGCCGCCTGCACGGTATAGCCGGCCCCGGACCAGTTCACCGTGCGGTAATCGCGGTGCTGCAGGCCGAACTTGAACCGGCCGAAGAAGGGAATACGCCCCGCCGACACGTACGACATGTCCAGCCGCGCCGTATCCTCGCGGCGTTCCATGATGCGGGGATTGGCCATCGTCAGCTGCGTGGCCGCGGAGGTGCGCGGCGCGGCGGCGTCCGCCGGCACCGACAGGCCGCCATAGTTCGCCGGGTTTGCCTGGTCGTACTGCATACCCGCCGGCAGGGTGTGCGTCCACATGCCGTTCGGCGCCACGGACAGCGTCGCCTCCCCGTACGTATAGCCGAGGTTCGTGCGCCACTGCATGCGCCAGGCATCGGAGGTGGCGTGGCCGTACAGGAATTCGGCGCGCAGCGGCCCGGAACGCCACGTGCCGCCGAACTGCGCATATTGCGACGAGCTCTCGATGCGGTCGTAGATCTGGTCCACGTTGACGCTGGCGTCGGCGAGCGTGTAGCGCAGCAGGTGGTGGTTCGCATCGACGACGGCCGACCCGTGCACCACGTTGGCCACCGAACCGTCCGTCATGCCGCGCCAGGCGGTGGTGCTGGCGCCGAGGTTGACGGGCGAGGGATACCAGAACGTGTTCGCGCCCGGTGCCGGCGTGCGCGCGATGGCCGGCGCCGTGCCACTGTCGGCGTAGCGGCCGGCCGGATTGACGTTCACGTTCCCCAGCGAGAAGAAGGACTGCTCGTCGTCGATCCGGCGCGTGTTCCGGTTGAACTTCGCATACAGCGCCAGGTTGTCGTTCACCTTGAAATCCAGGCGCACGTCGCCGTACAGCCGCTCGTCGTACTCGCGCCGCACCAGGTAGCGCACCTGCTGCGGCGTGTAGTCGTTCCACTGGTTCAGGCACGTAAGCAGCTCGTTGGCGCGCTGGCTCTGCGCGGTGGCACGGTTGGCCCGGCTGGCGATCGGCGCCAGTTCCTCCGCCGTGTACTGCGGAAAGGCGGCGTTGCAGTCTGCCTTCGTGCGCGCCGCGGCCGAGCGCCGCACGATTTCCAGCGGACTCAATGCATCGAAGGTGCCGCCGCCGCTGCGCACCCAGCGCGCCAGCGGCGCCGTGGCCGCCGGATCGGCCAGGTTGACGGTCGAAGGATTGAACGTGAACGTCTTGTCGGGCGAGCCGTCGACATCGAGCTGGCGCGCGATGCCCAGGTTGTACGCCGAATACAGCGCCGTATGGTTTTCGTTGTGGGCCGCCGTGCTGGTGAGGTTCACCACTACGCCCAGGCGCTTGTCCAGGAAGCGGTCGGCGAAGATGAGGTTCAGGTTCGGCGTCGTGCGCCCGTTGATCGAATTGCGCTGGGCGGCGGCGCGCAGCGCCACGTAGCGCTTGTCGAAGTCCAGGCCGGAGCGGGTGCGGATCAGCACGCCGCCGCCCAGCGAGCCCTCCGTCATGTCGACGGTGGAGCCCTTCACCACCTCGATGCTCTTGATCAGGTCCGTCGACAATTCGCGCAAATCGACGCCGCGGCCGGATCCGCCGTTGTTCAGGTCCGTGCCGCCGGCCGCCTGCACGCCGAGGCCGTCGATTTCCACCCGCACCAGCTCTGCGATATTGGCCCGCACGTTGATCGTGGTGCCCTCGCCATAGTCGCCACGGTCCAGCGTCACGCCGGCCACGCGCGAGATGGCTTCGGCCACGTTGCGGTCCGGGAAGGCGCCCACTTCGTCGGCCTTGATCACGTCCACGGCCGTGGCGGCATTCTTCTTGTCGAAGATCGAGCCGCGTTCGGACGCGCGGGTGCCGACGATCTTTATCCGCGGCGGCGGCGCTTCGGGTGCCGGCGGCAGAGAAGGGGAGGCCGGGGGCGGGGGAGGAGAGGATGGCGGTGCCGGCATGCGCCGGACCAGCACCGCACCGTTCGCGTTCAGCGTGGCCGCCAGGCCCGTGCCGGCGAGCAGCCGGTCGAGCGCCTGCCGCGACGTGAAGTTGCCGTGCACGGCATTGGTGCGCACACCCGCCAGATCGTCGCCGCTGGCCAGCAGGCGCAGGTTGGCCTGGCGGGCGAATTGCGGCATCGTCACCGCGGCGGGGCCGGCCGGTAGCTCCAGGGGCAGGGTTGCCGCCGCGCCGGGCGGCGCAATCAGCGCAAAAGGCGCACAAAGCGCAATCGCCGCGAACAGCGGGCCGCGGGACATCACGCGGCTCAGCGTGCTGCGCCGATCCGGATGCCGTCGGCGCGGATGGCCACGGGCACGTTCAGCAGCGCATGCACGTCGTTGGCGAATTCTTCGGGCTGGTCGATCCGGTAGTGTCCCACCAGCGGCTTGCGGCGCAGCGCCGGGTCGGCCACCACGATCTGCCGCGCGTTGTAGCGGTTGAACTCGGCCACGGCATCGCCCAGCGGCGCGTTCTCGAAGACCAGCTTGCCCTCGCGCCAGGCCAGCCGCCGCACCACTTCGCCGGCATCGGCGCTCACGCGGGTTGCGCTGCCGTCGCCGGGAACCAGCGCGAGCTGGCCGGCGGCAAGGCGGCGGCGCGGCACCGCACTGCCGTTGGTCCACACGTCGACGACGCCTTCCGTCACCAGCACTTCCGCGCCATGGGCGTGGCGCCGCACCGAGAACGCGGTGCCCACGGCGCGCACGCGCACGTCGCCCGCTTCCACCAGGAAAGGACGGGCCTTGTCCTTGGCCACCTCGAACCAGGCTTCGCCCTGGCCGAGCGCGATGCGGCGCTGCGCCTCCGTGAGGTGCACTTCCACGTGGCTGCCGCTGTTGATGCTGATCGTCGAGCGGTCGGCCAGCTGCACCTTGCGGAATTCCCCGCGCGCCGTTTCATACGTGGCGCGGCCGAACAGGCCGGAGACCAGCGGCGTGACCGCCACCGCGGCGACGCCGGCCGCCAGCGCGCTGCCCAGCACGAATGCGCGCCGGCCCCGTGCGGGCCGCTGCGGTTCCACGATATCGTTCGCCGGCCTTTCCGGGGCTGCCTCGCCAGGCGGCTCCGCCTTGGGCTTCAGGCTGGCCTGTACCGTGATGCCGTCCACGGAATGCGCGATCGCCCGCGCGCGCAGGTAGGCGCCCTGGTGCCTGGGGTTGGCCAGGAACCAGGCTTCGAAGGCGGCTTGCGCGGCATCGTCCAGCTGGCCCGCCGATTCGCGGGCCACCCATTCCAGCGCGGCGTCGTCGATGCTAGACATTGCGCTTTCGGGGCGCGCGCGCCGCGGGGGGCACAACGGCCTGGCCGCTGTCGACGCCGACGCGGGCCACCATGGCCGCCACCATTTTCAGTCCTCGCATCATTTCCTTTTCCACCACGTTTTCCGAGATGTCCAGGCGCTGTGCCGTTTCCTGCTGCGACAGGCCGTCGATCTTGCGTGCGCTGAACACGCGGCGACAGCGTTCCGGCAGGTTGGCCACCAGGCCCAGCACCCACTTCAATTCCGCCCGGGCCAGCGCCACCCGTTCCGGCGAGGGGCCCGGATCGGCCACGTCCAGCGTTTCCAGGCTGGCCACGGCTTCGATGTGGACGATGGCTTCGCGGCGAAACCTGTCGACCAGGATGTTCTTGGCCACCTGCATCAGGAACGCCTTCGGCTCCAGCACGTGCTGCACCGATTCCATCTTCAGGATACGGAAGTACACGTCCTGCACCAGGTCGTCCACCTCCGCATCGCTGTTGCACAGCCGCCGCAGCCGCGCCCGCAATTGCGCTTCGTATGGAATCACGTGGGCACTGACCCAGGCGACGATGGCGGGATCCAGGGGCGCGATCATGCGACCCTCCCGCCAATGTGACGAGTGGCGCGCGGTTTCCCGCCGGCACCGTGTTGCTGTTTGCTCCGATCCATGCGTCTCCTCCGTCCGCTTTTTCCATCGTGCTTGCGACCGTGTTGCAGCTTGCCAAGAAAATGGCTGCGGCATATCAATAGTGCCTGCATGTATACACGGTTAGGGCGGGCTTCTCAACCGTGGACTGAGCGGTACCGTGACTTTTTTGCCGCATGGCGCGCAAACGATCACATTGCGTGATTGTTTGCGCACTGCACGGCGGAAGTTCTGCGGGCGCCACGTCATTGTCGGTAAGGCAGCGCGAAAGCTGCCGCCGTCAAACATACCCGGAGACCGACAATGAATTCGAAACGCGCCTTCCCCCAGCCCAGGATCGCCGCGCAAGCGGTATCGCTTGCCCTGGCCTCGCTGATGGCCGGCCAGGGATTGGCACAGCAGGCCGGCCCGCAGGCTGCCGCCTCCTCGCAGGCGGATACGAGCGCCGAAACCGGCGAAGTGCAGAAGGTGGTCGTTTCCACACGCCGTTCGCAGCAGTCGTCGATCGACCGCAAGAAGAACGCGTCCACCGCGATGGACTCGATCGTCGCCGAAGACGTGGGATCGCTGCCGGACCGGAACATCGGCGAAGCGATTTCGCGGATGGCCGGCGTGGCGATCGACCGCGGCGAATATGGCGAAGGCGTCAGCCTTTCCGTGCGCGGCAACGGCTCGAGCCTGACCCGCGTGGAGCTCGACGGCATGTCGGTGCAGTCGGCCGGCGGTTCGGACCTGAACGGCGGCGGCGATGGGCGCGGCGTGGAATTCCGTTCGCTGTCGGCCGACCTGATCAAGAGCGTGGACGTGATCAAGGGGCAGACGGCGGACATGGTGGAAGGCTCGCTGGGCGGCGGCATCCGCATCCAGACCCGCACCGGCCTCGATTTCAAGAAGCCATTTGTTTCCGTGCGCGCCTCGGGCACCCAGCACAGCCTGAACGAGAAGTGGACGCCCGACGTGTCCTTCACGGGCGCGCGCCAGTTCGGCGACGGCCGGCTGGGCGTGGTGGTGAACGCGAACTACCAGAAGCTGGACAACGAGGCGCACCAGATGCAGACGTCGGGCAATGGCCAGAACGGCTACGGCCGCTACGCGGACATCGACAATTCGCCGGAAAAGACATTCTCGTTCCAGCCCGGTTCGCTGGATATGTCGAACCCCTTGTCCGTGCAGCCGACCACCGAGATCAGGGACGCCAGCGGCCGCGTCGTGTTCGCCGGCGCCACGCCGCAGGACCTGCTGCAGCGGGCCGCCGCGGCGCAGTCGAAGCAGGCGTGCTTCGACGCGTTCCCGCAGTTCACGAAGACGTCCGGCGCGCTGGCCGGCCTGTCGGCCGGCGATATCAACCGGGCGATCGACCACCGCGGCAACGAGCTGCTCACCTGCCTGAACCAGTGGAACGACTACAGCCCGCAACTGCTGCGCTACTTCGTCAAGCGCCAGATCGACGAGCGCAAGGGCCTCGACCTGCGCACCGATTTCAAGGTGAACGAGCACCTGACCGTGTATGCGAAAGGATCGTTCAGCCGCCGCACGGTGGACGACAACTTCATGACGTACAGCCTGGGCCAGGTGTCCGTCAACGGCACGAACAGCTACGTGGATGCGAACGGCCTCCGCACGGCCGTCCCCGGCATGGGCAACTACACGTCGCCGCATACCTATGGCCTCGGCGCCACCGGTACCGGCGTCGTTCGCGGCGCGGCCGTCAACTTCAATCCGGCGACGGCGGTGGTCGATTCGACCCACCACCTGACGAGCTTCTCGATGGACAACGGCGGCGCCGGCACCGACCAGATCCGCAACCTGATGGAAGTGAACACGAAGTACCTGCAGTTCGGCGGTACGTTCAAGCGCGATGCGCTGACGGTCGAACTGCTGGTGGGGGCCTCCCAATCGGACTTCCGCCGCGCCAACGCGCGCTGGTCGGTCAGCTTCAACAATGCCGGCCCGGCCACCGCGTCGGTGGGGCCGAACGGCACGTGGGGCTACGATTTCGCCAACGGCATCCCGGACAACGGCAATCCGGCCAATTACAACCAGACGCTGCCCAACACGAATCCGGCCATGCCGAACGTGACCAGCGACCGCAACCTGCTGTGGCAAAGCCCGCGCGTCATCGAGACCGACGAGCAGACCGCCAAGCTCGACCTCTCGTATGCGCTGTCGGACAGGATCCCCGTCTTCAAATACCTGAAATCCGGCTTCAACCTGCGTCGCAGCGGTAACGACAGCTGGGGCGGCGGCGGCTACACGGTGCGCACCGCGCAGGGCACCGCCGGCCAGCCGAACTACAGCCCGGCGGTCACGGTGCCGAGCACCGAAGTGCGCGGCGTGATCCGCGGCTGCACGGATACCCCGGGTTCGGCCGGCACGGCCAACGCGTGCAAGTACGGCTACACGCCGGGCACGGCACCGTCGCTGTCCGGCACGTGGGTGCTGCCGATGCAGGACTTCCAGAACCTGCTGGGCGCCGCGATGACGGACCCGGCCACCGCCACGAAGCTGTTCAACGGCGCCTCGGGCCGGCCCGGCAACACGCTCGACAACTGGAACCAGCTCGACGTGCTGCGGGTGATCGACCTCCTCAGGATGCCGAACTATAACTACGACTGCACGAAGGCGTGCACCGGCAGCGACGGCCAGGTGTACCAGCAGCCGATCTCCAAGGTGCGCGAGGATACGAAGGCGTTCTATCTGATGACCGACTTCGGCTTCGACACGATCCCGTTCACCAACCGCGCATTGCCGTTCGGCTGGGAAGTCGACGGCAACTTCGGCTACCGTTACGTGCACCGGAAGGTGCAGGGCACCGGCAGCATGACTTTCCGTGTCATCACCAGGACGCCGCAGTTCGATCCGCTCAATCCGGACGCGGCGGCCGGCATCGTCACCAATGCCGTCACGCAGAACACGGCCATCGATTCCACGAACCACATCTTCCTGCCCAGCTATAACCTGGGCCTGTGGCTGGTGCCGAACCAGCTGGTGGCGCGCTACAGCGCGGCCAAGTCGGCGGCGCTGCCGCCCGTGTCGCGGCTGCTGGCCTCCGGCACCTGCACCTACGACGAGCGCAATGCCGACGACGTGGCAGGGGACGACGGCAGCCTGCGCTGCAACACGGTCGGCAATCCGGCGTTGCAGGGCCAGAGCAACTTCAACCAGAACCTGTCGCTGGAGTGGTACCCGAATGCCGACACGATGTTCAGCCTGGCCGGTTATCGCCAGGAAGGCCGCATCGGCGCCAGCAAGACCACCGGCGTGTTCGACGTGCCGCTGTTCGCCGGTTCCTCGGAAGTCAACCCGGTAACGGGCCAGCCGCTGTCGGACATCGTGTTCGATTACACGACCTACACGAACGGCCTGCCGACGACCCGCACCGGCTGGGAGTTCGGCACCCGCAGCGCATTCACGTTCCTGCCGTCCTACCTGCGCTACACGGGCCTGGACGCGAACTACACGCGCCAGAAGTCGACGATGGACCAGGCGATGATCGACCCGCTGACGGGCCAGGTGCAACCGCAGTCGGGCGAGCCGAAATACTCGTACAACCTGGCGCTGTGGTATGACGACGGCAAGCTGGCCGCCCGCGTGGCCGTGCAGGCGGTCGCCGCGTATTACGGTTGCACCGCGCCTTGCGGCGCTACCGGCACGGGCCTGAATTCCTATCCGGCGTTCAACGTCAACTCGTCCACGTCGCTGCCATGGAACCCGGGCACGGCCAACATCCGAGATGCGACGCGCTTCATCGACGCGCGCATCTCGTACAAGCTGCGCCCGCAACTGGAAGTGTTCGTCGAAGGCCGTAACCTGTCGAACCAGACGGAAACCCGCAGCATCGCCTCGACCGGCTATTCGGACGGCACGCCATATCTGCAGAATTATGCCTATGCCGGTCGCCGCGTCACGGTGGGCCTGGTTTATCGTGGCCTGTAAAAGAGGAAGCAGCCGATGCGCATGAAAGCGATGATGGCGATGAAAACGATGATGGCGATGCTGGGCGGGGCGTTCGCCGCCATGCCGGTCCATGCGGCCGGTGGCGCCGCCACGCCGCCGATGGGCTGGAACCCGTGGAACGCCTTTCGCACCGAAGTCACCGAGGCGAAGATCCTGGCCGTGGCGGAAAAGCTGAAATCGTCCGGGCTGGCCGAGGCGGGCTACCGCTACGTAAACGTCGACGACGGCTGGTGGCTGAAGCGGCGCGCCGATGGCCGCATCGTCGTGCGTACGGCCATGTTCCCCAGCGCGGCCACGCCGGATGGCATGACGAGCCTGAAACCGTTCGTCGACCGGTTGCACGGCATGGGCCTGAAGGCGGGCCTGTACACGGACATCGGCCGCAACATCTGTTCGCAGGCGTGGGATCCGAAGAGCCCGAACCTGCCGGTCGGCACGCAGGCCGAGCGCGAAGTGGGCTCGATGGATTTCCAGAGGCAGGACATGGCGCTGATCTTCGGCGAATGGGGCTTCGACTACCTGAAGGTGGATGCGTGCGGCATGGCCGACTACGCGCCGGACCGCAAGTTCGTGCGCGACGGCACGTATCGTGCGCTCGGGCCGCATATCGTGCGGCACCGGCCCGGGCTCGGCGATGCGGCGAAGGTGGAGTCGCTGTATGCCAGCCTCGCCGCGGAAGTCGCGGCGGTACGCCCCGGCAAGGACTACGTGCTGTCGATCTGCACGTGGGGCGAGGCCGGCGCCAACGACTGGGCCGGCAAGTACGGCCAGTTGTGGCGCACGAGTCCGGACATCCATGCCAGCTGGAAGTCGATGCTGGCCAGTTTCGACACGGCGGAACGGCGCGCGCTGTACGCGGGACCGGGCCGCTGGAACGATCCGGACATGCTCCAGATCGGCAATGGCGAATTCAGTGGCACCAACCTCGTGGAGGCCAGGGCGCACATGTCGCTGTGGGCGATCCTCGGCGCGCCACTGCTGCTGGGGTATGACCTGACGCGCTCGCCGGACAGCCTGGTCGCCATCGCCGGCAACCGGGAAGCGATCGCCATCGATCAGGACCCGGCCGGCAACCAGGGTGTCACCGTCAGCCGGGAAGGCGATGCCCAGGTGATCGTCAAGAGCCTTTACGAGCGCGGCGCGAAGGCTGTGGCGCTGGTCAACCGCGGCGCCACGCCGGTCACCGTATCGGTACCGGTGCCGCAGCTGCGCCTGCAGCGCGGCGTTTCGGTGCGCGACGTGTGGCAGGCGCGCACCGAAACGTTCGATGGCACCACGATCACGCGGCGGCTCGCCCCGCGCGAAACGGTGCTGCTGCGCGTGACCGGCACGCCGCTGGCGGCCGTGCACCTGACGGAAATGACGGGGCGGGTCCGCGTGCTCGATGACGGCAGGGCGGGGCGAAAGGTCGATCCGGCCTGGGTGCCGGCGCAGGTGAACGCGGCGCCGTCCGGCGAGCCGCTGGTACTGGCGGGCCGCCGTCACGACGATGGCCTGGGCGTGCTGGGCAAGTCGCGCCTGCAGGTGGCGCTGGACGCGCGATTCGGCACGTTCCGCGCCACCGTCGGGCCGATCGACGGCAGCGCTGCGGCCACGTTCAAGGTGCTGGGCGACGGCAAGGTGCTGGCCGAACGGGCGGCGTCCGCACCGGTGGACCTGGAGGTGCCGGTGGCCGGCGTGCGCTCGCTCGAACTGGTGGTTCAGGAACAGGGCAGGCAGGCAGTGCCCGTGATGGCGGCGTGGGCACAGGCGCGGCTGGAATGATGCGCCTGTTCCGTTTTCTGCTGGCCGGCGTGCTGGCGTTTGCTTTCGCGGGCGCCGCCGGCGCCGCCGCGCCGTTCGCGCTGACGGCCGAGTACATGAGCGATCCGGTCGGGATCGACGTGCCCCGGCCAAGGCTGGCGTGGAAACTCGGTTTCACCGAACGCGATGCCGTGCAGCGGGGCTGGCAGGTGCAGGCGGCAGGGACCGCCGCGCAGCTCGCTGCGGGCAGGAACCTGCTGTGGGACAGCGGGCGCGTGGCATCCGCCGACTCCGTGCACGTGCCTTATGGCGGGCCGGCGCTGGCGCCGGGCCAGCGCGTGTACTGGCGCGTGCGGGCGTGGAATGGCGCCGGCGTCGTGTCGCCGTGGAGCGCGCCCGCCCATGTCGAGGCGGGACTGATGACGCCCGCCGAGTGGCGGGCGCAATGGATCACGGTCGACCCGGCGGCGGCAAGCAGCGCGCCCGGTCCCGCGGTGCTGCTGCGGCGCGAGTTCCGCCTCGATCGCCCCGTGGCGCGGGCACGCCTGTACGTCACGAGCCTTGGCGTCTACGAGGCGCAGGTCAACGGCCGGCAGGTTACCGACCAGGTGCTGCGCCCCGGGTGGACCAGCTACGACAAGCGGCTGCAATACCAGAGCTATGACGTTACCGGCCACCTGAAGCCGGGCGACAACGCCATCGGCGCGATGCTGGGCGACGGCTGGTACCGCGGCGGCATCGGCTTCAATGGGCGCGACCACTATGGCACGCGGCGCGCGCTGCTGGCCGAGCTGCGCGTGACGTATGCCGACGGCACGGCCGCGCGCATCGTGACCGATGACCGCTGGCGCGCATCGACCGGGGCCGTGCTGGCTTCCGACCTGCTGCAGGGGGAGACGTACGATGCCCGCCTCGAGCAGCCCGGCTGGGCGGCGCCGCGCTTCGACGCCGGCGGCTGGCGTGCCGTGTCGCTGCTGGCCCACCCGAAAGAGGCGCTGGTGGGGCAGGCGGCGCCCGGCGTGCGCCGCATCATGGAACTGCGCCCGCAACGCATCCTGCGCACGCCGAAAGGCGAGACCGTGTTCGACTTTGGCCAGAACATGGCGGGCTGGGTGCGGCTTGCCGTGCAGGGCCCGGCCGGCACGACGATCAAGCTGCGCCATGCCGAAGTGCTCGACAAGGACGGCAATTTCTACACCGCGAACCTGCGCACGGCGGCGCAAACGCATCGCTACATATTGAAAGGCGGTGCGCGCGAAACGTGGGAACCGCGCTTCACGTTCCAGGGATTCCGCTATGTTGCCGTGGAAGGTTTCCCGGGCGAGCCGGGCCTCGACGCCCTGACGGCCGTGGTGCTGCACAGCGACCTGGGCACGCCGAACCGCTGGGAAAGCTCGCATCCGCTGCTCAATCAGCTCGTGCGCAATACGGAATGGGGCCAGCGCGGCAATTTCATCGACGTGCCCACCGACTGCCCGCAGCGCAACGAGCGACTGGGCTGGACGGGCGACGTGCAGGTGTTCGCCCGCACGGCGACCTACAACTTCGACAGCGCCGCGTTCCTGTCGAAATGGATGGACGACCTGTCCGCCGACCAGAAAGGCGACGGCAGCATCCCGTTCGTGATCCCGGACATCATCTCGCGCAGGAAGACCGGCATCGACGGCGCGGCCGGCTGGAGCGACGCGGTGACCGTGGTGCCGTGGACCGTTTACCAGGCATATGGCGACCGGTCGATCCTGGCGCGGCATTACACCAGCATGCAGGCATGGGTCGACCACGTGGCGTGGCGGGCGCCGGACGGCGTGTGGAACACCGGCTTCCAGTTCGGCGACTGGCTCGCGTACCAGGCACCATCGTCGGAAGCGCGCGATTATCCGGGCGCGACGACCGGCAAGGATCTTGTCGCCACCGCCTACTTCGCCCATTCCGCTGGCTTGCTGGCACGCGCCGCCGCCGTGCTTGGAAAAGAAGACGATGCGCGCCGCTACGCGGCGCTGGCCGGCAAGGCAAAAGCCGCCTTCAACCGCGAATTCGTGGCCGCGGCCGGCAGGGTGGGCGAAAACACGCAGACGGCCTACGCGCTGGCGCTGCGCTTCGATCTGCTGCCGGCGAAACGCCGCATGGAAGCGGCCCGGCGGCTCGCCGGCGCGGTGGCCGAGCGCAAGGGCCACCTGACCACCGGCTTCCTGGGCACCCCGGCGCTGCTGTTCGCGCTGAGCGAGCACGGCCAGCTCGATACCGCCTGGCGGCTGCTCACGCAGGCGTCGTACCCATCGTGGCTATACCCGGTGAAGATGGGCGCGACGACCATCTGGGAGCGCTGGGACGGCATCAGGCCGGATGGCACTTTCCAGGATGCGGCGATGAATTCGTTCAATCACTATGCCTACGGCGCTGTGGTCGAGTGGATGTATGCGGTGGCCGCCGGCATCGATACCGACCCGTCGGGACCGGGCTACCGGCGCAGCATCATCCGGCCACGGCCCGGCGGCGGACTCACCTGGGTGGATGCCGCCGTGGAAACGATGTACGGCCGGCTGGCTTCGCGCTGGGAAACCGTGGACGGCGCGATGCGCCTGACGGTGGCGATTCCGCCAAATACGCGGTCGACCGTGGTGCTGCCCGGCGCGGTGCTGGAAACCGTGCTGCTCGATGGCCGCCGGCCCACCGGCGCGCGCCAGGCCGGCAGCGATGTGACGGTGGAGCTGGGTGCCGGCCAGTACCGATTTGTCTATCCGCGCCGGTCAGGCCAACCGGCCCCATGATCCTGCAGGCCTTCTCCGCCCGCGTGCCGGGTTTTGCGCGGTCCTCGGGCCGCGTTTTTTTGCCCGGCTTTCCCGGACTCGCGGATTCCATACGCCAGGCTGGTGAAAATCGTAGTAATTTTTCATGGCTGGATGCGAATGGAACCCTTACCAGTGTCTTCGACTACATTTTTTGGCTCTGCAATGTAGTCGCACATGGTATAGTTAGCGCTATCGCAACTATGATCGCCAAGCCTGTACAGTAATCAACCTGCTGAGTGTTTGTGATCGCGATCGTCGAGGGGAGCGCCGCCTGGTGCATCCTGTCGCCGCATTGGGGCATTGGCACCGGGGTCGGCCAAAAGCGGAGGCCGGGCCGGCGTCGCCAAGTCAACAAAGTAAAAGTAAAAAGTAAAAAAGTAGAAGCAGGGTGGGGTTCAACCGCCCATTATCAGAGACACACTCAAATACTTTCCGATGAATCAACTTTCCACCCTGGACACGCTTGTCTTCCTGTTTTACTTCATCGTCATCTCCGGCTACGGCATCTGGATCTACCGCCGAAAAAAGAGCACTTCCGGCCAGGCCTCGCATGACTATTTCCTGGCCGAAGGGTCGCTGACCTGGTGGGCCATCGGCGCCTCGCTGATCGCCTCGAACATTTCCGCCGAGCAGTTCATCGGCATGAGCGGTTCCGGCTTCAAGATCGGCATGGCGATCGCCGTGTATGAACTGATGGCCGCGGCCACGCTGATCATCGTGGCGGTGTTCTTCATGCCCGTGTACCTGAAGAACCGCATCTACACGATGCCCCAGTTCCTCGAACAGCGCTACGGCAAGGCCGTGGCGACGACGATGGCGCTGTTCTGGCTCGGCCTGTATGTGGTGGTCAACCTGACGTCGATCCTGTACCTGGGCGCGCTGGCCATCTCGAGCGTTGCCGGCATCAATGTCTTCGCCTGCATGATCTTCCTGGCCGTGTTCGCCGCGATCATCACGCTGGGCGGCATGAAGGTGATCGGCTACACGGACGTGATCCAGGTGCTCTGCCTGGTCGTCGGCGGCCTCGTCACCACGTGGATCGCGCTGGACCTCGTGGCCACGCTGGGCGGCAAGAGCGGCTCGATCGCGGGTGCCAGCGAGCTGTTCGTGCGCGCCGGCGAGCATTTCGACATGGTGCTCGACCGCGGCAATCCGAACTACATGGACTTGCCGGGTCTCACCACGCTGATCGGCGGCATGTGGATCGTCAACCTGAACTACTGGGGCTGCAACCAGTACATCACGCAGCGCGCGCTGGGTGCGGACCTGAAGACGGCCCGCAAAGGCCTGCTGTTCGCCGCGTTCCTGAAGCTGCTGATGCCGGTCATCGTGGTGCTGCCAGGTATCGCCGCCTTCGCGCTGGACAAGTCCGGCGCCCTGGGCGACTCGATGCGCGTCGGCGGTGAACTGAACCCGGACCGCGCGTACCCGACGCTGCTGGCCATGCTGCCGACCGGTATCAAGGGCATCGCCTTCGCCGCGCTGACCGCTGCCGTCGTGGCGTCGCTGGCCGGCAAGGCCAACAGTATCGCCACCATCTTCACGCTGGACATCTACAAGCAGCACTTCAACAAGACCGCCAGCGAACAGAAGCAGGTATGGGTGGGCCGCCTGACCGTGATGGTCTCGATCGCCATCGCCGCGCTGATCGCGCCGTTCCTGGGCATCGACAAGAAGGGCGGCTTCGCCTTCATCCAGGAATACACGGGCTTCGTGTCGCCAGGCATCCTGGCCATGTTCCTGCTCGGCTTCTTCTGGAAGAAGACCACGCACGCGGCGGCCATGTTCGCCACGGTGGGCGGCCTGGTGCTGTCGATCGTCCTGAAGTTCCTGCCCGGCATGATGGACCTGTCGTTCCTGGCGCCGATCGGCTTTGCCGTCGACAACGGCACGGGCGTCTACGAGATCCCGTTCCTGGACCGCATGTTCATCGTGTTCTGGATCGTCGTCGCCGGCATGGTGGTGATCAGCAAGACCGCGGCCGTCTCCGGCGAGGCCAAGCGCATGATCGTCGATACCGGCATGTTCCGGGTGGAGCGCGGCTTCGCGATCGGCTCGGCCATCATCTGCGCACTGCTGATCGCCGTCTACGGCGCCTGGTGGTAAGTTGACCCCGGGGGGCCGCGCCGGGCCCTCCGCACCATTCACGCGACCCGGCTTCATGATTGCGCGCAACGCGTTATCATGCCGGGTCGCTTCCGGTTTTCCGATCCCTCCTGTCCGGTTGGTCTGATGACGAGCCCGGCGGGAGTGCGCCGGTTACCGTCCAGTCTTAACGTACGAAGAAGAATAGAGGAACCGCATGTTCGATCCCACAGACCACCCGCACCGTCGTTTCAACCCGCTCATCGGCGAGTGGGTGCTCGTTTCACCGCACCGCGCCAAGCGGCCCTGGCAGGGTCAGCAGGAAGCGGTCGACAATTCCCCGCGTCCGTCGCACGATCCGACCTGCTACCTGTGCGCGGGCAATACGCGCGTCAACGGTGAAGTCAATCCCGACTACAAGGGCACCTTTGTCTTCGACAACGACTTCGCCGCGCTGCTGCCGGACACGCCGGATGCCCCGGCCAGCACCGATCCGCTGTTCCAGAACACGAGCGCGCGCGGCACCAGCCGCGTGATCTGCTTCTCGCCGGACCATGGCAAGTCGCTGCCGGAACTGGACCTGCCGGCGCTGGAACAGGTGGTCGACACCTGGTGCGCGCAGGCCGCGGAACTGGGCAAGTCGTATCCGTGGGTACAGGTGTTCGAGAACAAGGGCCAGGCGATGGGATGCTCGAATCCGCACCCGCACGGCCAGGTATGGGCGAACAGCTTCGTGCCGAATTCGCCGGCGAAGGAAGACGTGCAGCAGCGCGAATACCTGGCGCAGCACGGCCGGCCGATGCTGCTCGACTACGTGGAACGCGAAGCCGCCGCCGGCGAGCGCACCGTGATCCAGACGGAACACTGGCTGGCCGTCGTGCCCTATTGGGCCAGCTGGCCGTTCGAAACGCTGCTGCTGCCGCGCTTCGAAGTGAAGCGCCTGGACGACCTGACCCGCGAACAGCGCGCCGACCTGGCTGTCGCCCTGAAGGCCCTGACGATCAAGTACGACAACCTGTTCCAGACGTCGTTCCCGTATTCGATGGGCTGGCACGGTGCGCCGTATTCGGCCAATGCGGGTTCCGATGACACCCAGCCATGGCAGCTGCATGCCCACTTCTACCCGCCGCTGCTGCGCTCGGCATCGGTGCGCAAGTTCATGGTCGGCTATGAAATGCTGGCCGAGGCGCAACGCGACCTGACGCCGGAACAGGCGGCGGCGCGCCTGCGCGAACTGCCGGATGTACACTATCTCCAACGCCAGTAAGTTACCCCAACAAGAAGAGATCCTGATGAGCGAAACGCTGATTAACCATACCCGCACCGCGTTTGAAAACAAGTTCGGCGCCGCGCCCGAAGTCGTCGTGCAGGCCCCGGGCCGCGTCAACCTGATCGGCGAGCACACCGACTACAACGACGGTTTCGTGCTGCCTGCCGCGATCGACTACAGCACCGTGATCGCCGCGCGCCGCCGTGACGACCGCATCGTGCGCATCGTTGCCGCCGATTACGCCGGCGCCGAAGACCAGTTCTCGCTCGATGCGCCGATCGAGCGCCGCGACGAGCCGATGTGGGCCAACTACGTGCGCGGCGTGATCATCGACATGATCGAGCAGGGCCTGCCGCTGCAAGGCTTCGACATGGTGGTGTCGGGCGATGTGCCGCAAGGCGCGGGCCTGTCGTCGTCGGCGTCGCTGACGGTCGCCATCGGCCGCCTGTTCGCCACGCTGCCGGGCTTTGAACAGGTCACGCCGATCGACATCGCGCTGGCCGCGCAACGCGCCGAGAACAACTTCGTCGGCACCAAGTGCGGCAATATGGACCAGATCATTTCCGCCTCCGGCATCGCCGGCCATGCGCTGATGATCGACTGCCGTTCGCTGGAAACCCAGCCGGTGCCGATCCCGGCCGGCGCGGCGATCATGATCTTCAACTCGAACGTGCAGCGCGGCCTCGTGGACAGCGAATACAACACGCGCCGCAAGCAGTGCGAAGCGGCCGCCAGCCACTTCGGCGTGAAGGCCCTGCGCGACGTCGACCAGGCGATGCTCGATGCCCGCGGCGGCGAACTCGATGCCATGACGCTCAAGCGCGCGCGCCACATCGTTTCCGAGAATGCCCGCGTGCTGGCCGCCAACGAAGCGCTGGGCAAGGGCGACCTGTCGCGCATGGGCGAGCTGATGGCCGCATCGCACGCGTCGATGCGCGACGATTTCGAGATCACCGTACCGCTGATCGACCAGCTGGTGGACATCGTCAAGGACGTCATCGGCGATGCGGGCGGCGTGCGCATGACGGGCGGCGGCTTCGGCGGCTGCGTCGTGGCGCTGGTGCCGGAAGCCCAGGTGGCGCCCGTGCGTGCTGCCGTGGAGAAGGAATATCCGGGCCCGAACGGCCAGGGCGCCACGATCTATGTGTGCAAGGCTTCGGCAGGTGCCGATGTCGTCTCTGCCTGACCTGAAGTTACCAAAATAAAAAGCCGCGCAGGCCAGGAAGGCTGCGCGGCTTTGCTTTTGTGCGACCGCGCAAATCGATTCAGGCCGATTCCAGCCCCTGGCGGCTCGTCCGTTCGGCGTGAACAGCCGCGCGCCGCCGCCGCCGGGTACCGGAATCGAGCTCCAGCACGCGGCGGATCGCGTTCGGCGAAATGCCGAGCTGAACGAGGTGGGACCACGCTTTCAGCGTGCCTTCAAGATGTTCGAGGGAAATGGCGCGATCGATTTCCCGTGCCATGTCCGTATCGCGCCGACGGTCTAGCGGTTGCATGAATTCTCCAGGGGGATGGTGCATGGCAGCATCCCGCAATGTTAATCGAAAGTCAAGCCTGATCTGCTAGTCGGTTACGATTATTTATTACTGCCGGTATCGTGGCGCCGCCGCGCGGGTGCCTGCGCGACAATGGATGCCATCACACCCGCTTTGCGTCGCACATGGAATCTGTCTATACCATCGGCCATTCGAACCGTCCGATCGAGGAATTCCTCGACCTGTTGCGCGAGCACGGTATTGCCCGCCTGCTCGATATCCGCACGGTGCCCAAGTCGCGCCATAACCCGCAGTTCGGCCAGGACCAGCTGCCCGGCTCGCTGGCGGAGGCGGGCATCGCGTACCGGTACATCGGCGCGCTGGGCGGCTTGCGGCACGCGCGCAAGGATTCGCCGAACGCGGGATGGCGCAACAAGTCGTTCCGCGGCTATGCCGACTACATGCAGACGGACGAATTCCGCCATGGCGTCGACGAAGTGGCCGCCATGGCGGCGAACGGGCGTGTTGCCCTGATGTGCGCCGAGGCCGTGCCGTGGCGCTGCCACCGCTCGATGGTGGCCGATGCGCTGGCCGTGCGCGGGATTCCGGTGGAGCACATCATCAACCGGGGCAAGACGCGGCCCCACGCGCTCACGCCGTTCGCGCAAGTGGACGGCACGCGCATCCTGTATCCGCCCGAAGAGGGCGCCGCGCAATGACGGCGCTTATTTAGGCGCGCGCGTCACCAGCCAGATGCCGGCGCACACGAGTACCAGCGCCGCCAGGTTCTTCCATTCGAGGATGCTCTCGTGCAGGAACAGCGCGGAAAGGGCCGCGCCGAACACGGGGATCAGGAAGGCGAACATGCTGATCGTGCCGACCGGGTTGTATTTCAACAGCAGGCTCCACAGCGTAAACGCCGCGGCCGACAGCAGCGCCAGGTAAGCCAGCAGGATGGCGGGAGCCAGCGTCATGTTCCCGACCGTGCCGCCCGTCGCATAGCCGCCGGCGAGCAAGGCAGCGCCGCCGATGGCGAGCTGCCAGCCCGTCATCACCATCGCATCCATGCCGCCCGACACGTGCTTGCCGTAGATCGACGCGGCCGACAGTACAAAGGCGGCGATGACGATGAAGCCTTCCCCCTGCAGCGTGAACGCGATGTCGAGCGGGCCGGAACCCAGGTTCACGGCAAGCACGCCGGCAAAACCCAGCAGGCAGCCCGCGGCCTTGCGGGGCGACAGGCGGTCGTTGCGGTAGATGAAGTGCGCCAGCAGCACGCTGAAGAAGGTGGTGGTGGCATTCAGGATCGATGCGCGCACGCCCGTGGTATAGGCCAGGCCGATGTAGAAGAACACGTACTGCAGGCCCGTCTGGGCCAGGCCCAGCACAGCCAGTTGCCGCACCTGGCCGCCGCTCAGTTTCAATGCCGGCTTGCGCAGCGCGATGGCGAGCAGCACCAGACACACGCCGGCAATCAGGAAGCGGTAGCCCGCAAAGATCAGCTTTGACGGCACGTCGTGCTGGGCAATGCCCAGCAGCTCGTAGCCGGTCTTGATCGACGGGTAGGAGCTGCCCCACAGCAGGCAGCACAGGATCGCGACCAGCAGCACGGTCCGGGGGCGGGAAAAGAACGGGCGGGTGTCGGCGACGCTGGCGGAAGTCATTGATCTTCAGGAATGAAATAATGTCAATCCGCGATGATACGGGACATTGCTGCGCCTTGCAGGCGACGCCGCAGGCGCACGGCCGCCGTGTGTATAATCCGCACGAAGCGCCCATCTTCCAGGGCGTTCGAATGCGATGCCCGCCAGGATTCCAGCCCCTCTCCGCCAGCCACATGGTTCGTCCCTGAACAAGGGTGGCCTCGCCGCGTCCATTGCCTGCGCTGCCGCTGCTTCCTCGTCCATCGCATGCACGTCCGCTGCTTTGACATCCAATTCTCTGCCCGCGCCGCGCTCTTGCAAGCGCCCGCGACATCTCGCCTGGCTTTCCCGGGCTCGGTGAGGAACTCCCAGGCGGCCATCTGCCGACTTGTCCTCCCGGGCCTCTCCACTTTCCGACTGCCGCCCGCTTGAAGCGGGCGACGCCAATCCATACCGCCCGGCCGAAGGCCGGCATCCATTTGCAGGAATCATCATGAAACCGAAAATCGTCGTATCGTCGCTGGACATGGACCGCCTGGAAGCACTGCTCGACGCGCTGCCGGACGCGCAGGCGCGCGGGCAGGGCGCCCTGTTCGAGGAGCTGTCGCGGGCCGAGGTCGTGGAACCCGCGGACATGCCGCCCAATGTGGTGACCATGAATTCGCGGGTGCGTTTCGTCATCGACGACACCGCCGAGGAATTCGACATGGCCCTGGCCTATCCGAAGGACATCGACGGCAGCGCCCCCAGGCTGTCGATCCTCACGCCCGTCGGCAGCGCGCTGCTGGGGCTGAAGGTAGGCGAAAGCATCGACTGGACCCGCCAGGATGGTGCGACCTTCACCGTGACGGTGCGGGAGCTCGTCTACCAGCCGGAACGCGCCGGCGAGCTGCACAGGTAGGGCGCACGCCGGCCTGAAGGGCCTGGCAGTCGCCGGACAGGCCTTCGCGGGCGACGCCGAAGTTCCCGGCCTGTTTCCGAAGGCGGGGCGGGCGTCCGCATCGTGTGTTGTCCTCGTGGCGACAGAATCCGCCGACCGCATCCGATCAGCGAATCCCGCCGCGATCGCGCCCGCCGCACCCCGTCGCGTCTGCCCGACGAAGGGCCATTCAGTCGTTCTTTCGCGCGCCCGGCGCGGCCCCGTACCAGGTCGGCGCACCATCGAACACCACCTCGATCCGGTCCAGCACGAAGCCCGGATCGAGCGCGTGCACGCGCAGCGTGTGCGCTCCGGCCTTCAGCGCCGGCAACAGCAGCGTGCGCACGGCGGCGTTCGAGAGCACGTTCTGCTTCCACTCGTCGCTGCGGCCCACGGTGCCGAAATCCAGCGTGACCGGCGCAGCCCCGTCGAGCGACACGGCGATGCGCAGCCTGTGGCGCGAAGTGAGCGCATGCACGGGCACGGCCACGATCCGCAGCCGCGCCTCGGCCTTTGTGTGGCTGTGGAAGGCAAAATCGAGCGCGGGGGCGCCGGCCGGATCGTCGCGCGACGGCAGCGCGAGGTCGGCCCGCTGCGCCGTGCCGAGGCTGCCGACGTCGACGGTCGTCCATCCGGCACCCGACGCCGCCGTGGCCGGCAGCGTGACGATCCGGTCGCGCTCGGTGGCCACAACGCCACCGGCAGCACCGGCAGCGCCCGGCGCCACCTGCACGCGCACACCGAGGCGCTGGTCGCCGCAGCCGATCCGCAGGCCGTTCGTGTCGCCCTGGCCGTCGTACGTCACGGCAATGCGCTGCTCGTAGCCGTTCGTGGCGTCGAGCGCGCCGTTCGCTTGCGACAGGCGCAGGCCGGCCGGTACCACGTCCGCCGACCAGCGCAGCGGCGTGGCCGCGTACTGGATCACGGTCAGCGTCTTCGTTTCCGGCACGCCGCGCGTAAACCACAACGCGCCCCCCAGCGCGGACAGCGGAGAAGGAAACGCCAGGCCGCAATCCTTGCGGGCCGGTGCGCCGTAGGCCGGGAACACGGGTTCGAGGAACACGGGCAGGCGGCGCGGCGCCGCATCCATCATGCCGCGCCACTTGCCGCCGGCAAGCGCATTGTATTGCGCGGTATCGGCGGCGATGGCTTCCTGCGCGGCTTTGGCCGCCATGGCATAGTGTTGCGCCGACGGGCGGCCCATGCGCGCATACTGCGCGGCCAGGTCCAGCTTCAGGATGCGCGCGTTCAGGTTGGCGCTGGCGCGCACCGGGTACAGCACGAGCTGGAAGAACGCGTCCTTGCGGTCGGCCGGCAGCGCGGCGCCGATGGCCTGCGCGCGCAGCGCCAGTGCCTCGTAGCGGGCCAGGCGCTGTTCCGCCTCCTCGCCACCGGAAGCCATGTAGTCCGTCTGCCGGGTCGGCCCGGTGGGCTCCGTCTGCGAAAAGCCCATGTACTCCGGCTTGCGTTCCCACGCCAGCGCGTAGTACTCGCGCATGATCGCGGCGATGGCGGCGGCGTGCTCGTTGCCGAACTGCCGGGCAAACCATTCCTGCATGTGCGCGGCGGCGGGACGGTCGAGCTGGCGCTTGTCGAAGGCCGCGTCGAGGAAATACTGGGTCAGGTATTCGGCCGGCTTGATGTCGCCCACGTTGACGATCCACGCGCGCTCGGTCTTCGTGGCCACGGCGCGCTGCAGCTGGTCGCGGATCAGGCCGGGATGCGTGGTGGCGAGCCACAGGTAGTCGTGCGGCCGGCCCCAGTAGGAAATGTGGTAGTACAGCCCATTGCCGCCGCCGCGCGCCGCTTCCTTCGCGTTGCCAAGCTGGTGCAGGTAGCCATAGTTATCGTCGGGCCAGACGAGGGTGATGTCGTCCGGCACCTGCAGGCCGCTGTTGTAGATGTCGAGCACTTCCTTGTACACCGTCAGCGCCTGCGGGATCCGCGGCAGCGGCTTGCCGTGTGCGCCGGCCAGCAGCCTGCGCTGCAGCGCGATGGCATCGGCGACGCCGGCACGCGCCTCGTCGATGGTGTCGGCCCCTTCCATCGCCGAGTCGTGCACACCGCGGATGCCCATCGTGTACATGGCATCGGCACCCGTGGTTTCCGCGACGCGGCTTTTCCAGTAGCGCGCGATCGCATCCCGGTTGGTGAAGAAGTTGAACGGGCCGTCGTTCCTGTTCCATTCGCGCACGTTATTGCGCATCATCGGCTCGGCATGCGACGTGCCGACGACGATCGCGTAGTCCTGCGCCGCCTGTGCGTTGCCGGGAACCTGGTAGAAGGGCTTCGTGGAATCGTGCATCGCCGGCCACAGCAAATTGGCCTTCAGGCGCCACAGCAGCTCGAAGATGCGGGAGTAGGTGGCCGGGCCGATATCCTTCGCCGGATCGAACGTGTGCGCGGCCCATGGCTGGAGGCCCCAGTCCTCGTCGTTCAGGAAGATGCCGCGGTAGCGCACCGACGGCGCCTCCGACACGATCCTGTCGCCGCGCACGGCCACATCCCCGGCAACCTTCGGCTTCACGTCCGCCCACCATTCCCATGCCGAGACGCCCAGTTCGCGCGTCACGTCGACCGCGCCGAAGACAGCGCCGCGCACGTCCGACCCCGCGATGAGCAGCAGGCGGGTGCCGGGCTTCGTGCGCGACGCGATGCCGATACGCTCGTATTGCTCCCACTTGCCGGCCAGCGCGGAAAAATCGAGGCCCTCGGCTTTCGCGATCCCGCGCAGCAGCGGCGAATCGTGCCGGCCGACGACGATGCACACCTCGCGGCAGTCGGCGAGCCTGTTTGCCACTTTCGTGGCCACCTTCGCATCCTCGCCGCCCACTGCCCGCAGGTCGCGGCGCAGCAGGTCGGCGGCGATGCGCATCGTCGCGTGGTCTTCCGCAAGCACGGCCGCGCCCTGGAGGTTGAAATCCGCGGCGTGGACGGCGGAGCCGAACAGGAGGGAGAGGCACAGGGCGAGGCGGTTTCGGTGAAGGATCATGGATGTTGGCAAAAGCGGGTGGCAAAAGCGGGTGGCAAAATCGGGTGGCAAAATCGGGTGGCAAAATCGGGTGGCGGCAGCCGGGCAGTGGAAGCGCTGGTATATTACGCCGGACCGTGCACCGGAATGCCTGTCCATTGCTCATCATGGTGAGCGGATGACGGTTCTGGCCCTGTACGGTCCAAACCACATGAGGAGGCGCCATGTTCCGTTCCCTGACCGCCAGCCTGTTCGCGCTGGCCGCATTGCAATCGCCCATGCTTCACCTTCCCGCACATGCCGCCGATGAAGCGGCCTTGTGGAAGCGCCTCGCCTCCGGCGGCCATGTCGTGGTCATGCGCCACGCGGCCACCACGCCCGGCGTCGGCGATCCGCCCGGTTTCAGGCTCGAAGACTGCAAGACCCAGCGCAACCTGTCGCCGGCGGGGCGGGCCGACGCGAAGGCGGTCGGCGCGGCGTTCCACGCGCGTGCGGTGCCGGTGGGGCGCGTGCTGACGAGCCGCTATTGCCGCTGCGTCGATACGGCGGAGCTGGCGTTCGGCCGCGCCGAGCCTGCCGAAATGGTGGACTCGACCTGGCAGCAGGACAGCGCCACGCAAGACCGGAAGGTGGCCGCGGTGCGCAAATACGTGGCCACGTTCAGCGAGCCGGGCAACCTCGTGCTGGTGACGCACGACGTGAACGTGCGCGCGCTCACCGGCGAGAGCCTGGCGCAGGGCGAGATGGTGGTCGCCAAGGCGAAGGAGGATGGCGGCCTGGAGGTGCTGGGAACGCTGGGTGTGCCGCGGCCGGGGCGGTAGCCGGCGGCGGTTTTGTTCTATGCTACGGGTCGTTCCAACTTCCCGACGACCTCATGCGCACCTTTCTCCGCTCCGTCCTCCGTTGCCTCCTTCTGTGCCTCGCCTTCTGCAACACCGCCTGGGCCGACCCGCAGTTCAAGCTGCTGGTGCTGGCCGTGCCGAACAAGTACCACTTCGAATACATCCCGGTCGCCCGCGACAGTTTCGAGCAGCTGGCGAAGCTGCATGCGTTCGAGATGACCTATGCCACGCAACTGTGGGCGCTGGACGGCGACCTGAAACAGTACTCGGCCATCGTGCTGCTCAATACATCCGGCGAGGAATTCAGCGAGGCGCAGCGCCAGAAGTTCGAGCAATACGTGCAGGGCGGCGGCAACGTGGCCATCGTCCACCGGGCGATCATCATCCCGCCCGGCAAATGGCCGTGGTATGAAAAGCTCGTCGGCCGCTCGTTCACGATCCACCCGATGATGCAGACGGCGGTCGTGCGCACCGTCGACAAGACATTCCCGGCGACCTTCGGCATTCCGGATCAATGGATCTGGTCCGACGAATGGTATGAACTCGCCAACCCGCACGGCGTGGCGATCCGGCCGGTGCTGAACGTGGACGAGCGCACGTACGATCCCACCAAGATCTGGCCGGGCCAGGTCGCGAAGGGCATGGGAGCGGAGCATCCGGTCAGCTGGTACCACCGTGTGGGCAATGCGCGCGTATTCGTCACCGCGCTGGGCCACGACGTGAACATGTACCGCAATCCGCACTACCTCGATCACCTGTACGGCGGCATCTGGTGGGCGGCTACCGGTCGCGGCAACGTGCAGTAGGCGCAATCCAGGGCGCAATGCAGGACCGGAATACGAGACCAGGAATACGAGACCAGGAATACGAGACCAGGAATACGCGACTAGGGCTGTTTGCAGGCCAGCGTGGTGTCGGCCGGCGTGAACGCGTCGGGACGCGGGGTCCCTTCCCGCGCCGACGAGCCGTCGACGAAGGCCAGCGCGCGGCGCCACTCGCGCGCGAGCAGGTCGCGCGGATCGGAAGGGCCGCCACCGCACAGCACAGTGGCCATGCGCGCCCGGCTCGCCGCGTTGAGGAACCAGCTCATCGGCGGATCGTCGTCCAGCAGGCCGGCCGCGGCGTGGCCGGGGCGCTTGCGGTCCGCCTCCGGGTAGCGCAGTTCGATCACCTTGCCGGTGCCGCAGCCGCCGAGCAGGCGGATCGCCTCCGCTTCCATGGCGTGGGCGCGCGCCATGCGTGTCTGGTACAGCGCGAACGGCGGAGCGCTCAGCTCCATGGCGATCGGCAGCTTGCGCGAGCGCGGCGCCGGCTTCGGGTCGCAGATCCACTGTGCGCTGCCGGCCGGATCGTTTTCGATGACGATGACGACGATCTGCCGCGCCAGCGCCTGCTGCGCGGGCGTGCCGCCCTGCAGCTTGCCGATCATGGCGTTGAGCACCGCCACGCCCGAGTTCTCGAAATAGCCGCCATCGACCACGTAGTCCCAGACCGTGCCGCCTTGCGCATGGCGGATCGCCGCGGCCGGGCTGACATACGTGAAGCGGGCGGAGTTATGCACGGCGCCGGCGCGGGTCAGCCGGGCCGTGTCCAGCGTGCCGTCGAAGATATCGTAGGCATCGGTCGGCACGAAGTGCAGGTCCGACTGCACGACCAGGCGGCCATCGCCGACCGTCGTCGTGTTGAAGATGGTGCGGGGTACGGGGCTCGGCGTGGCTTGCGCCGCGCGCAGCGGCTCGGTGAACCATGACGCCTGGGCCGGGCCATGGCGTTGCCAGTCGCGCGCCCACGCTTCCTCCAGGCCGCGCGAGCGGTCGCACGCCGTGCAGGGCCAGGGCAGGAAGCGGGCGATCGTGTCGCTGTACAGCATCTGGCCCACGGCCGGTGCCAGGAAATCGCGCGCCAGGAAGTCGGTCGGGCGCGGTGCCAGCGGCACTTCGCCCGTGCGCCCGGCCTCCTGTTCGGCGGCCAGGGCTGCCACGAAAGCCGCCACGCCCAGGCTGCCACCGGACACGCCGCTCACCGCGTAGACATTGCGGGCGAACTCGCGGTCGCGCAACCGGGCTTCGTTTTCCAGGTTGGTGAGCACCACGCCGGTCCAGAACGCGGCACGCGAGGCGCCGCCCGCGGCGGCCACCAGGTAGATCGGATCGCCACCGCGTGCCCCGCGTGCCGCATTCCATGCCTCCAGGTCGCCGGGGAACGCGGGCCGCGCGCCCGTGCCGGCCGGCGTACCGTCCGCGGCGACATGGTGATTCTCGTTGAAGAACGACAGCACGAAGGCCAGCGCGAACGGCAGCAGCGCGAGCGATGGCCAGCCGGCGCTGCGCGGCAGGTAAGTCATGACGACGCTGCCGAACAGCGTCCACGAGCCCAGCGCGACCAGCACCAGGGCTGGGGAACCGATGGCGCGGGTGGCCGTTTCCCGGCCGACGACCGTGGCCAGCAGCACGCCGAACGAAATCGCGAACATGGCCGCGATGGTGGTTTTTGCCCCGCGGCTGAGCGTGGAGAACCGGGGGTAGGGGTCCTCATGGCGGCGCACCCAGCCGGCATGCGCGGCCGGCAGGTGGCGGCGGAACACGACGAACGCCAGGAAGGCGCCGGCCACCGCCGCCAGTGCCACCCAGTAGCGCGGCGACGGCGTGGCCAGCATGAAGAACACCGTGATCGGCACCACGCCGAGCAGGCCGAGAAGGCGCGGCAGCCAGCGGCCGGCCAGATCGGCGAAGCGGTCGTCGATGCAGGGGCGCAGCCGGTCGCGCGGGAAGCGCTTGCCCAGCATGATGCGGGCACAGTACCAGCTTGCAAACGCCCAGTAGGCGAGGGCGGCCACGAACAGCGCATAGCTTGGCGACGCCAGCGGATCGCCGGTGCCGCCGCCATCCGCCACCCCGAATGCCACCAGCGTTTCGCGCACCTGTTCCAGGCCGAGCAGGATGACGTTGCCGGCCAGCGTCGTCAGCACGGGATACAGGCAAAGGTTCAACGCACCGGCCAGGAAGGCCGTGCGGGTCAGGCGGGGTGTCGTGGTGGTTTCGGTGATCATGCTGTTCCCGGCGGCGGTTCGATGCGCCGCCGGGAACAGCATGACAAATCGTGGGGGCAAAAGCAACCGCGCCACGATTGGAACACGGGAGCTTATTGCTTGCTACTGCGCCCCGTACTGTGCCCAGTGCTGCGCAGCGCCACCGTGGCAGGCTGCAAGCCTTCGGCGGTCACGCGCACCGTGATCGGTCCCTTCGCGCCGGGCTTCGCGCGGACGATGCCGAGCACGAGGCCATTGAACGCGGCCCGTTCGGGCGACTGGAACGACACGAAGCTGGTCGGGTCGCCGTTGTCGGTTGCAACGAGCTCGCCGGGGCCTTCCACCGTGAAGCGCACGGCGTTGGCGGCACGCGGCGATGTCAGGCCGGCCTTGTCGGTCACCCGCACGGTGATGAACGACAGGTCCTTGCCGTCGCCGGCGATCGTCGCGCGGTCGGCACTGGCGTGCAGCGCGGCCGGCGCATCGGCCGTCTTCACCGAAGAACGGGCCCACTCCTTGCCGTCCTTGTAGGCCACGACCTCGATGCTGCCCGGTTCGTAGGTGACGAAATCCCAGCGCAGCCGGTAGGCGTATGGCGCCTTTTTCAGCTTGCCCTGCGACTTGCCGTTGACGAACAGCTCGGCCTCGTCGCCGGACGTGAACACGTGCACGGGCGTGACTTCACCGACGCGATCCGGCCAGGTCCAGTGCGGCAGGATATGCACCATCGGCAGGTCCGGCCGCCAGCGCGACTGGTAGAGATAGAAACGGTCCTTCTTGAAACCCGCGAGGTCGACGATGCCGGAATACGAGCTGCGCGCGCCGTAGTACGGGGTCGGTTCGCCCAGGTAATCGAAGCCGGTCCAGACGAATTCGCCGGCCGTGTACGGGTTCTGGTCGAGCGATGCGAACGCGCGGTCGGCCGAGCTGCCGAAGTCCGACGCGAACAGTTCATAGGCCGATACCTGCTGCGTCTTCGGATCGCCGCCGGCGCCCGGCCGCACCGACGCGCTCAGTGCGCCGGGCACCGGGAACTGGTACGCGCCGCGCGACGACAGGGCCGACGCGCTTTCCGTGTGCAGGATCGCCTTGTCCGGGCATTTCTCGTGGAACGCGGGGAACTGGCCGGGCAGCGTACGGATGCCGGTACCCTGGTAGTTCAGGCTGATCACGTCCATGGTGCCGGGCAGCGGCATGTCCGGCTTGGCCCAGTTCATCGCCGTGGTGGCGGGGCGGCCGTCCGGGTCTTCCTCGTGCACGATGCCCACCAGCTTGCGGCCGATCGCGGCCCCATGTTCGCCGGTGTACTGTTCGCCCACCTCGTTCCCCACGCTCCACATCACGATCGACGGATGGTTGCGGTCGCGGCGCAGCATCGCGCGCAGGTCCTGCTCGTGCCAGTCGGGGAAGATCAAATGAAAGTCGAGCGGCGTTTTCTTGCGCTCCCACGAATCGAACACCTCGTCCTGCACGAGGATGCCCATGCGGTCCGTCAGTTCCAGCAGTTGCGGGTCGGGCGGGTTGTGGCTCATGCGCACGGCGTTGATGCCCATCTCCTGCATGATCTCCAGCTGGCGTTCGGCGGCGCGCACGTTGAACGCGGCGCCCAGCGCGCCCAGGTCGTGGTGGTTGTTCACGCCGCGGATCGGCACGTGCTCGCCGTTGACATACATGCCCTTCACGCCGTCGAAGCGCAGGTCGCGGATGCCGAACGGCGTTTCGTAGCGATCGACCACGCGGCCGTCGTGGCGCACCGTCGTCACGGCCGTGTAGCGGTTCGGCTTCTGCGTCGGCACCGGGCCCCACAGGCGCGGATTGGCCAGCGTGACGTCGCCAGCCACGGTGGCGCTGGCGCCCGCCGCGACGGTCGTCTTCGGCGACACGACGGTGGCCACGGCCTTGCCGGCGATGCGGCCCTTGTCATCCAGGGCATAGAGCTGCGTGGTGACCTCGGCGGCGGCCGGCGCCGTGCCGGCGTTGTCCAGCGTGACGTTCCACGCCACCTGCGCCGACGCCTTCGACACTTTCGGCGTGCGCACCTGCACGCCCCACTGGCCCACGTGCAGCGGCGCGGTTTTCGTCAGCCACACGTTGCGGTACAGGCCCGCGCCCGGGTACCAGCGCGCCGACTCCGGCGTGTTGTCGAGGCGGATCGCCAGCTGGTTGTCGCCCGGTTTCAGGAATTTCGTCAGATCGATGCGGAACGAGTTGTAGCCATAGGGCCAGCCGCCGGCCAGCTTGCCGTTGATCCAGACGGACGAATAGGCCATCGCGCCATCGATGTCGAGGAAGACCGATTTCCCGGCATCGGCACCCGTGACCGTGACCGTGTTGCGGTACCAGGCCGGGCCCCATGTCTTCAGGCGGCCCATGCCGCCATACGGGCCGGTCTCGAGGAACGGACCCTCGATGGCCCAGTCGTGCGGCAGCGTGACCGCGCGCCAGGCGCTGTCGTCGAAGCCCGCCTTGGTGAACGGCGCATCGATCGCCGGTTCCTGCGCGGGACGCGTGTGGCGCTTCGCCGGATCCTTGATGAATGCGTTGCCGGTCGGGAGGATCCACGGTTTCAGCAGCGGCACGTTGCCGCGGGCGATCCTTGCCGCTTCCTCGGGCATCGCATCGGCCACCTTGCCGTCCGCCGACTCCTTTACCTCGGGGCGGATGTCGTACAGATACGGCGCGGAATTGCCGCCCGGGTCGCCGAGGTGGAATTTCCAGCCGTCGTTGAACGGGATGCGCTGGCGGGGCGACTGCCTGTCGCTCGCCTCCAGCGGGGCCGCCGTGACCGTGGCAACCATGGCGGGTATCGCCACGAGACATGCCGCCACCGCGAACGTTCGTACTGCCGATGCGGCCGCCGGCCGCGCTTGACGCAAATGCTTCACAAATCCTCCAAGATTGTCTCGCTGCGCTTGTTCGCCGTACCCTGGTAGCGTATATCAACGCTATCGCGGGCCGGACTTGAGGGCGCCGGTGCCAAGATGTGCTTCCGCCGGCTTATTGATTTGTTAGCGCAACCAACGCGGAGTGTAGGGTGATCGTGGCGTCAAGTCAATCGAGGCAGGCGGAGCCGGCGCCGGCCACTGCGGCTGGCGCAACGCCCGCATCGTGGCAACGCACCAGCACCTGTCGTCGAAAGGATGATCGCGGACTGCTGGCCCGGGGCGCGACACTGCCGGGCAGGCGAGCGCCGACCCGGCCTGCAACTGAAGAGTTGGTTGTTGCGGCGGGAGCGCCGGTTACAAACGATGACAATTTTTTATCTGCCAGGCGCTACCATGTGGGATTGCGCAGCGAGCGCTACCAGCGCCGCCGCGTCCGGCGACTTCGGGCAACCCGGCATCCGGGCTGGCGCCGAAGGTCGCTGCCACTTGCGTAGTTCAACAAACCAAAAAAGGCTCGCAGATGATTCCGTTCCTGTACTTGCATATGGCCCCGCAGTGCCACTTTCGGCTCGACGGCGCCGTTTCCCAGGCAATCGATCCCGATATCGCCCGGTTCCAGAAGCTGATCCGGCCGGGCGCTGGCCATGCGCGCCTGACCCAGGCGCTCGAGCGCTGGAATGCCGGCCCCGCCGTGCTGCCGGCACTTGAAACGCGCGCCGCGCAGGTGGCGCAATGAAGCGCCAGCTGAGGAGGAACAGCGACATGGAGGCCCTGGTGCGCCAGGGGCTGGTGGTCGATGCGCAGCGCGGCGCGGCCAATGCCTGGGTGTATATGGCGGCGCAGGGCGTGCCGGGCAACGTGATCGCCCGCGTGCTGTCGGCGCCGGACAACCGCCGCGACGGCGACCGCTTCGCGGTGGAAGCCAAGCAGTCGCCGGCACCGGTGGTACGGGTGCGGGCGCCGCGCCACGCGCACTGAGGGTGCGCCAACAAGACAAAAGCCTCCGCGAGCGGAGGCTTTTCAGTTGCGGCGGCCGGAAATTACAGCGGCGGCAGCGGGCCGTTCACATACGGCGCGCCAGCCAGTTCGATGGCGCGGCGCAGTTCGGCGAGGAACGATGAAACCAGGCGTGCAAAGGTCGAGGTTTCGGTGGCGGCTTCAAAGCGCGGTGCGGTGGTCGTGGTCATGGTCAACTCCTGTATTCGTTTGCGTTCTGCGATGGTTGAATCTTACGCGCGCTGGAGATATATATCCAATTTTGATTTCCCATGCCGGCGATAACTGAATCGCATATCTCTAATGCGTTGTCATCACCGTTTCTTCACGTGACCATGCGTTTTCCTTATTTCTCTAGCGCGCGTTAAGTTTCTGCAAAGAAAAATAAACCAGGACTTGCCTGGCCCGTTCTTGGAAACGTACGCCGCACCAGGCAGCAGGTGTTTCAATCGCCGGATGACCATTCCGACCCGTCCATGGCGCGGATTCCTACATGCCTGTAGGGGCAGGACTTATAAAAAAACCATTGGCCGCGGCCTACCATGGCGGCTCCTTCAAGCGACTTGGCGTCACCAGGTCGCATGATGGATGTGCAGTGTTCAACTTACATTTTTAAGGAGATCATCATGGCAGCCAACCGTTCGAACAACAACAACCCGCAAGGCAACAACCAGCACACCCAGGGCGGCAACAGCCAGTCGGGCAACCGCCAGTCGGCAAATAACGGCAATAGCCAGTCCGGCAACGGCGGCACGAGCAATCGCGGCTTCGCGTCGATGGACCCGCAGCGCCAGCGCGAGATCGCGTCGGAAGGCGGCCGCGCCGCGCATGCTTCGGGCAACGCCCACGAATTCACGTCGGAAGAAGCACGCCGTGCCGGGGCCATGAGCCACAAGAACGACGGCAACCGCCAGAGCGCTTCGGCTGGCAACAGCCAGTCGGGTAACCGCGGCAACAGCCAGTCGGGCAACCAGGGCAACCAGGGCAGCCGCGGCGTGCAGGGCGGCACGCCGGCACAGCACGCCGCCGCCGGCCGCCAGAGCCACAAGAACGACCGCTGACCGGAAACCGGTCGAAGGTTGACGAAGCCACCCCGCGGGGTGGCTTTTTGCTTTTGGTAACAAGTCACGTCGGACGGTAATGTTGAACTGAAAAAATAGTGTCAAAAAGCCCCACCGGAGCGAAGTAGCAGCAGAGCGCACTTGTCGTACAACCAGTAGTGGCGCATGATTTTCCGGCATCACTTCCATTTGCGCACTTCCAACGACGGAGACCGCCATGAACCGCACGCCGCTTTTCGCTCCCGGTACCAGCTCCCACCCCGCTCGCACTCGTTTTTGCATGCCGCGCCTTTCGCCAACCCCGCTGATCGCCGCAATGGTCATCGCGGCCGCATCGATTGCCGGTGTGCCGGCAATGGCCCAGAACACCCCGCTGCCCGACCCGATCCCGGGCACGCTGCCGGCGAGCGCCGTCGGCATCACGCTGCGCCCGCTGCTCACGAACCTGACGGCGCCGGTGGCGGGCGCCGTGGCACCCGGTGAGCCGGACCGCCTGTACATCGTCGACCAGGTCGGCAAGATCTGGAAAGCCGCGGTAAGCGGCCCTGCCCAAAAAGGGCGGGCAACGCTTTTCTTCGATGTCGCCAGCCGGCTCGTTCCCCTCAATGAAAGCGATGAGCGGGGCTTGCTGGGCCTGGCCTTCCACCCGGATTATGCGAGCAATGGCCGCTTCTACGTGTTCACGTCCGAGCCTGCGCAGGTGCCGGCGGACTTCTCGACGCTGCCGGCCGGCGTGGCGCCCGTCAACCACAGCGTGGTCTCCGAATGGCGCGTCACGAATCCGGGCAGCGCCGATCCCGCCGTCGATCCGGCCAGCGTGCGCGTGCTGATGCGCATCGACAAGCCGCAAGGCAACCACAACGGCGGGGCGCTGGCGTTCGGGCCGGACCGCATGCTGTACATTTCGCTCGGCGATGGCGGGGCCGGCGACGACCAGGGCCCCGGGCATGCGCCCGAAGGCAATGCCCAGAGCCTGGCGCCGGGCAATGTGCTGGGCAAGATCCTGCGCATCGATCCGCTGGGCAGCAATGCCGCCAACGGCGCGTATGGCATTCCCGCCGACAATCCGTTCGTGGGCCGCGAGGGGGCCGACGAAATCTTTGCGTACGGCTTCCGCAACCCGTTCCGGATGGCGTTCGATGGCGAGGGCCGGCTGTGGGCCGGCGACGTGGGCCAGCGCGCGATCGAGGAAGTCAACAACGTCGTCTCCGGCGGCAACTACGGGTGGCGCATCAAGGAAGGCAGCTTCCTGTTCGACGCCAACGGCACCGGCCCGGGCTTCGTGTACCAGGCAAGCCCCGGCGCACCCGCCGGGCTGGTCGATCCGGTGGCCGAGTACGACCATGCGGATGGGGCCGGACAGCCACCGTTGCGGGTGGCGGTCATCGGCGGCTTTGTCTATTCCGGCATGTCGATCCCGTCGCTGCGGGGCCAATATGTGTTTGCCGATTTCATCGGCAGCGACGGCACCGGCAAGCTGCTGACGCTGGGCGTGCGCAATACGGTGGAGCGGCTGCTGGCGCCGCAGCGCGATCCGCTCGGCTTCCCGGTACTGGGCATGGCACAGGATGCCGCCGGCGAGATCTACGTGCTGGGGAATGCGGACGGCAGCACGCGCGGCAATACCGGCGTCGCACTGCGGCTGGGCCCGGTACGCTGAGCAGCCTTCGATGAGTGGGACGGTGAACGGGCCGGCGGCCCGTTTGCTACACTGCGGCCTTTCGTATCGCAAGAGGCCCCGATGGCATCGCCAGAATCACCGGAATCTCCAGCATCCCCCGTACAACCCGAATTGCGCGCCTGGGCGCAACGCTGCCTGCTCGACACCGATCCCGTCTCGAAAACCGACGAGGTGGCGCGCATGGCCGCCGCATACGCGGCGGGCGCCTGCACGCTCGATTCCCTGGCTGCGCTGCCCGACTCGCCGGCGATCCCGGGCCGCCCGGCACGGCCCGAACTGGTACCGCCACGCCAGGTGGGCCGTCGTTCGATGGCCACGCCGGAAGGGCGGGCCATGCTGGTCCATGCGCTGGCGCACATCGAATTCAATGCCGTCAACCTGGCGCTGGACGCCCTGTGGCGCTTTGCCGGCATGCCGGCGCAGTACTACGCCGACTGGCTGCGCGTGGCGAACGAGGAAGCCACGCATTACCGCCTGCTGGCCGCGCACCTGGCCACGCTGGGCCATGCCTATGGCGACTTCGCCGGCCACGACAGCCTGTGGGAAATGGTCGACCGCACCCGCGGCGACGTGACGGCGCGCATGGCGCTCGTGCCCCGCACGCTGGAAGCGCGGGGCCTGGATGCCGTGCCGCCGCTGCGTGCCAAGGTGGCGCAGGCCGGCGACATGGCCGCCGCCGCCATCCTCGACATCATCCTGCGCGACGAGGTGGGGCACGTGGAGATCGGCAACCGGTGGTACCGCTGGCTGTGCGAGCGCCAGGGACTCGAGCCGTATGCCACATATGACGCGTTCGTGGTGCGCTACCGGGCACCGGTGTTGAAAGGGCCGTTCAACCTGGAAGCGCGGCGGCTGGCCGGGTTCACCGAGGAAGAGCTGGCGCGCATCGGCGCCGTGCCGCCCCCCTAGCCGTACACCGTGTAGTCGAAGCCGTTGACGATCGTGCCCGCGACCTGTGCCACGTTTTCCGCGCTTTCGGCGAATGCCGCCAGCACGGCGGCGCGCGCCGCAAGCGTGTCGCCCGCCTCGTGCAGGCCGTCGACCCACCATGTGGCGCCAGCCGCATCCGGCGCGCGGTGCAGCACGTTGTCGTACAGGCTGGCCACGAAGGCATCGGCGGCGGGCGCGGCCCCATACAGGGTCGTGAATTCGGCGCTGCCGAGGAATCCGGCGGCCACGTCCGCCAGCGACCTGCCGTTGTCCATCTGGTGGATCCAGTAGCCGATGCCGGCCGCATCCGGTGCCCGGTCGAACGCGGCCTGGTACAGCCGGTAGGCGGCGCCGGCCACCTGGCCCGCGCCCACGTCCAGCGCCACGGCGGCATCGGTGAAGTACAGCCGGTCCACATCCTGCAACAGCCAGGCGTAATCGCTGCCGCCTTGCGCGACGAGCCAGGTGAGATCCAGCGTACGGGCGAGGGCATGGCCGCTCCACGCCGTGTCCAGCGTCACGGCATGGCCGTTCGCCGCCGTTCCCGTGTAGGCCGCCTGCGTGTCGCGCACGTCGAAGCCGAGGTCGCGCAAGATGGCGATCACGACCGGGTCGAGCGACAGGCGGTGGCCGTTCGGCACGTAGTCATGGCTCATCAGCGTCTGCTCGCCGGTCAGTTGCCCCGCCTCCAGGCTGGCGGCGTCGCCCAGGTGCACATCGGTCAGCGGCACGGGGCCGCCGAACGCCGCCTGCGCCTGTTCGCCCATGAACCAGCTGCGGCCGCCCGCGCGCAGCACGAGGCTGTCGAACGGGCTGATCGCGGTACCGGCATCGGTGTCCGCCGTGCTGGCTAGCCAGCCGTTGAAGCCGACCGCATGCAGCAGTTCGTGCAGCATGATGCGAAAGCCGTCGTTGCGGTCCAGCGGAATGTCGGCCGCCGCCAGCGTGGGATCGAACCAGTACCAGCGGTTCAGGTTCGTGAGGCCGATGGTGATGACGGCATCCGGATCGGCGCCGTTCGCGTCCGTGCCGGCCAGGATCTCATCGGCCGTGCTGAACGTGGCCAGTGCATGGTGCGTGCCATCCTGTGCCATCTTCCACCCGGCCATGGCGGCCGAGAACGAGCCGCCGGTCATGGTGGGGATGGTGGCGTCGAAATCGATGCGCACGTCGACCGTGCCGTTGCCGCAGATATAGGACGACAGCCACATGCCGGCCGCCTCGACCGTTTCGCGGATCAACGCCGCATCACCGACGGCGGCAGGCAGGTCGGGGGAGCCGAACGCGGCGGTATACTGGGTGGTCATGGGCGACTGTCGGGAGAGCGGGTAGCGAAATGAAATCATATCGCGAACCGATGACACCAGGTTGAGAACAAGTCGCCTGACAAAACCTCTCGGCATACCGCCAACAGATGAGTGAGCAGGCAAGCGAGAGAAAAGCCTGGTGGATGCCGGCTCGCCGTTCATAACGGATGCGCAATCTGCGAAAACGCTGTAGCCACCCAAGGTGCGTTCAACAACCCAACGCCATCGGCACGCCTTTCGCGTGACTCGATGTCGTAGGGTGCGATCCGTGCTGAGATTCCTCGCCGGCGCAGCCAGACCCGATGTGCTCCCGAAGCGTACGTTCGATCAGCGTGTCGCTTGCTTGGGTGTTTCCGCGCCCGGCCGCACAGCCCTTTAACAGCTGGATCGATTCTACGAGAGGGATGAGCAGGCGCGAATCATGGGCTTGAGCGCCTGTGATGCGAGTTACCAGGGCAGGCCATGCTGATCGACTGGTAAAGGGTGTTTGCAGCCGAGCTTGCCGCGATCGGTCGGGTTCCGGCCACTGTGCTCACCACAAGCCGGAGCCGGTACGGTCGCTGCACCCATGCAAGCTCGATCTCACCTGATCAAGCTCGATCCCACCTGATCTGGGCAGACTCTTGAAAGCGCCGCACGACTGCTTCGTGGACGTGCTGCCAAACACCGGCTCGCATGCATTCGTGAAGCGACGCCGGCACGTCGTGACGCCGCCTGGTTACATGGTGTAGCGAACACTATTTGTCAGCGCTTTCTTGACGTTTTTCAAACACTTCCTTGAAAACCGGCATGGCAGAGAACACATGCGGCCAGCCTGCGTAGAAGGCCAACTGGGTAAGCATCTCGGATGCCTGCTTTTCGGTAAGGCCGCTACCCATTGCCCGGTTCAGATGGTACGTGATCTGCGCCACCTGGCCAGAAGCGACAAGTGCGCTGACAGTGACCATGCTCCGGTCGCGCGGCGCCAGGCCAGGGCGCAGCCAGAGGTCACGGAACAAGGCATCGGTCGTGTACTGGACCACGCCAGGCGCTACCTTGCCAAAATTTTCATCGACCGACTTCGCGCGCTTGTCATCCGCCTCTTTATTAAGCGGCAGCGGTTGTACTTTCGCCGAGGGTAACTGTTTGCTGGTGATCTTGCGTTCTTCAAAGACAGGCTTTGTTGCGCTGACGGCCGCCATAGCGTTCGGCCAGCCCGAATAGAAAGCCAGGTGCGTGATGGTTTCCGAGATCTCCCCAGGCGTGACACCGTTGTCGAGCGCCCGGTTCAGGTAAAACGGCAGCTCCGAAGGCTGGTTCCTGGCGATCAGCACCGCGAGCGTGACGATGCTCCGGTCTCGTGGTGATAAGTCAGGACGCGCCCAGACGTCGCCGAGTAGCAGGCCTTGGGTGTAGTTTTCGAGTGCGGGAGCAACCATTTGAATTTCCTTTGATGAGAATGAGGGACTGCTGGCCGGCTTGGACGGCTGTGCGGCTGCATCGCCTGGCAACGTCAATATCCACAAGGCGCCTAGCGCAACGCCGCTGGCCCTTGCCCACATTGAGGGGGCACGCTTATTTCCCGTATTGTTCATCGCTCACTTTCTCCATCCATTCGACATTCTTGCCATTGGCGCTCTCCTGAATGGCAATATGTGTGACCGCGGTCGTTGGCGCGGCGCCATGCCAGTGCTTGACGCCAGGCGGCGTCCAGATGACGTCTCCCGGACGGATCTGCTCTACGACACCGCCCCATTGCTGTATGCGCCCCGCACCTGCAGTGACGATCAGTACCTGTCCCATCGGGTGCGTATGCCAGGCCGAACGTGCACCCGGTTCGAAGGTCACCGCACCGCCCGACACGGCGGACGGTGCTCGAACGCCAAACAGTGGATCAACGCGCACGCTGCCCGTGAAGTTCTGCGCGGGTCCTTTGGTCGACGCCTGGCTACCCGCGCGAGCGATGACCATCTGGGCCGGGTTGCCGTTCGCATCGCCAGGAGCAGGGCTGGCTGATGCCGTCCCCGTAGCTCCGGTTTGAGCAAGCGCCGACCCACTCAGCGTGAGTGACATTACTGCCGCGGCAATCATTTTCATGTCTATCCTTTCAAGCCTCTGGCCGACAACGCGTGTCGAGCCGATACGTTAATGACGTTCGAATTGACTGCGTTCTCAAACGACGTCTGGCAGCCGGTCGAGGAACTTGTCCAAGGTGATGGGGTAATTGTGCACGCGCACCCCCGTCGCGTTATAGACAGCATTTGCGACTGCAGCAGCGACGCCGCTGATGCCGAGTTCGCCTACCCCCTTGGCTTTGAGCGGCGACCCGGCCGGATCGACCTCATCGAGGAAGATGACTTCCTGGTGCGGAATATCGGCGTGGACCGGGACTTCGTAGCCGGCGAGATCGTGATTGACGAAGAAGCCGACGCGCTTGTCGACGACGAGTTCCTCCATCAACGCCGCGCCGACACCCATGGTCATACCCCCAATCACCTGGCTGCGCGCCGCCTTGGGGTTCAGGATGCGGCCTGCCGCACAAACGGCCAGCATGCGTCGCACGCGGATCTCTCCAGTGGCCGCATGGACCCCGACTTCGACAAAATGCGCGCCGAAGGTCTGTACCGCATAGCGCTTGGCGAGATCGCCGAATTCCATGACATCCTCGGCCTCCAGGTCGCGCCATCGCGAAGCATGTGTCAGCGGCACAGTACGGCCCCCGGCGCGCACCATGCCATCGGCGAATTCGGCGCTTGCCGGATCCATGTCGAGTTGCCGCGCCACGGCTTCACGCAGCTTCACGCAGGCGGCATATACGCCGGCCGTCGAGGAAGCCGCCCCCCATTGCCCGCCCGAACCGGCGGACTCGGGAAAGCGAGAGTCGCCCAGTTTCACGTTCACCTTGTCCACGCCGATGCCCATCATCTCGGCGGCGGTCTGGGCGATGATGGTATAGGTACCCGTGCCAATATCGGTCATGTCGGTCTCGACGGTCACGATGCCGCGATTGTCGAGACGAACACGGGCAGCAGACTTCATCACGGGCGCACCGCGAATGGCCGCGGCCATGCCCATCCCGACCAGCCAGCGGCCATCGCGCCGGCTGCCAGGACGTGCCAGGCGTTCGCTCCAGCCAAAATGCTTTGCCCCCGTCTGCAGGCATTCGACCAACTGACGCTTTGAAAACGGGCGCTTGGGATCCTCGGGATCGACCTGGGTGTCGTTGAGCACACGGAACGCGACCGGATCCATGCCGAGCTTCTCGGCCATCTCGTCCATGGCAATCTCGAGCGCCATCATTCCTGGCGCTTCGCCGGGCGCGCGCATCGCACTCCCTTCTGCGAGGTCAAGGTGTGCCAGCCGCAGGCGCGTCATCCGGTTCGGAGCGGCATACAACAGGCGCGTCGCTGCGGTGGCTGCCTCTGGCCTGCCGCCGGCGATGTTCCCCGACCAGCTATCGTGCCCGATTGCCGTGATCCTGCCATTGCTGTCGGCCCCGATGCGAACCCGCTGGATCGTGGCCGGCCGGTGCGTCACGTTGTTGAACATGAGCGCGCGCTGCAGGGCAACCTTGACCGGGCGCCCCACCTTGCGCGCCGCCACGGCTGCCAAGACCGCATCCGACAGGATCGTGCCTTTGCCGCCGAATCCGCCGCCGATATATGGCGAAACGATCCGGACATTCTCCTTGGCGATGCCGAGTGTCTTTGCAATGTCCCGCACGCCCCAGTTGACCTGCTGGATGGCAGTCCAGAGCGTGAGCTTGCCACCGTCCCATGCCGCAATTGTCGCGTGCGGCTCCATCATCGCGTGCGACTGGTCCGGGGTTGTGAAGCTCGCATCGAGCTTCACGGCTGCTTTGGCATAGCCGCCTTCGAAATCGCCGGCCGTGGTTTCAGGCGGCGGTGCGAAAGGGGCTACCTTCGAGAGCGGCGCGCCTTCCTTCGCTGCCGCCAGATCGAACGCGCCTTCGGTCCGGGCATAGCGCACCCGCACCAGTTGCGCGGCGGCGCGGGCCTGCTCGAAGGTCTGCGCCACGACGATCGCCGCCGCCTGGTGGTAATGATCTACCTCCGGTCCGGCGAGCGCGCGTGCCGCATAGAACTCGCCCTTGTCGAGCTTGCCCGCATTCCCGGCGGAGATCACGGCGAGCACGCCCGGGGCCCGGCTGGCAGCCCGTGTATCGATCGCCTCGATTCGCCCCTTGGCGATGGCGGCACCGACGATGTATCCATATACGGCACCCGGCGCAGCGGCGTTCTGCTCGTACGCGTAGGTGGCGGTACCAGTAGTCTTGAGCGGCCCCTCGACGCGGTCGGTCGGTCGGCCGACGACCTTGAGCTGGTCGATCGGATTGGTGGTGGCAGGGGTGTCGAATCTCATGACTTCATACTCCGTGCTTGCGCGAGCACCGAACCGAGCGTGCGCTCGACCAGCGTCAGCTTGAATGCGTTCTCGTGCGTCGTCCTGGCTCCCCTGAACAGGCGCGTGGTCACAGCTTTGGCGCCTTGTGGCATCTCGCGTTCCGCTTCCTCGACCCGCCACGGCATATGGGCCACGCCCCCCAGGGCGACGCGTCCGCTGCCGTCCGGTTGCACGATGGCGCCGACCGAAATCAGTGCGAACGCATACGAAGCACGGTCGCGCACCTTGTGATAGATGTGCGTACCGCCGATGGGTGCTGGCAAAGTAACTGCGGTGATCAGTTCGCCACGCTGCAGGGTGGTTTCCCGCTGGGGTGTATCGCCGGGCAGGCGGTAAAAATCGGCAATCGGGATCTTGCGCATTGCGCCATCGGCCTTCACCGTCTCGACAGTGGCGTCAAGGGCCCGCATCGCCACCGCCATGTCGCTCGGATGCGTTGCAATGCACGCGTCGCTGGTGCCGATGACCGCATGCAGACGACTGAAACCGCCTATCGCGCCGCAACCACTGCCAGGCCGACGCTTGTTGCACGGCTGGTTCGTGTCATAGAAGTAGGGGCAGCGTGTCCGCTGCAGCAGGTTGCCCGCCGTCGTCGCCTTGTTGCGCAGTTGACCGGACGCGCCGGCAAGCAAAGCACGCGACAGCAGGCTGTAATCGCGGCGCACCTGCTGGTCCGCGGCGAGATCGGTATTGCGCACCAGTGCGCCGATGCGTAAGCCACCCTCCGGCGTCTGCTCGATCTTGTCCAGGCCGAGACCGTTCACGTCCACCAGATGGGCTGGCGTCTCGATCTCGAGTTTCATGAGGTCGAGCAGGTTCGTGCCACCGGCAATGAATTTTGCGTCGGGGTTGCGCTCGATCGCTGCTGCAGCCTGCGCCGGGGACCGCGCGCGTTCATAGGTAAAGGCTTTCATGGCATGCCTTTCGTGTCGCGCGTACCGGCTACTTCAGTGATCGCATCGATGATGTTCGAATAGGCGCCGCAACGGCAGATGTTCCCGCTCATGCGTTCGCGGAGCTCGCTGGCACTCAGCATCGGCTGGGCCGTAAGATTCTCGCTGACGTGGCTTGGGATGCCCGCCTTGATCTCGTCGAGTACCGCCACCGCCGAACAAATTTGTCCTGGTGTGCAATAGCCGCACTGGTAGCCATCGTGCTTGACGAATGCCGCCTGCATGGCATGCATGCGCTCAGGCGTGCCCAGGCCTTCGATCGTGGTAATGCTGTCGCCCTCATGCATGATGGCTAGCGTCAGGCAGGAATTGATGCGGCGCCCATTCACGAGGACAGTGCACGCGCCGCATTGGCCCTGGTCGCACCCCTTTTTCGTGCCCGTGAAGTGCAGGTGCTCGCGCAGGGCGTCGAGCAGGGTCGTGCGTGTGTCGATGTGGAGCTCATGGGATTGGCCATTCACCTTGAGCGAGAGCTTTGCCACAGCGCCATGCTCGGCAGCAGGTGTTTGTGCGGCGGCGCCGAGTGGCATAACGCTGGCGGCCGCTGCGGCCGATCCGGTGAGCAGGAATTCCCGTCGCGACAATTCGAGACTATCTGGACTATTCATGCATGTATCTCCAATCAATAAGTGTTGCTGAGGTGAGCTGTGCGGAAGAGCTGTCAACACTTGTGCTCTCCGGCGGAACGGCGCTGAGGCCCGCTTCGACGCTGCGTTGGCTAATGGCTGGGAGGAGTGACGGACCCTTCGACGATGACCACGCGCGAGGTGGCCGACTCATGACGGAAGGGCATAATCTTGCGGTAAGCAGGGGAGTCATACCAGGCTTGGGCCTGCTCCTTGCTATCGAACTCGATGACCACCATGCCTCCCTTCGGACCATCGCCCTCGAGCGTGTTGATCTTTCCACCACGCACAACGTATCGACCGCCGAATGGCAGAAAGGTTGATTCGACCTGCGCGCTGTACGGTTTCATACCTTCGCGGTCGGTTACGACGAATTCCGAGATGTAGAACGCCCGCGGCTTGGCTGCGGGCGCTTCCTGTGCGTGGAGACCCGCCGTGGCAAACATGCCAATCATGATCGCCGAGGGCCAGCGCCGCATGCCGGGTTTGATCTTCATGTGCTTTCCTTTGACAAGATTGAGTTCCGCTTTCGACCATCTTGCGGCCAGCACGATTGGAGCGGTATCCTTGTTCTGTCGATTACTTGCCTGATTCTCTGAGCGCGTCATAATTCCATTTGCATCCGTCACATCCCGGCTTATCCTATTGCCGGAGATGGAGACCGAGACCGTGCATCAAACTTTCCCTACCGCTTTGCCCTTTTCTCTGTCCGCGCGTGATCGCCGTGAAGAATTGCGAGTGCAACTGGTCAGCCGCGTGGGCGCCTTGATCGGTACTGCGGCGAGCCTGCAGACGTCGATTCCCGGCGTGATGCTGTATCGCTATTGCGCGCCGACGCTTCCTGATGCGGCGACCTATGAACCAAGCGTGGCCATGGTCTTACAGGGAAGAAAGCGCGTTACGTTAGGCCAGACAAGTTTCGACTACGACCCCTCCCACTTCCTCCTGACGTCATTGGATCTGCCCGTGACAAGCCAGGTTGTCGAGGCCAGCCGGGAAGATCCTTACCTGTGCATGCGGCTGAAGCTGGACATTGCGATGGTTCACGAACTGCTCAGCCGTGAGACGAACCAGATGGTGCCGACCCACACAAGCAAACCGGCGATGACCACTGCAGAGACGACTGCCGAATTCCTCGACGCGTTTTGCCGCCTTCTGGATCTTCAACATGCTCCGCAAGACATCGAATTCATGAGTGGCCTCATCAAGCGTGAAATCGTTTATCGCATCCTTCATAGCGCAGCTGGACAGCGTCTTCGTTCGATCGCGACGATCGGTGAGAACAGCCAGCGGGCAGCCAAGGCTGTCGAGTGGATCAGGGACAACTACACAAAGCCGCTGCGCGTGGAAATGCTGGCCGGGCTCGCATGCATGGGCGTCTCGACACTTCACCACCATTTCCGTTCCCTGACGTCCATGAGCCCACTTCAGTATCAGAAACAGTTGCGCCTGCATGAGGCACGGCGCCGCATGCTCATGGACGGCCTGGATGCTGCCCATGCTGCCTTCGAGGTCGGCTACGAAAGTGCCAGCCAGTTCAACCGCGAATACAGCCGGTTCTTTGGCCAGTCCCCAATGCGGGACGTTCGTGCACTACGCGTAGTGGGCGACAAGGAAGGCAGCTAGGGACACTGCAAGCGTGTTCTACCGTTCACAAGCAAATAGAGGAGCCAAAAATGACCAGCCGGAAAGACAAACCGATGGAATTACAAAAACCGCATGGCCGACCATTTTCAAACCCGATCCGAAATTTTTTTGCGATTGTAGCCACGACTCTTCTTCTCGCTGGTGCCAATGTCGTGCAGGCGCAAGACCAAGGAATGATGGTACGGATTTCGGAAATTGAAGTAGATGCAAAGTACCTCGAACAGTACAAGGCAATCCTTGAAGACGAAGCGGAAGCTTCGGTAAGACTGGAGTCCGGTGTGATTGCCATTTTCCCGATGTATCAACGGGATAAGGATACCGAGTTCAGAATTCTTGAGATGTACGCGAGTCGCGAGGCATATGAGGCGCACCTCAAGACCCCTCACTTTCAGAAATACAAATCCGGGACGCTCCACATGGTCAAATCGCTGAAGCTGGTTGATATGGAGCCCCTGGACACAGCGACCATGACGAGAATATTCAGGAAGTCGAAAATTAATCAATAGGCTACTACAAGCAAAAGTGTTGTTTGCCGAGCGTCCGGTATCGACTCACGGCGGACTTCACGTGCTTACCTCAGGGCTTGAATGAGAAGGCCAAAGCAGGCATGCCAACGCTATCAGGACCGAGCAGGATTTTCATAGCGAAGCGCGTCTACAACAAGCCTGAATGCTGGGGATGCATGTTTGCGGCTTGGATAATAGAGGTGGTAACCGGGCGTTGCTGGACACCATTCCGCGAGGACCTGCACCAAGCTCCCGTCCTTCAAGCAGCCACAGACTAAATCTTCAGGTACATAGGCAAGAGCATAGCCTCCATGGGCCGCGGCCAGCATCTGCGGGGTCGTGTTGACGATCACTTGTCCCTGAACCTGAATCTCCACTTCTTTACCATCGCGGGCGAATTCCCAGGCATACAGGCCGCCATGGGTCGCCAGACGCAAGTTGGCACAGTTGTGCGCGGTCAGATCCTGCGGCACAAGTGGTACGGAACGCTGCGCAAAATACGCAGGTGCGCCAACCACTATATGGCGAAAATCGGGTCCGATCCGCATGGCGATCATGTCTTTCGCAACCTGGTCACCAAGCCGTACGCCAGCATCGTATCGTTCGGTGACGATATCGATCATCGCATAGCTGATCGTTATTTCGATGTTGAAATCAGGATAGGCCGGCAACAGTGGTGACAGCTTTGGCCACAGGATCGTGCCCGCTGCATGGTCATGTGCACTGATACGGATTGTGCCTGCCGGTTTCTCGCGTCCCTCGGAAAGAGTCTGCAGCCCCGCAGCGATGCCCTCGTAGTGGGGCAGCAGATCTTCATAGAGCTTCTCTCCCACCTCAGTAGGTGAAACGCCGCGCGTCGAACGCGTCAGCAAGCGCACGCCCAATTTCTCTTCCAGACCGCGGATGGTATGGCTGAGCGCAGACTGCGACACGCCGAGTCGCGCCGCCGCGCGCGTAAAACTGCGTTCCCGCGCCACGGCGACAAACGCTGCAAGATTGTTGAGATCGATGCGATCCATTAATGAGCCCTGTTCATATCGGTTAGCGAAGATTACCAGCTTCCCTCATCAATGGCGAATGGCTAAAGTTGATCGTGAACTCGGTTTCGGCCGCCTGCGTTACGTGCAGACACGGCACTGGCACCAGCAATGGCGCAGGTGAATCGACGAATTTGGGACTCAGAGAAGGAATGTGTGATGAATATCTCATTTGAAAATCAGGTCGCCCTCGTTACCGGAGCCGCCTCTGGTTTGGGGCTGGCGACCGCCCGGGCGTTTGCACGCGCCGGCGCTTCGGTTGTCTTGGTAGATTGGAACAGAAAATCGGTTACCGATGCAGCGGACGAGCTTGCCGCTGAAGGCCACCGCGTCCTCGCGCTTGAGTGCGACGTGTCCGACGATGCTCAGGTCGAAGCGACGGTCGAGAACGCAATTGCTGCGTTTGGCCGCCTCGACGCAGCGTTCAACAATGCCGGCGTGCAGAACGTGCTTGCCGAGACCGCCGACTCGCCGCGTGACGATTATGACCGCGTTATGGCGATCAACTTGCGTGGCGTCTGGAGTTGCATGAAGTTCCAGTTGCAGCACATGCGCAAGCAAGCAACCGGGGCCATCGTCAACTGCTCATCGCTGGGCGGCCTCGTTGGTGGTGCCGAACGCGGCCCCTATCACGCGGCCAAGCACGGCGTACTTGGGCTGACGAAAAGCGCGGCCCTGGAGTACGCGGCAGGAGGCATTCGCATCAATGCGATCTGCCCGGGTCTCATTCACACGCCGATGGCTGACCAGATGATTGCCGGCGGCCAGAAGGAGGCACTCGACGCAATGGTGCAGATGGTACCGATCGGACGGATGGGCCGCGCGGACGAAATTGCCGATGCTGTCCTGTGGCTTTGCAGCTCACGGGCGAGCTACATCGTCGGTCAATCAATTTCGGTAGACGGTGGATTCACCATGCGCTGAACTGTCGGCCTGCTTGCTCGGTCGTGGGACGCCCGGATATGACGGGCCGATGCAGAAAGCTCGACCGACGTCGGTCTCATTAAGCATGTAAACGGCCGTCTGGCCGGCGAAGAACAGGAAAATTGATGGCAACAGAAAATCCGGAAACGAATCGGGGCCGCGAGTGGCCCCGGCGTACCCATGCGGCTGTGCTGGTAGCGGTTGGCCTTATCCTCTTGGCCGGCGGCACGATGCTGGCCAGTGAAGGAGGCTCGTTGTACTATCTGGCCGCCGGCGCGGCAATCTCGCTTTGCGGCTGCCTCGTCTGGCGCCACGAACCGCGCGCCGGCTGGGTTTACGGTCTGTTTCTGTTGGCCACGCTCACCTGGTCAATCTACGAGGTCGGGTTCGAGCCATGGGGTTTGATCGTCCGGCTTGGTGCCCTGGCGGTCATCGGTGCGCCATTCCTTCTCCTGCGCGAACCAAGGAATGCATTGCACGCTTCGGGTTCAAGCCGCTTCCGCTTTCGGCACGCCGCTTTCGCGCTTGCAGCAGCACTATTTTGCGGCGCAGCGATTCATGCTGTGGGCCCGGCGCAACCAATCGATCCTTTATGGGCACGCGGCAAGGCACCGGCCATAGCGGCACGCTCCGAAGGTCCGGCCAGCGCGGACCGCACGGATTGGCCTCATTATGGCAATGACGCCGGGGGCTCGCGTTTCAGTCCGCTGGCCCAGATCACGCGCGCGAATGTCGACAAGCTGGAAGTGGCGTGGGAAGCCGATGTCGGCCCCGCATCACCCGGCCCGCGCGCCAGCTTGCAGGTTACGCCCATCAATATCGGCGATGCTCTTTTCGTCTGCAATGGACACAACATGGTCCTTTCACTCGATGCCGAGACGGGCAAGGAACGCTGGCGCTACGACATGAACACGGGTGTCGCGCCCTCGGGCAAGCCTTGCCGTGGTGTTGCATACTTCCGTGTTCCGAACGCGAGCGGTATGTGTGCCGAGCGTATCATCGCGACAAACCAGACACCGGAGCTGTTCGCACTTGATGCATCGACCGGTCGCCCCTGTCCCGGCTTCGGCGAGAACGGCCGCGTACGACTGCTGGAGGGTATGGGCGACGTTCCGACCGGCTACCATTACGTCAGCTCGGCGCCGCAGATCGTCCGTGGAAATGCTGTCTTCGGCGGCGCCATCATGGATGGGCAGTACTGGGGCGAGCCGTCCGGCGTCATTCGCGCCTACGACCTGGTCACTGGCCGCCTGGCGTGGGCGTTCGACACGGGACGGCCTGACCGCCGTGGCGCCCCGGCTCCTGGCGAAACCTACACACGCTCGACGCCGAACAGCTGGGCACCCATCAGTGCCGACGAGGAGCTTGGGCTGGTGTATCTTCCGACCGGTAATGCGACGCCCGATTTCTATGGCGCCCAACGACGGTCGTTCGACGACGATCTCGCCAGCTCGGTGATCGCACTCGACGCGGAGACGGGCGAGCTGCGCTGGCGTTTCCAGACCGTGCATCACGACATTTGGGACTATGACGTTCCGTCCCAGCCAACGTTGGTCAACCTGCCCACGCACGATGGTGTGCGGCGCGCGCTGATCCAGCCAACGAAGCGGGGTGAAATCTTCGTACTGGACCGCCTGACAGGGAAGCCGATAAAGACCGTCAGCGAATTCCCGGTGCCACAAGGCCGAATAGCCCCAGGCGAACGATTGTCGCCCACCCAGCCCTTCTCGACCGCAATGCCTTCGTTCCGTGGCGCCATGCTGCGCGAGTCGAACATGTGGGGGCTGACCCCTGTAGACCAGATGATGTGCCGCATCATGTTCAAACAAGCGCGCTATGAGGGAACACTGACGCCGCCGACGCCCGGGCGCTCCATCATCCTGGATCCGGGCTATGGCGGGGGAATCAACTGGGGCAGTATATCGGTCGATATCGACCAGAACGTCATGATCGTCAACTGGATGCGAATGCCGACCCGTATCGAACTGATGCCGCGCGCCGAGGCAACCGCAAGGGGTTTGCGCCGTTTCGATGGCAGTACCGGACAGGGTAGCCCACAGGCGCCGATGGAAAACACGCCCTATGCGGCGACCGTCAAGCCATTCGTGTCACCGCTGGGCATCCCGTGCGTGAATCCACCATGGGGGCTCATCACTGCCGTGAACCTGAAAACGGGCCAAGCCATTTGGAGTAAGCCATTGGGAACCGGCCGGGACAGTGGCCCATTCGGGATGCGCTCCCGTTTGCCCATCACGATGGGTGTACCCGGCAGTGGAGGTTCGGTGACGACGCGGGGCGGAATCGTATTTTCTGGCTTTGCCGTCGACAGCATGTTCCGCGCCTTCGATACCGCAACCGGAGAGCTGCTCTGGCAAGCGGATCTGCCTGGGGCGGGCATGGCGACGCCGATGTCCTATGCGTCGCCGCGCAGCGGCAGGCAGTTCGTCGCGATCGCCGCTGGCGGCAGACCCGGCATCAGCGCAAGGCTCAGCACGAAAATCGTCGCCTATGCGCTTCCGAGGTAGCGCAAAAGGGCTGCCGCCTGGACAGGGTGCTGGACAATGGGCTGACGAAGGCCGACGCATCTGTAATGCTGGCGCAACGTGCCTTTAAGCGGCCGGCCACGGCCTTTGCACGCTTCCTGTTGTTGAGGAGACACCAGGAAAGCGTTCTGATCTTCTATGCCTGGCAGGCTGCTGCCGGGCTGCCGGGCTGCCGTACCGTCCGCTGGCCGGTCACGCGGCCTGGCGGCGCCGGATCTCCCCTTGCACGCCGGCCGCGTCGAGCGGCGAGGCGATGTAGTAGCCCTGCAGTTCGTCGCACTGCAGCCGCGCCAGCAGGTCCGCCTGTTCCGGCCGCTCCACGCCCTCGGCCACCACCTTCATGCCCAGCGCATGGGCCATCGTGATGATGGCCGTGAACAGCACCTCGCCCTGGCCGTCGCCGCCCAGCCGCCTGGTAAACGATTTATCCACTTTCAGCAGGTCGAAATCGAGCTGCTGGAGCATCGACAGCGACGAGTAGCCGGTGCCAAAATCGTCGACCAGCAGCCGGATGCCCAGCGCATGCATGGCCTGCAGGTGTTCCGAGGTGCGCGCCGGGTCGCGGATCATCGTCGATTCCGTCAGTTCGATCTCCACTCGGTCGGGCGGCACGCCGTGGCGTTCCAGCGATTGCAGGAACAGCGCGTGCATGTCGCGTTCGTTGAACTGGCGGCTGGAGACGTTGATCGATACGGGCACGGCCGCGCAGCCGTCGCGCGTCCAGGCCGCGATCTGCGCGCACACGCTGTCGACGATCAGTTCGCCCAGCGGCACGATCATGCCGGTTTCCTCGGCCAGCGGAATGAATTCGTCCGGGTACAGCAGCCCGGCGGTCGGGTGGTTCCAGCGCACCAGCGCCTCCAGGCTGGCAACCCGCTGCGTGGCAGCGCTAACACGCACCTGGTAGTGCAGCACGAACTGGTTGCCGGCGATGGCCGCCTGCAGCTCGCGCTCGCGCTGCTTGCGCTGGCGCATCGCGCCATAGAAGGCCGGGTCGAAGAACTGGTAGCCGTTCTTGCCGCGCGTTTTCACTTCGTACATGGCGATGTCGGCATGGCGCAGCAGCGTGTCGACGTCGTGGGCATCGCCTGGGCACATGCTGATGCCGACCGACGCGCCCACGCTGGCCGTGCCGGCGCCGATCGCCACCCCGGCATGGAATGCCTGCAGCACGCGGCCCGCCACCTGCGCCGCTTCGGCGGTGCCGTTCAGCTGCTCGAGGATCACGATGAACTCGTCGCCGCCAAGGCGGGCCACGTGGTCGCCCGGCCGCACGGCGACCTTCAGCCGGCGGGCGACGATCTGCAGCAGTTCGTCGCCGGCCGCGTGGCCGAACGTGTCGTTGACGGCCTTGAAGCCGTCGAGGTCGATGAACAGCACCGCCAGCAGCTTGCCGCCGGCGTTGGCCCGCGCGACCGCATCCGGCAGGCACTTGCCTACCCATGCGCGGTTCGGCAGGCCGGTCAGCGCATCCTCGAAATTCTTGCGTTCCAGGTTCGACAGGTGGGCGCGCTCCAGCGTCACGTCGCGCAGGGTGACCGCCAGCACGTCGCCGGCGCGCCGCACCTTGATGCGCACGCAGGTCTGCCGGCCGCGGACGGTGGATTCGATATCGCCTTCGGCGCTGCCCTGCGCCATCGCCTGGTCCAGCAGCGTGACGGCCGGGGGCACCGGAATGGTGTCCTTCAGCGTGGACACACGCCGGCCGATCAGCTCTTCGCGCGTGTGGCGCGACAGCGCCGCGCCCTGTTCGTTGCAGTCGACCGTCACGTAATCGACGATCGTGCCATCGGCGCCGTACACCGGGGCGGTGATGAAAAAGCCCTCCGTGCTGGCTTCGGTGGCCTTGCGGTAGGCATCCTGGGCCACCGTCAGCCGGTAACGCTGCAGGGCCAGCCGGCCCGACAGCCCCATGCCCACCAGCACGAAGATCAGCAGCGCGACCGAGGCGCCGACGGCTGTCTTGCGCGATGCCATCTCGCGTTCCCGCACCACCGCCATCGCATGGCGCTGGTCGGCCCCAGCCAGCACCATCAGCGGGAAGCCCTCGACGGCCTGCCAGCCCACGTAGCGGCCGATACCGTCGCCGAACTCGGCGCCGCGGATGAAGGCGCTGCCGCTGCCGCTGGTCAGCGCGCGTTGCAGCGGCGGCGGCAGCAGCTGGATGCGGCGGAAAGCCTCGCCCAGCTTGAACGCGCGCACCGTGCCGTCGCTGCCCACCGCGGCCAGGAAGCCATGGGTGCCCAGGTGGCCCTCGTCGTAGTCGGCGATCAGGTGCCCGGGGTCCATCGACACGACGGCCACGCCGGCGAATTCGCCCTCGCCATCGAGCAGCTTGCGTGAAAAGCGCACCGTGTAGCGCGCCCGCGTGTTACCGACAAGGGGCATGCCGATGAACAGGTCGTCGGCCGCGCGCAACTGCTGCGAGGCGAAGAAGGACTGTTCCGCCACCCGCGCCAGGTCGGCGCCGGACCACAGGCCGTTGGCGTTGCTCATGAGTAGCCGCGCATCGCCGCTGAACAGGCTGATGCGCAATGGCGCGCCGGCCGGGTCGGTCATCTTGCCGAACTGGTCGAGGTTCATCGTGCCGTTCAGCGCCTGCCACTGCACGCGGATCATCGTCAGCACCTGGTCGATCATGCCGAGGTTGGCGCGGGTCTGGGCCGCGCCGTCCTGCGCGATCTTCAGCGTGGCGACCATCACCTGGCGCTCGACGGCGACCCGCTCGCGGGTAAAGTTGCTGAGCAGGAAAAGCCACGACGCGCCGGCGATCAGCAGCCCGGCAACAGGCCACAGCAGAATGAACACCAGGTAGGGGCGCAAGGCGGCCAGCGGAGGCGGGCGCAAGCTGGCGAACCTGAATTGCATGTCGAGTCCGGATCGAAAGGGCGCGGGCGGCACAGGCTAGCGCCATGCCATCCCAGCATACTCCTGTCGGCATTGCTGTGCCGCACAGCGTTGAGCAGAGCGCAACACGCGGGCGCCGGGGTGCGCGCCCGCACAGACGAGGGGGCGGCCGCCCGACCGAGATATCATGAATCGATATACCGCCGATCATTTATGGAATTGGTCATCCGGCAACATGGCGCCTAGGATAAGCCCTTTTATATTCCGACAAAGGATTCTCCGTGGCCGGGCCAATCATTTCCACAAATGCGACGCCGGCTGGACAGGCGCAATCGCCTGCCAGCTACAAGTCGGCGCTCTCGCTCCTCGCGAGCCTGTTCTTCATCTGGGGTTTCATCACCGTCATCAACAACACGCTGCTGCCGCACCTGCGCAGCGTGTTCGAGCTCAGTTATACGCAGACGACGCTGATCGAATCCGTCTGGTTCATCGCTTATTTCGTCGCGTCGATCCCGTCGGCACGCCTGATCGAGCGTGTCGGTTACAAGAAGGCGATGGTCGTGGGCCTGTGCATCATGGCCGCCGGCGCGCTGGGCATGATCCCGGCTGCCCGCCTGCCGTCGTATGCGGTGACGCTGGTCGCGCTGTTCGTCATCGCCTGCGGCATCACGCTGCTGCAGGTGGCGGCCAACCCGTACGTGGCCGTGGTCGGCCCGCCGCAGACGGCGTCTTCGCGCCTGAACCTGGTGCAGGCGTTCAATTCGCTGGGCACGATGTTCGCGCCGCTGTTCGGCGGTTACCTGATCCTGGGCCGCTCCACGAGCGGCACCGCCGAGGCGGGCCAGGTGCTGACCCAGGCCGAACGCCTGGCCGATGCGCAGGCCGTGCAGCTGCCTTACCTGATCGTGGCCGCCGTGCTCGTGCTGCTGGCGGTGATCATCGCCCGTTACCCGCTGCCGGCGATGACGTCGCGCCGCGTGTCGAAGGAAGAGCGCGGATCGCACTCGCTGTGGAAGCACCGCAACCTGGTGTTCGGCATTCCCGCCATCTTCATCTACCTGATCGCCGAGATCGGCGTGGCCAACCTGTTCATCAACTTCGTGTCGCAGCCGGACATCGGCAACCTCACGCACGAGGGCGCGTCGCACTACCTGTTCCTGCTGTGGGGCGGCATGATGGTGGGCCGCTTCGTCGGCAGCATGCTGATGCGATCGATCTCCGCGGAGCGCGTGCTGGGCGGCGCCGCCATCGGCGCCTTCGCCGTGATGCTGGTCGCCACGTTCGCCAGCGGCCCCACCGCGATGTGGGCGCTGATCGCCGTGGGCCTGTTCCATTCGGTGATGTTCCCCACCATCTTCACGCTGGGCATCCGTGGTCTCGGTCCGCTGACGGAAGAAGGCGCAGGCCTGCTGATCATGGCGATCGCCGGCGGCGCGCTGGTCGTCGTGCAGGGCTGGCTGGCCGACATCTACGGGCTGCAGATGTCGTTCCTGCTGACCGTCGTGTGCGAGCTGTATATCCTGTTCTATGCCCTGTGGGGCGCGAAGCCCACCAACGCGTTCCCCGAGACCCAGCCCTGACGGCAATGGCCCGTGCAAGGACACGGGCCGGCTGATCCTAGCGGGCGGCACGGCGGCGCATGGCCGCCAGCAAGCCCAGGCCGCCCAGCATCATGCCGTACGTCGACGGTTCTGGTACTGCCGGCAGCGGCACGCCGTCCAGCGTGACGCCGTCGAAGGCCAGGCCTGACTGGTAGTTTTCATCGTCCCAGTTCGTCACGCCGAATTCCAGGTAATACTGCCCGGCGGCGGCGATCTGGTAGGACGACTGTATCCAGCCCGTGTAGCCGCATCCCTCGGCATAGCATGCGCCGGAGTCGAAGCCGAGCGGGCTCCATACGGGCCCGCCAGCCACGATGTCCACCTGCGCCGGCGTCAGCGTGGCGGCCGCGTCGGGCATATCGAAGCCTGGCACGGCACTGCCGGACGCCGATGTGCGCGCCGTGAACAGCAGTGCGACCTGGGCGCCGTCCGCATCCAGGATCCGCGCCCACGCGTAGTCGGTGTAGTCGGCGCCATCCGACGTGATGTAGTTGAACTTGAAGTCCAGTGCCTGTCCCGCCGTCGCGGTAAACAGGTTCGACAGCAGCCGGCTGCCCGTGATGGTGTTGTCCGCCGTGCCCACGCCCGGCAGCGACACGCCGGTGACACCGTTTTCGCTCGACACGTAGCCATATTGGCCGGCACTGCCGGGAGCGAGCGTCACGTCGCCGTCGGCGCCCAGCGTGCCACAGGTTCCCTGGCACTGCCAGCCACCGGGAATGCCGTTCTCGAAACCCTGCGCGGCGGCGCCAGCGCTGCCAAACAGCCCTGCGAGACATGCTGCGATACCAACCAGACGACCAGCTTTCATCATTTCTCCAATAAGTGTGAACGGGTGAAGGCGCGCAACCGCGCCCCGGCGGGCGGATGCTGCGCCGGGAGACGGTACGGCCAGGGAGTACGAGGGATTTCGCCGGATGTGGATGTTCGTCCGGCGGGTTGATATTAACTTAATACTCCTATCAAAAATCTATCGAAAACTCACTTTATTCGACAAGGCTTATCGACAGCACTGATCAGAAATACTTCACCCAGCCCTTGCCGCTGGTGCGCTTGTAGTGCCCGAACCAGCGGGTGGGCCAGTACAGCATGACCGCCAGCAGCACGCTGGCCAGCCAGACCTGCCACACATGGCCGACATCGGCGCGCGGCACGTCCAGCAGGGCGGCGGCGCAGCGTTGCAGGGCCAGCAGCGCATACAGGTGCAGCAGGTAATAGAACATCGGCGCGCCGCCGAACACGGCCGGAACGGATGTCCACCGCATCGGCCGTTCGACGAGGGCCAGCACGACGAGGCCCACGCCGAGCGTCAGCAGGATGAAATCCAGCGACGGCGGGTATTTCGTGAAATTCAAGAACGACATTGCCGTCAGCAGCGGGTCGCCATGTGCCGTCCACGGCACCGGCTCGCCATAGCCGTTCACGCCGCGCAGCACGGCGAGCAGCGCGAGGCTGCCTGCGCCGATCGACAGCAGCCAGCGGCGGCGCCGGGCCGGCGACGTGGCGCGCGCATACAGCGGGCCGGCCGCGTAGCCGAGCAGGATCACGCCGACCCAGGCCAGCAGCGGATAGCTGATCTTCACGCGCAGCGGCCCTTCGGCCAGGAAGCCGCGCTGTTCGAGGATCGTCCATGCGGCGGCGCCGAAGGTGCCCGGCGCGGGGGCGAATTGCAGCGCGTTGTGGCCGGCCACGATGGCGGCGCCGAGCACACCCAGCACGGCCAGCGGCAACTTGTGCAGCAGCGCCAGCGCCAGCATCGCCAGCCCGATCGCCCAGATCACCTGCAGGTACAGGGTGGATGGCGTGAAGCTGCCGGTCCAGGCGAAATTGACCAGCGTCAGCTCCAGCCCCACCAGCAGCAGGCCGCGCTTGACGAGGAAGCCGGTGGCGTCGCGCGGGCCGGTGGATGGATGCGCGTACAGCCAGGCCGACAGGCCCGTGAGGAACACGAACATCGGCGCGCAGAAATGCGCGGCGATCCGCGACAGGAACAGCGCGGGGTCCGTGGCCGTCACATCCATCGGGTCGCCCACCTGGTGCTGCAGGAAGAAGGTCTCGCGCACGTGGTCGACCGTCATCAGGAGCATGACGATGCCGCGGGCGATGTCGATCGAGGCGATCCGGTTCGAATGCGTCATCGGCGCCGCCTCAGAACAGGTACGCCGCGGTCAGCGACATGGTGCGCGTGCTGCCCGGCGCCACCCACAGCCGGCTGTACGAGCTGGCGTAGTAGCGCCGGTCGAACAGGTTGTCCACGTTCGCGGCCAGTCGCAGCGACTTCGTGGGCAGCCAGGCCGCCAGCAGGCGCGCCGTGGTATGGCCGGGCAGTGTGAAACCGCTGGACGCGGCCACGTCGCCGCGCCGTTCGCCCACGTAGGCGAAGCCGCCGCCGACGGTGGCGACGTCATTGCCGGCCACCAGCAGCACGTTGGCGCTGTGCCGCGGCACGTTCGGCAGGCGGCTGCCGGTGGCGATCGTGTTGTCGCCGCGCGTCACGCGCGCGTCGGTCAACGCATAGGCGGCGGACAGCCGCACGCCGCGCGAGACCTCGCCGGACACGTCGAGTTCGACGCCCTTGCTGGCCACTTCGCCGGCGGCGATGGAAAAGTCGCTGTTGAGCGGATTCGACGTGAGCACGTTTTCCTTGTCGATCCGGTACATGGCCAGCGTGCCGGCCAGGCCGCCGCGCGTTTCCACCTTGGCGCCCAGTTCATACGCCACGCTGCGCTCGGCGGGAAACGCCGTGTTCTCGATGCTGATGCCGCTGTTCGGGCGGAAGCCCCGGGCGACGCTGCCGTACAGCGACAGCGCGCCGGTCGGCTGCCAGACGATGCCGGCGCGCGGGCTCGTCGCCGACAGTGCCTGCCCGTTGCTGGTCGCGGTGCGCTGGTTGACGACGGTCTGGCGGTAGCGGTCGTGCCGCACGCCGAGCAGCATCTTCCAGTGCTCGCCGAGCGATACCTGGTCCTGCGCATACAGCGCGTGGGCGCGCTGGTGTTCCAGCGTGTTCACCGACACCGCCAGCGGGTCGGCCACCGCGCCATACACGGGCGAGTACAGGTCGATCGCATACGGATTGGCGGCCGACGGATTGCGGCGCAGCTGCAGGCGCGAGTCGTCGAACCGGTACGCATCGACGCCGAACAGCAGCGCGTGCCGCAAGCCAAAAGCGCTCGTGGTGCCCAGCAGTTCGGCGCGCGCCGACCGGTCGGTGGCCGACCAGTCGCGCAAGCGCCGCTGCCGGCGCAGCGTGCGGCCATCGGCGAGCACGTCGTTCGCCTCGGTGGAGTAGCCTTCGAGCGAACTGTCGCGCCAGGCGGCGCCGCCCTGCAGCGACCAGCCGTTGCCGAGGCCGTGCTGGACGAACAGCTGGTGGCCCAGCGATTTCACGGTGATGGGGCCGTCGGACGGTTCGCCGAGGAAGCGTTCCACCGGCACTTCCGGCCGGCCGTCCAGCAAGGGAACACCGCGGTCGAACGGCGAACGCTGGCGTGCCGCCTCCATCTCGTAGGAGACCGTGGTGTCCGGCCCGGCAAGCCATAGCAGCGACGGCGCGAGGTAGGTGCGATCGGCGTGCAGGCCGCGGAAGTTGTCGCCGCCCTGGTGCGCGGCATTGAGCCGGTAGGCCACATCCTGCGTGACCGGGCCGGTGAAATCGGCGGCGATGCGCCGCATCGCGTGGCTGCCGATGCCCGCTTCGAGCGCACGGCGCGGCGTGAAACGGGGCTTTTTCGTGAGGATGTTGACGGTGCCGCCCGGCTCGCCGCGGCCATACAGCGCCGATGCCGGCCCCTTGAGGATCTCGACCGACTGCGTGCCGGCGATGTCGCGCAGGCCGTTGTAGCCGCGGCTGGCGGCGAAGCCGTTGACCATGTAGTCGGAACCGAAATTCGGGTCGCCGGTGAAGCCGCGCATCGCGTAGCTGTCCCACAGGCCGCCAAGGTCGCTCTGGCGCGCGATGCCGCTGGCCAGGTCCAGCGCCCCGGCCAGCGACGTGACGCCGGCATCCTGCAGCAGCTCGCCCGTCAGCGTGCGCACGCTTTGCGGCAGGTCCTTCGGCAGCGTGTCGGTCTTGGTGGCGCCGGCCACGGCCAGCGTGCGGTAGCCGCCGCGCTGGCCGTCGATGACGACGGTGCCCGCATCGCCGGCATCGGCAGCCAGGGCGCAAGTGAACGGCATGCAGGCTAGCGGCAGGCAGGCGGCCAGCCACCGCTTCGCGGCCGGGCGATGGTATTCGGTACGGTATTTCATGGTGTTCCTGTGGCCCGGATAGCGGCGGCGCACATGCGCGCGGCCGCTATCCGGGCTTGTCGACGGTGAGCCACGCGCAGGCAAGGCCTGCGGCGCGGCCGGATTCAAGCAATTTCAGCGGATCGACAGGAACGCGGGCGGCGCCCGGAGCGGCGGCAGCAGGTAGCCGGCGGCAGGGGCGGGCGAGGCAGTGCCGGAAAGCGGCGACAGCGTGCCAAGCATCGTCCAGCCGGATGGCGCGGACAGTGGCGGTGCGTCCGGCGGCGCCGCATCCGGGTGCGCATGCGGCAGGCATGCCACGCAGTGCTGCGACTTGGCGGCCAGCTCGTGATCGTGATGGGCCGATGCCGCGAACAGCTGCACCAGCAGGATGACCGCCGCAAGCCCCAGTACCCACGACGCGAGCCGGCCGCGCGGCGTTGCGCGGCGGTGGTCGGAACGTGGGGGAGCGGTCATCTTGATGAGAATTGATTATCAGAAACCCCGGATTGTACCCGATGCCGCCGCGGCCTGACAACGCACGGCGTGACGGTCAGTCCACGCCGCCCATCAGGCCGAGACCCAGTTCCACGCCCCAGCGGCCCGTCTCGCGCGCCGCCGCCACGCGCTCGCGTTCCCAGGCTGCCAGCGCCGAGTCTGCATAACCGGAGCGCAGCGCGGCGGCCAGCGCCAGCGCGTCGGCCGCCGCCTTCGCGGTGCCCGCCGCGGTATGCGGGCGCACCACGGCCGCCGCGTCGCCCAGCAGCACGGCGCGGCCGTCGCGCATGCCTGGGGCCTGCAGGTCGTTGATGACCTGCACGAACGGTTCGGCCGTCGCGTCGAGGAGTTCGCACAGCGATGGCGCCAGCAGCGCGCGGGCATCGGCCCGCAGCGCGCCGGCCTGCTCTTCGCGCATGGCGCCCGGTGGCAGCGACGCGGCATGTTCGCGGCCGTCGCGGCCGGTGAGCACCCCGGCCAGCGCGGCCCCGGGTGCCACGCGCCGATACCAGACCCAGTTCCAGCGGCGCGCCCCGGGCGCGGTGGCGCCGTCCGCGCCCGTCACCGGATAGGCCAGCAGCTGGTGCCTGTCGCCATGCTGAAACACGAACGCATGGTCGAAGCGGGCGATGAACGCTGGCGGCAGGGCGCGTTCGGGCACGAGGCCGCGCCAGGCCACATAGCCTGCGTAAGACGGTGCCACGTCCGGGAACATCTGTGCGCGCACGGCGGAGCGGGCGCCGTCCGCGCCAACGAGCAGGTCGGCCCGCGCGCTGGCGCCACCGGCGAAGTGCACGTCGATGCCATCCTCGTCCTGCGTGTAGCCCGCCACGACGCAGCCGGCATGCACGCTGCCATCCGGCTGCGCGGCACGCAGCAGGCCATACAGCGCGTTCCACGACGTCTGGGTCTGCGGCATGTGCGCGCGGCGCATGACGGTGTCGTCAGCATCGAGCCAGATGCGCTCGACGGTCGTCACGCCGGGCGTGCCGGTCCAGCCGATGTCGGCGCGGCGCAGCGCGCGCAGCACATCGCCCTGCAGAACCAGGCCGCCGCCCCGGCCTGACAGCGCGGACGGCGAGCGTTCGTGGATGGTGGCCTGCCAGCCGGCGGCGCGCAGCAGGCTGGCCGCCATCAGGCCGCCGACGGAGCCGCCGGCGATGATCGCCTGGCGGCGCGAAGAGGTTGCCATGATCGCCGCGCCGCTCAGTGGACGATGTCGACGATGCCGCGCCGCACCGCCTCGCGCAGCACCTCGGTGCGGCACGATGCGCCCAGCTTTGCCATGATGTTCTTCACGTGGTATTTGACGGTGCCGGGCGCGATGCCGGCGGCCCGCGCGATCAGCTTGTTCGACAGGCCCTGCGACAGGAAGCGCAGCACGTCCAGTTCGCGGCCCGTCAGCGCGTCGTTGTCGAGGCGCGATGCGAGGCGCGTGGCCACGTCCGGCGGCACGTAGCGCCGCCCGGCGACGACGGCGTGCAGGCATTCGGCCAGTTGTGCCTCCGGGGCATCCTTGAGCAGGTAGGCACGGGCGCCGGCGTGCAGCGACCGGTACACGTGCTCCTCGCCATCGGAACCGGACACCATCACCACCCTGGCCTCCGGATGGAACGCGCGGATCGCCTGCAGCGCTTCCAGGCCGCCGACGCGCGGCATCATCAGGTCCATCAGCACCACGTCGGGCCGCATGCGGCGGTACAGTTCGATCGCATCGGCACCGTCGGCCGCCTCGGCGGTGACGGTGTAGCCGGGCTGGCGGGACACGACGCCGGCCATGCCGAGGCGAACAAGCGGGTGGTCATCGACGAGCATCACGGATATGGTCATGTCATTCTCCTGCGAGTGGAAGGGAAAGGGAGACGGTGGTGCCGCGGCCGGCGGCGCTGTCGACGTGCAGCGCGGCGCCGGCCAGGGCTGCGCGCTCGTGCATGCCGCCGATGCCGAAACCGGCACGGGGCTGGTGGGGATCGAAGCCGGTGCCGTCGTCGCGCACCTGCACCTGCACGCGGCCGGCACGGATACGCAGGCGGCAGGCGATGACACGGGCACGGGCATGCTTCGCGGCGTTGCCCACGGCCTCGCGGACGATCATCGCCACCTGCTCGCAGGCGGCCGGCGGCAGCATGGCATCGTCGTCGAGCTGCAGGCGCAGCCGGCTGCCGGCGGCCAGTGGCTGGCTGGCCAGCGCGGCGCGGATGGCGGCGGCGGGGCTGGCCACGCGTTGCGGGACCGGGATGGCGCCGCGCAGCTTGCGCACGAAATCGCGGGCGCTGGCCAGGCCCTGCTCGGCGGCCAGCATGGCCGTGGCGAGGCAGGCGGCCACCTGCGCCGGGTCGGCACTGCCGCTGGCGGCGCGCAGTTGCAGCAGCACGGCGGTCAGGTCCTGCAGCACGATGTCGTGCACGTCGCGGGCGCAGCGCAGCCGCTCGGCACGGAGCGCAGCGACCATGTCATCCTGCGCAGCGGCCATGTCATCCTGGGCGGCAAGCACATCGTCCCGGGCCGCGTCGACATCGTACGGCGTATCGTGGAGGCCGGGTATCGCGGCGGAAAGGCGGTGGATCGTCAGCTGTCTCATGGCTACTCGTTGGCTGGGAGTTGGTCGGCGATGCCGGCAGCATCATTCGCTGTGCCGCCGTTCATCGTGGAGAAAGCATAAGCCGCCACGCGGGTGGCGAACATCATACGTGCGTATGAGGCGGCAGGCAGTCGGGCGCGTCCGGGCCGGCCAGCGCGCGCTCGATGCAGCCGACCAGCGCATCGGCGCGGAACGGCTTGCCGAGCACGCAGGAGGCGCCCGCCTGCGCGGCACGGCCGCTGGCGCCATCCTGCAGGAACGCGCTGATGACGATGAAGGGCACATCGTCCGCACGGCTGCGCAGCAGTTCGAGCAGTTCCAGGCCGCTCATGCCGGGCATCTGGAGATCGGAGATCACCAGGTCGGCAGCGCAGCCGGCGGCGAGAAACGCCTCGGCGGAGGCGAACAGCCGGGCGCGCAGGCCCAGCGAGCGTACCAGGCTGCTGACAGCCGTACGCACCGAGGCATCGTCGTCGACGATGCAGACTTCCTGATCTGTATGGGACACGGGGGCTCCAGGTGGTGCAATCGGCAGGAGCTTAACGGGGGCGGCGAAGGAGGGAAATCATACGTGGGTATGAGGCGGTGTTGCGGAAGTTGCTGGAAAACCGGTGTCTGTCACCGGTTTTACCGGAGCGCCAGCGCCTCGGCCATGCGCACGAGGTCGGCGAAGGTTTTTGCCTGCATCTTCTTCATCGCCTGGCCGCGGTGGATCTTGACCGTGATCTCGCTGGTGCCCACCTCGGCGGCGATCTGCTTGTTCATCAGGCCGCGGGCGGCCAGCGCCATGATTTCGCGTTCGCGCGGCGTCAGCGTGTCGTAGCGTTGGCGCAGGCCGGCGTGCAGGGCGTCGCCGGCGCGGCCGGCCGCGTCGCGGGCGAGGGCCTGCCCGACGGCGTCCAGCAGCTCTTCCACGCGCACGGGCTTGGCGAGGAAGTCGACGGCGCCGGCCTTCATGGCGCGCACGGACATGGGAATGTCCCCGAAACCGGTCATGAACACGACCGGCAGCGCGCAGCCCTGCGCCTTCAGTTCGGCGTGCAGGTCCATGCCGCTGTGGCCGCCGAGGCGCACGTCCAGCAGCAGGCAGCTGTTGCGATCGTCCCGGCAGTGGCCGAGGAAGTCGGCGACGGAGCCGAACAGGGCCACGTCCATGTCCGCCGAACGCAGCAGGCTCGACAGGCCATCGCGCAGCGCGGCGTCGTCGTCGACGATATAGACCAGCGGCTTCACGCGGCAGCCTCGCGGGCCGCGGGCAGCAGGATTTCCAGCACGGCGCCGGGCCCGCCCGGCACGGCGCCAATACGGCCGCCATGGGCTTCGACGATCGAGCGGCAGATCGGCAGGCCCATGCCCATGCCATCCTGCTTGGTGCTGTAGAACGGCTCGAACAGGCGGCCGGCCCCGTCTTCGGGGATGCCCGGCCCTTCGTCGCTGACGGCGATGCGCACGCCGTTGGGATGCGGGGCGACGGCGAGGCGCAGCGTGCCGCCCGCCGGTGCCATCGCCTGCATGCCGTTCATGAGCAGGTTGATCAGCACCTGCTGCAGCTGCACGCGGTCGCCGGTCACGGCCGGCAGGCCCGCGGCGATGTCGACGACCAGCCGGGCGCCATGGGCGGCCAGTTCGCGCTGCAGCAGCGCCGCGCAATCGTGCACGATGCTCGCCAGGTCGACGGGGCCGAAGGCGGCGTCCGTCTTTTGGGCCAGCGTGCGGATGCGCCGGATCACTTCGCTGGCGCGGCAGGTATCGTCCAGCATTCTTTGCAGCGCGTGTTCCACTTCCTGCGGGTCCGGCTGCTGGCGGCGCAGCCAGCGCAGGGCCGCTTCGCCGTTGGCCGAGATCGCGGCCAGCGGCTGGTTTACCTCGTGGGCGATGGACGCGGCCAGTTCGCCCAGCGTGGTGACCCGCGTCACGTGCGCCAGTTGCATGCGCGAGTGCCGCAGCGATTCCTCGCGCTGCAGCAGCCGCGCCGTGGCCTGCGCGCCCGCATGGGCCAGGTAGCCGCTGATGCCGATCGCGGCCAGGCTGACGGCGCAACGGGCCAGCGAGGAATTGAGCACGCCGAACCAGCCGGTGATCAGGTGCGCGGCCGCCGTCAGCACGAGGCAGAAGGCCGTCACCGCCAGCACATGGCGTGGCGACACGTGCACGGTGGCCAGCACGACGACGACATACATGACGGCGATCGCGCTATCCATCGACGTGAAGGCATCGAGCGTGAAGATCGCCGCCGTCAGCAGCACGATGGCCCCTTTCAGGAAGGCGCTGCTCAAGGGTGCGGGCATGAAGAACATCACTGGTAGTTGGTTGCCGGCAGTATATGACGGCCGGTGGCCCAAGCGAACCTTCCGGTCGGCCGCCTCCCGCCAAAGGCAGAGGCGCGCATCGGAAGATCGGGGAAGAGGCCCGGCCATGGGCGCCGCCGCCGCCGCCGCAACGGTGCTATGCTGCCGCGCATGGAAAATCCCGACGCTACCCCCAGCACTCCCGACAGTGCTCCCGACAGTGCTCCCGGCAGTGCTCCCGGCAGTGTTCTCCCCCGTGACTCCTTCGTCGCCCCGGTCGAGCTGACGAAAGCTTACCGCCTGCTGAACCATGGGCCCACGGTGCTCGTGTCCGCGCGCCACGGCGGCGTCGACAACGTGATGGCGGCCGCCTGGGCCTGCGCGCTGGATTTTAGCCCGCCGAAAGTGACCGTGGTGCTGGACAAGGCCGTCGCCACCCGCGCCCTGGTGGAGGCCAGCGGGATGTTCGTGCTGCAGGTGCCGAACGCCGCCCAGGTCGACCTGGTGCAGGCGGTCGGCACGCTGAGCCTCGGCGATGCGCCGGACAAGCTGGCCCGCTGCGGCGTCGAGCTGTTCGCGGTGGAGGGCATCGACGCGCCGCTGGTGGCCGGCTGCTCCGCATGGCTGGCGTGCCGGCTCGTGCCGGAACCCCACAACCAGGCCGCGTACGACCTGTTCATCGGCGAAGTCGTTGCCGCATGGGCCGATACGCGCGTGTTCCGCGGCGGCCACTGGCATTTCGAGGATGCCGGCCCGCGCTGGCGCAGCCTGCACTACATCGCAGGCGGCCAGTTCTACGCGATCGGCGAGTCGCTGCAGGCCAGCGCCACGGCGCAGGCTTCACAGTCTTAATTTGCAGCCTTAATACACGTCGCGGCGGATGCGGCCTTCGGCCGCCAGCAGTTCCACGGTGTCGCGGCCCAGCAGGTCGGCCAGCGCGGCATCGACGCCGCCGGCCATGCCATGCAGGCTGCCGCAGACATACAGCACGGCACCGTCGGCGATCCAGGCGCGCAGCGCATCGCCGCGCGCGCGCAGCCGGTCCTGGACATAGCCCTCGCCGTCACGGGAAAACACCAGGTCGAGTTCCGGCAGGAAGCCGGCCGCGGCCCAGCGCTGCACCTCGTTCGCGCAGATGCTGTCGAACTCGCGCTGGCGCTCGCCGAACAGCAGCCAGTTGCGCCGCCGGCCGGCGGCCACGCGGGCGCGCAGGTGGCCGCGCAGGCCGGCCAGGCCTGAGCCGTTGCCAATGTAGATGCACGGCACATCGCCGTCGATTGGCGCGAATGCCGGGTTGGCGAGCAGCCGTGCCCGGACCGCCGTGCCGGCTGGCGCGTGGGCGGTGAGCCAGCCGGACGCGAGGCCCAGGCCCTGCTCGTGCCGCACCTGGCGCACCAGCAGTTCCACGGCACCGTCGGTGGGCAGCGACGCGATCGAATAGCGGCGCGGCGCCAGCGGCTTGAGCGTGGCCGCGCAAGCTTGCGGGGAAGGGAAGGGGTGGCTGGCGACCGGCAATTCGCTGGCGGCCAGCCGGTGCGCCAGCGTGCCTTCGCCTGCTTGTGCCGTGCCGTCGAGGCCCGCCTGCGCCAGCCATGCCTGCACGACCGGTGCGGCGTGGCGCGCTTCGATCTCGACCAGCGCACCAGGCTGCCAGCCGGACGCTTCGCCTACGAGGCGCACTTCATATAGTGGAGCGCCGAGGCTTTCCGGATTCAGCAGGGTGCGCCCCGCGAGCGTCCAGTCCTGCCAGGGCGGCTCGTCGGCCGCGGGCGCCTCGGCCAGCGGCGCCGCGCCCAGGCAGGCCAGCGCGGCGGACCAGCGCGTGACCGCCGCCTCGTCGCCATTGTCCACTTCGACCGGCGCGAACAGCCGCGTGCCGCCCAGCGCGGCCAGCCGGTCGTCCAGCGCACGGCCGAAGCCGCAGAATTGCGCATAGGCGCTGTCGCCCAGCGCCAGCACGGCATAGCGCAGGTGCGGCAGCCTCCCCGTGGCGTCGGCCAACTGGCGGGCAAAGCGGCGCGCGCCATCGGGCGGCTCGCCTTCGCCATAGCTGCTGGCCACGAACAGCGCCTCGCGGTAGCCGGCGAGATCCCGTGGCGCCAGTGTGGCGACGGCGCGCACGTCGGCAGGCGTGCCTGCGGCCCGCAGCGCGGCGGCGGTGCGCAGCGCGAGACGTTCGGCCTGGCCCGTCTGGCTGGCGTAGGCCACGAGGACCGGATCGATGCCGGGCGCCGCGGGCGGGTAGCCCGCGCCGTGCAGCGATGCCAGGCGGGTGCGCTCGGCCCGCGCCGCGCGCGCCTGGCGGCGGCGCTTCAGGTACAGCATCCAGCCGGTGACGGCAAAGCCGGGCAGCGCCAGGCTCGCCAGCATCATCGCGATCCGGCCCGGCAGGCCGAAGTAGGTACCGATATGCAGCGGGTAGATCGTCGTCAGTGCCCGCGCACCTGCCGGTTTCGCCGCGTACGGTTCGTTCTTCGTCAAGGTGCCGTCCCGCGCGATCGTCATGGCGCTGCGGGCCCTCGGATGGGGCGCGTCGGCGGGCAGCCAGGCGACCTGGATCGGGTCGTGCGGCTTGTCGGTAAAACGCAGGAACGCCATCTGCCAGCCCGGCGCCTGTTGCTGGAACGTGTTCCAGGCCGGCGCCAGGTCGACGGGAGCTGGCCGGCTTTTTTGCGCGCCCGGTTTACGTTCTGCGGGTTTCGCCGCCGCTTCGCGCGGGGCGCGCTTGACGCCGGCCCAGCCGTCGACCGTGCTCCTGACCGCGTCGAATGCCCAGTAGGCTCCCGTGAGGGTGAAGATGACGTAGGCGACCAGCGCCCACGTGCCGGCCACCGAATGCAGCGCCCACAGGAACGAGCGGCCCTTCAGCCGGGTATCGAACATGAGCCACGTGCGCCAGTTGCCCGCGTTGCGCGGCCAGCGCAAGTACAGGCCGGACAGGGCCAGGCCCAGCAGGCACAGGGCCAGCGTGCCCGTGACGGGTTTGCCCGTCTCGCGGCCCAGCAGCAACCACCGGTGCAAGGATTCGATCCATTCGAATGCCGTCTCGCCGGTCAGTTCCGGCTGGACGGTGCCCGCGTACGGGTGCACGTAAACGGACTCGCCGCGCGGCTGGCCGGGCAGCGCCGCCAGCCCGACGCGGGCCGCGGTGCCGGGTGCCGAATAGACGATCACCGACGTCACGCGCCGCTCCGGATGGGCAGTGCGCACGGCCTGGGCTACCTGCTGCGGCGCCAGCGACGGTGCGTTTCGCACCGGCACATGGCGCACACCGGGGTTGGCCAGGTCGAGCATCTCGTCCTTGAACACCAGCAGTGCGCCGGACAGGCCGATCACGATCAGCACGGTGCCGGCCGTGATACCGATGAACCAATGCAGCTGGAACCACACCTGTTTCCAGGTCGGCAGGATGAGGCGGCGGGCGGTGACGGGTGTCGGGGACGGACCGCGGGCGGGAAGGAGATCGCGTTTCATGGAGGGCGTGGTGCACGCCGCACCGGGGGCATGAGGTGGCGGCTGGGTTGGGATTGACGGGCATTATAGGCGCAAACCACAGGAATGAGAATCATTCCTGTTTGCGTCAGTTGCCGCGATGGCCGGGCGGCGTCTCAGCGCGACGGCAGGGTGTAGCGTAGCGTGTAGTAGTGCTGCTTGCCGTCGATGTCGATCGTGGCCTCGCCCGCGATGCCCGCCAGTTCGCCGGTGCCCGAGCCGGGCGCGATCACGATCGCCAGCTCCTGGCGGCCGGCCTGCATCGTGCCGGAGTGCTGCATGACGAAGCTGCCGCGGCGCCCCGCCAGCGTTCCGGTAAAACGTTCCAGCGCGACATAGCCGGCGCTGCCGGTGGCCGGGCTGCCGGCCGTCAGCATCTCGCCTTCGCCCGTGCCGGCCAGCGCGCCGTGGAAGGTCTTCGTGAATGTCATGCGGCCGCGGCTGTCGTCCGCGGTTGCCGGCGTGCCGGGCGACGGCGTGACCTTCACGTCGAATGTGCCTTTCACTTCGGTGGGCTGGGATGGCGTGAGGGCCTGCCCGGCGGCGAGCGCGATGGCGGCGATGGTGTTCATGGGAGCTCCCGTGGTCGATAATGCCGCTACTGTAATACGGTGGAGCGTCGGCGGAACGGAAAAACGCCAGCGTGGCCGTTCGACACGGCGCTGGCGGAGCAGGAGCGTGTTTTTGGCATACGCTTGCGCGCCGGGGGGCGCGGCCCTGGTCACTATTGAAAAGGTCGTGATGCCGGTTTTGCGGTAAGCGTCGTCTGTACACCGTCGAGGCTGGCTGTCATTGTCGCAATATGGCCGCAGCCATTCATGGGGGCTGCGTTGCGCGATAGTGCCCGCCATTCCTGCTGCTATAATCTGCGGCTTTCAAGGTACGTCTTTTCGTGCGCCACCTGCTCTGTATCCTGCTGATGCTGTGCCTGCCCCTGCAGAGCTTCGCGCTGCAGTGGGAGCATGTGCTCGCCGGTGAAACGACGCTGGCGCACGAAATCGAGCACGATCAGCATGTCCAGCATCATCACGACGACGACGGGGCCGTTCATTACGACAACTCCGACGAATCGGCCAAGCACGGGCAGGACCACACCTGTTCACCGCAGCCAGCCACCATCCTGCTGCCGTCGCTGGCCGGCCGGCCTGCACAACTGATCTCCATCGTCCGTCCCGACGGTCCGGCCCCGATGCCGGATCCCTTGCTGGACTGTCCACACCGACCTCCTTCCGCAACCCTCGGCTGAGCCGCCGGGGGAACACTGCACATTTCATTTGGCGCGGCGTAACCGCGCACCGTGCGCATTCCTTTGGCGATGAGTTAACTCACCCAAGGAACATCGATGCGTATTTCACGCTTGCCCTTTTATATGGCGGCCGCTGCCTGCATGCTGCCGTCCCTGTCGAACGCGCAGAACGCGCTCGCAGAACCTGCCTCGACGACGTTGCATGCCCTGGTCGAAGCCGCCTGGCAGCGCTCGCCGTTGGCACATACCCTCGGCGCCCGCCAGCAGGAAAACGCCGCAGCGCGCGACGTTGCCGCGTCATGGCTGGCCGCCGCCCCGACCCTCGGTGTATCGGACCGCGCCGATCGATGGACCGATCGGCGCAATGCCCGTGAGACGGAACTGTCCCTGTCGGCCCCCGTCGTGCTGCCTGGCCAGCACGGCGCTCGTCGGCAGCTGGCTCAACGAGCTGCCGAAGAACTCGATGCCCAGTTGCTCCAGGCCCGGCTGGCCATTGCCGGGGAGGTGCGCATGCGCCTGTGGCAAGCGGCCGCTGCGCGCGAAGTACTGGCCGAAAAGAATGACCATCTGCACCATCTGGAAGCATTGGCAACCGACGTTGACCGCCGCGTCAAGGCGGGCGACCTGGCCCGCAGCGATGCCTTGCTGGCAAGGCAGGAAGTGCTGGCGGCCACCACGGATCTTGCGCTGGCGCGCGGCCGTGCCGGCGAAGCGCTGGCCCGCTTTCGCCTGATCACCGGTGCGTCCGCGCTCCCCGATATGGCGCCGGAGCCGCTGCCGGTTGAAAAGCCGGCAACGGACCATGCACGGTTGCGAGCAGCGCAGGCTGCCGAGACGCGCGCGCGTGCGGCCGTCGAACTGGCCTCGGCCAGCCGGCAGGCATCGCCTACCGTCGCGCTGTCGATGCGCCGCGAGCGCGATGGCGACATGCCCAGCGTAGACCGCAGCATCGGCATCGCGCTGCAGATCCCGCTCTCGGGCAAGCTGCGCAACCGTCCGGCCGAAACACTGGCAGGTACCCAGCTGGCGACTGCCTCCGCCGAGCTGGTGCAGACCCAGGCCATCGTGGACACCGACCTGGCGCTTGCGCAGGACCAGCTTGCCAATGCGCGCGCTGCACTGGATGCCGCCACAGCCCGCGCCGCCGCGCTGCGCGAACACACCGCGCTGTTCGAGCACGCATTCCGCCAGGGCGAGAAGCCGCTGGCCGATCTGCTGCGTTCGCGCGCGCTCACTCACGAAGCCGAAGTCGCCGTCCGCCAGCAGCGCATTGCGTTGGCGCTCGCCCACGCCCAAATGAATCAAGCCTCTGGAATCCTCCCATGAAACGCCTTCTTCCTCTTCTGCTGGCATTGGCCGTCGCCATGCCGGCGCAAGCTTCACCCGGTGCCCATGGGCCGAACGGCGAACACCTCGATGGCCCTGCTGCGGCGACAACGCCGGGCAGTGTGCCGCGTGTCGAAACGTTCACCGAGCTGTTCGAGCTGGTTGGCCACTTGTCGGGCGGCGAGCTGTCCGTGATGATCGACCGTTACGAGACCAATGAACCCGTCCTTGGCGGAACGCTCGAGGTGGAATACAAGAACCTCAAGGCACGCGCCAAGTTCCATGCCGACATGGGCGATTACGCGATCGACGACGAGAAGTTCCTGCAGGCGCTGTCCGTCCCCGGCAAGCATGCGCTGCTGTTCACCTTCACGGCCGGTGGCGAAAGCGACCTGCTCGAAGGCACGCTGGAGGTGCCAGTCCCCGCGGCCCACGAACATGAGCATGGTGACGGACATGGGCACCGCTGGTGGTGGCTCGGGGTCTTGCCGGTCATCGCCATCCCGGCCGCGCTGATGGTTCGTGCACGGCGCCGCGGTGCGAAGGAGGCGCGGGCATGAACTTTCGTCTGAACTTCCGACATTTCCCAGCCGCATTGGCCTTTGGACTGCTCGGCATGCACCATGTCCATGCGTCTCCCGGTGCCCACGGCCCGAACGGGGAACACCTGGACGGGCAGGCGACGACGTCCATCAGCGGCCTGGCCCGCCTGCCGGACGGCAGCGTGAACGTCCCCAAGCTGGCCCAGCGCCGCATGGTCATCCGTACCGTCAAGGCGGTGGAAGGCGAGCATCCGCAGACGATCGAACTGAACGGGCGCGTGACCATCGACCCCAACGCGGGCGGCCGCGTGCAGGCACCGTTCGCCGGCCGCATCGCACCGGGACCACGGGGCTTGCCGACCGCTGGTCAAACGGTTCGCAAGGGCCAGGTACTGGCCCGGCTGGCACCGGTGTCCAGCGCGGTGGAACGCGGTAATCAGGAAGCCACGCTGGCCGACTTGCGCGCCATGCGCGGCCTGGCCGAGCGCCGGATCGTCCGGCTCGAGTCCCTGGAAGGCACCGTACCGGCGAAGGAAGTCGACGCGGCGCGCGCCGAGCTCACCAGTATTCTCGGCCGGGAAAAAGCGGTAGCCGGCACGGTGCGCGGCAGCGAAGCCATCGTGTCGCCGGCGGATGGCATCATCGCCAGCACCCAGCTGCTGGCGGGCCAGATCGTCGACGCCCGTGACGTGCTGTTCGAGATCATCGATCCCGCTCGCGCACTGGTCGAGGCAAGCACACCGGACGTGACACTGGCATCGCGCATCGCCACGGCGACGCTGCCGGCCGCCCCCGATGCCAAACTGGCTCTGATCGGTGGCGGACGCAGCCTGCGTGACGGAGCGTTGCCGATCAGCTTCCGCGTAACCGGCAAGGCATTGCCGCTGGCAGTAGGCCAGCCGGTGTCCGTGCTGGCGAAGCTGAATACGACCGTGAAGGGCATCGTCCTGCCAGCCGAGGCCCTGGTGCGCAATCCAGCGAATGAAACGGTGGTGTGGATCAAGTCCGGGGCGATGCGTTTCATTGCGCAACCAGTGGAAGCGCGCCCGCTCGATGCCCGCGCGATCGTCGTTACCCGCGGACTTTCCGCGGAGAACCGCGTGGTCGTCTCCGGCTCCTCGCTGATCAACCAGATCCGGTAACGCCATGTTCAATGCAATCGTCCGTTTCAGCCTGCACAACCGGCTGCTGGTCCTGGCTGCCGCCGTGCTGCTGATGGTGTACGGCGCCATCACGGCCCAGCGCACCCCGATCGACGTGTTCCCGGACCTGAACAAGCCGGTCGTCACCGTGCTGACCGAAGCCGGCGGCATGGCACCGGAAGAAGTGGAGCAGCTGGTGTCGTTCCCGCTGGAGACAAGCCTTAACGGCATGCCCGGCGTGACCCGCGTTCGTTCCGTGTCCGGTGTCGGCCTGTCGATCGTCTACGCGGAGTTCGACTGGGATACCGACGTGTACCGCAATCGCCAGCTTGTCGCGGAACGGCTATCGCTGGTACGCGAACAACTGCCTGCCGGCGTCAATCCAGTGATGGGGCCGGTGTCATCGATCATGGGCGAGATCATGCTGATCGCACTGCCCATCGACCTGGCCAGGACCGATCCGATGAAAGCGCGCGAGTACGCCGATTTCGTCTTGCGCCCACGACTGCTGTCGATTCCCGGTGTCTCGCAGGTGATTCCGATCGGTGGCGACGTGCGCCAGTTGCGCATCGAGCCCGACACGGCCCGCATGGCGCAATATGGCATCACGCTGGGCCAGGTGACCGGTGCGCTGCAGGGATTCGCATCGAACACCAGCGGCGGCTTCATTGACCTGAACAGTCGTGAGTACCTGATCCGCAACCTGGGCCGCACCACGCGCCTGGAAGATGCACGCGGCCTCCCGGTAGCCTATCGCAATGGCACGCCGATTCTGCTCGACCAGGTTGCGCAGGTACGCTACGCCGCCGCGTTCAAGCGCGGCGACGCCGGCATGAACGGTCGACCCGCCGTGATCGTCAGCGTCCAGAAGCAGCCAGCCGGCGACACGGTGCAGCTCACGCGCCAGATCGAGACTGCGCTGGCCGAGCTGCGCCAGGGGCTGCCCGCCGGGCTCTCGGCACCCGAGATCCTGTTCCGCCAGGCCGATTTCATCGAGTCGTCGATCGGCAACGTGGTCGAGGCACTGCGCGACGGTGCCATCCTCGTCGCGGTCATCCTGTTCGCTTTCCTGCTGAGCGCACGCAGCACCGTCATTTCCCTTGTCGCGATCCCGCTGTCACTGGCCGTGACCGCGCTGGCGTTCCACCTGCTGGGGCAGTCGATCAACGTGATGACCCTGGGCGGGCTGGCGATCGCGGTCGGCGAGCTGGTGGACGATGCCGTGGTCGATGTCGAGAACATCCTGCGCCGCTTGCGGCAGCGGCCGGAAGGCACTTCCGTGCTGGAGACCATCTGGCGCGCCTCGGTCGAGGTCCGGTCCGGCATCGTCTATGCCACCGTGATCGTCGTGCTCGTGTTCGTGCCGCTGTTCGCCTTGCCCGGTATCGAAGGCCGGTTGTTCGCACCGCTGGGCATCGCCTACATTACGTCGATCCTGGCATCCATGCTGGTCTCGATGACGGTCACGCCTGTGCTCGCGATGGTCCTGCTGCCCCGCATGAAGCGCTTGCAGCATGGCGACAGCCCGCTGGTGCGCTGGCTCAAGCGGTACGACGAACGGCTGCTGGACTGGTCGCTGCCGCGCGCGCGCGGCGTGCTGGCCATCGCCGTCATCGCCGTTGTTGCCGCAGCGGCCTCGGTGCCGTTCTTCCCCCGCGCGTTCCTGCCGGCGTTCAACGAGGGCTCGCTGGTGATGGGCATGACATTCACGCCCGGTACGTCGCTGGCGGAAGCAAACCGGATGGGCGCGCTGGCCGAGACCCTGATCGGGCAGGTGCCGGAAGTGATCAAGGTGGGTCGTCGCACGGGCCGCGCCGAACTGGATGAACATGCCGAGGGCGTGCACTCGTCCGAGATCGACGTGGACCTGAAACCGACGGAGCGCTCGCGCGACCAGGTCATGGCGGCGATCCGCGCGCAACTGTCCGTCATCCCTGCAGCGGTGGCCATCGGCCAGCCGATCTCGCACCGGCTCGATCACCTGTTGTCCGGCGTGCGCGCGCAGGTCGCGCTGAAGATCTACGGCGACGATATCGACACGCTGCGTGGCCTGGCGGAAACACTGCGCAAGCGGCTTGCCGGCGTACCGGGGCTGGTGGACTTGTCCGTGGAGCGGCAGGTGCTGATCCCGCAGATCAAGATCCGCGTGGACTACCGCAGGGCGGCACAGGCCGGTCTCTCGGCGGGGCAGGTGCTCGCTTCGATCGAAGCCATGTCCGAAGGCACGAAGGTAACGCAGGTCATCGATGGCGCGCGCCGCTACGATCTCGTCGTGCGCCTGGCCGATGCGCATCGTACGCCGCAAGACCTGGAACGGCTGATGCTGGATACGCCGTCCGGCCGCTTGCCGCTGGCGTCGATCGCCACCGTCGAGGAAAGCGATGGTCCGAACCAGATCGGCCGGGAAAACGGCCGGCGCCGTATCGTGGTTTATGCGAACACGGACGGCTCCAGCATGTCGCGCATCATTGGCGACGTGCGAAAGGTTGTCGCGGTCACGGCATTGCCGGGAAGCTATTTCATCAGCATCGAAGGCCAGTTCCAGGCGCAGGAAGCGGCACAGCGCCTGATCGTCGGCCTGTCGCTTGCGTCGCTGGCACTGGTGTTCCTGGTGCTGTACACACGCTATCGTTCCGCCATCCTGGCGTTGGTGATCATGGCCAACATCCCTTTTGCGCTGGTCGGCAGCGTGGCGGCGATGTGGCTGGCCGGCGTGTCGCTGTCGGTTGCATCGATGGTGGGATTCATCACATTGGCCGGTATCGCCACGCGCAACGGCATCCTGAAGATCAGCCACTACATCAACCTGTGCAAATTCGAGGAGGAATCCTTCGGCTGGCCGATGATCGTGCGCGGTTCCCTGGAGCGGTTGACGCCCGTGCTGATGACGGCACTTGTCGCGGCGTTCGCGTTGCTGCCGCTGCTGCTGGCGGCCGACGCGCCGGGCAAGGAAATCCTGCATCCGGTGGCGGTCGTGATCTTCGGTGGGCTGGTCAGCTCGACGCTGCTCGATTCCCTGCTGACGCCACTGATCTTCTGGCTGGTCGGCAGGAAGCCTTTGGCCGCCGTGCTGGCCCGCACCGGCGGGGAAAGTTATTGATACAGGGTCCGGCGGTGGCGCCCACTGTGAAGGCCGCCGCATTACTTAATACAATGGAGCATGCAATGAAGAAAATCGCAGCAATGATGGCCCTGGGCCTGGCAATGGCGGTCAGCGCGCCGGTCGTCGCCCATGAGAGCCCGGCCAAGCACGGCGGCATTGTCAAGAGCGCCGGCGACCTGTCGTTCGAGCTGGTCAACAAGGATGGCAAGGTCACGGTCTATGTGGACGACCACGGCGAGGCCGTGACGACGGCGGGAGCCACCGGCACGCTGACGGTCCTGAAGGGTACGCAGAAGTCGGAAACGACGCTGGCCGCCGGCTCCGGCAATACGCTGATAGCGAAGGACGACGTGAAGCTCGAAGCCGGCAACAAGGTCATGACACGGGTGACGCTGCCGAACAAGCCTGCCGTCAGCGTACGTTTCGCCATCAAGTAACGCGCCTCGCCGACGGGTCATGCGCCCGCCGGTACACAGACGGATCGTCATTCAACGAGGTGACGCTTGCGCGCTGCTGTTTGCGCGCTGTTGTTTGCAGCGCTGCTGGCGGGCGTCACGTCCGGTTCGCAAGGCAGGCCCAGGTCGACGGCAGCGCTCCGGCCTGCGCCGGTCGACCCCTCGAACAGGTCGCGGTATGCTGGATGGAGGATTACGCCCTCTTCGGTTCAGGAACAGCCTGATAAATAAACTGTCGGGTAGTACTATTGCACCGCTGGCCAATCAGGTCCAGCGTTCACTGAACGCTCATGGAGATCGACATGAACCTGCCAACAATTGCATGTGCGCGTGCCGCCAGAGACGGCGGCATTCAAGCAATGGCCACGCTGGATTGCGCGTTGAGGAAGGCATTATCAGGGCTGTCTGACGAGCAAGCCCATGACGTGAAGCGCACTTTTGGTTGGATCATGGGCGAAATCGTCGAAAAGATCATCAACCCGGCCGTTCATGCCTTTCCGGAACTGGCACCTGATGAAACCGAATGGGCCGACATCGTTTCAGGGCACGCAACCCACCTCCACGCGCACGCTGGAGAGGCGGCGACGGACTCGCCGCCGGCGTCGGAGAGCGTCGTGTAATCAGCCCGAGCGGCAAAGGCCAGCGCCAAGTGCGACTTTTCTTGTCCGCCACGCCGTTCCCGAGACCCGCAGTCCAAGGGCGGAATGCCCGCTATAATCCGCGTTTCTATACAGCCGGGCCCGTCTCATGATCCTTCGCCGCGGCGTCACCCTCAGCCTGCGCCACCTGTTGATCCTGTTGACGGCGATCGGCTTCCTGCCGCTCGCGCTGCTGGGCACATGGGGCCTGATGACGGCGGCTGGCGTGCAGCAGCGCGAACAGGACCGGTCGATGCTGGAACTGGCGCGGGCGTTGTCCTCGGCCGTCGACGCCGAGCACGATGGCGCGGCCGCGGCGCTGACCGGCATGGCTCGCACGCCGCACCTGCAGGCCGGCGAACTGGGCGCGTTCCACGACGTGGCGAAGCGGCAGGCAGCGGCCCAGACCGGCTGGCTGGGCGTGATCCTGTCCGACCAGGCCGGCCAGTCCGTATTTCGCACGATGGCGCCCTTCGGCGCGCCCGCGTCGCCGGTGGCCGACCCCGCCAGCCTCGCCCGCGCGGTGGCGACAGGCAAGCCCGTGGCTGGCAGCGTCACGCGGGGCAGGGGCGGCCGCGCGGCCTTCCCCGTGCGCGTTGCCGTCGACCTGCCCGAGGGCCGCCGCTACGTGCTGTCGGCCGTCATCGCGCCGGACCGCATCGTCAACGTGATCCGCCGCCAGCGCGCACCGGGCGACTGGGTGATCGCCGTGATGGATGGTACCGGGCGGCGCGTGGCGCGCTCGCGCGACCATGAGCGCTTCCTCGGCGGGGCGGCCAGCCCCGGCCTGCAACGGCTGTTGCGCAGCGGGGCCGAAGGAACCGGCGATTCGCACACGATCGAGAACGTGAAAGTGCGCACCGCCTTCACCACGTCCACGCGCTGGGGCTGGTCCGTGGTCGTCAGCGCGCCGACCGCGTCGCTGCGGTGGCCGCTGCTGCAGGGCGCACTGGTCTACGCGGCCGGCCTGGCGCTGACGCTGGTCGCCTGCATCGCGCTGGCGTCGCTGCTTGCGCGCCGCATCGTGCGCCGCATCGACTGCCTCGTGCAGCAGGCGGCCGCGCTCGGGGCCGGCAAACCGGTCGAGGTCGAGCCTTCGCGGGTGCGCGAAATCGAACAGATGGGGCAGGCGCTGGCCGCCGCGGCCGCCGCGCGCGACCGGCACGAGCGCGAGCGCTCCAGCCTGCTGGCGTCGCTCGAGCGGGCCGTTGCCTCGCAGGAAGAGGCGCTGGCCGAGGCACGCGAAGCGGGCCGGGCCAAGGATGAATTCCTGGCCGTGCTGGGCCACGAGCTGCGCAATCCGCTCAGCCCGATCGTGGCATCGCTCGACCTGATGGACCTGCGCGGTGAAACGGGCGCGCAGCGCGAGCGGGCCGTGCTGCGGCGCCAGGTGGCCCACCTGAAGCGGCTCGTGGATGACCTGCTCGACGTGTCGCGCATCGCTTCGGGCAAGCTCGCGCTGGACTTGCGGCCGGTCGACCTGGCCGACATCGCGCGGCAGGCCGTGGCCGCCGCGGCCGGCATGGAGGTGACGCTAGACGCGCCGGAATCGCTGTGGGTGCTTGGCGACGACAGCCGGCTCGCACAGGTGCTGGGCAACCTGCTGACGAACGCGGGCCGCTTCGGCGGCGGGGCGGCGGCCGTGACGCTGTCGGCCCCAGCCGGCGCGGATGCCGTGCAGGGCATGGCCCGGCTGGCTGTCAGCGATCGCGGCAGCGGCATGGCGCCCGAGCTGCTGGCGCATGTGTTCGAACCTTTCTACCAGGCACCCCAGCAGCTGGCGCGCCGCACGGGCGGCCTGGGACTGGGGCTGGCCATCGTGCGCAAGATCGTCGAGCTGCATGGCGGCCGGGTGACGGCGCACAGCGCCGGCCCGGGGCAGGGCAGCACGTTCGAGGTATTCCTGCCCCTGGCGCAATGCGGGCAGGCCCCCGTGGCCGCGTCCGATGTACCGGTGCCGCAAGGCTTGCGGGTGTTGCTCGTCGACGACAACGAGGATGCCGCGCGGGCCAGTGCGCTGATGCTCCAGCACATCGGCCTGGACGTGCAGGTGGCGCACACGGCGCACGAGGCGCTGGCGGCCTATGGCGGCCATGGAGCCGATGCCGCGCTCCTCGACATCGGCTTGCCCGACATGGATGGCTACGCGCTGGCCGTGGCGCTGCGCGAGGCGGCGGGCGGCAGGGCGCTGCGGCTGGTGGCATTGACGGGCTATGGCCAGAAGGGCGACGTGGCCCGTGCTCTCGATGCCGGCTTCGACTTGCACCTGACGAAACCGGCTTCGCTCGCCGACCTGCGGCGCGCGCTCGCGGCCTGATTTCGTGTACCATTCCTCGTTTATTTGACTGGATACGGCATCATGGCGGAACGCGGCACACCAAGGTCGCGCGCTGACGCAACGACGGCTGCGCGTGTGGAAGATGCACTGAAGATTGTCGAGGCCGATGGCATCCATCCGGCCCTGGAATTCATGCAGCGGGCCGGCGTCCCGCGCGAGATCGCACTGCGTGTGCTGTGCTCGCCTTTATTTCACCGCCATGGCGAACGCCGCCGCAATCCCAGGTAACTGCCGCGTTGCGGCTTGCATCGCGCATCCCGAAGCTAGGCGCATTCCTACGTCGCGCAGGATACGCCGCTGACTGGCGTGTCGCATCCATCATCCTACAATGGGTTCGGCTCGCATCCAGCGGGTCCCTGCAACCTGACTCAAGGAGTAGCTGATGGCAACGATGAATACCGGCTCGGCCGACGTGGTCGCGCACAAGGCCTTGAACGCCGTGGACTGGATCGCGATGGTGCTGCTGATCGTGGGCGGCCTGAACTGGGGACTGGTCGGGCTGTTCCAGTTCGACCTGGTCGCCGCGATCTTCGGTGAACAGACGACCGCTTCGCGTATCGTCTACGCGCTCGTGGGCCTGTCCGCGCTGTACGGGATCTACCTGGCCGCGAAGAAGCTGCCGAATCACTGAGCGGCGACCCCGCCGCGAGCCGGAGCCGCGCATTGCCGCCGCTCCGGTTTTTTCATGCCCTCTCCCACGATGCCGCAATGGCAATTTCCGACGAAGCATAGTCGGAATGCTTCGTTCTGTTCCGTCGCCGGTCCTTTTATATTGGAAACGCGGCCATGTGCCCGCCTTTCCAATATTGACCTATGACCGCCGCATCCCCACACCCCGAACCCCTTGCCCTGCGCAACGCCATGCTGGGCAGCGAATTCAAGCGCAGCTATGGCTGGCTGACGGCCAGCATGCACCGCCTGGTCGGTTCCCGCAACGACGCCGAAGACCTGGCCGCCTCGACCTTCACCGAACTGGCCGCGCTCGACGACGTGCGCCACATCCGCCAGCCGCGTGCGCTGCTGACGACGATCGCGCGCCGGCTGGCCTTTGAATTCTGGCGCCGGCGCGACCTGGAGCGGGCCTACCTGGCCGAACTGTCCCTGCGCCCGGAAAGCCATGGCGCCTCGGCCGAAGAGATCTGCATGACGGTCGAGGAAATCGTGCGCATCGATGCCGCGCTGGCGAAGCTGTCGGGCAAGGCGCGCGAAGCGTTCATCCTGAGCCAGTTCGAGGACATGGGCTACGCGGAGATCGCGTTGCGCCTCGATGTGTCGGTCAGCATGGTGCGCAAGTACGTGGCGCAGGCGCTTGCCGCCTGCTGGCCGGGAACGGAAAAATGCGCGTGACCATGGCCGGGCGCAGCCGCGCCGAACGCACGGCGATCGACTGGGAAGTGACGCTGCGCGATCCGGGCGTGGACGACAGTGCGCTGCGCGCCTTTCGCGCGTGGCACGACGGGGCGCCGGAACACGCGGCCGCATGGACGTCGCTGCAGGACAGCTTGCGAATGGGAGGGCGCGACGGCAGCGCCGTCGCGCGAGCCCTGCGGCACCCCGTCGAGGAACGCCGCCGTGCGCTGCGGGCCGGGTTCGGCATGGCCCTGCTGGCCTTCACGGGCGCCGGCGGCTGGAAGCTGGCGCATGAGATGGGCTACGACGCCACGTGGCGCAGTTCCACGGGCGAACGTGGCGCCGCGACCCTGGCCGACGGCTCGGCGCTGCGCTTCGATGCCGCCTCGCACATCGACCTGGTCCAGGCCGCGGACACGCGGCTGCGCCTGCGGCAGGGGCAGCTGCTGGTGCGCTCGCGCGGGCCGCTGACGGTAGCGGTGACCGTGGCCGGTGTCGATGCGGCGATCGATTGCCACGGTGCCGAACTGTGCGCCGGGCGCCTGGGGCGGCGCGGCGTGGTGGCCGTGCAGGGTGGCGAAGCACTGCTGCGCCTGCCGGGCCGCGCCCCCGTGGCGCTGGCTTCCGGTACGGCAATGACGTTCGATGAAGGCGGCGCCATGCCGTCCGCGCTGTCGTTCAACGCAACGGCTGGCTGGACACGGGGCATGCTCGTGGCCGACCGCCTGCCGCTGGCGGACCTGGCCGACGCTGTCGGCCGCTATCACCGCGACATCCTGCGTGTGAGGGGCGCGGCGGCCGGCCACGTCATCAGCGGCGTGTTCCGGCTCGCCGACCTGGAAGGCGCGTTGCGGCAAGTCGCCGCGGCGTTGCCGGTGAAAGTGGCGCGCTACGGCATGCTCACCATCGTCGAATGAAAAATATTTTCGTTTTCCACTGACGCTTTTCGCATCTCGCCGCACAAGGGGATTACCAACGACATTCATGAGGTATCCCTTGCACAAGCATTCCAGGCATTTCATCGCGCTGGCCGTCCTGGCCACCCTTCCCGCACTCCACGCCCATGCCCAGGCCCAGGCGACACACCAGGATTACCGCCTGCCCACGGCACCGATCGAGCAGACGCTGCTGACGATCGCGGCCGACACCGGCGTGGCGCTGGCCTACGATCCACGCCTGCTGGGGGGCGCCCGTTCGGCGCCCGTCGTCGGCCGCTTCAGCGCGACCGAGGCGATCTCCCGCGCGCTCGACGGCAGCGGCTTCGAGCTGGCCCCGAACGCCGGTGGCGCGTTGACGATCCGGCGCCGTGCCGCGGCGCGGCCGCAGGGGGCTGCCGCGCTGCCGCTGCTGAAGGTGTCGGCCCCCGCCGCGCCCGCCGTGCCGGCCATCGCCGCCGCGCAGCCGGCGGCCACGATGGCCACCGTGACCGTCAGCGGCACCCGCCAGGTGGCCAGCGCGGGCGGCGCGGACGACCCCCGGCGAACGCCGACGTCGGCGTACCGTATCGGCGGGAATGAACTGGACGAGCAGAACGTCACCACGCTGGAGGAATTGCAGCAGCTGGTGCCGGGGCTGAACATCCAGAGCACCGATCCGTCGGACATGCAGATCACGATCCGCGGCGTGGGCGATGGCGGCGGCCAGGCTTCGGGCGACGCGAACATCGGCATGCCCAGCGGCGTGGCCGTCTATCTCGATGGCGTTTACCTGGCCCGGCCAGGCATGCTGTCGAGCCTGGGCGATATCGACCATGCGGAAGTGCTGAGCGGCGCCCAGGGCACGCTGTTCGGCGCGAACGCCACGGGCGGCGTGGTGAACATCGTGACGAAATCGCCCACGTTCGTGCCCGAGGCGGGCATCACCGTGTCGGCCGGGCAGCGCGGCTACCAGCGCGTGCGCGGCGTCGTGTCCGGGCCGCTGTCGGAGCATTGGGCAGGGCGCCTCAACGTGGTGCGCAGCAATGCGGATGGTGCCGTCACCAACCTGCGCACGGGGAACAGGCTCAACGGCGGCTCGTCGAACGGCGCGCGCGGCCAGCTGCTGTACCGTGGCGGCGAGCGGTTCACCTTGCGCCTGTCCGCCGACTACAACAACAGCAACAGCGAACCGACGTCCGTGCTGGTGGCCACGCACGCGGTCAATGGCCGCGACACCTACCTCACGCACGCGGCGGCGGCTGGCCACAACGTGGTGTTCGGCCCGAACGTGGACCTGGACGACGAGAACCGCATCCACGTGGTGCAGGGCGGCGTGTCCGCGCTGGCGGAGTGGCAGCTGGCATCCGGCTGGCGGCTGCGCTCCGTCACGTCGCTGCGCTATTTCCACTCGCAGCCGACGATGGCCGACGGCCTGTCGGTGCGGGTCTACTCGAATACGGGTACCGAGGTGCGCGACAAGACGTGGTCGCAGGAAGTGCGCGCCGATTCGCCCGCGGGCCGCGCCGTCGAATACGCGCTGGGCCTGACGTACCTGGGGCAGCATGCCGAGACGCTGGCGCACACGCGCTATGCGAACACCACGGTGCCGGCGCTGTGGCTGGACAGCACGGCGTTCCGCAACCTCGACGTCATCCGCCTCGGCCTGGTACGGGACCGCATGCTGTCGCCGTTCGCGCAGGGCACGCTGCACATTGGCGATACCGTCGACATCACGGCCGGCGTGCGCGCCAACGTGCAAGAGAAGGGCGGCAGCTTCATCCGTTACAACCGCGTGCCGTTCAATTCCGGCTACCTGGAGGAAAACCACACGCTGCCTTCCGGCACGCTGGCCGCCACCTGGCGCACGGCGCCTGGCTGGAGCGCCTACGCGGCCGCATCGTACGGCGAGAAATCGGGCGGCCTGAACATTTCCGCGGGCGCCGCCCGTCAGGCCGGCCTCGACTCGCTGTACATCAAGCCGGAAAAGACGAAAACGGGCGAGATCGGCGTGAAAGCCAGCCTGGCGGGCGACCGGCTGGCGTTGAAAGGCAACCTGTTCCTGACCGAGATCAGCGACTTCCAGACGCAGGGCTACAACCCGGACGACCAGCAGGTGTACCTGCTGAACGCCGGCACCTTCATCTCGCGCGGCGCCGAGGCCAGCGCGCGCTGGGCGCCGGACCGCAACTGGCGCGTCGACGCGGCCGCCGTGTGGAACGACACGTACTACACGCATTACGACGATGCCCGCTGCCCGCCCGAGGTGACGCTGGCGCCGAACCCGCCGCCGTCGTGCAACCTCACCGGTTCGCGCGTGTTCAATGCGCCCAGGTTCACGGCCAACGCCAGCGTGCGCTATGGATGGACCGGCGACAACGGCCTGCGCTCGTTCGTCTCCGCCCGCTACGCCTACCGCAGCTGGATGTTCGGCACCGTCGACACGTCGCAATTCACGCGCGTGCCCGGCTATGGCCTGGCGTCGTTCGCGGCCGGCACCGAAGGCAAGGCGGGCGCGGGAGAGTGGAACGCCGCCATCTGGCTGAACAACGCGTTCGACAAGACCTATTACAAGCGCCTCGGGAACGGCGACTACGGCGCCGTGTCCGGCTGGCTGGGCGAACGTCGCACACTCGGGGTCACGCTGGGCTATCGGTACTGATATCGCACCCTATACAATCCAGTCGCGCAACACGAACAGGGAGACCGATGGACCGCCGCAACTTGCTGAAACTCACCGCGCTGCTGGCCGGCGCACCGACGATGACGATGCTGCCGGCGCGCGCCGCAAGCCAGGCCGCGACGGCGCCGCCGCCCGGGACGGCGCTGCGCTGGCTCGATGGCGCGCCGCCCGCCAGCTTCACCGGCGCCACGTTCGGGGTGCCCTGGCCGCAGGGCCTCGTGCCGCGCGCCAGCGGCTTTGCCATCCGGGCAGCGGCGGGCGGGGCGGCGCCGGCGCTGCAGTCCTGGCCGCTGGCTTATTGGCCGGACGGTTCCGTCAAGTGGAGCGGGCACGCGATCGGCGGCGGCGCTCCGGCGTCCGGCTATGACCTGCTGCCCGGACCAGCGGCACCGGCCGGCGCGGGAATGGCAAGGCACGACGACGGCGGCATCGTCGTCGATACGGGCAGGCTGCGCGCCCGGGTGCCGGCCAAAGGCGGCAAGGTACTGGCCGGGGTGGCGCTTGCCGGCCACAGGCTGCTCGGCGACGGCGAACTGGTGCTGCTGACCGATACCGTCGGCGACGGCGAGGAAGGCAAGGAAAGCACAATCCGGCGCCAGCGCTGGCAGGGCGAGGTGGCACGGGTCGACGTCGAGCAGGATGGTCCGGTCCGCACGGTGCTGAAAGTGACCGGCGCGCACCGGGCGGACGACGGTGCGGCGCTGCTGCCGTTCACGCTGCGCCTGGAATTCCACCGCGACAGCGACGCGATCCGCGTCCTGCACACATTCGTCGTCGACGTGGATCCCGCGCGGCTGGACGTGCGCGGCATCGGCCTGCGTTTCGGCCTGGCGCTCGATGGCGCGCCGCACGACCGCCACGTGCGCTTCGTGTCGGACGCTGGCGGCGTGTTTGCCGAGAGCGTGCGCAGCCTGACCGGGCTGCGCCGCGACGTGGGCGACGCGAACGCCGCCGCGCAGGTGGCCGGCCGCCCGCTGCCGCCGGTGGAAGAGCTGCCGCAGGCCGTGCGCGACGGCCTGCGCTACGTGCCCGCGTTCGGCGACTACCGCCTGGTGCAGCCGAACGCGGACGGTTTCACGATCGCCAAGCGCACGGCAAAGGGCCATGGCTGGATCCCGGCCGCCGGCGGCACCCGCGCCGGCGGCAGCGGGTATGTGGGCGGCGCGAAGGGCGGCGTGGCGTTCGGCGTGCGCAATTTCTGGCAAAGCCATCCCGGCCAGCTCGACATCACGGGTGCCGCCGGAGACGACGCGGCCGTCACGCTGTGGCTGTGGGCGCCCGAAGCGCCGCCGATGCAGCTGCGCTTCTACCACGACGGCATGGGTCAGGACACGCATGCGAAACAGCGCGCCGCACTCGACATCACCTACGAGGACTACGAGCCCGGTTTCGGCACGCCCCACGGCATCGCGCGCACCAGCGAACTGGCACTGCAACTGCTGGCGGCCACGCCGGCGGCGGCCGACCTGGCCGCGATCGGCCGGCGCATCGCCGAGCCGCCCAGGCTGATGGCGACGCCGGAGCGCCTGCATGCGGCCGGCGTCTTCGACGACTACTGGGCCCCCGCAGGGCAGGGGGGAGAACGTGCCGGGCCGCTCGAAACCCGGCTGGCACAGCTGTTCGATTACTACGAAAAACAGGTCGAGCAGCGGCGCTGGTACGGCTTCTGGGATTACGGCGACGTGATGCACACCTACGATCCACGGCGCCACCAGTGGCGCTACGACGTGGGCGGCTTCGCCTGGGACAACTCGGAACTGTCCACCGACATCTGGCTGTGGCATTACTTCCTGCATTCGGGCCGTGCCGACGTGTTCCGGCTGGCCGAGGCAATGACGCGCCACACGGGCGAAGTCGACGTCCATCATATCGGGCCGTTCGCCCCGCTGGGCACGCGGCACGGCGTGCAGCACTGGGGCGACAGCGCCAAGCAGCTGCGCATCTCCACCGCGATCAACCGCCGTTTCATGTATTACCTGACGGCGGACGAGCGCATCGGCGACCTGCTCACCGAGCAGCAGGAAGCGGTGCGTCGGCTGCGCGACATCGTCCCCGGCCGCAAGATCGGCCAGCAGGCGGCGGCCGGCGCGAACGAGGCCAGCGTGGGCTTCGGCACCGACTGGGGCGCCATCGCCGGCGCCTGGTACACGGCCTGGGAACGCACCGGCGACAAGGCCTGGCGCGACCGGCTGCTGGCCGGCATGGCCACGATCGCCGCGCAACCGCACGGCTTCTTCACCGGCAGCGCGATCATGAACCTGGACACCGGGGCGTTCCGCATCGACACCTCGGGGAAGATTGCCGTCTCGCACCTGTCCGCCGTGTTCGGATTGACGGAAATCTGCGCCGAGTTGCTGCGCACGTTGCCCGAACCGGCCTTCCGGGACGCGTGGCTGCGCTACTGCCGGCTGTACAACGCCACGCCGGCAGTGCAGAAGGCGGCGCTGGGACAGGACCTGGGCAAGCTGAACCTGTCACAGGGCCATGCCCGGCTGCTGGGGTATGCCGCCGCGCAGGCGCGCGATCCGGCGGCGATGAAAGAGGCCTGGCGCCTGTTCGAGGCGGGCAAGGCGGGCCTGCGCGACGCCGACTTCGCGATCCGCCGCGTGGCGCGGCCGGCGGTACTGGACGATCTCGACGAGGCGCCGCGCCTGTCCACCAACGGTGCGGCGCAATGGGGGCTGGGCGCACTGGGCCTGCTGGCGCTCGATGCCCGGGCCGCGCCGCCCGGCCCCGTATTGGTGCAGGATGACTTCAGGGTCTTCGATGGCCGCCGCTGGCGCGTGGAAGCGGAACAGGGCGACCCGCGCGACGTCGTCACGGTGAAGGACGGCACGCTGCTGCTGGACACGCGCGCCGGCCTCACCGTGTGGCTCGACCAGCCGCTCGACGGTCACTACGAGATCGCCTACACGTGCACGGTGCTCGACGAGGGCAAGCCGGGCGACCGCGTGTCGGACATGAACATGTTCTGGCAGGCGCGGATGACGCGGCCGCTGTCGGGCAGGCTGGCCGACTACGACCGCGTGCCGATGTTCTACGCGGGCATTGGCGGCAACCACAATACGACGACCCGTTTCCGGCGCTACGACGGCAGCGGTGAGCGGATACTCCTGCAGGAATATATCGACAGTCCATACCTGCTGCGTGCCAATCACCCCTGCCGGGTGCGGATCGTCGTCGATGGCGCCGGCACCCGGCTGTACGTCGACAATGTGCAGTATTTCGCGTCCCGCCAACGGGTTGGTGCCGGTCTGTTCGGCATCCGCACCACGCTGTCGCGGCAGCGGATCAGCGATTTCGCCGTGTTTCGTTTGGCATGAGCCCCTTGAAACGAACGATCGTGCCGAAAGGGGCCCGCACGCGTTCTTCCAACACGAGGTAATATTGACGGTTTCTTATGGCGTGTCACTCTGATATCGCCGCAGCGCATCGGCTGTGGGCGGTCGGATCGTGACCGCCAGATCATGACCACTTATTACCAATTCGCCAGCCGCCGCCTTCCGGGTGGCGCCATGGCGGCCTGAAGGAGAATGCATGACCTACGAGCAGAACGACGAGAACAAGGACGCGCGCCGCGAGCAGCAACTGCGCACGGACGCGCTGGAATACCATCGCTTCCCTACCCGGGGCAAGATCGAAGTGGTGCCGACGAAACCGCTGTCGAACCAGCGCGACCTGTCGCTGGCCTATTCGCCGGGCGTGGCCTACGCCTGCGAGGAAATCGCCGCCAACCCGGCAGCCGCCGCCGAATACACGTCGCGCGCCAACCTGGTGGCCGTGATCACGAACGGCACCGCCGTGCTCGGCCTGGGCAATATCGGCCCGCTGGCATCGAAGCCCGTCATGGAAGGCAAGGGTTGCCTGTTCAAGCAGTTCGCCGGCGTGGACGTGTTCGACATCGAACTGGCCGAGAACGACCCGGACAAGCTGGTGGAAGCCATCGCCATGCTGGAACCGACCGTGGGCGGCATCAACCTGGAAGACATCAAGGCGCCCGAGTGCTTCTACATCGAGAAGCAGCTGCGCGAGCGGATGAACATTCCCGTCTTCCACGACGACCAGCACGGCACCGCGATCATCTCCAGCGCCGCGCTGATCAACGCGCTGAAGGTGGCCAATAAGCGTATCGGCGACATCAAGCTGGTGGCATCCGGCGCCGGCGCCGCGGCGATCGCCTGCCTGGACATGATGGTGGGCCTGGGCGTGCGTCGCGAAAACGTGTACGTGACCGACTCGCGCGGCGTGATCTGGCAGGGCCGCGAAGCGAACATGGAAGCGAACAAGGCGCGCTATGCGCAGAACACCGACGCGCGCACGCTGGCCGACATCGTGCGCGGCGCGGACGTGTTCCTGGGCTGCTCGACCGCCGGCGTGCTGACCGGCGACATGGTCAAGACGATGGCCGACCGCCCGGTGATCCTGGCACTGGCCAATCCCGAACCGGAAATCCGCCCCGAAGTGGCGCTGGCCGCGCGGCCGGACTGCATCATCGCCACCGGCCGTTCGGACTATCCGAACCAGGTCAACAATGTGCTGTGCTTCCCGTATATCTTCCGCGGCGCCCTCGATTGCGGCGCCACGCGCATCACCGAAGAAATGAAGCAGGCCTGCGTGGTGGCGATCGCCGAACTGGCGGAGGCGGAAGTGTCGGAAACGGTGGCTGCCGCCTACGCGGGCCAGAGCCTGACGTTCGGGCCCGACTACATCATCCCGAAACCGTTCGACCAGCGCCTGATCGCCGCGATCGCGCCGGCCGTGGCAAGGGCCGCCGCGGAATCGGGCGTGGCCGCCACGCCGATCACCGACCTGGCCGCCTACCGCGCCCAGCTCGAGCAGCAGGTGTTCCACACGGGCCTCGTGATGAAGCCGCTGTTCACGGCTGCCAAGGCCGCGCAGAAACGCGTGGTGTACGCCGAGGGCGACGACGAGCGCGTGCTGCGCGCCGTGCAGACCGTGGTCGACGAGGGCCTGGCCAAGCCGGTGCTGGTGGGCGAGGCAGGCAAGGTCGACGCGGCGATCGCCGCCGCCGGCCTGCGCCTGAAGCGCGGCACCGACTTCACGCTCGCCGATGCGGGCGGCGCCGATACCACGGACCACGCGCTGGCACTGCTCAATGCCGGCGAAGCCGACGCGGTGATCTGCGGCCTGCGCGGCAGCATCGACACGCACCTCGAGCAGGTGCGCTCCACGATCGGCCTGGCGCCGGGCGTGGAAGTGATGGCGACGATGAATGCGCTGGTGCTGGAAAAGCACACGCTGTTCGTGGCCGACACGCATGTCAACGACGATCCGACCGCGCAGGAACTGGCCGCGATCGCGCAGCTGGCCGCCGCGCAGGTGCGCCACTTCGGCCTGGAGCCGAAGGTGGCGCTGCTGTCGCACTCCACGGCCGGCTCGTCCGAGCGCCCATCGGCCCGCAAGATGCGCGATGCGCGCGCCGTGCTGGCCCAGGTGGCGCCTGATCTGCCGGTGATCGGCGAGGTGCAGGGCGACGTCGCGCTGGTTGGCGGCGTGGTGCCGGGTTTCACGGGCGAAGCCAACGTGCTGGTGATGCCTTCGCTGGACGCGGCCAACATCGCCTTCAACCTGTTGAAGGTCACGGGCGGCAAGGGCGTGACCGTCGGCCCCGTGCTGTTGGGCGCCGCCAAGCCCGTGCACGTGCTCGGCCCGGGCGCGACCGTGCGCCGTATCGTCAACATGACGGCCGTGGCCGTGGCTGACGCGGTGCGCTGACCGGCCTTGGTGAGCCGATCAACCGATCGGCTGAGGGCCCCATGAAAGCCTGGGACGCGGATTTGCCGCGTCCCGGGCTTTTTGCTTGCCTGGGCTGCCGCACCCGGTGCCGCGACCGGTCGCCGGCATTCATCCCGTCGGCGCCGCATTCCTCTCCGATTGCCGGCCATTCGTCGCATGCGGCGGGCCGGATTCGGTGGCCTTGCTGGCCAGCTATTTCGTCGACCGGCGCACACGCCTGAACGACATCTGGGAACGCAATACCGGCGTCACCAGGCAGCACTGGACGCACGACAAGCTCGTTGGCAACCGCTATGGCGCCACGAAGCCGGTCATCGTCCTGGCGGGCCCCGGCACGATGTCCGCCGGGGAAGATTTTGCCTGCACGATGCAGGCGCTGAAACGCGCCACAGTGATCGGCGGGCGCACCTGGGGCGGAGCGCATCCCGCGCGCCCCTATCGCCTTGCCGACCATTTCTTTGCCGTGATACCCGGCGCGCGCTCGATCAGCCCTGTCACGAACAGCGACTGGGAAGGCGTGGGCGTGAAACCGGATGTCGCTGCGAAACCCGACGATGCGCTGGCGGTGGCGAAGGATCTGCTGCGGCGGCGGCTGCAGGGCGCTGCCTCGCTGGCCGCCACGCGACATTGACCCACCCGCGCCTGCCTGGTCGGCGATGATCGCGCCGTCCGGGCGGTACTGGTGGGCGGCGGCTGTGGCGTGCAGACCAATTCGCTCCTGTACGTGCGGAATCGGTCCGAAACGATCCGGAATCGGCGCGTCGCCAGGTCCTTTGTACCGGAGTCGCCCGTCCTGCTATGCGAACCTGGTGCCCGGCTTTGTCATGGCGTCACGCCTTGAAGATGTTCAGCAAGTTCACCGCCGGCGACATGCCGAAGATCTTGCGGCCCGTCTTCGCGGCCTCGACGATGTCCACGAGTTCCTCGTACTTGTCGGCCTGCCGCTCCTCCAGATTGGTCATGTTCATGGTCCAGCGCACGAAAGTGCGGAAGGCCGCAGGCTCGTTATACAGGAGGCGCAGGTCGTGGTGGCGGGGATCCTTGCTGATCTTGTCATACAAGGAGGCCAGGGTTGGGGCAGGACCTTCCAGCACCTGCATGAACCAGCCACCGTTGTAGAACAGGCTTCCGGTGACATCGATCTTCGCGTTATTGGCTTTGGCCTGCGCCCAGAGAGCGGCCAGTTCTTCCTTTTCCAGTTTGCGCGTGGATTGGCTCAGATAGACAAGTTGATGGAGTGACATGGCAGAAGGATGGTGACGGGTGAATGATTGGCAGTGCCTGGCCCAGTCTAACCGGCCTTCGTCCCTTTGGGCGCTCTGTAAGCGGCCAGTGCGGGAATGCGTCGGGGCGCGGTTTGTCGGGCAGGCGCCTGCGAGCCGTCGTCCCGAGACATTTGGTGAGTTTTTACAGGCCTGTGGTCCTGTAAAGTGCCGGCTTTCCTTCATGACGCTTGCAAACGATGAAAGCCGACGAACTCGAACGTTTCGGGACCTGCCTGCGTACGCTGCTGTCCGATCAGGCGGGGCAGCTGTTCGACTTCCGGCTCGAACTCATGGAGCGGGAGATCGCCGAAGGCTGGCGGTGCATGTATGCGCAGGCAATCCTGTTCAGGACATTGCTGCCGGAGCCCCTGATCAATGAACAGGGCCGGGCCTATGAACTGGAGAAGCTGCGGCAAGCGATCTGGCAGCGGTTCGGGCACTGGGAGTCCGGCTACCGCTCCGCACTGCTGTACGACTGGTACGGGCACCCCGAGCGCCGCGCGGGCTACCGTAACTACCTCGATGTGGGACCGTTCGACGATCCTTCCGGCGGCGCGCCCGATCCGTTCGACCGCACCGCATACGACGTGATGACGCTGCGCATGGAGCAGGACAATGCGCACTGGCGGTATGAAACGAGGACCGATGCCGACGACTGGTTCGTGGACGAGTCGTTCCGCTGCACGCTCACGCCGCCGTTCCTCGGCCTGCCGGTCGAGGATGCGCCGCCGCCGGACCCGGCACTGCGCCATGAGCACCCGGGGCAGTACTGGTGGGCGGTGCACCGCAGCCGCTATCGCCTGGTGTCCGATGTCGCCGACTACCCGGCGTTCACGAAGCCGGACTGGAACCTGCGGCTGATGGCGGCGATGGCGCCGGATTTCCCCTATGACCCGGCGCTCAGCAAGCCTTCGCGCCTGGTGTTCGTCCAGGAAGGCGAGAGCCCGCTGGCGTGGGCGCTGTTGATCGACAAGACCGACCGCTCGCCGGATTATCGCTATCCGCCGCAACTGATCCTGGTCGACCGTGCGCGCAAGAACAAGCTGAAGGACGAACATGTCGTCTTTGCCAATCCGGTCAAGCCGCATTTCTTCACACATGGGAAGGCGCCGCGCAGTCTGGAAACGCAATTGCTGTTCCACCTGCCGCGCTGCCGCCGGCTGATCGCATTCTACGAACCCTTCGTGGCGGACGCCCTGGCCGCGGCAGGCCGCAACCCGCCGCACGCGAATGCGGTGTCGGCCTGACGGTACGTCCGCCGCGCCGTCGTCCGTGCCGCCAAGGTGCCTGGCAGCCGCACGCACCGCGCATTCGCAGGGGCGGGGTGGAGCGCGGCGCATGGCAGGTCGCACTTCCATCAGGATGACGATTTGCAACTAACCGAAATTGTCGTCGGATTCGCGACATCGTATCGCTCGTCGCCCGGAACGGCAGGAGCCTGCAGGATGTCCGGCATCGCGAGAGATCGCCACCCGGGCACCCGTGCACCCCCCTTGGCCCAGCCATGCTACCTTGCGCGCTTTGGCAAAAAAGGAGCTTCCAGTGCGCCCAAGCCTGTTTCTCCTGGCAGCGGCCCTGCATGCCGCGGTCACCGCGCAAGCATCGTCCACCTACCACAATCCGCTGCCCGTCAGGCTGGCCAACGGCGAACAGGCGCAGAACTGCGCCGACCCGGCCGTGCTGCGCGACCCGCAAGCGGCGCAGCCCACGTGGTACATGTACTGCACGACCGACCCGGTGAGCCGCAACGAGAAGGAGGGCGACGGCTACCGCTTCCGCTTCCTGCCCGTGTACCGTTCGACGGACCTGGTGCACTGGGACTGGGTCAACGACTCCTTTGACAGCCGGCCGGCACCCGCGGCGTCGACGTCCTGGCTGTGGGCGCCCGAGCCGCACTACCACGATGGCCGCTACTGGCTGTACTACACGATCACCGATACGGATGACGCGCACAGCCCGGAAGCCGGCTGTGGCGGCGACAGCTCGATCGGCGTCGCCAGCAGTGCGTCGCCCACTGGCCCGTGGCAGGCCAGCGGCAAGCCGGTGGTCGGGCCGCGCCGCGCGGCGCCGGGCTGCAAGTTCGACTGGACGTTCGATCCGGATGTCGTCGTCGACGACCGCGGCACGCGCTGGCTGTACTACGGCAGCTATGGCGGTGGCCTGTTCGTGCAGCGCCTGTCCGCCGACGGCCTGTCGGTGGAAGGCGAGCCGCGGCGCGTCGGCACGTCGGGACGGTACGAAGGCGCGGAAGTGGTGCGCCACGATGGCTGGTACTACCTGTTCGCCTCGGCCACCGATTGCTGCGCCGGACCGCTGACGGGTTATGCGCTGCACGTGGGCCGTGCCACCAGCCCGCTTGGGCCTTTCCTCGACCGGCAGGGCAACGACATGGCGGCGGCGCGCGCGGGCGGCACGCCGGTGCTGCCGCAGAGCGGCAACCGCTGGGTGGGCGCGGGCCACAATTCGGTGCTGCAGGATGCGGCAGGCCAGTGGTGGACGATCTATCACGCCATCGACCTGGCCGATCCGGTCTTCGCGCCGGGCCTGACGCGACGGCCGGCACTGCTGGACCGCGTGGACTGGGTCGGCGGCTGGCCGGTCGTGGCCGAAGGGCAGGGACCATCGGATCGCACCCTGCCGGCGCCGGCGGTGACCGCGGGCGGCACGCGACCCGCCCCGGCATTTGCCGGCAGCGGCGTCGACGTGCGCTTGCTGTGGCGCGAGGATTTCACGCAACCGCCGGCCGCGCCCTGGCGCTGGCGGCGCCACCCCGGCGCCTGGCGTGCCACACGGGAGGGCCTGGCCTGGAGCACGCAGCCCGGCGACCTGCACGTGGACACCAACACGGCGCCGGTGCTGTCGCGCCCGCTGCCGGCTGGCGCGGGCGACCTGCGCATCGAAACGAGGGTGCGGCTCGATGCGGCGGACGATTGCTGCACGCCGCATGTGCAGGCCGGCATCGTGGCGATGCGGGATGACGATAACTACGTGAAGCTGTCCGTGCTGGCGTCCGCCGGGCTGCACCAGGTGGAATTCGCCAAGGAACAGAAGCCCGTGCCGGCCCATCATCCCCGATACGGCAACACGGTGGCGGGAACGCCTGCCGCGCGGGAGGACTGGACGTGGCTGCGGCTGGACGTGCGGCGCACGGGCGGCGAGGAGCGGTGGACCGCGTGGTCCAGCCGCGATGGCCGCGACTGGGTCGGCGGCGGCACGTGGACGCACCGGCTCGGCCAGGCGCCGCGCATCGGCCTCGTGGCGATGGGGGGCGGCGGCCGGGACGTGACGTTCGGGCCGCTGTCGGTCAGCGCACTACGGGCGGGCGCGTTGCGTCCGCCCCACTCAGCGGCCGGCAAGGAGGTCGCGGGTGTCACGGTTACTCAACCGTGACACTGCGCGACGAGTAAAGGACTTATCATGAGGACAAACGTGATGAAAGCCCTGCCCAAGGAGAACGAGATCGTGGACCACCCCCGGCCGCAGTTGCGGCGCACCCAATGGCTGAACCTGGACGGACCGTGGCAGGCGATGCTGGACGACGATGCCGTGCACCACGATCCGGCCGACGTGCCGTTCGATCGCACGATCATCGTGCCGTTCCCGCCCGAGGCGGCGGCCAGCGGCGTGCACGACCGCGGCTTCCGCCGCCGCGTGTGGTACCGGCGGGTGGTGGGGCTGGACGACGACCTGCTGCCTTCGCCGGACGAGCGGCTCAAGCTGCACTTCGGCGCGGTCAACCACCGCGCGCGGGTGTGGATCAATGGCCGCTTCGCCATGCAGCACAAGGGCGGCCATGGGCCGTTTTCCATCGACGTCACGCGCTACCTGGACGGGCGCTGCATGGAAATCGTCGTGCAGGCCGAGGACGACCCGCTCGACATGCACAAGGTGCGCGGCAAGATGGACTGGGAGCTGGAGCCCCATTCGATCTGGTATCCCCGCACCACCGGCATCTGGCGCACCGTGTGGATGGAAAAGGTGGCGCGCTCGCACGTGGCGGCGCTGCGCTGGACGGCGGACGTGTTCACGTGGCAGATCCGGCTCGACGCGGACATCGCGCACCATGCGCCCGGCAGCACCGTCAACGTGGTGCTGCGCCTGGGTGACCAGGTGCTGGTGTCGGACCGCTGCATGCTGCTCGAAGGCCGCCTGTCGCGGCTGTTCCAGCTGCCCGACCCGGGTATCGACGACGCGCGGGCGCACTGGATGTGGAGCCCGGAAAGCCCGCAGCTGATCGATGCGGAAATCACGCTGCACGCCGCCGACGGTCTCGTGCTCGACCATGTGATCAGCTACACGGCGCTGCGCACGGTGTCCGTCGACGGCGACCGTTTCCTCCTCAACAGCCGGCCCTATTACCTGCGCATGGTGCTCGACCAGGGCTACTGGCCGGAGAGCCTGATGGTGGCATCGGCCGAGCAGTTGCGCCAGGACGTGGTGCTGATCAAGCGGCTCGGCTTCAACGGCGTGCGCAAGCACCAGAAATCGGAAGATCCGCGCTGGCTGTACTGGTGCGACGTGATGGGCCTGTGCGTGTGGGCGGAAATGCCGTCCGCATACGGCTTTTCCAGCGAAACCGTGCATGGCGTGATGGAGGAATGGAAGGAGCTTGTCGCGCGCGACATTTCCCACCCGTGCATCGTGGCCTGGGTGCCCACCAACGAATCGTGGGGCGTGCCGGAATTGATGCACGACCGCCGCCAGGTCGATTTCGTGCGCGCCATGTACCACATGACGCGGGCGCTCGACGGCACGCGCCCGGTGGTGGGCAACGATGGCTGGGAAATGCCGTGCGGCGACTTCGTCAATATCCACGACTACCATGCCGATCCGGAGGAGCTGGTGGCCCGCTACGGCAGCCGCGAAAGCCTGAAATACACGTTCGATCACGTGCGCCCGGCGCGGCGCCGCCTCGTGATCGACGGCTTCGACGGCGTCGGCAAGCCGCTGTTCCTGTCCGAGTTCGGCGGCATCGCATGCATGGACGAAGCCGATCCGAAGGGGTGGGGCTACTCGGTGGCGCGCGACGGCGAGGAGCTGCTGGAACGCTACCGCCGGCTGATGGACGCGATCCACCGCTGCCGGCCGCTGTCCGGCTTCTGCTACACGCAGCTGACGGACACGTTCCATGAAAAGAACGGCCTGCTGACGGAACAGCGCGTGCCGAAGGCGCCGATCGCCGCGCTGGCCGAAGCCACGCGCGGGCCGGACGCCCGGCTGCACGACTGGTACACGGACCCGATGGGTCACAGCGAACTGTGGCGCGGCAAGCGCGCGCCCGAACCGGCGCCGATGGGCGGCCAGGCCGCGGCGGTGCCCGCGACGCCGGAAACAACGCACGCATCGGCCGGGCCGGAAGACCAGCCGGGCATGGCGGCGCCGGAACCGGGTTACCGGCTGCCCAGCGAGGCCGCCTAGCGGCACGTCGGCTGCGAACGCGGCAACGGCAACGAGCGACAACGAGCGACAACGATAGCGATAGCGATAACGATAGCGATAGCGAAAAGAGCAGGAACACAACAACGAGCGGAGACAAGGAATGCGAGCTGGCCGATGGTCGGTCGCGGCGCTGGCGCTGCTGCTTTCTTGCGGCGGCCCCGCCTGGGCCGAAGTGCAGGTGGTGCAGATGTGGACGCTGCTGTCGGGCGGCGATGGCGCCCGCATGCGCGCGCTGATCGAGTCGTTCAACGCGTCGCAGCAGGAAGTGCGCGTGGAAAGCACCACGCTCAAGTGGGGCGAACCGTTCTACACGAAAGTGATCACGGCCACCGTGGCCGGCGCCGGGCCGGACCTGGCGACGATCCACCTGTCCCGGCTGCCGAACCTGGCGGGCGGCGGCGTGCTGCGGCCCATTACCGCCGCCGAACTGGCGTCCGCCGGCTTGCAGGGAAGCGATTTCCTGCCGCGCCAGTGGGCCCGCTCGCAATATGGCGGCCGCGCCTATGCCGTGCCGCTCGACATGCACCCGCTGGTCCTCTACTACAACAAGGACCTGGCCGGCCAGGCCGGCCTGCTCGATGCGCAAGGCAGGCTGACCACCATCGTCGGCATGGAGGCGCTCACGAATGCGTTCCGCGCCGTCAAGGAAAAGACGGGCAAGGCAGGCCTGGCGATGGAGGCGGCGCAAAGCACCTATGCGATCTGGCGCCTGTGGCTGTCGCTGCTGGCCCAGCAGGGCTTGCCCGTGGTGGCGAACGGCCAGTTCGCCTATGGGCCCGCCGGCGAACGCACGCTGGCCGCGATCGCGCACTGGTTCCGCGCCGGCTACGCCACGGCCGGCCAGGACTACCCGGCATCGACCAGCCAGTTCATGGCCGGTAATGCCGGTTTCATGATCAACGGCGTGTGGGAAGTGCCGGAGCTGGTGCGCGGCACGCAGGCCGGCACGATCCGGTTTCGCTACGGCATCGCGCCGCTGCCACGACTGTATGGCAATGCCAGCGCATGGGCCGATTCGCACGGGTTCGCGATCCCCGCCAACGAGGGCCGGCCGATGACGCCCGAGAAAACGCGGGCCGTGCTGAAATTCGTCGCCTATGTCAGCACGCATTCGTTCGGCTGGGCCGAAGGCGGGCACATTCCCGCCTACCGGCCCGTGGCCGAATCGGCGGCGGCGCGCGAACTGATGCCGAACGCGGAGTACGCCCAGGCGGCGGCCAATGTCGTCTACGATCCGGCCGGCTGGTACATGGGCGCGGCGGGGCCGCTGGAAGCGATCGCATCGAAATTCCTGCCGGCGCCGCTGGCCGGGCAACTGACGCCGGCGGACGCACTGCGCCGCTTTGAAAGCGAGGCGCAGCGCCTGCTGAAGAAACGCCCGCCACGCTATTGAAGAATGGAGAACCGATGAGGGGTCGCCGGTCCGAGATGCTGTCCGCCATGCTGCTGCTGTTGCCGTTCATGGCGGCATTCATCCTGTTTTTCCTGCTGCCCGCCTTGCAGACGCTGTACCTGTCGCTGACCGAGAGCAGTCTCACGCGCACGAGCGCGTTCGTGGGCCTGGCCAACTACGACACGCTGATCCACGACCCGTCGTTCTGGTCGTCGCTCGGCAACACGTTTTATTTTTCGCTGCTGACGGTCATTCCGCTGACCGCGCTCGGCCTCGTGATGGCGCTGCTGGTCGACCACTTCACGAAGGCGTCGGGCTGGCTGCAGGGCGCGTTCTTCCTGCCCTACGTGCTGCCGATCTCGGTGATGACGCTGATCGCCGACTGGATGCTGCAGCCATCGTCCGGCATCGTCAACCACCTGCTGGGCGTGCAGCGTGCCTGGTTTTCCGACGTGGACTGGGCCATGCCGGTCGTGGCGATCGCCACCGTGTGGTGGACGGTGGGCTTCAACATGCTGATCTTCATCGCCGGCCTGCGCAACATCCCGCGCGAGCAGTACGAGGCGGCGGCGCTGGACGGTGCGCGCGGCTTCGCCGTGTTTCGCCACATCACCTGGCCGGCGCTGAAGCCGGTCACCATCACGGCACTCGTGCTGCAGCTGATCGCTTCGCTGAAAGTGTTCGGCCAGACCTACATCATGACCACGGGCGGGCCGTTCAACACCACCCGCGTCACGCTGCACTACATGTACGAAACGGCGTTCACGCAAAGCGATGCCGGCTATGCGGCCGCCGTCGCCATGGCGTTCATGTTCATCGTCGTCGCGCTGGGCCTTGCACAGGCGCTGGTGCTGCGCAAACGGAAGGGAAGAACATGAAGGGTCGCGCATGAGAGGGGTCACATAAGGGGTTACATGAAAAACACACCGTTGCACTGGACCGTGGTTGCCGCCGTGTCGGCCCTGGCGCTGGCGATGCTGTGGGTGGCGCCGCTGCTGTGGGCGCTGTCGACATCGCTGCGGCCCGAATATGAAACCATCTCCCCGGTACTGCACCTGCTGCCGCAGCGCTGGACCGTGGAAGCGTTCACGAAGACGCTCGGCGCCGGCAACGTGCCGCGCTGGCTGTTCAACAGCGCGCTCGTGGCGCTGGCCGTCACCGCGGTGACGATGGCGATCAGCCTGATGGCCGCGTTCGCGTTTTCCCAGCTGCGCTTCCGCGGCCGCAACGTGCTGTTCATGGTATCGATGCTGGCGCTGCTGCTACCGTTCGAGGCGCTGCTCGTGCCGCTGTTCCGCACCATGAACGGGCTTGGCCTCATCAACACCTATGCCGGCATCGTGCTGCCGCAGGTCGTGTCGCCGGTAGTGATTTATGTGTTCCGCCAGTTCTTCGATGCCGTGCCGAACGATTTCCGCGATGCCGCGCTGCTCGACGGCGCTTCGCCCCTTCGGGTGCTGTGGAGCGTGTACCTGCCCATGTCCGGCAATATCGTGTGGGCGATGGCGATCGTTACGTTCATCGCCGCGTGGAACAATTTCCTGTGGCCGTTCATCATCGTCACGTCGAACGACATGATGACGATCCCCCTCGGCCTCACGCAAACCTACGACGCGTTCGGCGTGCGCTACGCGCAGCTGATGGCGGCCGCGCTGCTCGGCGCTTTCCCGGTGGCGCTGGCTTATATCGTGTTCCAGCGCCGCGTCACGCAGGGACTGCTTGCCGCCACGGGGCTGAAGGGCTGAAGGGCTGAAGGGCTGCAGGGTAAAACGGATGTGGGCCTGAAAGCGTCGCGCCCGCGCAACCGAAACGGCGTACCGCGTTGGCGTCGAATAAAGCTTGTGTCTATGATCAGGCAGCAGCTTCTCCAGGCGAAGCGTCACGAGCCTGGCAAAACCACTTTCCAGAACAGCCCAGACATCGGAGACAGCCATGAGTTCCTCATTGATGACGACGCCAATGCGCCGTGCCGTTGCCGCCGCCCTGTGCGCGATGGCCGCCGGCGCGGCCGGCGCGCAGCAGGTCGCGGACCCCGCCGCACCACCGGCGCAGCCGGCCGATACGGTTTCTTCTCCTGCTGCGCAGGACACGTCCGGCCAGTCCGCCCCGGCGCAGGCCACCGGCGCGGGCGACGCCAGCGTGCAGGGCGGGCCCATCGCCACCGTGGAGGTGACGGGCATCCGCCGCAGCATCCGTTCGGCCGAGCAGATCAAGCGCGATGCCACGCAGGTCGTCGATTCGATCAACGCCGACGATATCGGCAAGTTCCCCGACCGCGCCGCGGGCGACGCGCTGCAGCGGATCGCCGGCGTGCAGGTCGGGCGCGACCGGGGCGAGACGTCGACCGTGACGATCCGCGGCCTGCCGGACGTCGTCACGTCGCTGGACGGCAACGACATCTTCACCGGCCGTGGCCGGCGCCTGCAATACCAGGACCTGCCCGTGCAATCGATCGGCGGCATGGACGTGTACAAGTCCGCCACCGCCAACCAGCCCGAGGGCGGCATCGCCGGCGCCATCGACATCCGCCTGCGCGCCCCGTTCGACTACAAGGGCCGTACCGTGACCGGCTACCTGGAAAACCGCCGGCAGAAGATCAACGGCAGCGACGCGGCCGAGACCCGCAACAGCCCCGGCGGCGGCGCGCTGTACAGCGACCGCTGGGACAGCGGTGCCGGCGAAATGGGCCTGCTGGTCGACGTGGCATACAACAAGGAGCACTGGGGCTATCCGGTGCAGTGGGTGGACCGCCCGGACCGCCTCTTCTCGGTCAGGCCCGACGGCACGGCCGTGCGGCTGAACGACGACCAGCCGATCGCGCCATTGAACCCGGGCGACCGTCTGGGCAACCTGCCGCAGGTGGGCGGCATCTATAACGGCGGCGAGCGCGAGCGTTTTTCCGGGCACGGCGCGTTCCAGTGGAAGATCAACCCGAAACTCGACTTCACCACGCAGTACCTCGGCACCGGCTACCGTGCCCGCAGCGCGACCGACTATATCCTCGGCATCGTGGGCTGGGCGCCGCGCCTGAGCAACGCGGTATTGGGCGACCGTGGCTGCGACACGCCGGCGGGGCAGATCTGTCCGATCGTGTCGGCCGTGGCGCTGCCGGCGCAGTTCTCGCCCAATCCCTATGACTGGGATCCCTACGTTGCCACCAGCGCCTGGGGCACGCAGGAGCGCACGAACACGCATTTCCTGAACACGAAGCTGCGCTTCCGCGACGGGCCGTGGGATGTCACGACGGGCCTGGCGTTCACCCATTCGAAGTTCATCCAGGACCGGGTGATCGTCGACCAGCAGATTCCCAACGCCACGGTGAATGTCTATACCTATGGCGCGGATGGCCATGGCGGCTACAACGCGGTGACCACGCCCACCAGCGGAACGCCATTGCGCGACCCGCGCGAGTTCGTGCTGCGCGGCCTCGTGCAGAACTGGGAAGAGTCGCTCGGCAAGCAGACCCAGTGGCGCACCGATGGCACGTACAAGATGAGCGAAGGATTCGTCCGCGCGATCAACGTGGGCCTGAAGCTGTCGTCGCGTTCCACCGCCTATCATTCGGCGGAACGGGCGAGCGACGTGAACCGCGACGCGCGGCCGAACCCGGTCGATGCGTTCGGGCCGGGCTTCGAAGTGCTCAGCCCCGGCGTGGACCGGCTGGGCGGCCAGTACTACGTGCCGTCGCACGACTTCCTGCTCGACCAGGCCGACCGGGTGCGCGCCCTGTACGGCGTGCCGGCGGGCCGCGTGCCGGACGATCCGAACCGCATGTTCGAGCAGCGCGAACGCTCCACCGCCGCCTATGTCAGCGCGCGCTGGCAGACCACGGTCGGCGGCATCGACGTGAGCGGCGATGCCGGCGTGCGCGTCATCCACGTGAAGCGCAAGCTGGAAGGCACCAGCCGGGTCGGCGACGTGATCACGCCGATCGACCTGTCGACTTCGGAAAACAACTACCTGCCCAGCATTTCGGCGCTGGTCGGCTGGCGCGAGAACCTGCAGTCGCACTTCTCGGCCGGCAAGACGCTGACGCGGCCGGACTTCCTGCGCCTGAACCCCGCGCTGTCGCTGATCCCGCCCACCGTCAACGCGCCGGGCACCGGCAGCGCCGGCAACGCGAACCTGGCGCCGACCAAGTCGACCAACCTCGATGCGACGCTGGAATACTATTTCACCGGCAACGGCTATGCGCAGCTGGCGCTGTTCCACCGCGACTTCACGGGCTACCTGCAGGACTACACGCAGGACGAGATCATCGACGGCCAGCGCTACCGCGTGACGCGGCCGCAGAACTCCGGCCAGGGCACGCTGAAGGGCTTTGAATTCGGCACGCAGAAATTCTTCGACTTCCTGCCCGGCTTCTGGAGCGGCTTCGGCGCCCAGTACAACTTCACGTGGATCAAGGACGAAAACGAAACCCGGCTCGACGTGAACTCGGCCGCGCTGACGAAGACCCGGCTGATCGACGTGGCCCGCAAGAGCCACAATTTCGCGCTGCTGTACGAGGGCCACGGCCTGACAGGGCGTCTGGCCGCCACGCGGCGCGGCGACTACGTGGAACAGGTGGCCGAACCGCGCTTCCTGCAGGACCGCGTCGTCAAGGCTTCCACCTACGTCGACCTGTCGCTGTCGTACGAGCTCACGAATAACATCTCGCTGCAGTTCGACGCGATCAACCTGACGAAGGAGAAGTACGAAAGCTACGTGGGCGACACGATGCGCCCGCGCGACATCCGCTACACGCCCACCACCTATGGCCTGGGGCTGCGCTTCAAGCTCTAAAAATCGGTGCAAAACCGGTGACAGACACCTATTAATCTGAAATGTTCCAAGAAAACCGGTGTCTGTCACCGGTTTTCGAAGCTGGGAGCGCCGGATCGGAGAAACGCATGAATGAGTACGTAAACCCCGTGTACCCGGCGACGTTCGCCGACCCGTTCGTGCTGCGTCACGGGAGTTTTTATTACGCCTACGGCACGGCGCCGGGCGGTGCGGATGGGCGCGCATTCCCCGTGCTGCGCTCGCCGGACCTGGTGAACTGGGAACCGCTCGGCTACGCGCTCGTGCCGCCGGGCGGCCACGACTTCTGGGCGCCGGAAGTGGCCTATGACGACGGCACCTTCTATATGTATTACTCGGCACAGGGCATCGACGGGCGCGACCACCAGTTGCGCGTGGCCACGAGCGCCGATCCGGCCGGGCCCTTCGTCGATGCCGGCGTGGTCCTGGTGCCCGACCAGCCGTTCTCGATCGACGCCCACCCTTTCAAGGACGACGACGGCCAGTGGTACCTGTTCTACTGCGTCGATTTTTTGGAACTGGAAGACGACCACCGCGTGGGTACCGGCATCGTCGTGGACCGCATGACGAGCATGACGGCGCTGGAGGGAAAGCCGCGCATGGTGCACCGGCCGCACGAGGACTGGCACCTGTTCCTGAAGCAGCGCACGATGTACGGCAACGTCTACGACTGGCACACGGTGGAAGGCGCGGCCGTGCTGAAGCACGAGGGGCGCTATTACTGCTTCTACAGCGGCGGGGCATGGGAAAAGGAAAACTACGGGGTCAGCTACGTGGTGGCCGACCATCCGCTCGGACCATACCGGCGGCCGGAAGAGGGTGGGCGGGCACTGCTGATGAGTACCCTGCAGGGGCAATTGATCGGTCCCGGCCACAATTCATTCGTGGCTTCGCCGGGCGGCGGTGAAACGTGGATCGTGTATCACGCCTGGGGCCCGGACCGCACCGGGCGGCGCATGTGCATCGACCGGCTGCGGTGGGAAGATGGCCGGCCGGTGACGGTGGGGCCCACTGCGTCGCCGCAGGCGGCGCCGGTGTAGTCTGGTCTAAAGCCTGTTCTCGCCCGCGTCATAAGCAAACCGGTGTCTGACACTATTTTCGGGAAGATTCACCCCGAAAATAATGTCAGACACCGGTGTTCGGCGGCCAACGATTTCCGGTTGAAGTATCGAACCTCAACCGGCGAAGTCTACCTGCAATCTCTCACGAAAAATCTCGCCGCTCGCCCGGCATCGCCAACACGCGCTTGATGACGGAGGGCTTGATGCGCTTGCGCGTCAAGAACATGTGCGCGTCCTTCAGGCCGGTGGATTGCTGCAGCAGCAGCGCACGATTGATGATCAGTTCGGTTTCGATATCGGTGCGGGAATAGGCGCGGCGGACTTTGTACATCTTGTCTCTCCTTGGGTTGCTTGTTGCGTGACGTATTGCTATCAGTGATGCAATGACTTAATCGTATTAGGCCGGACTCTGCGCTACCGTGCGCCAGTTCACCTTGGCGAACGACTCGGCAAAACGTCGTTTGTCATGGCGCTGTCACCCAAAGCTGTGGAAGTTCCACCGAGTTATCAGGTAATGCTGCCCAGCAGTGCTGCAATCAAGCAATTCGCTGGCGTTCGCCAGCGCTGCCCGTCAAGGCCGTGGCGCCAGCCCAGGTAGTTCAGCAGGTACCGGCTCGCCACCCCATTGAAACGCGCCAGCCAGCCATGGAAGCGGCTGTGGTACCCATTTACGTGCTGCAGGTGAATCGCACCGCGTGTTCGCACCCCTGCGTTCACGTTGACAGCTTCGTGCAGGATGCCGGTACGGCGCGCAAATGTCCGGTAGGCAGCGGCGCTGTCCGATACCAGCAGCACGTCCGCGGCCAGTACCGGCGGCAGGTGATGAGCCAGCTGGCGCGCCGTGACCGGACCACGGCCGCAAACGAAATCCCTCGTCTTGCCATCACGGTCGCGGGCCACGAGGATGCAATCGAGTTCCCTCGAGATGCCGCGTCGGCTGGCCTTGCCGCCACGCTTGCGCGCTGGCCTGTCCAGGTGCCGGCTGCCTTTTTGTGATTCCAGTAAATAAGTTTCGTCCGCCTCGACGATCCCTTGCAACTGCGACGGGCGATCGTGCTTGGCTCCGGCCATGAATCGATGGCGCCAGCGAAAGCTGGTGTTGCGATGGATGCCGGTTTTTTCGGCGGCGGCGCGCACCGTCCGCGAATCGAGCACTGTCTCCAGGAATGGCAGCCATTGATGACGCAGGCGCAGGAAGGCGAGCGGCGTGCCGGTCAAGGCATTGAAGGTTCGGCCGCAAGCCAGGCAGCGATAGCGTTGCAGGCCAGACGAGAAGCCGTGACGATGGATGCGCGTCGCCGCGCAATGTGGGCATGCATGGCAGGGTCGCCCGTATCGTTCGATCAATTCAAGGCAGGTCGTTAGCGCCGAGGCCGATTCGAGCAAGGCACGCAACGCCGCCAGTTGCACGCCTGAACATTGAGCGACTTGCCCGCGCAGCCGTTCCAGCAAGGTAGTGAACAGTCCGTCATGCATGGCCGCCTCCGTCGTCAGTACTGTTGAGACAGCGATTTCGGCGAATGGTTCAGTTCAGTCCACAGGCCCGGGTGACAGCGCCTTTGTCATGGACGCAACACCGACTATTGAAAAGATTGCCGCACGGCATAATCTGATGCAATATGGCAGCTGTTCCCAACCCCCGAGCAAAACATTGACCCGAGCCCATCGCGTTTGCGATGAAGGCGAGCCGCAGGTGCGTGCCGCCGACCCGTTTCTGGAGCCCTGATGAAACCCGATTCCCCCCAAGTGCTGGCCCACGTCATGTCCGACGAGGAGGCGCTGACCTACAACCCGAACCGCCTGCTCGACGGGCTGATCGACATCATGCACCTGAAGAACGACGCGGCCCTGGCCCGTTCGCTCGAAGTGGCCCCCCCCGTGATCAGCAAGATCCGCCACCTGAAGCTGCCGGTCGGTGCTTCGCTGCTGATACGCATGCATGAAGTGAGCGAACTGTCGATCCGCGACCTGCGTTACCTGATGGGCGATCGTCGCCAGAAGTTCCGTATCAGCCCGACGCACTTCAAGCCGGAAGCCTAGGCCGCGTAACCCCGCCTTGCCACCGGCGTTCGCGCGCCTGCGCGCGCGTACGCCGGCCCTCCTGGACCGGCCACCGTGCCGCCGCTCCCGTTGTCATCCTTTCCACACCGTTTGCAGGCATACTGCGCGTGCCGGCATGTGCCGCCCGTACGGAACGCTGTTCCCGGTCCGGCATCGAAATGCTGGACAAAGGGCTGAACACGGGATGAACAAAGGAGAACATGCAATGAGCGATGCCGAACACTTCGTGCACTACCGCATCTGCGACGCGTCCGCGGCCGTGCCGCTGGACGACGACCATTTCATCGCCGCGGACGATGAATCGAACGTGCTGCACGTGTACCGCTACGATGCGGGGCCGCCCGCGCGCGAGTGCGACCTGACCGCGTTCCTCGACACGGCGGATGGCGGCGAGGCCGACATCGAAGGCGCGGCGGAATTGAACGGCCGGGTGTGGTGGATCACGTCGCACGGATGCGACAGGAAAGGCCGGCCGAGCGCGACGCGGTGCCAGTTGTTCGCCACCGATCCGGCCGGCCGGCCCGTCGGCAAGCCGTACCGCCGCCTGCTGGACGACATGCTGGCGCATCCCCTGCTGGACCATTTCGATCTTGCCAAGGCAGCGCGCAAGGCACCGAAGGATCCGGACGGCCTGTGCATCGAAGGCCTCGCGGCCACGCCCGGCGGCGGCCTGCTGGTCGGCTTTCGCAATCCCGTGCCGCACGGCTGGGCCCTGATCGTGCCGATGGCGGATCCCTCGCCGCTGCTCGATGGTGGCCGGGCCGAACTGGGCGCGCCCATCCTGCTCGACCTGGGGGACCGCGGCATCCGCGCGATCGAATGGTACGGCGACGCGTACTACATCGCCGCCGGTCCGCCCGCGGCCGGCGACGACTACGCGCTGTACCGCTGGTCCGGCCGCGCCGGCGACCGGCCGGTGCCGATCGATGTGCCGGCGCTGGCCGGCCTGCACCCGGAAGCGCTGTTCTTCGATGCGCACGGCACGATGCATGTGCTGTCCGACGATGGCAAGGCACAGCCCGGTGGGCGCAAATGCAAGGAGCTCGCCGTGGAAGAGCGCACGTTCCGCCGCCTGTCCATTCCACGCGGCGAGTGGGACACTTACTGGGGCGCGTAGTCGAACGTCACCAGCGCATCGTCGCTCCATGAAGGATCGGCAATGGGGATGGAGGCGGCATCCGCCTTGACGGCCAGCGCCAGCGTGCGGCCTTCTTCGGCAAGCGCGGCACGGGCCACCGGCCGTCCCGCGTTGACGGTGTAGCCGCCGCCCTTGCGCGGCGCGCACCAGTCGGTGCCGCCCGCCAGGCTGATCGCGGCACTCTGCATGAAACCGAAAAGGTGCCTGGCCATCGCCATCTTCGCGCGGCACTCGAGGCGCAGGTCGCCCAGGCGGCGCACATTGTCCGGCAGCCCCGGCGTACGCACGTCGGGCTGCGGCGTACGGTTGCCATCGAACTGGCCGGCATTGCGGTTGACGGCCAGTTCGGCGCCGCCGAGCCCGTCCTGCCGCGCCAGCGTGAAGAAACCATCCGGCGCGAGCGGCACCGGCGTCAGCCTGTCGCCGTCGACCAGGGTCATGGCAACATGATCGAGCGCCGCGACACCCGGCGCCAGCAGCAGGCGGAACCGCAACGCGGCCCGTGGCGCCAGGCTGCGTCGCCCATCGTCGAACGCATTCATGCCTTCCGCCAGCACCGCGTATGGCCAGCCGATGGTGATTTTCGCACCTGTCACGATCACTGTCGGGGACTCCGGCGGGGCGGCATGGGCCATGGCCGCTGAAGTCAGCAGGGCGAGCGGCAGCTTGTAAAGTAACTTGACCAGCGGATCAGGCATCGTCGCAGCGCTTTGACAGGGAGAGCGTCCATTGTGCGGCAGCCAGAAAGGATGCGGTGCTCAAGTCGCCGACCGATGCATACAACTCCGTGCTATGCCGTCCGCGGATGAAGTGTGTTGTTTTTTTGTAACGCAAAGCGATACCCAAGTCACGGCCAGGATGTACTGGCGGGGCCGTATTTCCGGGCGTTTCGCAGCTATCTTCAAACGGAATACCATTTCATGAAAAAGTGATAGGCGTGCCTGAAAACCGTGCGTGTACCATCAAAGATGGTAACGTTGCCATGTCGGATTGCCAATAGCAAATGGCGACGAAGCCGGCAGTGACGAGGAACGCTCACGAGCAGGGAAATGCAAGTTTCCGGCAAGAAGCGCCCGGCATTGCCGAACGCTTTATAACGAAAAACAAGGAGACCAAGAGAATGCAACAACATCGCATGCGCAAGACCGTTCTGGCGGCATTGATCGCCGAAATACTGATTCCCCTGTCCGCATTGGCGCAGGATACGCAGGGCACCGCCGCGAACGCGGCGCCGGCCGAGAATGCGGCCACCGTCGTCGTCAGCGGCATCCGCGCCTCGCTCAGCTCGTCGCTGAACACCAAGCGCATGCAGGATGGCGTGGTGGATGCCGTGTCGGCCGAGGATGCGGGCAAATTCCCGGACACGAATATCGCCGAATCGCTTCAGCGCGTGACCGGCGTGCAAATCCAGCGCAACAATGGCGAAGGCCGCTATATTTCCGTGCGCGGCCTGGGGCCGGAGTTCAACAACGTGCTGGTCAACGGCCGCACGCTGACCAGCGATACGGGCGGGCGCGAATTCTCGTTCGACCTGCTGTCCTCGGACCTGATCTCGAAAGTGCTCGTCTATAAAACCTCGCAGCCGTTCCTGCCCGAAGGCGGCATCGGCTCGACCGTGGACGTGCAGACGGCCCGCCCGCTGTCCGGCAAGACGGGACACTCGTCGGTGATCAATGTTTCCCACTCCTATGACGACAATTCAAAGGAGCACACGCCGAACCTGGCCGGCATGTACACCTTCGCCAACGAGGCGCGCACCTTCGGCGTGACGGCCTCGGTGTCCTATACGGACCGCGCCTCGAAGCAGAACAAGGCCGTGACCGACGACTGGCATTACCGCGACGTGACGATGATCAACGGCGACCTGAATTCGCGCGGCTTGACGATGGCCGACGTGACGACGAAAAGGCTGTACATGCCGCAGAGCTTCGGCTTCCAGGTCGAGGAGGAATCGCGCAAGCGCACGGTGGGCAACCTGACCGTGCAGTACAACCCGTCGCGCGACTGGAAACTGTCGGCAGACGCCCTGTATTCGCGTCTCGACCAGCGCAACAAGGTGATCGCGTTCAGCGACTGGAACAATCCGGTGCAGGTGGGCGTGCAGCATGACCAGAACGACCAGGTCACGTCGTTCTACCGCCCGGGGGCGGATTTCTATGCGAACAACCCGGCACTGGTCGGCGAAGGGCGCCCGCTCACCGAAGCCAATTCGAACGACATGATCGTCAAGGGCGGCGACCGGCTGTCGGAAACGAAAGCCTTCGGCCTGAACTCGAAATGGCAGCTGGCACCGGACTGGAAACTGGAAGGCGACGTGTCCACGTCGCGCACCACGTCGCAGTCGCCGGACCAGTGGGTGGTGGCCGGCATGGTGCCGCGCAATGGCGATTACCTGACCTTCGGCGCGGCCCCCACGGTGACCTTCGGCGACAACATCGCCGATCCGACCGCGGTGAAGGCCCATGCCGTCTCGAACGGCCAGGTCGGCAATTCCGACAAGCTGCACGAGGGCCGCCTGAACCTGTCGTGGAATCGCGAGGAAGGCCCGTTCAAGGGCATCGACACGGGCGTCTCGTATTCCCAGAGGGAAGTGGGTCGCCACGAATTCGAGGCCGATTCCTGGAATGCGTTCAGCGGCTACCACCTGGCGCTGCCGGCGTCGCTGTTTACCGTCACGCCGATGGACGACTTCTTCGGCACCGGCGGGCAGGTGCCCAAGGCGTTCCTGCGCTTCGATCCGAACGAATACATGGCCTACCTGAACCAGCCGTCGCTGCTGGGGCAGTCGAACGACCCGGCCCTGTACGGCGACAAGTCGCGCTACCCGAACGGCCCGATGGGCATCAACTACGCGGCGCCTGCATCGCAATGGGGTGTCCGCGAAAAGGTGTCGAGCATCTTCCTCGACACGAAGTGGGAAGGCGAGCGCTGGTCCGCCAACGCCGGCGTGCGCGTGGTGCACGTGAAATCGCGCTCGACCGGCTTTTCCCGCGAACTGCTGTCCGCCGTGAAGAGCCCGAACGACACGACCTACATCCTGAACTGGGGTCCGCGCGTGGCCACGAGTGTCGACAACAGCTACAACAGCTACCTGCCGTCGGCCAACGTGAAATTCGACGTGACGAAGGACATGCTGCTGCGCCTGGCGGCGTCGAAGACGGAAACCCGGCCCACGCTGTCGCAGATGGGTGTCGACAACTGGTATGGCGGCAGGTTCGGCGACGTGCAGACAGGCGGCGGCAACCCCTACCTGAACCCGATGCAGTCGAAGAACCTCGACCTGTCGTATGAATGGTACCTGTCGAAGACGAACTATGTCAGCGCGGCCGTGTTCTACAAGAAGGTCTCCGACTTCCTGGAAACGCGGCTCGTGGACATGCGCATTCCCCAGTACGACGAGGTGGTGCACGACAGCCGCGTACGCAACGGGCAGACGGGCAAGATCAAGGGTGTGGAGATCGCCGGCCAGTATGCGTTCGACGATGCGATCCCGTGGCTGCGCGGCTTCGGGGTGTCCGCCAACTATACGTACGTGGATGCTTCCGCCGAGCGCGACGGCGATGCGGCGGCGCTGGTGTGCGGCTACCCGGGACTGTCGAAGCAGTCGTACAACGGTTCGGTATTCTACGAGAACGGCAGCTTCCAGGCCCGTGCCAGCTACAACTGGCGCAACCACTTCTCGATCAATTGCGGCGGCGGCAGCACACAGCCGCGCAACCGCGCCGCGTATGGCCAGACCGATGCCAGCCTGCGCTACAACATCACCGACACGATAGCGATCTATGCCGATGCGATCAACCTGTCGAACCAGCAGGCGCATGAATACGCCAACAACGAAAGCCAGTTCCTGATGCTGGAAGACGTGGGGCGCAGGGTCAACGTGGGTGTGCGCGTGGCATTCTGAGGACGTGAAAAAGGGGCGCCGCGGCGCCCCTTTTTTTTACGTCGTCGCGCGTATCAACCCTGCTTGTTCAGCAGCGAATGGTGGCGCGCATAGCCGAAATAGATGACCAGGCCGATGAGCAGCCAGATGCCGAACGCGAGCCACGTGTGCCACGACAGGTAGGCCATCAGCGTGAAGCAGAATGCCACGGCCAGCAGCGGCACCACCGGTACGCCAGGGCAGCGGAACGCGCGATGCAGGTCCGGGCGCTGCTTGCGCAGGACGATCACGGCGACCGAAACCAGCGAGAACGCGGCCAGCGTGCCGATGTTGATCAGTTCCGCCAGCACGTTCAGCGGCACCAGGGCGGCCATCAGGCCGAACACGACGCCGACGATCCACGTGGCCAGGAAAGGCGTGCCGTGCTTCGGATGGATCGACGACAGGCGCTTGGGCAGCAGGCCGTCGCGCGACATCGCGAAGATGATCCGCGTCTGGCCGTAGGACATCACCAGGATCACGGTCGTCATGCCGAGGATCGCGCCCAGGTCGACGAAGCCGGCGACCCAGTTTTCGCCCGCATATTTCAGCGCCAGCGAGACCGGGTGGTCGACACCGGCGAAATTCTGGAACGGCACGATGCCGGTCATGATCGCCGAGACGATCACGTACAGGATCGTGCAGACCGCCAGCGAGCCGATGATGCCGATCGGCAGGTCGCGCTCGGGGCGCTTGACCTCTTCGGCGGCGGACGTCACCGCGTCGAAACCGATGAAGGCAAAGAACACGAGGGCGGCGGCGGACAGCACGCCGGTGTGCCCGAACGGCATGAACGGCTGCCAGTTCTCGGGCTTGACGTGGCCCGCGCCCACGGCGATGAACAGCAGCACGACGCCGACCTTGATGGCCACCATCACGTTGTTCATGCGGGCCGATTCGCGGATGCCCAGCGACAGCATGCCCGCCAGCACGATCATGATGACAAAGGCGGGCAGGTTGAAATACGTGGCCACGCCCGGTACCGCACCCGGCGCGCCGGTCAGCGCCGTGGGCAGCTGCAGGCCGAAGCCGGCCAGCAGCGACTGGAAATAGCCGGACCAGCCGACCGCGACGGCCGAGGCGGCCAGTCCGTATTCCAGCATCAGGTCCCAGCCGATCATCCAGGCGACCAGTTCGCCCAGCGTGGCATAGCTGTAGGTATAGATGGAGCCGGCGACCGGCACGGTCGACGCGAACTCGGCATAACACATCGCGGCGAAGCCGCAGGCGAGGGCGGCGACGATGAAGGAGAGGGTGAGTGCGGGGCCCGCGGTCAGTGCGCCGGTACCGGTCAGCACGAAGATACCGGTGCCGACGATGGCACCGATGCCCATGAGGACGAGATCGAAGGGGCCCAGGACTTTCTTCAACCCGCCGGGCGCGCGACTGGCCGCGACCATGTCGTCAAGGTTTTTGGTTCTGAAAATGCTCACTGCTTCTCCAATTTTGTTGAGATTGTCTCCGGCGCCGCGCGTTGCCGGATAGGCCCGCAGCGGTCTGATCGCTATTTTGCACAGCGGCAAGCCCTGTCGGGCGTGCCGCCGCATACTAGCACAGCGGGAGAAGCATGAAAATCAGTTAACGTTCACGTCAACAAGCGTGACGCTGCGAGAGAAGGACGGGAGAGGCAATGCGGGGAATTCGGACCGGCGCGGAAGCGGCGGGAGGCGCCAGGAGAGGTGGCGCGCTCCGACATGTCCGGTCAGTGCAAGAAACGGCCGCGGCTGTCGATATAGCGGCTGGGCTCGGCCATCTTGTCCAGTCGAGCCTGTACCAGGCGATGCCAGGCGTCCACCCACTTCGAAGCAGCCATGCTTTCCTCGGCCGACTTCGCATAGAGCGTGCGTTCGACCGCGCGTTGCTGGCGTTGCAGGGCATAGGAAACTTTGAAGATGCTGTTCATGGGCGCTTTCATCATTCGGTAGCTGGCGAGTTGCCGATGAATTGAATTTTCCGGGTTTCGGACATCTTTGAATGTGCGCCACTTCACGTAGGACTGAGATTACACCGCTTGATCTTCGAATACTACATCGCGTCCTACAGTAGTCCGACTCTCAAAAACATGGCTCAACCATAAAGTGGAGGAAATGACAACGAAACGAAACATCTGAACTCGACAAGGATAAACAACATGTTCAAGACCATGCACAACGACACGACCTCCCTGCCACCATCGATGATCAATGTCGCCGGCTCCGCGCCGACGGCACTGCGCGGCAAGGCTGCGCCGCAGGGCATCAGCGTCACCGGTCTGCAGCAGAACGAACTGCTGCGCGCACTGCCGCTGGACGAACTCGAGCGCCTGATCCCGGACCTGGAGCTGGTGGCCATGCCGGTCGGTAAGCACCTGTATGACTTTGGCGAGAAGATCGACTACACGTATTTCCCAACCACGTGCATCGTATCGCTGCAATATGTCAACGAAGACGGCATCACGACGGAAATCGCCGTGGTCGGCCGCGAAGGCGTGGCGGGCGTGACGATGTACAAGGGCGAGCGCGCCAGCAACACGGCAGTCGTGCAGGCGGCCGGCTACGGCTACCGCATGCGCACCGATGCGCTGCGCGCACTGTTCGCCGAAGGCGGCATGCTGGCACAGCAACTGATGCGCTTCACCAGCTGCCTGTTCGCGCAGCTGGCCCAGAACGTCGTCAGCAGCCGTCACAGCAGCATCGAACAGAAGCTGTGCCGCTGGCTGCTCGAACGCCTGGACCGTTCCCCGTCCAACGAACTGAAGGTAACGCAGGAATCGATCGCCAACCTGCTGGGCGTGCGCCGCGAAAGCATCACGGCCGCTGCCGGCAAGCTGGCCAGCGACGGCCTGATCCAGTGCCGCCGCGGCATGGTGGTGGTACTCGACCGTGACGGCCTGGAGCGCTGCGCCGGCGCCTGCTACTTCGCCGCCCGCGCCACCGCGGCGCAGGCCATGCACAGCCACTGAGCTGCCGCCCGGCCGCCGCCGGGCTTGCATCGTCTTTTCCGACGGGCCGCCATTGCGCGGCCCTTTCAGTCTTCCTTGTCGCCGGCGGCGGGTCGGACACTGCCGCGGCCCGCTTCCTTGGCCAGGTACATCTGGCGGTCCGCTTCGCGCAGCAGGTCGCCCGGCGCCCAGGTATCGCCGGCGCCGTGCATCGCGATGCCGACGCTGGCACCCACCTGCACCGTCGCTGCGCCAGCGGCCAACGCCACCGGCTGGGCCAGCGCGTCGACCAGCTTGGCGGCCACCCCGCGCGCCCGCGCCATCGTATAGGGCTGCCCCTCGAGCACGACGACGAATTCGTCGCCTGCCAGCCGCACCACGCTGTCGTTCTGCCGCACCGACGTGCGCAGCCGCCGGGCCACTTCGCACAGCAGCGCATCGCCGGCATCGTGCCCGTGCCGGTCGTTGACGGCCTTGAAACCGTCGAGGTCGATGAACAGCACGGCAAAGGCGATACCGTGCCGCTGCGACCTGGCCTGACCCTGCGGCAGCAATTCTTCCAGCGCGCGCCGGTTCAGCAAGCCCGTCAGCGGATCGTGGCGGATATCGTGTTCGCGCTGGGCTTCGGCCAGCTTGCGCGCCGAGATATCGTGCAGGAAGGCGGAAAACGTGAGCTGGCCGTCGATCTCGGTGGCGTGGATACGGATCTCCACCGTCAGCGCGCTGCCGTCGCGGCGCACGGCCGGCAATTCCAGTCGCTTGCCCAGTACGGTCGCCTGACCGCTTGCCCGGTAGCGCGCCATGCCCTGGCGGTGCCGGTCGCGCAAGTCGGCCGGGATGATCAGTTCGTCGAGGGCGTGGCCGGTCGCTTCCAGGGCGGTCCAGCCGAACGTGCGTTCGGCCTGGCGGTTCCACGCCGTGACGCGGCCTTTCTCGTCGATGCCGATATACACGTCGTTCGCATATTCGAGGATGCTGGACAGTTCGGCCTCGCGGGCACGCAGCGCCGCCTCGGCCTGCTGCTGGCGGCCGATGGCCTCGGTGAGGTTGTGGTTGGCTTCGACCAGCTTGCGCGTGCGGTCGTCGACCCTTGCCTCCAGCTGCGCGTGCAGCGCGGACAGCGCGTCCTCGGCGCTCTTGCGCGCCTGGATGTCGATCACGGCCACGATGAAATACTCGGGCCGGCCCGCTTCGTCCGATTTCAGGCTGACATTCGTGTGCACCCAGACGCTGCTGCCGTCGTGCCGGATATAGCGCTTTTGCCGTTCGAACTGGGTGATGCGGCCGGTAACGAGGTCGCGTACCAGCGCGATGTCGGCGGCCACGTCGTCCGGATGCGTGATTTGCCTGAAGGTCAGGCGCCGGAATTGTTCTTCGGTGTAGCCGAGGATCGCGCAGGCCGCCGTGTTGACCGCCAGCCAGTTGCCATTGTGCGCATCGATCAGGGCGATGCCGAAGCTCGCCAGCTCGAAGATCGAACGCAGCCGCGCCTCCGTGCCGCGCATCGCCGCATCCGCCTCCTGGACGTGGGCGCGCGCGCACGCCAGCTGCTCGCGCCGGCGCACTTCGTCCGCCACGATCCCGGCAAGGTCTTCGAACGCCGCCAGCTCGTCGGGCGCCAGCTCGCGGGGCCGGGTATCGAGCGCGCACAGCGTGCCGATCGCATGGCCGTCCTGCGACCGGATCGGCACGCCGACATAGAAGCGGAACTTCGGGCCGTCCCGTACGAGCGGATTGTCGGCGAACCGGGGATCGTTCAGCGCATCGTTGATGACCAGCGGCTCGCGCTGCGCGATGGCATGGGTGCAGAACGAAATGTTGCGGGGTGTCTCCGCCACTTCCGTTCCCACCCGTGACTTGAACCACTGGCGCTCGCGGTCGACCAGTGAAAACAGCGCAACGGGCGCATCCAGCAGGCGGCTGGCCAGCCGCGTGACCCGGTCGAACACCGGTTCGGGCGGCGAATCAAGCAATCGCAGCGTATGCAACAGGGCAAGGCGGCCCGCTTCGTCGGGCTGGACGACGGGATGGATCGGCGCAGTCATGCAGCATTGTAGCGGCTGCGCCGTAATTGGATTGCACGGCGAGGGAATGCACGGCGAGGCATTGCACGGCGAGGTATTGCACGGCGGACCGCGAGTCAGGCAGACGCGCGACAGAAATAACGGCTAATGCGCGATGGCGAAAGGCGCATACGGGAGGGGCGGCGGGGAGCAGGCTGCGCGGCGCGCCATCGTGGCCGCACCGGCTTATTGCCGGTACATGGCACCATCGAGGGCGTTGCCCGCCGAGCGCCGTGGCGCCCGGCTGCCGTCGGGGGAGGCAAGCACCCGCAGGATCGTTTCGGGCGGCAAGCCATGTTGCGCCAGGTAGGCCCATGCCAGTGCGGCCCCCCGTTCGGCGTCGTAACGGATCGCCTGGTCGACCACGGCCGCCAGCGCGGCGTTATTGCGCCGGTCGCTGCCATTCCCCGCTGTGCCGCTCCTGCCGCCACGCCCGTCGTTGCCCGTTTCCAGCGCCATCATGGCCTCCACCTGTGTCAGTTTGACAGCATCCGCCGTTGCAAACCGCAAGTCAAGCTGGCTCATGTATTTTTTGTTGCAGAGAAGGGCCGGTAGCTCAGCCATGGCGCTCCTGGCGGGGCTGCGCCGTCGGCGGGCCGATACTGCCCGGCAGCAGCTCGACCTGGCGGGAATCCCGGTAGCCGCTCGGTGTCAGCCCTGTCCGTTCGCGGAATGCCGTTGCGAAGTTGCCTGCATTGCGGAAACCGACCAGTTGCGCGATATCGCGCACTTCCATCGGGGTGTCGCGCAACAGCGCTGTCGCGCGCGCGATGCGCAGTTCGCGCACGTATTCGAACACGCTGACGCCGAGCCGTTGCCGGAACAGGCCGTTGAGACGTTCGCGGTAAGTGCCCACGCGCCGGGCGATCTCCGTCAGCCCGGGCAGCTCTCCCAGGTGATCGGAAATCACCTGCTGGGCCGCGGTGACGCGCACCGCGTCCAGTTCGTCGGCGGAATCGACAACGGAATCTAGCCTCCCGGCTGGCTCCGGGCCGGGTATGGAGCGGCAGCGGCGCGTCAGGCCCAGGTGAACCCGGATGCGCGCCAGCAGCTCATCGGCGACAAACGGCTTCGCGACGAAATCGACCGCGCCGGCGGTGAACCCGGCGATCCGGTCGTCCGCACTGTCCGCGCCGGAAAGGAAAATGATCGGGAGTTCACAAGTTGAGCGGTTCGCATGCAGCAGGCGGCAACATGTGAATCCGTCCATGTCCGGCATCCGTGCATCCATGATCACGAGGTCGGGCTGGCTGGCGAGCGCCAGCTGGTACCCCTGCGTGCCGGAGGCGGCGACCATGACATCGTAGCCATGGTCGGTGAGCAGGTCGACCAGCAGCCGCTGGTCGAACGGCGCATCGTCGACGACGAGTATGTGCAAGGTGGCAGTGGTGGCGTGGGTCATGTTGTCCTCGTCGCCATCACATCGCATGGCGAATGCTGTCCGGTGGGTTCGATTATGCCTGCCAGTGCGGCTTTTTTCGCACACTTCGTCGCTGGCAAACGTGTTTTCGCCGCGCGCAAAACCGGACAGTCACCCAGGTCGTCCATAATCGAATCATGTGTTGAGGTAGGGCAATAAATTGCCTCGCCATTTATGTTCTTCCTGGAGAAATGATCTTGATGAGTTTGAATCTGCACCGTGCCGCATCGGCCGTCCTCGCTGTTGTCGTGTCCCTGACCACCCTCAACGCGGCGGCGGCTGTCTATAACAATGGCAGCAAGGCGGCCGCGTTCGACGTGACGATGGGCCTCGTGGCCGACTGCACGATCGCCGCGAACGCGCTCAATTTCGGCGCCGGCCGGGGCGTGCTGGCGACCGCGGTTACCGCCACGTCGGACATCAAGGTGACCTGCACGAACACCACGCCGTTCAACCTCGGCCTGAACGAGGGCACGGGCACCGGGTCGTCCGGCACGACCCGCTTCATGAGCGGTACGGGTGCCAACACGGGCACCGTCAAGTTCAACCTGTACCAGGCAGCCGGCGGCGCGGCTTGGGGCAACACCCAGGGTACCGATACCCTTGGCGGCACCGGCAACGGCAACCAGCAAACGCTGACCGTTTACGGTGAAATTCCTGCCCAGGCGTCGCCAGCCCCCGACACCTACAAATCGACGATCACCGCGACCGTTTACTTCTGATGCCGATACCGCGCCCCGCCTTCGCCGCCTGCCTCCTGGTCCTCGGGTGCGCGGGCTCTGAAGCGGCCAACCTGCAGATCTCGCCCGTGTCGATCACGTTCCGTGCGGGACAGGGCGCTTCCGGGATCACGCTGCAGAACCAGGGCGAAACACCGGTATATGGCCAGGTGCGCGCCTATGCGTGGACGCAGCGCGATGGCGAGGACGTGCTGGCCGAGACCACCGAACTGATCGCCAGCCCGCCGATCATCGAGATCGCGCCGCGTGCGGCGCAGACGATCCGGTTGATCCTGAAAGCGGGCATGCCGGCGCCCGTCGAACGCAGCTTCCGGCTGCTCATCGACGAACTGCCGCGCGGCGACGACACGCAATCCGGCGTGGACATCCGCCTGCGCTATTCGGTACCCGTGTTCGTGCCGCCTGCGGGCGATGCCATGCCGGTGCTGGGCTGGCAGGTCGTGCGGCAGGGTGACGACTGGATGCTGCGTGTGACAAACACCGGTGCGATGCATGCACAACTGGGCGCCACGACACTGCGCAACGCGGCGGGCAAGGAATACGATGTGAGCAAGGGTTTGCTGGGCTATGTGCTCCCCGGCCAGCAACGTGCATGGAAGCTTGCCGTGCCGCGGGATGCGCAGCTGGACGGAAAAGTGACGGTGCGTTCCGTTGTCAACGCGCGGCCGGAAACGGCCGATACGGCAGGCCGCTGATGCCGCGGGAGACATGCGCGCGCTGCCAGGACTGATCGTCGCAACAGCGATGATGCCGGCCGGCGGCGCGTGGGGCCAGGCGGCGCCGACGGCCGAGCTGTACCTGGAAGTCAGTGTGAACGGCGAGGAGACGGGCATGGTGTTGCGTTTCACGCAGGGACCGCGGGGCTTGCGCAGCAGCGTGCAGAATTTGCGCGACCTGCAACTCGACCCCGCCTTGTTCGGGCTGGGCGACCGCGAGGAGTTCGACCTCGCGGCCGTGCCCGGCCTGGCGCACCGCTACGATGTTGCGGCGCAGTCATTGGCGCTGACGGTTGCTGATGCGCTCCGCGCGCCCACCGCGCTGGCGGCGCGACCAGGGCAGGACCTGGCCGCGTCGGCCGGCACGTCCCGCGGTGCCTTGCTCAACTACCAAGTCTATGCGCAGGCCGGCAGCGGCGGGCGTGTCGCCGGCTTGCACGAATTGCGCTGGTTCGATGCGAGGGGCGTGTTTTCCACCAGCGGCACCACCACGCTACGCGGCGAAGGGCGCGTCTATACCCGCTTCGACACGTGGTGGACACGCTCCGACCCCGTCACCCTCGAGACGTTGCAGGCGGGCGACATCGTCAGCAATGCGCTGCCATGGAGCCGGTCGATGCGCCTGGGCGGCTTCCAGTGGCGCAAGAACTTTTCGCTGCGGCCCGACCTGTTGACGTATCCGGTGGCCTCCGTGCGGGGCACCGCGGTTGTGCCGACCGCCGTCAGCCTGTATGTGAACGGCATGCAGCAGATGGCAACCGAGGTTCCCAGCGGGCCATATGTGATCGACCAGATCGGCGGGCTCAATGGCGCCGGGCAGGCCAGCATCGTCACGCGCGATGCGCTGGGCCGCTCGGTCGCGACCACGCTGCCGCTGTACATCGACACGCGGATGATGGCCCCAGGGCTGACCGACTTTTCCGTCGAGGCGGGCTTCCTGCGCCGGGACTACGGCACCCGCTCGTTCAGCTATGCGTCACAACCTGCCGCCAGCGCTTCCGCACGCCACGGATACACCGACGACATCACTATCGAAGCGCACGGCGAAGCGGGCCGGGGCCTCGTTAACCTGGGCGGTGGGGGCATGCTGCGGCTCGGGCGTGCCGGCGTGGTGTCCGCTTCCCTATCCGCCAGCGCCGGGCGCGAGCGTGGCCTGCAGGGCAGCGTGGGCTACCAGTACATTTCGGCGCGATTCAGTGTTGACCTGCAGTCACAGCGCGCTGGCGCGCGGTACGCGGACCTGGCCAGCGGCGAGGGTTCGCCGCCGCCGCGCCGCAACGACCGGGCCAGCGTGAACCTGGCGCTGCCGCTGGGGCAGAGTGCCGGCATCAGCTATGTCGGCTATCGCGTGGCCGGCCAGGCGCCGGCACGCATCGCGGCGCTGAACTGGTCGGCTCCGTTGCCGGGCGGCGTCTATGCCAGTCTGGGTGCGTGGCGCGACATGGACCGGCCGGACATGCGCGGCCTGTCGTTCTCGGTCAGCATGTCGTTCGGGGAGCGCACGTCCGCCAGCGCCACCACGGGCCGCCAGCAGGGCCAGCGCAGCCACAACATCGCGCTGGTGCGCCCGGCCGACTATGGCGGCGGCTTCGGCTGGGCGCTGCAGCAGGGCGGCATCGAAACGTCGCGTTACGCGCAGGCGCAGCTGCAATACCTCGGCAGCGCGGGGCAGGCGACGGTAATCGTGCAGCGCAACGGCGACCGCAACGATCTGGCCATGGATGCGGGCGGCTCGCTCGTGCTGATGGATGGCGTCATGCTGCCGGCGCGGCAGGTGGGCGCCGGCTTCGCGCTGGTATCGACCGGTGTGGCGGGCGTGCCGGTGGTGCACGAGAACCGGCCGCTCGGCAGCACCGACGGCCGCGGCTACCTGCTGGTGCCGAACCTGATTCCCTATACCGGCAACCGGCTGTCGATCGACACCACGGCGCTGCCCGTCGACGCCCGGGTGCCCAGTACCAGCATGACGGCGGTGCCGCAGCGCCTGGCCGGCGTGCTGGTGCGGTTTCCCGTCGAGCGGTACGCGGCCGCGACGATCATCCTGCATGATGCGGCAGGCAAGCCGCTGCCGGTCGGCACGGCCGTGTCGGATCCGGTGTCCGGCAACGCCACGGTGGTGGGCTACGACGGCATGGCCTTCGTCGACGGCCTGCACGCGGAAAACCGCCTGCTGGTCGGGGCCGGCGCGGACCGCTGCGAAGTGCGCTTCGCCTGGGCGGCGGCCAGCGGCGAGCTGCCGGTGATCGGGCCGCTCGTGTGCCGCCCGGGAGCGCCGCCATGAGGGCGCGGCTGCTGCACAGTGCGGGCATGGCGGCTGCGCTGTTGCTGGCCAGCGCCGACGCGCGGGCCGACAGCTGTACCGCGGCCATGTCGGACGTGGTGTTCGGCCAGGTCAGCCCCGTGGCGGGCGGCGATTACTTTGCCAACGGCACGCTGACCGTCACCTGCACGTGGACATTGCTCGCCAACCTGGGCGTGCTGCTGCTGCCGAACGTGAACTTCTGCGTCAATGCGGGGCCCGGCAGTGCCGGCACGTCCGTCGCGGCACGGGCGATGGCGAACGGCGCGGCGCGCATGCAGTTCAACCTGTACCGGGACAGCAGCTATGCCGCGTCTTCGGTTTGGGGTTCGACGGCGGTGGCGGGAACGCAGCCCATCACGGGACAGATGGGCGGCCTGCTGGCCCTCGGCTCGCTGGCGCAGACGTTTATGGTCTACGGCAGGATACCGGCATCGGCGCTGGCCGGCGTGTCGTCGACCGGCGGCGCCGATACGGTCTACGTCGCCGATTTTGCCGGTCACGGCACGCTGCAGTATTCGTTCTTCGGCCTGCTGGCGCCGGCCGGCGATTGCCGCACGGGGGCCAGTACGTCGTTCTCGTTCAAGGCGCGCGCAACGGTCACCAACAACTGCTACATCAGTGCCGACACGCTCGCGTTCGGCGCCAGCAACCGTGTGCTGGCGTCGGCCGTGCGCGCGGTGGGCACGCTGAGCGTGCAGTGCACAGCGAACAATCCCTATGCGATCGCGCTGAACGGCGGCGCGGTGTCCGGCAATCCGGCCGTGCGGCAGATGCGCAATGGGGTCACGGGCGAAAAGATCGGGTACGAAATATCCGGCACGCTCGACGGGCCGTCATGGGGCGACGGCAGCGCGGGGACATCAATGGTGACCGGCACCGGGACCGGCGCGGTCCAGGCCGTGCGGATGTATGGCAGGGTGCCGGTACAGCGTACGCCATCGCCGGGTACCTATCGCGATACCGTGACGGCGACGATCTGGTTTTAAAGGGGCGCGCGGATTCGCGGGCGCGTTAAAAATAAACGACGGTGGGTTCGGTGGCGGCGGCAACCTTGGCCGGCTGCATGGTAGCCTGTTGCGCGCTGGCATCTGTCGCGGCCGATCGCGCCTGGACCTGGTAGGGCGTTTCATGTGCGCAGGTCACCTGCGCGGCCATGCCCGTGCTCTGCACGGTGCAGGCTTGGGTCACGGTGAAACTGACCTGCATCGTCGCGCTGGCGCTCTTGCCGGCGGCAGAGCAGAACAGCGGCGCGCACGCCAGCATCAAAATGGCAATTTTCTTCATGTCCGTCACACGTATTCAAGGTGTCACTGCCGGCACGGCCGTCGCGCGATTTGGGCGACGGTCGACTTCAGCATCTTCTCGCTGCTCGGCAGACCGTATCAGGGTCGCCGCGAGATGATGCAATCATACACGAGTATTGCCTCAAATCAATGTGAGTAAGTGTGATCTTGTGATTTTTCGAGAGAATTGTTTTCTATGATGCAATTTTCAAGGTATCCACGTGGCGCCGTGTGGTTCCGCTTACGCATGCTGGTAAAGGCGCTCGAATTCGCCGATAGGCACCGCCGGCGAAAACAGAAAGCCCTGGTAGGCGTCGCAATCGTGCTCGCGCAGGAACGCGAACTGGCGCTCGTTCTCGACCCCTTCGGCGATCACTTTCAGCCCGAGGGTCTTGCCGAGCGAGACGATCAGTTTGGCGATCGCGCCCGCGTTCGTTGCATGTTCGACATCGCTGACGAACGAGCGGTCCACCTTCAGGGCGGACAGCGGAAACTGCTTCAGGTAGCTGAGCGACGAGTAGCCGGTGCCGAAATCGTCCAGCGAGAACAGCACGCCATGGCCGCGCAGGCGGGTCATCATGGCGATCACATCGTCCACGTCGCGCGCGAAGGCGCTTTCGGTCAGTTCCAGGGACAGCCGCGACGTTGGCGCGCCGGTTTCCGCCAGCACGGCCAGCACGCGGTCGGGAAAGTCCGGCTGCTGCAACTGGCAGGCACTGACATTGACCGCCAGCACCAGGTCGGCGAGGCCTTCGATATGCGACCAGCGTTCGAGACACACGCAGGCGTCGTGCAGCGCCTGCATGCCGATGCCCACGATCAGCCCCGTGCTCTCGGCCAGGCCGATGAATTCTGCGGGCCCGACGAGGCCGCGCTGCGGATGCTGCCAGCGCAGCAGGACTTCGCCGCCGACGACGCGGCCATCGGCGCCGAACTGCGGCTGGCAATGCAGCGGGAAGCTGTGCCTTTGCAGCCCTTCGCGCAAGTCGGCTTCCATCGCGCTGCGCCGGTCGATCGCCGACTGCATCACGGGGTCGAAGAAACGCATCGTGTCGCGGCCGGCGGTCTTGGCGTGGTACATGGCGATATCGGCCTGGCGCAATGCCGCGTCGACGCTGCCATGCTCATGGCCGAACAGCGCGACCCCGATCGACGGCGTGATGGTGCAGGCCCGCCTTGCGCCGGACTGGCCCAGCGGGTGCGGCCGTGCCAGCACGCCGAGGATCTTGCGCGCCACCTTGCCGGCTTCCATGGCCGCTTCGGTCGCCGTTCTGCCCAGGCCTTCGAGCGCAATGACGAATTCGTCGCCGCCCAGCCGGGCCAGGTGATCCGTTTCGCGCACGGCGTGGCGCAGCCGTTCGGCCACCTGGCGCAGCAGCAGGTCGCCGGCGGCATGGCCCAGCGTGTCGTTGACTCCCTTGAAGTGATCGAGGTCGATGAACAACAGCGCCCCGACGGCGGGCGTGCGCGACGTATGGCTGGCGATGCGCTGCAGCTGCTCGATCAGGTGGCGCCGGTTGGGCAGCCCGGTCAGCTGGTCGAAATACGCGAGCTCGTAGATGCGCCGCTCGCTTTCCTTGCGCTCCGTGAGGTCGGTGTTGGTGCCGGACAGGCGCAGCGCGCGCCCCTCGCCGTCGCGCAGCACGAAGCCGCGCGCGAGGACCGGAACATAGTGGCCATCCACGTGCCGAAGGCGAAATTCCACCGAGTAGGTGCGTTCGCGGCCCGTCAGCAGCGATGTCATGAACCGGTCGATCACCGGCATGTCGTCGGGATGCATCAGGTGGCGCCACGTGTCGTTGTCCATGTCCATGGTGGCGTCCGGCGGCAGGCCCACCATCTCCCACCACCTGTCCGAGTAATAGACGATGCCGGTGACCAGGTCGAGATCCCACGTGGCGTCGGTCGAGCCAAGCAGCATGAGACGCAGGCGTTCCTCGGACTTGCGCAGGTGCTCCTCGGCCAGCTTGAGCGCCGTGCAGTCGGTGAAGGAGACGACGACCTCCTGTACCTTGCCGGCCGCATCGAGCACCGGATAGGCATTGCACAGCATCCACCTGGGCCGCGCTTCGTCGGGCCGGGCGATGCCGATGATGGCGCCGGATACCTCGGTGCCCAGGCGCAGCACGCTCCACACGGGGTAGTCCTGCTCGGCCAGGGGCTCGCCGTCCGGGGCGAGCAGGCCCCATTCCGCGACGGCGGCGGGCAGGCCAGCGATGCCTCCCGCGGTGCGGCCGAGCAACCGTTCCGCCGTGCGGTTGGCGGTCGCGACGACGCCGTCCGCCCGGTGGATCACCACGCCGGCGGGGAGGTGATCGAGCAGCTCGCGCAACGCGCCCGTGGCGGACAATGCAACGACCGGGGGCTGCGGGCCGTTGCTCCTTTCAGGCTCCATTGGAAATCTCCTGTTGGTCAGCTTTCATCGTAGACCCTTGTAGCCGGCGATGGCGCTTGCCACGGTGACATTGCGAAAAAACTACAGTCGTGGTCTCCAGATGGTGACGATTGCATATAAAGAATTTTTCGTGCAATATGGTAACCATCCGCCGCCCTGAACCTCCTGCCGCGCGGACCGAGTTCCCTTCCGCACCTCCGCGGGGACGCCACTCCTGGCGCATCTCACGACCACCGGTCACGATTTCGACGCACCCGCCCTCGCATTCGTACCGGCCGACCAGGCCCGATCCGGGCTGTGAACTGCAAACCTCTGGAGAACTTCATGACGACCCTTGTTACCACCGCGCGCGCCAACGACGCCAACGAAGACGTACTGCTCACGTACGACCCGAACCGCCTGCTCGACCATCTGGTCGACCGCCTGGACCTGAAGAACGATGCGGCGCTGGCCCGCATCCTGGACGTGGCGCCGCCCGTGATCAGCAAGATCCGCCACTACCGCCTGGCGATCGGCGCCTCGCTGCTGATCCGCATGCATGAGGTGTCCGACATCTCCATCGGCAACCTGCGCATCCTGATGGGCGACCGCCGCGCCAAGTTCCGCGTGGCGTTTTCGCAGAACGACGTGCCCGACATGAGCCTGCGTGCCGCCTGACGATCGGCGGCTGGGTGATGCACTACGGCAACATCCAACGTGCGGACGGCGCATTCGGCCCGGCTCTCGGGTACACTGGCACCTGCCGTCCGCCGCCGCCACCTGCCATTGCGTCGGCTGGCCTCGTTTCGCGAACCCGCGCCCCCGGTTCCTGAGCCTTTACAGATAATCAGGAATCTTTCGATGTTTCGTCATCCGGGGAGCGCCCGCCCCCCCACGCATTCCTCCACGCATTGCAGCCTGTTCGCGCGGCTGTTTCCGTGCCGCCGTCTCGGCAGCTGGCTGGCCCTGTGGCTGGCGCTGTCGGTCCTGCTGTCGACCACCGTGCTCGTGCTGCTGCTCGGCCATCTCGCCACCGACGAACTGAAACGGTCGATCGGGTCGAACCTGGCCGAGCGCGCGCGCTACGCTGCGCAACAGCTCGATGGCACGATGTACGAGCGCTATCGGGAGGTACGCCTGCTGGCGGCGCGGCGCGAATTCACGGTGCCTGGCATGCCGATGGCGCAATGGCGCGGCATCGTGGAGAGCCTGCAGCGCAGCTACCCGCTGTATGCGTGGATCGGCCTGGCCGGCCTGGATGGCAAGGTGGGCGTCGCGACCGGCGGCCTGCTCGAAGGTGCCGACGTGGGCGCGCGCCCCTGGTTTTCCGGCGCGCTGGCTGGCCATTACGTGCATGACGTGCATGACGCGACATTGCTGGCGAAGCTGCTGCCGCGCGAAGAAGGCGGGCCGCCGCGCTTCGTCGACGTGGCGTTTCCGGTGATGGACAGGGATGGCCGAGCCCAGGGCGTGCTTGGCGCGCACCTGAACTGGGGCTGGGCCGAGCGCATGCGGCTGCAGATCGACGCGGCCGGTGACGGCGAGGGCGAAACCCTGATCGTGGGCCGCGACGGCAAGGTGCTGGCCGGCCCCGCTTCGGTGACGGGCACGGTCATCGATTCGGCCGTCTTCGACGCGGTGCGTGGAGGCGGGCGCCAGTATGGGGAGGAACGCTGGGCCGACGGGCGCGACTACCTGGTGGGCGCTGCCGTCACCCGCGGGCAGGGTGCGTATCCCGGCCTGGGCTGGGTCGTGCTGACACGCCAGGATACCCGCGCCGCCTATGGCGAAGTGCGCATGCTGCAGATCCGCGTGGCGCTGGTGGGACTGGCCGTGGCACTGGCGTTCTCGCTGGTGGCCTGGCGCGTCGCGCGCCGCATCACGCGCCCGCTGCAGAAGGCGGCCGCGCTGGCCGCGGCGATCGAGGAAGGTGCCAGCCATTCGATCGAGGTGCCGGCGGGCAGCTTCGAGGAACTGGCCGCGTTGACGGGGGCCGTCAATGCCAGCCTGTCGCGGCTGAAGGAAAAGGAGCGCCAGCTGACGCAGGTGAACGCCGAACTGGAAGAACGCGTGGCGCAGCGCACGCGCGACGTGGCGCAGTCGCTCGATACGGTGCGCCACAACGAGGCGCGCATCCGCGCGATCCTCGATACGGCCCACGACGCCTTCATCGGCATGGACAGCGCCGGCCGCATCACCGACTGGAACCCGCGCGCCGAGCAGCTGTTCGGCTGGTCGCGTGCCGAGGTCGCCGGCCTGGCGCTGCACGAGGTGGTCGTCCCGCCGGCGCTGCGCGAAGCGCACCGTGCGGGCCTGGCGCGCTTCATGGACGGCGGCGCCAGCCGGGTCATCGGCCGCAGCATCGAAGTCATGGCGCTGCGCCGCGACGGCAGCGAATTCCCCGTCGAAATGACGATCGGCCTGATCGACGTGGACGGTGCCCGGTCGTTCGGCGCGTTCCTGAACGATATCTCGGAGCGCAGGCGCATCGAGCGCGAACTGGCCGACAGCGAACAATTCCTGCGCACCATCGCCGACAACAGCCCGGCGCTGATCGCCTACCTCGACCGCGACGAGGTCTACCGCTTCGCCAACCGCCGCTTTGAAACACTGCTGGGGGTCGAACCGGCCGGAATGCTCGGGCGGCGCCTCGGCGAGTTGATCGGTCGCACGATGTACGAAAGCCTGCGCGGCCATCTCGACGCCGTGCTGTCCGGCCAGGCCGTGCACTTCGAAGCGGAATTCAACGTGCCCGGCTGGCCGAGGTACTTCATGGCCGACTACATCCCCAGCTTCGGTGCCGATGGCGCCGTGCAGGGTTTCCATGTGATGGCCATGGACATCACGGACCGCAAGATGGCCGAACTCGCGCAAGCGCGCAACGAACGGCTGGCGCAGGCCGCCAGCCGGGCCAAGAGCGAATTCGTGGCCAATGTCAGCCATGAGATCCGCACGCCCATGAATGCCGTGCTGGGCCTCGCGCACCTGCTCGACAGTTCCGGGCTGGCGCCGCAGCAGCGCGAGTACGTGAACATGATCCAGTCGTGCGGCAAGACGCTGGTGGGCATCATCAACGACGTGCTGGACTTCTCGAAGATCGAGGCGGGCCGTGTCGATATCGCCGCGCTGCCGTTCGAACTAAGTGAAATCGTCGAGGCGGCGGCAACGGCGATGCGGGCCAGCGGCAAGGCGCTGGAACTGGTGGTCGACGTGGAGCCGGACGTGCCGTCGGCCTTCATCGGCGACGCGATGCGGCTGCAGCAGGTGGTACTGAACCTGGTCGGCAACGCGCTGAAGTTCACCGCGCAGGGCCAGGTGGTGTTTTCCGTCGCGCGCGTCGCGCAGCACGGCAACACGGCCACGTTGCGCCTGGCCGTGCGCGATACGGGCATCGGCATCGATCCCGAGCAGCAGGCCCGCCTGTTTACGCCGTTCGAACAGGCCGATGGCGGGATTTCGCGCCGCTTCGGCGGCACCGGCCTTGGCCTGACGATCGCGCGCCAGCTGACCGAACTGATGGGCGGCCACATCACGGTGGCAAGCAGGCCGGGCGAGGGCAGCGAATTCGCGGTCATGCTGCCGCTGACCTGCGCGCCGCCGGCCGCGCAGGCGGCAACGGCGGCGCAGGCACCGCTGCGGCTCTTGATCGTGGAGCCGGGGCGCGCCAGCCGCGCCAGCCTGGCGCGCGCCGTCGAGACGCTCGGCTGGACCGCGGGTTGGGCCGATACGGCCGTGCAGGCCGTGGCGGCGGCCGACGCACCCGTCGATGCCGTGCTGGTCGACGGCGACGCGGGCGTGGTCGCGCAATTGCGCCAGGGCCTGGCCGCGCGCTGGCCGGGCCGTCCGATCGCCTTCCTGCAACTGGCCGGCGGCGTGGCCCCGGCCAGTCCTGTTCAGGACACCGTGCCGCTGGTACGGCCCGTGACCGCGCAGGGCCTGCGCACCGCGCTGGCCAGTGTGGTGCCTGCCGCGCCGCAGGCATTGCCGGCCGTGGCGCCGGCAGTGCCCGAGCGTGGCGCCGAGCTGGCTGGCGTGCGCATCCTGCTAGTCGAGGACAATGCGCTCAACCAACTGGTCGCGAAAGGTATACTGGAACCGGCCGGCGCGCTCGTGACGACGGCGGGCGACGGCCAGCAGGCGGTCGACCTGATGGCGGCGCAGCGCGGCGATTTCGACGTTGTATTGATGGATGTGCAAATGCCGGTGATGGATGGCTACACGGCGACGCGCATCCTGCGCACGCGGCTGGGGCTGCAATTGCCGATCCTGGCGATGAGCGCCGGCGTGACCGCCGCCGAACGGGAGCAATGCCTGGCCGCCGGCATGAACGATTTCATTCCAAAGCCGATCGATGTGGAGCAGATGATGGTACAAATCCAGCAGCACCTGAAGCAACCCGGGCGGCAGGAGGGGCCCGCCGAACAGGCCGTGGCGCCCGCGCCGCACTGCTTCGACGTCGACCGGCTGGCCGCGCTGTCGGCCCGCAATCCGGCCCAGCTGCAGTCGCTCGTCACGCTGGTGGCGCGGATGGCGCACGAGGCGCCGGCCGAGCTGGCGCGCGCGCGCGGCGCCTGGCACGATGGCGACAGCCCCGGCGCCGCGCGCATGCTGCATGCGCTGCGTGGTTCGGTCGGCAGCCTCGGTGCGCGCACCTTCGCCGGCGTGACCGTCGAGCTGGAAGGCGCGCTGCGCGACGGCCGGCACGACGATGCCGTGCGGCTGTTCGACACCGCCGGTCGCGAACTGGATGCCACGACAGCTGCGGCGCGCGACTGGCTGGCCGGCCAGCGGCAGCCCGAGGTGCCGGCGGCGCAACCGGACGACGTGCGCCGCTGGATCGGCCTGTTGCGCGAGCGCGACCTCGATGCCGCCACCGTGTATGAAACGCTGCGCGGCGACCTGGCGGCCCGGCTGGACGCGGACCGGCAGGCAACCGTGGCGGCCGCGATGGCCGCGCTCGATTTCGACGCCGTACTGGCCGCGCTGCCCGATACCGTGAAGGAAAGCCCATGACCGCAGCCGTGCCGCGGAACACGATCCTGATCATCGACGACAATCCGGACACGATCCGGCTGCTGTCGGCCATGGTGCGCGAACAGGGCCGCGTGCTGTTCGCCACCAGCGGCGCGGCCGGCCTGGAGCTGGCGCGGTTGCAGCGCCCGCAACTGATCCTGCTGGACGTGGAAATGCAGGGGATGGATGGCTTCGCCGTCAACGAACGCATCAAGAGCGATCCGGACCTGCGCAGCAGCGCCGTGATCTTCGTGACGGCGCAATCGTCGTCGCAAGCGGAAATCGCCTGCCTGGATGCCGGCGCCGTCGACTTCATTCCGAAGCCGCTGAACCCAGCCGTGGTGCAGGCCCGGGTGCGCACGCACCTGCGGCTGCAGGCGGCGGTGGCGGCGCTGGACGAGCTGGCCAACCAGGATGGCTTGACGGGCTTGTATAACCGCCGCTATTTCGACCAGCAGCTGGCCGCAGAGTTCGCCCGCCACCGGCGCCACCATCTGCCGCTGGGACTCGTCCTTGTCGACGTCGACGACTTCAAGCTGTTCAACGACCGCTACGGTCACCAGCGCGGCGACGCCTGCCTTGAGGAAGTGGCCGAGGCGCTGAACGATGGCGCGCGACGGCCCGGCGAACTGGCCGCCCGCTATGGCGGCGAGGAATTCGTGGTGCTGCTGCCGAACACGACGCCGGAAGCGCTGGCCCGCTACGGCGACTGGCTGTGCCACCGGATCGCCGCGCTGGGCATCCCGCACCCGGCCGCGTCGGCGGCGCCGCACGTGACCGCCAGCATCGGGCTGTGCGCGCGCATCCCGGCCGATGGCGATACGGCGCAGGCGATGCTGCATGCCGCCGACATGGCGCTGTACCGCGCCAAGCGGGCAGGGCGCAACCGGAGCGTGCTGGCCAGCGAGCTGGTGGCCGCGGCAGAAGCAGGCTGAGTTGCAGTGTCGCCCGGACCCGGGACAGAGTCCGGGGTCCGACCCCGGCCGTTCGTCTCCGGGGGCTATCCACACAGGCTTACGCGCCAGCCCGCACCACGTCCCGCTGCTTGATCCAATACCCCACGCACAGCGCCAGCAGCCACACGGGAATCATGTAGACGGACACGCGCAACCCCGGCGTCAGGTACATCACGACCAGCACGCCCCCCAGGAACGCCAGGCATAGCCAGTTCGCCAGCGGCGCAAACGGGCTCGGGAAGCCCGTAACCTGCCTGGCCGCGCGCTTGGCGGCACGGAAGCGCAGGTGGATCCAGCTGATCATGCCCCAGTTGATGATCAGCGCCGAGACGACCAGGCCCATCAGCAGCTCGAACGCCTTGCCCGGCATGAAGTAATTGACACTGACGCACACGGCGGTGGCCACGGCGGACACGCCCAGCGCCGCCAGCGGCACGCCGCGCGCATTCACCTTCAGCAGGGAGCGGGGCGCGTTGCCCTGCAGCGCCAGGCCATACAGCATGCGGCTGTTGCAGTACACGCAGCTGTTGTAGACGGACAGGGCGGCCGTCAGCACGACGAGGTTCAGCGCATGCGCCACCGCCTGGGCATCGAGCGCCTGGAAGATCAGCACGAACGGCGAGCCGCCTTCCACCACCTTTTGCCACGGGTACAGCGACAGCAGCACGCCGAGCGCGCCGATGTAGAAGATCAGGATGCGGTAGATGGCCTGGTTGGTGGCCTTCGGGATCGTGCGCGACGGATCGTCCGCCTCGGCGGCCGTGATGCCGACCAGTTCCAGCCCGCCGAACGAGAACATGATCACGGCGATCGCCATCACGAGCCCGGTCACGCCGTTGGGGAAGAAGCCGCCGTGCTGCCACAGGTTGGCGACCGTGGCTTCCGGCCCGGCGCCGCCGGAAGCCAGCAGCCACAGGCCGAAGCCGATCATGCCGACGATGGCCAGCACCTTGATGATGGCGAACCAGAATTCCATTTCGCCGAACGCCTTCACATTCGTGAGGCTGATCGCGTTGATGACGACGAAGAAGGCCAGCGCCGACACCCAGGTGGGGATTTCCGGCCACCAGTACTGCACGTAGATGCCGACGGCCGACAGCTCGGCCATGCTGACCAGCACGTACAGCACCCAGTAGTTCCAGCCCGACAGGAAGCCGGCCAGCGGGCCGCAGTACTTGTCGGCAAAGAAGCTGAACGAGCCGGCAACGGGCTCGTCGACGACCATTTCGCCCAGCTGGCGCATGATCAGGAACGCCACGACCCCGGCGATCGCATAGCCGAGCAGCACCGACGGGCCGGCCATGCGGATGGTTTGCGCGATACCGAGGAACAGCCCCGTACCGATCGCGCCGCCCAGTGCGATCAGCTGGATGTGCCGGCTTTTCAGCCCGCGCTTCAAGCCGCCCGCATTATCGATGTCTGCTGCCATGGTTCCCGCCGGTCGTGTTCAAAGAGCACGATTCTATAGCATCGGGAAAGATCTGCGGAAGGCGCCAGGCGCCTCAATGCAGCGGCGCGGCACGCCAGCGCGACGGCGGCATGCCGACCAGCCGCGCGAAAGCCCGCGTGAACGCCGCCTCGGACTCATAGCCGACCTCGAACGCGATCGCGGCCACGCTGGCCGGGCCCTGGCGCAGCAGCGTGGCGGCCACCTCCATGCGCCAGCGCGCCAGATAGCGTGCCGGCGACACACCCAGCAGCCGGGTAAACCGTTCGCAGAACGCCGAGCGCGACAGCGCTGCCGCCCCGGCCAGCTCGGCCACGTTCCACGGATGCCGGGGATCCGCGTGGATCAGCGCCAGTGCCCGGCCCACCTGGCGGTCGCGCAGGCCGGCCAGCCAGCCCGTGGCGTAGTCGGGCAGGCGGGCGGCATGGCGGCGCACGGCGTCGATGAACATCGTTTCGCTGAGGCGTTCGGCCAGCGCGCCGCCGCCCGGGCTGCCGTCCAGGCTTCCGGCGCCGCCGCCATGGTCCGCGATGCCGCAGGCGGCCTGCAGCATCGCCTGGCGCAGCCACGCGCCGTCGCCGTCGGCCGGCACGTGCAGCAGCCGCGGCAGCGCTTCGAGCAGCGGGTTGAACGGGCCATGGTCGCAGCCGAGGAATCCGCAGACGATGTCGCTGCGCCCGTCCGGCCGGCGGGCCGCCTCGCCCCAGGCCAGTGCGTTGCCGTCGATCGCCAGCGGCAGCGGCTTGGGCAGCGCGTGCGTGGCGAGCATCCAGTCCATCGAGAACGGCAGCGGCGGCACGCCGGGTGCGCTGGCCATCACATGCGCATCGCCCTGCGGGAACATGACGATGTCGCCGGGCGACATGCGCACCGGCGGCTGGCCGGGCAGCGAAGCCCAGGCCGTGCCTTCGATCAGCACGTGGTATTCGATGACGCGCCCGGCACCGGGCACGACCATGGCCGCCACCTCGGCGGAGGCGGGCGCCGCGATGGCCCATTCGGGGCCGACCGTCACGGCGTAGAACACGGCGCCGCGCAGGCGCACGGTGCGCAGCACTTCGGACAGCGTGTCGACCGGCATGGCGTCTCCCGCGGCGGTATCTCGCCCTTTTCCGCAGTGGTCCCGCAGTGGTCCCGCAGTGGTCCCGCAGTGGATCGCGCAATTGCGGACGTTTGGTCAAGCATGAACGACGGCCGGACAAGCGTCAAGCCGGGCAGGGTGGCAATAATGGCAAGGCCGTGCGGCGAGGGAACAGCCTTCCGCCGCGCAGTGCAAACCAAACCACGCAAGCAAACAAGCTGAAGGAGAATACGATGACCGACCTGGCTGAACTGTCCACCGCCAACGCGCCCCCCGACTTCACCGCGATCAAGGCGCGCCAGCAGGCCACCTGGGCCAGCGGCGATTTCGCGATCGTGGGCACCACGCTGCAGATCGTCGGCGAACTGCTGGCCGAAGCGGCCGACGTGCGGGCCGACGAACGCGTGCTCGACGTGGCCGCCGGCAATGGCAACGCCACGCTGGCCGCGGCGCGCCGCTTTGCCCGCGTCACATCGACCGACTATGTGCCGGCATTGCTCGACAAGGGGCGCGACCGCGCCCGGGCCGAGGGCCTCGACGTGGCATTCCAGGTGGCCGACGTGGAAGCGCTGCCGTTCGCCGACGGCGCGTTCGACTGCGTGCTGTCGACGTTCGGCGCCATGTTCGCGCCCGACCACCGCCGCACCGCGGCCGAGATGTTGCGCGTGACGCGCCCGGGCGGCCGGATCGGCGTGGCCAGCTGGACGCCCGACGGCTTCATCGGCAAGATGTTCAAGGTGGTGGGCAGCTATGTGCCGCCGCCGGCCGGGGTCGCCGGCCCGCCCCTATGGGGCACGGAAGGGCACCTGCGGGAAATCTTCGGAGACGCTGAAATACGCTGCACGCGGCGCGATTTCAACTTCCGCTACCGCTCGCCCGCGCACATGATGCAGGTGTTCCGCGACTTCTACGGCCCCGTCCTGAAGGCGTTCGCCGCGCTCGATGCCAGCGGGCAGGCGGGCCTGCAGCGCGACCTGGAGGCACTGGCGCGCGATGCCGACATGTCCGGTGGCGCCTCGCTCGTGGCGCCTGCCGCGTACCTGGAGGCGGTCGTCGTCAAGCGCTGACCGATTCTGCGCATCGACACCCGTATCGACGCCGGTATTGACGCCCTTATTGACGCCTCAGCGGCCGGAACGGGCGGCGGATCGGCTATTGTGCTGTTCCTGTACAACAGTTTCACATGGCAATCCGCACACCCGGCCGCATCGCCGGGCGGCGCGCCCGCGCCGTTCTCCGGCTTGTTGACACCCGTTTCATCGAAAACCTGGATGCGACAACCTGCGCCCGGCGGGCGATGCCGGGGCGCAGGTGAACGAACACAGGAGTGGAGACGGCGGGGGCTGACGCGCCGTCGATGACAGGTCAGGCCTGTGCCGGCTTGCGTGGCAGAAGCTTCAGCGCGGCGAACGCGGCGCCGGCCACGCCCAGTACCACGGCGGCGGTGCTGCCCGAGAAGCCGATGGCGTGGTCCTTGGCCAGCTTGCCGGCCTGGGGCGCGACCAGCTGCATGCGGCGGCGGGTCATTTCCGCACCCAGTTCGCTGAGGCGGTCGCGGCTCAGCTTGCGTTCGGCGTCCGGCAGCAGCACCGTTTCCTCGTCGGCCACGTGGTGCATCACATCGCGCATCAGTTCGTGCACCAGTTCATCGTGCTTCGCCTCGGTGGCCTTCGTGGCGCGCAGTTGCGCGATCAGGCGGCGCATCTCGTTGTGCTCGGGTTCCGCCTTCAGCATCGTCGGGTCCGTGCCTTCGAGCTGGCGCATCACCGGGTAGAAGATTTCCTCCTCCAGCGTGGCGTGGATTTCCAGGGCGGTGCAGATCGTCTCTGCCAGCGCCTTCTTCACTTTCGGCTTCTGCGTCGTCGTGTACTGGTGGAAGGTCACCAGCGTGTGCGAGTGGTCGAAGCGGATCATGTCGGTAATCGTCGGGCTGAGCTTGTTCAGTGAAAACATCTTCTTCTCCTTGAAGTTCTGGCAACGGTTCATCTTAGGCGAGCTTCCCCGCAGCTAGCGTAGGAATAGCGCCCAGGCGAATGTCGGCGGACTGCGCACAAAGCATACTGGTCAGGTTATAGTTCAATTAAGACAAGCATTGCACAGGAGCGACGATGAGATTCCTGCACCGTGCCTCAAAGCGCAGCACGCTCCCCGTGCAGGGGCGGGGATGGCGCAGCAGGCGCCCGCTGACCCGCTTCGACGACCTGTTCCAGGACCATCCGCAACCGATGTGGATCTACGACCTGGTAACGCTGCGCTTCCTGCGCGTCAACGCCGCGGCCTGCCGCCATTACGGCTACGACGAGAGCGAGTTCCTGCGCATGACCATCCGTGAGATCCGGCCGCCTTCGGAACAGGCGCGGCTGACCGCGGACATGGCGGCCACGCCGCATGCGCTGCCCCAGTCCTCGGGCATCTGGACGCACCTCAAGCGCGACGGCATGCCGATCCTCGTGCGCATCTCGTCGCATGCGCTGATCTACGAAGGGCGCCGCGCGCGCCTCGTGTTCGCGCTGGACGTGACGCAGCAGGTGGCCACCGAACGGGCGCTGTACAAGTCCGAACAGCTGTACCGGCGCCTGATCGACACCATGCCCCTGCAGGTATTCTGGAAGGATCTCGAGCTGCGCTACGTGGGCTGCAACCGCCTGTTCGCGCGCGGCTCGGGGCTGGACGACCCGGCCAGCGTTGTCGGCAAGCGCGACCATGACTTCACTCACCGGCACGGCATCGCGGCGCAGAACGTCAACGCCGCGCTGGAAGCGGAAGACCGCGTGGTGATCGACACGGGCCGGCCGGTGCGCGGCCGCGAGCAGACGCTCGTGGCGCCCGACGGGCGTCAGCGCTGGCACCTCGTCAACAAGCTGCCGCTGCATGGCCAGCATGGCGAGATCGCGGGCCTGCTCGGCACGATCGAGGACATCACGGCCAGCCGCGAAGCGGGCGAGAAGCTGCGCCTGCAAAGCCGGGCGCTCGATGCCAGCGTCAACGCGATCCTGATCACGCGCCGCTCCGGCAGCGACGACGTGATCGAATATGCCAACCCGGCGTTCGCGCGCATCTCGGGCTACGAGCTGGCCGAGGTGCTCGGCCAGGATTGCCGCTTCCTGCAAGGCACCGACCGCGAACAGGAAGGCATGCTGGCACTGCGCGAGGCATTGCGGGCCGAGCGGGAAGTGACGGTGGAACTGCGCAACTACCGCAAGGACGGCACGCTGTTCTGGAACCAGCTGCATGTGGCGCCGGTGCTGGACAGCCACGGCGCGACCACGCACTGGGTCGGCGTCATCAACGACATCACCGCGTCGAAGCGCTACCAGCACGAGCTGGAGCACCAGTCCACGCACGACGCACTGACGGGCCTGCCGAACCGGAACCTGTTCCATGACCGCCTCGAGCAGGCGATCGCCTACGCGGCGCGCTACGGACACCAGCTGTGGGTGGTGGTGCTGGACCTGGACAACTTCAAGCTGATCAACGATACGCTGGGCCACGCGGTCGGCGACAGCCTGTTGCAGACGGTGGCGGGCCGCCTGCGCAGTGCGCTGCGCGATTCCGATACCGTGGCGCGGCTGGGCGGCGACGAATTCATCCTGCTGCTGCCCGACCAGCCGGGGCAAACCGACGGCACGCTGTCGCCGCGCACCGTGCAGGCGGTACTCGACGCCGTCAGCGCGCCGATGCGGCTGGGTGCCCACGACCTGGCGCTCACCTGCAGCATGGGCGTGTCGGTGTATCCCCGCGACGGGGACACCGCCCCATCGCTGTTCAAGCATGCCGACATCGCGCTGTACCGCGCCAAGGACGGCGGGCGCAACCAGCTGCAGTTCTATACCACCGAGATGAACGCCCGTGTCACCGAGCGCACGCTGATCGAGGGCCACCTGCGCAATGCGCTGACGCGGCAGGAATTCGTGCTGTATTTCCAGCCGCGCATCGATTGCGCCAGCGGGCGCGTGGCCGGCCTGGAGGCGCTGCTGCGCTGGCGCCAGCCGGAGCTGGGCCTCGTGCAGCCGGACCGTTTCATCGGCGTGGCCGAGGAAACGGGGCGCATCGTGGAGATCGGCGAATGGGTGCTGTACGAAGCCTGCCGGCAGGCAAAGGTGTGGCAGGATGCCGGGCTGTCGCGGGTGCCGGTCGCCGTCAACGTTTCGGCCCGTCAGTTCAGGCAGGCCGGCTTCGTGCAGGAGGTGCGCGGCGCACTGGAGAAAAGCGGGCTGGCCGCCGAATACCTGGAGCTGGAACTGACGGAGTCCTTGATGATGCAGAACATCGAAGCCGTCATCGCGGCGATGCGCAACCTGAAGGAGAGCGGCGTGCGCCTTTCCATCGACGATTTCGGCACCGGCTATTCGAGCCTGTCCTACCTGCGCCGCTTCCCGCTGGATTACCTGAAGATCGACCGCAGCTTCGTGCGCGACATGCTGAACGATGCGCCGGGTTCGGCGATCGTGCGCTCGATGATCACGCTGGGACACAGCCTCGGATGCCGCATCATCGCCGAGGGTGTCGAGACAGCCGACCAGCTCGGTTACCTGACCCAGCAAGGTTGCGATGAAATCCAGGGATTTCTCTGCAGCCGGCCCGTCACGGGCGAGGCTGCCGGGCGATTGCTGCACGCGGACCCGGGGGGCTACACCTGGGCCGGCCGTGTGACTGCCTGACGATCAGGCCGCCGCCAGGCGCCGCGCGTGGGGCACCGGCGCTGCGGCCGGCGCAGCGGTGTCAAGCTTGAAAATCGCCACCACTCCAGCGAGCGTTGCCGCCTGATCCTGCATCGATGCGGCGGCGGCGGCCGCCTCTTCAACCAGTGCCGCATTCTGTTGCGTGACCTGGTCCATCTGGATGACGGCCATATTGATCTGTTCAATGCCCGCGGTCTGTTCCTGACTGGCCGACGTGATCTCGCCCATGATGTCGGTGACGCGGCGCACGCTGGCAACGATCTCGCTCATCGTGACACCGGCATGGTCGACCAGCCTGGCACCGGCCTCGACCTTGGCAACGGAATCACCGATCAACAGCTTGATTTCCTTCGCGGCCGCCGCGGAGCGCTGGGCAAGCGTTCGCACTTCGGACGCCACCACGGCAAAGCCGCGACCCTGCTCGCCGGCGCGTGCAGCTTCGACAGCGGCGTTCAGAGCCAGGATATTGGTCTGGAAGGCGATACTGTCGATGACGCCGATGATGTCGACGATCTTGTTCGACGAATCGTTGATCGACGCCATCGTATCGACCACCTCGGCGACCACCGTGCCGCCTCGTTCGGCAACTTCCGAGGCTGTCGATGCCAGGTGGTTGGCCTGGCGCGCATTGTCGGCGTTCTGCTTGACGGTCGATGTCAGTTCTTCCATCGACGACGCCGTCTCTTCCAATGCGCTCGCCTGTTCTTCGGTACGCGCCGACAGGTCGAGGTTGCCCGTGGCAATCTGGCTCGACGCCGCGGCGATCGTTTCGGTGCCCGAACGGACCTGGGCAACGATGGCGGCCAGGCTGTTGCGCATGGTCTTCATGGCGAACAGCATGCTGTTGTAGTCACCCGCACGCAGGTCGATATCGACTGTCAGGTCGCCTGCCGCGATACGGCCGGCGATGGCGCCGGCGTAGGCCGGCTCTCCACCAAGCTGGCGGGTCAGGCTGCGCGTGAGGAGCAGACCAATGGCAAGGCCGGCGGCGGCGCTGCCCAGCACCAGCAGCACCATCATCGTGCGGCTCGACTGGTACATCGACTCGGCACCGCTCGCTGCGGTCTCGGCGTTGCGTTCCTTCATGCGGGTGAGCGCCGTCATGCGGTCGTCCACGGCGTTCGCCAGCGGGGCCACGTCGACGAAGACATAGTCGACCGCGGCGCGGTTCGCCTGCAGCGGTTCGGCCAGTGCGCGCCGGAGCGCTTCCGTGATCCCCGCGTCGTAGGCACGCATGCCGCTGTCGACCTCCGCGAACATGCGCTTGCCCTGCTCAAGGTAGAACAGCGGGCGCGCCTTGTCGAGGTTGGCGTTCAACCGGGTACGTGCGGCCTCCAGGCCGGATACGCCGGTCTGACGGTCCTTCTCCGAGGATGCCAGCAGCACAGTTCGCAGCGCGCGTCCCATATAGATAAGGTTGATGTTGGCTTCCTTGACATACGAAAGACCGAGCAGTTCATTCTTGTAGAGGGTATTGGCGCTGTCATTCATCCGAGCCATATTCACGATGCCGATCATGGCGACGATTGCACCAAGCAGTGCGAGGGTCAGGAAGCCAGCGATCAGGCGGGTACCGACCGTCATTCGATTAAACATAGGGATTACCAAGAGGGTGTTGTTGGGTCGGGCAGCATTGCCATTGAATCGGCACATCCTGCCGGGGGCTTTCCGGTGCGGATCTGCGCTCGGGAAATAACGATAGCAGCGGATATTGCCCGATTTCAAGCGCTATAAGCTGGACACAATGCCAACGATGTGCGGGGCCCGGCATTTGTGTAATACAAGCACGCGTTCACACCGATCAATCTGGTCCAATCACGATGGCTGTACCACACAAAGTGTTTCGGGTTTTTCAAACAGAATTTCACTTTGTGTCGCCGCTGCAACATAAAGCTGGGGCGCATGCTCTCCCGCAGGGCAAGCGCGCCCTTTATTGGGCGCTATGGCACGAGCGCCAGCACAGCAGTGCGGGTTCGATGTTTTCAAGTGTCCCAAGCACATCGATGCCCGCATCCAGCGACAGGGGAGCTACCACGCCTTCGCCGCCGATCCATATCTCCGCCGTGGCCGGGACGTCGGCGCGCAGCGCTTTCAGCATTCGCGCAAGGGTCTTGCCAGGGAAATAAGTGCTGAACGACAACGCCACGATATCCGCACCGGCCTCGCGCGCGGCAGCCGCCACTTCCTTCGGAGGCGTGTCATTGCCCAGCGGGATGCAATTCATGCCCAGGGTAGTCATCACCGCTTCGGCCATCAAGATGCCAAGTGTGTGCGCTTCGCCACTGAGCGTTGCCAGCACCACTTTCGGGCGCCCGTCGCCGGCGGCGCGCACGGTTGCCTGCTTCTCGTGCAGGGTCGAGGCGGCCAGTTGTGAAAAGAGATGTTCGCAGCGCACCGGCAAGTCGCCCCGGCTCCACGCCAATCCCACCTCTTTCGACAGCGGCGCAAGGAAGTCGATGACGAAACGGCGCAGGCCGACGTCGAGCAGCCGGTACTGGAACTGACTGTGCAGTTCGGCAAGGTGGTAGCCGCGCAGCAAGTCCAGTACAAGGAGGAACTCCGGCCGGATAGTAGTGGCACCGGTGCCCGTGCGGGCAAGGCTGGCTTCGTCGGGGAATGCATCTTCGGAAAAGATCTTGCCCGGCCTGATGCCCTGGTCTATCAGCCGGCGTGCCGCCTGCAGGCGCTCGACCTGGCTGACGGGATAGGCGCGGTCGCCGTGCCGGTCGCGCAAGGGTTGGGGAAAACCGTATCGCCTTTCCCACATGCGCAACGTTGCTTGCCGGATGCCTGTGTGCCGTTCGACTTCGGTAACGGACAACAGTTCTGTACTGGAGGGCAAGTCGTATTTGTCGTTCACGCTGGCTCATGCTCCTGTGATGATGGAAACGAAACCCATCTCCACAGTAATGGAATATCGCCTGGGCCGGCGCACGGCGACAGGCAATCCGGAAGCAGGCGGAAAGGGGCATCCGCCGACACCGTACTGATGCTGTCAATGAAAACGGCGGGCAATCGAGCCCGCCGTTTCGACACACTAACTACACCATGCGGCGCTCAGTCGCGGATCTCCAGCGCCCGGTTCACCGACAGCGCGGCCAGCGAGGCCACTGCGCCGGACAGCAGGTACAGGCTCACGTAGCCCAGGCCATAATGCGCGGACAGACCCAGCGCGACCAGCGGTGCGAAAGCGGCGCCGACCAGCCATGCCAGGTCGGACGTCAGCGCGGCGCCGGTATAGCGGTGGCGCGGTGCGAAGTTCGACGTGACGGCGCCGGCGGCCTGGCCGTACGACAGGCCCAGCAGGGCGAAGCCGGCGAAGATGAAGATGTTCTGGCCTTGCTCGCCACCCTGCATCAGCGTGGGCACGAAGCCGGAGAACACGGCGATCAGCGCGGCCAGCGTGCCCAGCGTGGTGCGGCGGCCGAAGCGGTCGGCGATCACGCCGGATGCCAGGGTGCCCAGCAGGGCCACGCCGGCAGCCCAGAACTGCAGCCACAGGAAATCGCCTACCGGTCGGGTCGAATACAGCTGCACCCATGACAGCGGGAACACGGTCACCAGGTGGAACAGCGCATAGCTGGCCAGCGCGGCCAGCGCGCCGATGATCACGTTGCGGCCCTGGGTGTGCGACAGCTCCGACAGGCTGACCGGTTCCAGTTCGCGCTCATCGAGCAGCTTGGTGTATTCGGGCGTGGACACGAGGCGCAGGCGGGCGAACAGGGCGACCACGTTGATGGCGAAGGCCACGAAGAACGCGTAGCGCCAGCCCCAGTCGAGGAAGTCCAGCGCCGACAGGTTGGCGACCAGGTAGGCGAAGATGCCGGCGGCGATCATGAAGCCGACCGGCGCGCCCAGCTGGCCCAGCATGGCATACCAGCCCCGCTTGTTCTGCGGCGCGTTCAGCGCGAGCAGCGATGGCAGGCCATCCCAGGAACCGCCCTGGGCGAGGCCCTGGCCGATGCGCAACAGCGACAGGATCACGATGGCCGTGGGGCCGGCATTGGCGAACGAGGGCACGAAAGCGATGCCGACGGTGGAAATGCCGAGCAGGAAGAGCGCGCCGGTCAGCTTGCCTTCGCGCGAGAAGCGCCGCTGGACCCACATGAAGAAGATCGTGCCGAACGGGCGCGCGATGAAGGCAAAGGAGAATATGACGAATGAATACAGGGTCGCCGTCAGCCGGTCGTCGAACGGAAAGAACAGCGAAGGGAACACGAGCACCGAGGCGATCGCATAGATGAAAAAGTCGAAATATTCGGATGCCCGGCCAATCACCACGCCCACGGCGATCTCGCCGGGATGTATTTCGCCATCGCGAGCATTAATGTTGCGTGCGCCGCTGCTGGTGGGACTTGCCGGATAATCCGCCGGGATGTTGCTTCCGTCATGCGTAGTCGTTGCCATATTCGTCTCTCTCATGGTTTGTACACAAGTTCTTGCGAACTGAATCACACACGATGAAACCTTACCTCGACTGTTATTGCCTCGACTGTGCGCCGCAATACATAAATGAAACATTGGCAAGGGTCCATGAAAACCCGAACTCGATGAAACAGCCCAAGGAAACCGCGATGCATCTTTTCCATGAACCCTTCGCCAACTTTTTGCCGATGCCACAGTACGCATGCAGTGCCGCGTTGGAAGGCAAATTACAGAACCTGCTCGGAAATGACCAGCCGGGGGTGGGACAAAGTGTCCAATTCCATTTCGCACGCCTGTGACGGTACAGTAGCATGTTCTCAATCCTCTGTAGCGCACATAACTTAATGAAATCATCCATTGTTCGCAGTGGACTGGGTCTTCTCCCCCTGTTGTGGCTCACGGGCTGCAATACGGTGGTGTTGAATCCGTCCGGTGATATCGCGGCGCAGCAGGCTCATCTCGTGGTCGTTTCGTTCCTCCTGATGTGCCTGATCGTCGTTCCCGTCATTTTCCTGACCCTGTGGTTTGCTTTCCGTTATCGGAAAAGCAATACTTCGGCCAAATACGATCCCGACTGGGATCACTCCACCAAGCTGGAGCTGGTGATCTGGGGCGTGCCCCTGCTGCTGATCATCGTGCTGGGACTGATCACGTGGATCAGCACCCACTTGCTGGACCCGTACCGTCCGCTGCAGCGCATCGACCATGCCCGTCCGCTGCCGGCCGATGTGCGGCCGATGGAAGTGCAGGTCGTGGCGCTGGACTGGAAGTGGCTGTTCATCTACCCGGAGCAGGGCATCGCGACCGTGAACGAGCTGGCCACGCCGATCGACCGTCCGATCAGGTTCCGCATTACCGCGTCGTCCGTGATGAACGCCTTCTACATCCCGGCAATGGCAGGCATGATCTACGCGATGCCGGCCATGGAAACGCAGCTGAACGCCGTGATGAACAAGACCGGTATCTATGACGGCTTCTCGTCGAACTACAGCGGCTCGGGCTTCACGCACATGCGCTTCAAGTACCACGCGATGAACGACGCCGACTTCAACGCCTACGTGGCGAAGGTGAAGGCCGAAGGCGGTTCGCTGCAGCGTCCCGAGTACTCGCAGCTGGTCAAGCCGAGCGAGAAGGATCCGGTGCGCCGCTGGGGCCAGGTGGATGGCACGCTGTACAACGCCATCCTGAACCTGTGCGTCGAGCCGGGCACTCAGTGCATGGCGCAGCAGATGCATGATGATGCCAACCGCAACGCCAAGCACCGGGCCCACCAGGAAGCGCGCAGGCAGGGCGCCAGCGAGGTCGCCAAGCTGGCGCGAGCCGACGCGGAGATCTGCACGACACCTGCGGACAAGACCAAACTTTCCATGAAGAGCAACAATGCAATCGTATCCAACTGAAACCGATCCGATCTTCGGCAGGCTGAGCTGGGGAGCGATCCCATATCACGAGCCGATCCTGATCGCCACGTTCGCCGGGGTCATCCTGGGCGGGATCGCCCTGGTCGGCGCAATGACGTATTTCCGCCTCTGGGGCAACCTGTGGCGTAACTGGATCACCAGTATCGACCACAAGAAAATCGGGATCATGTACATGATCCTCGGCCTGATCATGCTGCTGCGCGGCTTCGCCGACGCGCTCATGATGCGCGCCCAGCAAGCCATCGCCTTCGGCGACAATGCCGGCTTCCTGCCGCCGCACCACTACGACCAGGTCTTCACCGCCCACGGTGTGATCATGATCTTCTTCGTGGCGATGCCGTTCGTGACGGGCCTGATGAACTACGTCGTGCCGCTGCAGATCGGCGCACGCGACGTGGCGTTCCCGTTCCTGAACAACTTCTCGTTCTGGATGACCACGATGGGCGCCGTGCTGGTGATGGCGTCGCTGTTCATCGGCGAATTCGCCCGTACCGGCTGGCTGGCCTATCCGCCGCTGTCCGGCATCCTTGCGTCGCCCGACGTCGGGGTCGATTACTACATCTGGGCCTTGCAGATCGCCGGGGTGGGCACATTGCTCTCCGGCGTGAACCTGATCGTCACCATCGTCAAGATGCGCGCGCCGGGCATGGACCTGATGAAGATGCCGGTGTTCACGTGGACCGCGCTGTGCACGAACATCCTGATCGTGGCCGCCTTCCCGGTGCTGACCGCCGTGCTGGCCATGCTGGGCATGGACCGCCTGCTGGGCACGCACTTCTTCACGAACGAAATGGGCGGCAACGCCATGATGTACGTGAACCTGATCTGGATCTGGGGCCACCCGGAGGTGTACATCCTGATCCTGCCGTGCTTCGGCATCTTCTCGGAAGTGGTGTCGACGTTCTGCTCGAAACGCCTGTTCGGCTACACCTCGATGGTGTATGCGACGTGCGTGATCATGATCCTGTCCTACCTGGTCTGGCTGCACCACTTCTTCACGATGGGCTCCGGCGCATCGGTGAACGCGTTCTTCGGCATCACCACGATGATCATCTCGATCCCGACCGGCGCGAAGCTGTTCAACTGGCTGTTCACGATGTACCGCGGCCGCATCCGCTTCGAACTGCCGATGATGTGGACCATTTCGTTCATGGTCACGTTCACGATCGGCGGCATGACGGGCGTGATGCTGGCGATCCCGCCGGCCGACTTCGTGCTGCACAACTCGCTGTTCCTGATCGCCCACTTCCACAACGTGATCATCGGCGGCGTGCTGTTCGGCCTGTTCGCGGGCATCAACTACTGGTTCCCGAAAGCGTTCGGCTTCAAGCTCGACGAATTCTGGGGCAAGGTATCGTTCTGGCTGTGGACCATCGGTTTCTACGTGGCCTGGATGCCGGTGTACGCACTGGGCTTCATGGGCGTGACGCGCCGCCTGAACATGATGGAAGATCCGTCCTTGCAGCCGTACTTCGTGGTCGCGTTCATCGGCGTGCTGATGATCGCCGGCGGTATCGGCGCGATGCTGATGCAGTTCTTCGTGTCGTTCATGCGCCGCAAGCAGCTGCGCGACGTGACGGGCGACCCGTGGGAAGGCCGTACGCTGGAGTGGTCGACGTCGTCGCCGCCGCCGGACTACAACTTCGCGTTCACCCCGGTCGTGCATGACAACGACAGCTGGGCCGACATGAAGAAAAACGGCTACCAGCGTCCGCTGAAGGACTTCGTGAAGATCCACATGCCGGCCAACACCGGCGCGGGCTTCATCATCGCGGCACTGTCGGCACTGGTCGGTTTCGCCATCATCTGGCACATGTGGCTGCTGGTTGGCGTGGCGTTCGCCGCCATGATGGTCGCGATCATCGTCCACACGTTCAACTACAAGCGTGATTTCTATATTTCGGCGGAAGAAGTGAGCCGCACCGAAGAACGCCATACCGCTTTGCTGGGAAGCCATGTCTGATACCTACGTAACCTCCGCCGGCGCGGCTAGCGCCGACCCGAGCTCGCGCTACCTGGTGCGCGAGCACCATCCGGAAAACGGCACCATGCTGGGTTTCTGGATCTACCTGATGAGCGATTGCCTGATCTTCGCCTGCCTGTTCGCGACCTATGCCGTACTGGGTCGCAACTACGCCGGCGGCCCGGGCGGCGCCGAACTGTTCGACCTGAAGCTGATCGCCCTGAACACGGCGTTCCTGCTGTTCTCGTCGATCACCTACGGCTTTGCGATGCTGCAGGCCAAGGCGAAGAACAAGTCCGGCACGCTGCTGTGGCTGGGCATCACCGGCGTCTTCGGCCTGCTGTTCCTGGCAGTGGAAATCTATGAATTCCACCACCTGATCCACCTGGGTGCGGGCCCGCAGCGCAGCGGCTTCCTGACGGCGTTCTTCGCGCTGGTCGGTACCCACGGCCTGCACGTGACGTTCGGCGCGATCTGGCTCGTGACGCTGATGGTCCAGATCAGCAAGCACGGCCTGATCCCGGAAAACCTGCGCCGCCTGAACTGCCTGTCGCTGTTCTGGCACTTCCTGGACGTGATCTGGATCGGCGTGTTCACCTTTGTCTACCTGATGGGAGTCCTGCCATGAGCGACCACAAACATCATCACGGCCATGGTCATGACGATCACGGTCACGGCCACGACGATCATCACGATGGATCGGCTGTCCATGGTTCGATGAAGGATTACGTGATCGGCTTCGTGCTGTCCGTGATCCTCACCGCGATCCCGTTCTGGCTCGTGATGAACAACGTGATCACGGATCCGGCCACCACCGGCTTCGTGATCCTGGGCTTCGCCGCCGTGCAGATGGTCGTGCACATGGTGTACTTCCTGCACATGAACGCGAAGTCGGAAGGCGGCTGGAACATGCTGGCCCTGATCTTCACGATCATCATCGTCGTCATCACGCTGGCCGGTTCGCTGTGGGTCATGTACCACATGAACAAGAACATGATGCCGAACATGCCGCATATCATGACGCCGCAGCAAGCGCACGACATGCCATGAGCAAGGCGCCACCTCGTGGCGCTGAAAAAATGCCGCAGCCGAACGCGCGGGCAGGGCGTCTCCCTTCAAGGGGGGCGCGCATCGCCCTCGCCGCCGCTGCGGCATTTTTCTTTTGCGCCTTCCTTTCGCTGGGAACATGGCAGGTCAAGCGACTGCAATGGAAACAGGACCTGATCGCCCGCGTCGATGCGCGCGTGCACGCCAGGCCGGTGCCGGCGCCGCGGGCGGCCGAGTGGCCCCGCGTGGCCGTCGACACGCACGAATACCTGCGCGTGAAAATCCGCGGCACGTTCCTGTACGACTACACGACGCGCGTGCAGACGACGACGGCGCTCGGCATCGGCTTCTGGCTGATGACGCCGATGTGCACGGAAGACGGTATCGTCTTCGTCAACCGCGGCTTCGTGCCGATGAAGTCGGGCGACCTGCAATTGCCGCCGCCGCCAGTGGCGTCGGGAGACGTTTGCGCGCAGGTGCGTTCACCCAAGCGGCAGGTGCCGGGGTCTGACCCGCTGGGTTCGACCCCAGGTGTTGCTTCCGGGGTTAATCCAGAGATCGAGATCACGGGCCTGTTGCGCTTTCCCGAACCGAAAGGGCGCATCCTGCGCGAGAACGATCCGGCGGGCGACCGCTGGTACACCCGCGACATCGGCCCGATCGCGGCGAAGCGGGGAATGCCACGCGCGGCGCCGTTCTTTGTCGATGCGCCCGCCGGCCAGGAACATCCGCGCGACGGCGACGAAAAACCGACCGGCGGCCTGACGGTCATCGCGTTCCCGAACAACCACCTGGTCTATGCGCTGACGTGGTTCGGGCTGGCCGCGATGGTCGCAGGCGGCTATTATCTCGTGCTGCGCTATGACAGGCGCCGGACGAGGGGGGCGGATGACGGAACGGACTGAGGAACAGGTTACTGCCGACCGGCGCACGCCGGACGGCCGCCGCGAGCAGGTGGCGGCAGCCGGCGTCGAGTGGGCGGCCGGCCACAAGAACATGATGCAGCTGATCCAGCTGCGCTGGATCGCCGTGTTCGGCCAGGTGGCCACGATCACGGCCGCCACCTATCTCTACGGCATCGTGCTGCCACTCGTGCCGATGCTGCAGGTGCTGGCGTGCCTGATCGCCTTCAACGTGGCCAGCCACCTGCGCTGGCACGAGGTGCGCTACGTGCGCAATACCGAGCTGTTCATGGCGCTGCTCGTGGACGTGGCCATCCTCACCTCGCAACTCTACCTGGCTGGCGGCGCCACCAACCCGTTCGCGTTCCTGTACCTGCTGCAGGTGATCCTGTCGGCCGTGCTGCTGGCGCCGCCCTACGCGTGGACGTTCGTGCTGGTCACGGCGGCCTGCCTGGCCGGCCTGTCGCGCAATCACCTGCCGTTGCCGCTGGACGTGGAGCACGAAGGCGGCGTGCTGTCGCTGTACGTGCAGGGCATGCTGATCTGCTTCATGCTGAACGCGGCATTGCTCGTGTTCTTCATCACCCGCATCACCGCCAACCTGCGCGCCGGCGATGCCCAACTGGCGAACCTGCGCCAGCGCGCCGCCGAGGAAGAGCACGTGGTGCGCATGGGCCTGCTGGCCAGCGGTGCCGCGCACGAGCTGGGCACGCCGCTGGCCACGCTGTCCGTCATCCTCGGCGACTGGAAGCGCATGCCGGAATTCGCCGGCAATCCCGAACTGCTGGAGGAGATCGCCGAGATGCAGGCGCAACTGAAACGCTGCAAGGCGATCGTGTCCGGCATCCTGCTGTCGGCCGGCGAGGCGCGCGGCGAGTCGTCGACGAAGACGACGCTGGCGACGTTCCTCGACGAGCTGGCGCAGGAATGGCGCAGCACCCGCCCCGTGCAGCACTTCTTCTACTTCAACCGCATCGGCGACGACTTGCCGGTGGTCTTCGACGAGACGCTCAAGCAGATGATCTGCAATGTGCTCGACAACGCTCTCGAGGCGTCTCCCGTGCGCGTGGAACTGGAAGCCACGCGCGAGGACGGCCACCTGATCCTGCGCGTGACCGACACGGGCCCGGGCTTCGACCCGGCCGTGCTGGCGCAGCTCGGCAAACCGTACAATTCCACCAAGGGCAAGCCCGGCAGCGGCCTGGGCCTGTTCCTCGTGGTGAACGTGGCGCGCACGCTGGGCGGCACCGTGGCGGCGCGCAACCGCGCCGGCGACGGCGAGCCCGGGGCCGAAGTCACGATCCGCCTGCCGCTGTCGTCCATCGCCCTCGAGGGCATCGCCCCCGGGTTCGTCGACCCTGTGCACTGATTCCCTGCGCCGACGCGCCGCACCGACCCGCTACACTGACCGGCTCCACCGACCTATCCATGACCGACATGACCGACATCACCGAAGAACAACGCTGCCTGCTGATCGTCGAGGATGACGAGGCCTTTGCCCGCACGCTGGGCCGCTCGTTCGAACGGCGCGGCTACCAGGTGCTGCATGCCGCCAACGTGGACGAGGCGGCGGCACTGCTGGGCGACCATGCGCCCGGCTATGCCGTGGTGGACCTGAAGCTGAAGGGCAATTCGTCCGGCCTGGCCTGCGTGCAGATGCTGCACCAGCACGACCCGGACATGCTGATCGTGGTGCTGACGGGGTATGCCAGCATCAATACCGCCGTCGAGGCGGTCAAGCTGGGCGCGGCGCAGTACCTCGCCAAGCCGTCCAACACGGACGATATCGAAGCCGCTTTCGCCCACGTGGCAGGCAGCGCGGACGTGGAGCTGACGGGCCGTGCCACGTCGGTCAAGACCCTGGAATGGGAGCATATCCATGCCGTGCTGGCCGAGACCGAATTCAACATTTCCGAAGCGGCGCGGCGTCTCGGCATGCACCGGCGCACGCTGGCGCGCAAACTCGAGAAGCAGCGGGTGAAGTAGGGCGCGCGGGCCGTGCACAAGAACGATGCAGGGCGATGATGCATGGGCGATGATGCATGGGCGCGACAGCGGATCGGCGCACGATGTGCGGTGGCGGGCAGGCAGGACGGAAACGCGGTACAATATTGTTGCTCTGTGTTAAGCAAATTGCACGGAGCGCCATGGTGCCCCGTCCCCGCATCGTCTTTTACTCCGCCGCACGGCGTTTCAACGATACGATCACCATGACATGTCCCCGCGAAGGCGCGCGCCTGGAGGCGCTCCGCAAGCTCGACCTGCTCGACACACCCCCTTCCGAAGCGTTCGACCGCATCACCCGCATGGCGGCGCAACTGTTCAACCTGCCCGTCGCCGCCGTGTCGCTGACGGACAGCGACCGGCAATGGTTCAAGTCGCGCGTGGGCATCGAGCACTGGTCGATTCCCCGCCTGCAGGCGCCGTGCGGGGCGGTGGCGGACTCGGCCGGGTTCCTGGTCATTCCGGACCTGCTTGACGACCCGGGCTATCGCGACAGCCACCTGGCCCGCAACGGCGTGCGCTTCTACGCCGGCGCGCCGCTGACGACGCGCGACGGCCACGCGCTGGGCGCCATGTGCGTGCTGGGCACGGCGCCGCGCCAGATCAGCGAAAGCGAGCGCGCCATCCTGTCCGACCTGGCGGCGATGGTCATGTCGCAGATCGAGTTGCAGCATGCGCTGGGCCGGATCGATCCGATCAGCGGGCTGCCGAACCGCAACCAGTACATCGACGACTTCAGCGACCTCGAAAAGGACCGCCCCCACGGCGAGGGACGGCTGGCGATGCTGGTGCACCTGGCAAGCCCCGAGCAGCTGGCCAATGCCGCGCGCGTGATGGGGTCGAACTATGTGGACGGCCTCGTTGCCGAGGCGCTGCGCTCGTTCCGCGCCGCATTCGGCGCGGGCACGAAGATGTACCACGTGGCGGCCACCCAGTTCATGGTGGTGGTGGCGCCGGACATGGCGCAGGCCGAGTGCCGCGCGCGCGTGGAGGCATGGCTGCAGGGGCGCGATGCCCGGTCCACGTCGCGCTTCGTCACCACGCCGGCCGTCGGCATCGCGCCGTTCGTCGTCGGTGCCGCCGAAGCCCTGGACGTGCTGCGCATCGCCCAGGGCGCCGTGCACGATGCCTACGCCGGCGGCATGCAGGTGGCCGTCCATTCGTCGGCGCAGGATGCCGCCTACCAGCGGCGCTTCACGCTGCTGACCGAATTCGGCACCGCGCTCGAGGCGCGCAATCAGCTGCGGCTCGTTTACCAGCCCCGCATCGACCTGGCGACGGGGGCCTGCACGGGTGCCGAGGCGCTGCTGCGCTGGTGCCACCCGGAGCTGGGCGGCATCTCGCCCGGCGAGTTCATGCCCATCGTCGAGCAGACATCGATGGCACGGCCCGCCACCGCGTGGGTCATCGATGCCGCGCTGCGCCAGCTGCGCGCCTGGCTGGATGCCGGCCTCGCGCTGACGCTGTCCGTCAACGTGGCCGCCCCGAACCTGCTCGAACCGGACTTCGCGGCGGCGGTCGAGGCGCGGTTGCACAGCCATGGCGTGCCGCCGGAGCGCCTCGAGCTGGAAATCACGGAAAGCGCGGCCATGGGCAATCAGGCGGCGGCGGACCGCACGCTGGCGGCACTGCACGCAGTGGGCGTGCGTATCGCGATCGACGACTTCGGCACCGGCTACAGCAGCCTGTCCTACCTGCAGAGCATTCCCGCCCACGTGGTGAAGATCGACCAAGGCTTCGTGCGCGGCATCGAAGCGGACGAGCGCAAGCGCGCGCTCGTCGCCGCCATGGTGTCGCTGTCGCATGACCTGGGATACCGGGTGGTGGCCGAAGGTGTCGAAACGGCGGCCGCCGCAGCGCTCGTGCGGGCGGCGGGCTGCGACGAGGCGCAGGGCTGGCTGTACGCCAGGGCGCTTGAACCGGCGCAGTTCGCCGAATGGCATGCCGGGCGTACGCCAAACGTGCCGGCCATTGGCACATCCGTGCTTTCTGAACCATACTGAGGGGGATGCGGCGGCAGCCGCGCTTCGCAAGGAGGTTCGGATGGCGACGGTTCCCCCGCAAACCCTGCGGCTGGCGATGTTCAGTGCCCAGCCATACGACCGCCGCTTCTTCGAGGAGGCTCGGGCCGCGCGGCGCTCGCCCGTGGCGATCGATTACCACGATACCGCGCTGGACATCGGCACCGCCGTGCTGGCGCAGGACTGCGATGCCGTGTGCGTGTTCGTCAACGACGTGCTCGATGCCGCGGTGCTGGAGCGGCTGCACGCGCAGGGCGTGCGCGCGGTGCTGCTGCGCTGCGCCGGCTTCAACAACGTCGACCTGGCCGCGCTGGCGCGGCTGGGACTGTTCGCCGCCCGCGTACCTGCCTATTCGCCGGAGGCGGTGGCCGAACACGCGGTGGCGATGATCCTCACGCTGAACCGCCACACCCACCGTGCGTTCAACCGTGTCAGGGAAGGCAATTTCGCGCTGGACGGCCTGCTCGGCTTCACGCTGCACGGCAAGACGGCCGGCATCGTCGGCACCGGCAAGATCGGGCTTGCGACGGCGCGCATCCTGGCCGGCTTCGGCTGCCGGGTGCTGGGTCACGATCCGTATCCGTCGCCGGCGTTCGCGGCGCTGGGCAGCATGGTGCCGCTGGACGACCTGCTGGCCCAGTCCGATATCGTGTCGCTGCATTGTCCGCTGGCCGAGGGTACCCGCCACTTGATCGGGCATGCCACGCTGGGCCGCATGAAGGAGGGCGCGATGCTGGTCAACACGTCGCGCGGCGCCCTGGTGGACACGGCGGCCGTGATCGAGGCGTTGAAATCGCGCCGGCTGGGCGCGCTCGCCATCGATGTCTACGAGCAGGAAAGCGCGCTGTTTTTCCGCGACCACTCTTCCGACATCATCGCCGACGACGTGTTCGGCCGGCTGACCACGTTCCCGAACGTGCTGGTCACGGGGCACCAGGGCTTCTTCACCATCGAGGCGCTGCGCGAGATCGCCGCCATCACGTTCGACAACCTCGACTGCTGGCGCGGCGGTGGCGCGTGCGCGAACGTGCTTCCGGCGGGCTGACCGCGTGGCGGTCGCCACGTCGGCAGTCTGTTGCATCCGGCACGCTGCACGGTGTTGGCGGACGGGCTATGATGCGCGTTCGACAACCGACAAGAGGTGACTATCCATGACCGATGAATCGCTGCGCGCGGCCCTGCGCGACCTGGCACGGGGCGCACGCGGCCTGCACAAGGCCATGCTGGATGTGGAAACGCAGTATTTCGGCGCCGTGGGCGGCGTGCTCGAACACCTGCAGCTTGTCACGAACCATCCGCACTTCGCGTGGCTGCTGAAATTGTCGGGCCTGATGGCGGAACTCGATGAGCGGCTCGACGACGCCGAACTGTTCGAGGCGGCGGAAGCGGCGCAGTTCCGCACCGCGTTCGAAAGCCTGCTGGGCCCGCGCCCGGCGATCGACGAAGAGTTCCGCCGGCGCTACCTGGCCCTGCTGCACGACGCGCCCGAGGTGGCGATCGCCAACGGCACGCTGCGGCAGGCGCTGGCCAGGGTGCCGCGGGCGGAGTGACGCGGCATGGAACTCCTGTTCGACATGCTTGCCCGCCTGGGTGTGGAAGGCGCTGCCGCCATCGGGTTGCGCAGGCGCAGGCGACTGCGGCGGCTCGTCCATGGCACGGCGTTGACGCTTCTGGCGATCATCCTCGTGTTTGCCTGGCGCTAGTGGTTCACTTGCATCGATGAAAGACGCGGCGTCAATGGAAAAGGCCGGGCAAGCCCGGCCTCGATGCTGTGGCGGATCAGGCTTGGATTACCAGCCGATATCCTTCAGCAGCGGCAGCGACAGATCCTTCGGCGGCTCCAGTTCGTGCGTCAGGTCGCCGTTGATCGATGGCTCCATCAGCTGGTTCGGCGAGGCGGAGGTGGTGTAGTGCGACACCGAAGAGCCCGGTTGGAAGGTCGTTGGCGTGAACATCAGGATGCGCTTCTGCTTGTCCGTGCCGGCCAGTTGCGTCGTGTCGGCGCCCAGCAGTGCCGTGACGCCGGAAGCGGTGCGGCTGCGGTAGGCCAGCGCGGCCTTGAGAGCCTGGCCGTCTGCCTGGGTGAGGCGCACGGACGGGATCGTGATGGTCGGATCGTCGCCGCTCATGCCGGCAGGATCGCCCGGCGCGTTGTCGGCCACGAGCATCGCGATCGCACCGGCCGCCTGCACGTTGGCCGCCTTGATCGCGAAGGTGCACTCGCCACGGTCGACCAGCGCGATATTGCCCTGCACGGCCCTGGCGTTGGCGCCCGTGAGCGGCGCGCAGGCCAGGCCGGTACCGGCGGCGCGGTTTTCCACGACCGGCATGATCTGGCCGCTCACGTTCGCATCGGTGATGCGCGGGCCGAAGCTGGCTTCGCCGAACGGTTTCTCGCCAGCCGCGCCGCCGGCGGCCGGGCCGCCGATCGTGACCACGCCGCGCGCGCCGAGCACGTCCGGCACCGCCGCATTCACGTTCGGGCCGTCCCAGGACATGCCGTCGCCGCTGATGGCGTTGGCCACGCGCTCTTCCTCGGTCATGTCGATCCACTTCTTGTTGGTACGGTTGTCCGTCATGAAGTGGTCCCAGATCGCCGGGGTATCGCCCAGGTACTGGCCGGTTTCCTCGTCGGTGAAGCTCTGGAAGCCCAGGCCGTGGCCCATTTCATGCAGCAGCACGGCCACGAAATCGGTGGCGGTGCCGTGGTCCGCATCCAGGCCCAGGTAGAACGGCGAACCCGGCAGGCAGTCGTTCGCCAGACCGAGGCGCGAGTTGAAGCGGGCGCGGATGTCGGCGACGTCCGGGCTCTGGTCTTCGCCGGACAGCTTGTTGGCCAGCGCGGTCGGATACCAGGTGCCGGCTTTCGGCGCACCCGGGAAGTCGGAAAACACTTCCAGCGTACCGGCCGAGCCGAGCGTGGCGCTGTTGGCCGTGCAGTTCAGCGGTTCGAAGCTGGCCTGGATGCGGATCGGCACCGAGCTTTCCAGCTTGGCGCCCCAGATGTTGGCCGCGTACGTGAAGGCGATCAGTCGCTGTTCGCCCAGCGTGGTGCCGGTGTTGCCGCCGACTGGCGTGGCCGGCGTCGTGTCGTTGAAGCCCACGCCAGGGCCGTTGCCGTTGACGATGACGATTTCGGCGGCTTGCGCCGCACCGGCGGCGCCGAATGCGAGGGCAATGGCGGCGGCGATGTGCTTCACGGTGTTATTGCGCTTCATAGCGTTGTTCCTTGGCTTGCGCGGTGCGCGTGTTGTTGACCAGAGCGTTCGCGGCATCGGCGCCAGTGACGCAAGCTTCCGTGAGGCTGCCATCCGCATTGCGGGTGACGACCGAGTAGACGGCCTTGTCGGCGACGCTGATCTTGCGGGTGCCGTTCTTGGATACCTGCACACGCGGTGCGCTCGAAACGCCGCGCTCGAACCTGCGTGCCTGGGCAGCGGCTGCCGACGGCACCAGTGCCCGGTACTCTTCCGCGGTGGGGGCGCGCAGCGCGCCGGTTTCGGCATCGCGCACGACGACCATGCCCTGGTCTTTCGTCACTTCCTTCGACACCTCGTGGGCCATCGCGCCCTGCGACATGCCCAGTGCGGCCAGCGCCAGGCCGGCGCCGGCGGCGGCGCGGCGGCTGCGGCGGGCGGCGAAGCCCACGGCGCCCAGGCCCAGGCCCAGCATCAGCCAGGTCGATGGTTCCGGCACGGCGGAGATGGCAACGCTGTCGATGCCGATGTAGGTAGCGTCGTCGTACGTGCCGGTGTAGTGGAAGCCGAAGCGGCCCGTGCCGGTGCCGGTGATATCGGCGGTGTACTGGGTCCAGCCGTTGGGATAGTCGACGCCGGAAATCGTTACCAGCGACGTGGTGAAGCCGGAGGCGTCGGTACCACTGCCTGCGCTGAACAGGACCTGCAGCGAATCGAAACCTTCGTCGGCGCTGTCGCGGGTGTAGAACGTCAGGCGAGTACTACCGGCCAGCGTGATTTCAGGGCTGATGAGCCAGCTGTCGATCAAGCCGCTGGCAACGTCCTCGGCCAAGGCGAAATTGGCGGCGATGTATGATTTTGCCGGGCCGGCCTGCGCGCCGAAAATACCGACGTTGCCCTGGAACCAGCCGGTACTGCCAGCCTGTACCCAGTCGCCCAGCGACGTGACATCGTCGAACCCTTCGGTCAGGGACGACGGCGGCGTTTCCGCATGCGCGGCAGCCGATAGTGTCATCGCCGCTGATGCAAAGAGAGTGAGGAAGGTTTTCATTGATTCACTTTCATTGACTTGTGGAAGAGGAAGCAAAATGTTTTGCAAATTGCAATCTGAGTATAAGACCAAGAACTGACGAGTTCACCGGTTGATAGTTACAATTTCGAATGTTTTTTTGATTCGTATCGAAAATGCAACGTGCTTTTTTTTGCCTTATTGAAAGCCCAGTATCCATGCGGGTTTCAAGGCGATTCGGGCGCCCTGCATTCGGGGCAGGCACTATACGCTTGACGTAGCTGAGCAGTTATGCATCGTAAGTAAATGTAAATAATGTGACTGCGGCGCGGCATTTGGCCGAATTTCGTCCGGGCATCGAAGGCGGGTACAATGCTGCCTTTATCTTTCCCCTGTCGCCACGTGTCGAGCCGCCAACTGTATTCACGCCTGCTGCTGCAATTCCGTCCCTATTCCGGCGCACTGGCCGTTACCCTGTTCGCGGTCGGCGTGGCATCGCTGACCGATGTGCTGCTGGTCGGGCAGTTGAAGAACGTGATCGATGCGCTGGGCGCGCAGGGCTTCATGCAGGGGGCCGGCGACGGTGGTTTCGCCTCGACCGTGAGAAGCTGGATCGGCCAGTGGCTGCCGGTGAGCGCGGGGCAGGCCGCGCTGTGGACGATCCCCGCCATCATCATGACGCTCGCCATCCTGCGCATGGTGAGCAGCTTTGCCGGCGACTATGGGTCCGCATGGCTCAGCAACCAGGTGCAGGCCGACCTGCGCGAAAAGATGTTCGCGCGCATCCTGCGCCTGCCGAACGGCTATTTCGACGGGTCGTCGACCGGCACCACGCTGTCGCGCGTCACGTTCGACGCGAACCAGGTGTCGCAGGCGGGCCTGAACGTGATCAACGTGGCGGTGCGCGATTCGGTCCTCGCCATCGGCTACCTGGTCACGATGCTCGTGTATGACTGGCAGCTGGCGGTGTTCTGCCTGACGCTGTTGCCGCTGGTGGCGGCCGTGGTCACGTTCGCCGGCCGGCGCCTGCGCCATCTTTCCGAAAGCAGCCAGCACGCGATGGGCGAGCTGACCCGCGTGCTCGACGAAAGCATCGGCGGGCAGCGCGTCGTGAAGATCTTCGGCGGCCAGCGATACGAGCAGCGCCGCTTCGACGAGGTGGTGAAGCTGAACCGCAGGCTGGCCGTGAAGCAGGCCGCCACGGCGGCGATGAACTCCGGCATCATCATGATGCTGATCGGCGTCGTGCTGTCGGCCGTGATCTATTTCGCCCTGCTGCGCGCGCAGGCCAATGCGCTGACGGCGGGCGACTTCGCCACGTTCATGACGGCGATGCTGGCCATGCAGTCCCCGATCAAGAACCTCACCAAACTCAACGAACCTTTGCAGCGCGGCCTGGCGGCGGCAAGTTCCGTGTTCGGCGTCATCGACGCGCCGGTCGAGATGGACGACGGCACCCGCTCGCTGGCGCGTGCCAGCGGCCGCATCGAGCTGGCATCGGTCAGCTTCCGCTATGACGGCACCAGCACGGACGCCGCGCCGGCGCTGGCGAATGTGTCGCTGGACATTCCCGCCGGAGAAACCGTCGCGCTGGTCGGCGGTTCCGGTAGCGGCAAGACCACGCTGGCCAGCCTGCTGCCGCGCTTCTACGATGTCAGCGAGGGCGGCATCCTGCTGGACGGGGTGGACTTGCGCGATTACCGGCTGGCCGATCTGCGCGCGCAGATCGCGCTGGTAAGCCAGGATGTGGTGCTGTTCAACGACACGCTGGCCGCCAATATCGCCTACGGCGACGCGGCGCCGGACCCGGCGCGCATCGAAGCGGCCGCGAAGGCGGCGTATGCGCACGAGTTCATCGTGCGCCAGCCCCAGGGCTATGCGACCCAGGTGGGCGAAAACGGCCTGCGCCTGTCCGGCGGCCAGCGGCAGCGCCTGGCCATCGCCCGCGCACTGTACAAGGATGCGCCGATCCTGATCCTGGACGAAGCCACCAGCGCGCTGGACACGGAATCGGAACGCCAGGTGCAGGCGGCGCTGGAGCGGCTGATGGAAGGGCGCACCACCGTGGTCATCGCGCACCGGCTGTCGACGATCGAAAACGCCGACCGCATCGTCGTCATGAATGCCGGCACGATCGCCGAGATGGGCACGCACGCGGCACTGCTCGCGCAGGGCGGCGCCTATGCGCGGCTGTACCAGACCCAGAAGCAGTCGAGCAAGTAGTTGTCGCAAGCAAAAACAGGGGACGTACCCCTGTTTTCAGGAAACGCTCGCATCACGGCGCCACTCGAGCAGCCAGCACGGCGAGTTCCTGGCGCGATCGCTGGAGCTTCCTGCAAGACAGGCAATCCGGCGGTCCGTCATGCCCAGTTTTGCCTGTAAAACAGGCGGTCCGGCGATCCGGGTCGTCCACGGTTTTGCATTGCGAAATCAATCGTCGTGCTTCCTCGACGGCGTGCGCACCGGGTCCTTGAGCACATCCTGCACGTACAGCATCGTCACCAGCACCGCCAGCACGGCGGTCAGCGGGGTGGCCAGGGCCACGCCGGCCATGCCGAACAGAGCGCCGAACAGCAGCTGCATGACGATGGTCAGTGCCGGCGGCAGCGACACGGTGCGTTTTTCGATGAGCGGCGACAGCAGGTAGCCTTCGGCCAGCTGGATGCCGCCGAACAGCAGCACCACGTAGAGCGCCTGCTGCGGGCTGTCCGAGAAGGCGATCAGCATGGCGGGCACGCCAGCCATCAGTGGGCCCAGGTACGGAATGAAGTCGAGCAGGCCGGCGATCAGTCCGAGGATCAGCGCCAGCGGCACATCGAGCAAGGCCAGCCCGGTGGCCGACAGGATCGTCACCAGCAGCATCGACGCGGCCTTGCCCAGCAGCCAGCGCGACAGCGTGCGGCCCAGTTCATCCATCACTTCGCGCGCCCGTTCGCGCTTGCGCGGCGGTACCAGCGTGACCAGGCCATCGATGTAGATATGCGGCTGGGCGGCGAAGTACACGCCCACGAACAGGATGATGACGGCATTGCCGACCGCGCCGAGCAGGCCGGAAAAGAAAAGACCCGCGTTCGGCAGGAGCTGCCCGAGCTGCTTTTGCATTTCTTCCGGCGACGGCACGCTGGCCATCAGGCGCTTGAGCAGCGGCTGCTGTTCCATGGCGGCGCGAAAGCGCTGCAGCGCCTCGGGCACGGCGGCGCCCAGCTTGTCGGCCTGCTCGCCGATCTGCGGCGCCATCAGGTAGCCGCCGATACCGAATACGAGCAGGAGCGCCAGCACGACGACCGCCAGCGCGGCGTTGCGGCCGAGGCCCAGCCGCCTGTGCACGATGCCGGCCAGTTCGTACAGCAGGATCGCGAACAGGATGCAGGCAAACACCAGCAGCAGCGCGTCGTAGGCGAACCACATGGCCGCCAGCGCCAGGATCGTGAGGATCGTGATGCCGTTGACGAGCGCGACGCGCCGCGTGAAACGATGCTCGGTGGCCTTGCCGGGGCCGGTGTCCGGTTGCTGGTTCAAGCGTCACTCCTTGCTGAGCACGTAGGCGGCCATGTCGCGGGCGTCGCGTTCCGTCACGCCCAACGTGGGCATCGTCGTTTTCGGGTCGATCTCATGGGGCACGCGGATCCAGCGGGCCAGGTTGTCGGCGGTGTTCGGCAGCACGCCGGCCACGTACTTGCGCTGCGACAGGCCGGCCAGGGGCGGGCCGACGAAGGTACCCGGGCCCGTCACGCCCGGAATGCTGTGGCAGGCCTGGCAGGCATACTGCGTGAGGGCCATGCGTCCCCGTTCGGCATCCGGATAGGGCGGCACCGCCGGCGCGGGCGCCGGGGTGGTGGGGGGGGCGGTGGCCTCGACCAGCGCGCGGTAGCTGTCGCGGGTTTGCATCGGGAACCGTCCGAGGAAGGCGACCAGGTCCCACAGTTCGTCGTCGCGCAGGTGGAATTCCCAGGCCGGCATGCCGGCCATGCGGATGCCGTGCCGCGTGATCCAGTACAGCTCGCGCGGCTTCCAGCGTTTGGCCGCGTCGACCAGCGGCCCGGGCACCGGCTGCATGCTCTTGCCGACGGGCGTCTGCGCGACGCCCGGCGCACCATGGCATTGCACGCAGTGCTGGTGATACAGGTGCGCGCCGCGCACCGTGCGCGCATTGTCCGCCAGCGGCGGTGTTTTTACGTTGCGGGAGTGGAAGCGCACCGATTCACGCATGCCTTGTTCCAGCACCGTATGCACGGGTTGCCAATGCTGCTGGGTCGCGGCCACGTTGTACCAGCCGCTTTCCAGCACGATAAAGCCGCCCACGGCGGCCGCGGCCCCCAGCGACAGGGTGGTGGCAAGGGCAGTCTTGGCGATCAGGCGAAATCGGTTGGATGGCATCGATGGGCAGCAGGTAAAAGGTATGCACTGAGAGGTCGGCGGCAAGGGTGCGCACCGTTGAAAAAATCCATGATGTGTTTGCTTTATTATATGGATTCTTCCGTTTTCTGCAGGAACAGTACGTGCGTGAAACACTACGTTGCCGGATCATCGCTGCCTTGGTAACTGCCTCGCTGGCCGGCTGCGGCGAGGATGCGCCGCCCGTGCAGCGCGTGGCCGGTGGCGATGTCGAGCGCGGCAAGGCGCTGCTGACGCAGTTCCAGTGCGGCGCCTGTCACTCGATCCCCGGCGTCGAGGCGGCGCGCAGCACGGCGGGCCCGCCGCTCGACACGTTCGGCCGCCAGAGCTACGTGGCCGGCAGGCTGCCGAACCAGCCCGAACCGCTGGTGCGGTGGATCGTCGATCCGCCCGCGATCAAGCCCGGCACGCTGATGCCGAACCTGGGCGTGTCGCCCGAGGACGCGCGCCACATGGCGGCTTACCTCTATACCTTGCAATGACCGCGGCATCGATGACAGCGGTGACGGGGCCGGCGCCGCGGCAGTCGGCGCTCGCTCCGGCCGGGCCGGATGCGCACCTGATCGACCAGCTGGGCTGGACGATGACCATCGGGTCCTTTGTGATCCTCGCCGGCGTGATGGTCCTGGTGGTGCGGGCGCTGCATGCCCGCGGCACCGTGCGTTCGCGCGTGTGGATCGTCGGCGGCGGCCTGCTGCTGCCCCTGGTCGTGCTGACGGCGCTGCTGGCATGGAGCCTGGCCAGCACCGCGGGGCTGTCGCAGCCATCGTCGCTGACGCCGCTGCGCGTGGCCGTCACGGCGAAGATGTGGTGGTGGGAGGTGCGCTACATCGATCCCGCGACCGGGCGCGACGTGGTGCTGGCCAACGAGATCCGCATTCCCGCCGGCCGGCCCGTCTACCTGGCGCTCACGACGAGCGATGTCATTCACTCCTTCTGGGTACCCGCGCTGGCCGGCAAGGTCGACATGGTGCCCGGCCGCGTGCATGGCCTGACCCTGCAGGCGGACCGGCCCGGCACGTGGCGCGGGCAATGCGCCGAATTCTGCGGCGCGCAGCACGCGAAGATGGCGCTGCACGTGGTGGCGCAGCCGCCGGCCGAATTCGACGCATGGCTGGCCGCACAGGCCAGGCCGGCCGCGGCACCCGCTACCGCGCAGCTCGCGCGCGGCCGGCAGGCGTTCCTGGAGCGGCGCTGCGACGCCTGCCACGCGGTGCGCGGCGTGACAGGGGGGATCCTGGACCGCGAAACAGCCGGCCCCGACCTGACCCACGTGGGCAGCCGCCTGTACCTGGCGGCCGGCACGCTGCCCACCCACCAGGGTACGCTGGCCGGCTGGATCGCCGATCCCCAGTCGCACAAGCCGGGCGTGCGCATGCCCGCCGCCACCGGCCTCCAGGGCGATGAACTGCGCGCGCTGGCGGCATGGCTGGAGTCGCTGAAATGAGCAGAAAGGAACGCCACCCGTTGAAAGCGCTGCCCAACCGGCTGCCACGTCCGCCGGAAGAACTGAAACGGCTGGAGGATGTCTGGCGCACGCCGCAAGGCTGGCGACTGCTCAAGTCCGTCAACAACACCACGATCGGGCTGCTGTACATCGGCACGTCGCTGCTGTTCTTCGTGCTGGCCGGCGTGCTGGGACTGTTGATCCGCATGCAGCTGGCGGTGCCGGAAAACGACCTGCTCGGGCCCGGCACCTACAACCAGATCTTCACGATGCATGGCACCGTGATGATGTTCCTGTTCGCGATTCCCGTCGTCGAAGCGGTGGCCGTGTACCTGCTCCCGGGCATGCTGGGCGCGCGCGACCTGCCGTTTCCCCGGCTGTCCGCCTATGCCTTCTGGGCATATGCGTTCGGCGGGCTGGGCTTCTTCTGCACGCTGTTCGTGGGGCTGGCGCCGGACGGCGGCTGGTTCATGTACCCGCCGTTGACGGGCAAGGCGTATTCGCCGGGGCTGAACGCCGACTTCTGGCTGCTCGGCATCGGCTTCATCGAGATCTCGGCGATCGCCGGCGCCATCGAACTGATCATCGGCATTCTCTTTACGCGCGCGCCCGGCATGACACTGGCGCGCATGCCCGTCTACGCATGGGCGATGCTGGTGGTGGGCGTGATGATCGTGTTCGCTTTCCCCGCCGTGATCGCCGCCACCACGCTGCTGGAACTGGAGCGGGCATTCGACTGGCCCTACTTCATCGCCGACCGGGGCGGCGACCCGATCCTGTGGCAGCACCTGTTCTGGTTCTTCGGGCACCCGGAGGTGTACATCATCTTCCTGCCCGCGGCGGGCATGGTGTCGACGATGATCCCGACGATCGCCGGCACCGCCCTGGTAGGGCGGCGCGTCGTCATCGTCGCGATGGTGGCGGTGGGCTTCTTCAGCTTCGGGCTGTGGGCGCATCACATGTTTACCACGGGGCTGGGACACCTGGAAGCGGGTTTCGCCTCCGCCGCCAGCATGGCCGTCGCGGTGCCCACGGCGATCCAGCTCTTTGCCTGGATCGGCACGCTGTGGAACGGGACCGCGCAGCACGGCCGCCTGAAAATGTCGCCGCCGGCCCTGTTCATCCTCGGTTTCCTGTTCATCTTCGTGCTGGGCGGGCTGACCGGCGTAATGGTGGCCGTCGTGCCCTACGACTGGCAGGTGCACGACACTTACTTCATCGTCGCGCATTTCCATTACGTGCTGATCGGCGGCATGGTGTTCCCGCTGTTCGCCGCGCTGTGCTACTGGCTGCCGCTGGTCAACGGGCACGCGGTGCCGGCGCGGGTGGCGCGCTGGTCGTTCGGGCTGATGTTCGGCGGCTTCAACCTGGCCTTCTTCCCGATGCACATCACCGGCCTGCTCGGCATGCCGCGCCGCGTGTACACGTATCCGTCCGGGCTGGGCTGGGAGCTGCTGAACATGCTGTCCACGGTCGGCGCGTTCATCTTCGCCGCCGGTGTCGCGCTTTTCTTCGGCGGCATGGTGCGCGCACTGATGAAGAAGGAACAGGATCCCGGCAATCCCTGGAATGCCGGCACGCTGGAATGGCTGCCGTCGGAGTCGTATGCCACGCGCAGTATCCCGCAGGTGGATTCGGCCGACCCGTTGTGGACCAATCCGGATCTGTCCCGCGAGGTGGAGCAGGGCGCGCACTGGATGCCCGGCACCGTCACGGGCCGGCGGGAAACCATCGTGACCACGCCGGTCGCCGCCCGCCTGCGCTACCTGCTGGTGCTGCCGACGGACAGCTGGCTGCCATTCCTGTCGGCCGCCGGCACGGCCGGCTTCTTCCTGCTGCTGACGGCGGAGCAGACGCTGGTCGCATGGATCTGCGGCATCGTTGCGATCGTGACGCTGCTGGCGTGGCTGTGGGAACAGGACAGGCCATCGCCTTGCCGGGAAGTGAAGGTGGGCGAGGATGCGGCGCACGATGACGTCATGCTGCCCGTGGGTGCCACCGGCGCCGCCAGCCATTCATGGTGGGCCACGATCATCATGCTGATCGTCGACGCTGGCGTGTTCCTGTCCTTTGTGTTCACCTATGTGCACGTATCGATGCGGCTCGACGTGTGCCCGCCACCCGGCGCCCGGCTTCCCGGCGGGTGGATGGCGGGCCTGTCGTTCGCGCTGCTGCTGGGGAGCGGCGCGCTGCTGGCCCTGGCCCGGCGGCGGCCGCTGGCGGCGCGGCAGGGAGGACTGCGGTGGCTGCTCGGCGCGGCAGTCGTGCTGGTGGCCGCCGGCTTCGGGCTGGAACTCGCGGGGCAGCTGCAGAGCGGGCTCAGTCCCACCAGCCATGCGTGGAGCGCGGCGGTGGCGGTGATGCTTGCCTACCAGGGCCTGCATGCGCTGCTGTGCGTCATCACCGGCGTGTATGTCATCGCCCGTTCGCAGTGCCGGCACCTGACGCCGCACAGCCGCGGATCGCTCGATAACACGGCGCTGATCTGGTACTACACCGTGCTGCAGGGTGCCGTCATCGGCATCGCGGTGCATGTCTGGCCCCGGCTGATGGGATGAACATGGGCGACCGCTTCTTCCGCAAGCTGTACCAGGGTACCGCGCCGCTGCTGCTGTGGGCCGGTCATTTCTTCTTCTGCTACCTGTACGCGGCCAGCGGCTGCCGGCGCGAGACATGGGCCGTGCTGCTTGGCGCCACGCTGCTGGCGCTGGCCGCCGCCGGCTGGCTCGCGTGGAAGGCATGGCGCTCGGGTGGAGCAGCGCCGCGCAGCGTGCTGCACATGGCGCGGCTGGGCGGCGCCATCCTGGCGCTTGCCGCGATCGCGTGGAGCGCGATGCCGCTGCTGGTCTTCGGGCGCTGTGGCTGAAGAGTCCTGGCCGAGCGATTCCTGGCTGAGCGATTCCTTGCTGACCGATGCAGGCCGGCGCCAGGCGCCGGCGCGCGGTCAGAACGAATAGACGAGCGTCAGCGACGTCTGCGTATCGGTATTCTTCTTGTCGACCGGCACGTTCGAATCGTTGCGGGCGCTGAAGGCGGCCTTCATCTGCATGGTGCCGTTGATCTTGGTCGACAGTGCCGTCTCGGCCACGGAATGCGTGTTCGACGTGCCTTTCTCGACGGCGAGCGTCTGCGTGAACAGCGCGGCATCGCTGATCTGCCAGCGCATGTTCGCCGCGCCGCGCACCGTGACGCCATCTTCTTCCTCGCCGGTGGCGCGCACGCCGGAAAAATAGCCCGGGCCCAGTTCGACTTCGACGATCTTGTCGTCCGACTTCAGCAGCCGCTTGGCGCGGCCGACCGAAACCGAGGAATAGCGCGAATAGGCGCCGAACCGGTCGTCGACATGGGAACCCAGCACGAACAGCCGCTCGCCTTCCTCCATCAGCTTGTAGGCGGCGCGGGCGGACAGGGCAAAGCGCTCGGCCGAACGCACGTAGCGCTTGTTGCCGTCGTTCGACTGCGTCTGGTCTTCCTTGAAGAAGCCCGACAGGATGTACTGGTTGCTCCAGTCTTCCAGCTCCTGGCGCGCGTCGATCTTGCCGGTGACGGAAGTGCCGGTCGTGTTGCCGGAAGTGGTGATGGCGCCCAGTTCGGCGGACGTGTTCCAGGTGCGTTCTTCGATCGTGTCGGCGCCGAACGCTGCGCCATGCCCGAGGGCCAGCGCAAGGATGAGGACAGAACGTGAAGTCATTGGCTGTCTGCGGCTCGTTAAAACGTGGGGACCAGCATTGTACCCCAGCCGCGCGGCGCCTGCCGCATCCGCTATTGTGATAAAGGCACGGATGTTGCCTACCGTACGGAAGGATGTTTTGCACGCTGCCATAGTGCCTTCACCTTGAGGAGCTGCGATGAAACCCGAAGAACTGGTCACCGATCCCCCGCTGGCGGCGCGCGCGGCGGGGCTGCGCTATGTCAGCGACAGCAAGCCGGGCCTGTCCCGCGTCGCCACCGCCGGCGGTTTCCGCTATGCCGATGCGCATGGTGGCCGCGTCGACGACGAAGCCACGCTGGCCCGCATCAAGGCGCTGGCGATTCCGCCGGCATGGACCGATGTATGGATCTGCGCGCAGGCCAACGGGCACCTGCAGGCTACCGGCCGCGATGCGCGGGGCCGCAAGCAGTACCGTTACCACGCGCGCTGGCGCAGCGTACGCGATGAAGTGAAGTACGAGCGCATGATCGCCTTCGGCCAGGCGTTGCCCGCCATCCGTCACGCCGTGGACGCGGCGCTGAAGCTGCCCGGCCTGCCGCGCGAAAAGGCGCTGGCCACCGTCGTCTACCTGCTGGAGCACACGATGATGCGCATCGGTAACGAGGAATATGCAAAGGAAAACAAGTCGTTCGGCCTGACGACGCTGCGCAACCGCCACGTCCGGATCGACGGCCGCGAGGTGGAATTCCGGTTCCGGGGCAAGAGTGGCGTATTCCACGACGTGAAGGTGGCCGACCGGCGACTTGCGCGCATCATCGAGCGGATGCGCGACCTGCCGGGCCAGGAACTGTTCCAGTACGTGGATGACGACGGTACGACGCACTCGCTCGACTCGTCGGACGTGAACGACTGGCTGCGCGGCGTGACCGGCGAGGATTACACGGCCAAGGACTTCCGTACCTGGTCCGGCACGGTGCTGGCCGCCCTGGCGCTGCAGGCCTTCGAGAAGTTCGACTCCGAGACGCAGGCCAAGAAAAACGTCGTGCGGGCGATCGAGTCGGTGGCCATGAAGCTCGGCAATACACCCTCCGTGTGCCGCAAATGCTACGTGCACCCGGCGGTACTGGAAGCCTACATGGACGGCGCCGAACTGGCCGCGCTGCGCGCCCGCGCCGAAGAGGAGTTCAGCAAGGACCTGCATGCGCTGCAGCCGGAGGAAGCCGCCGTGCTGGCACTGCTGCAGGAACGGCTGGCGAAAGCGGCTGAAGCGCTGAAGCCGGCGCAGGACGGGAAGAAGGGCAAGCGCAGCGCGCCACGCAAGGCGGCGCGGGTACTGGCGGCCGCCGCCTGAGCGGCCGCCACGCCTCTCTGCTTCGCTTCAGCGCTTCGCTTCAAAGGATTTCTTCAAGCCTTCGATGGCGAATTTCTGCGCATCGACCGCCTTCGGCACCGTCGCGCCCATGCCGAAGAATTCGTGCGTCACGCCGTCGAACTGCCGGTAGTCGACCTTCACGCCATCCTTCTTCAGGCGTTCGGCATAGGATTCGCCCTCGCTGGCCAGCGGGTCGATCTCGGCCGTGATCACCGTGGCCGGCGGCAGGCCCGCCAGCGTGTCCGCCTTCAGCGGCAGCGCATGGGGATTCTGCGGATCGGCGCCATAGTGCCTGAAGAACCACTGCATCATCGCCTTGTTCAGCGGTTTCGCATTGGCGTTGCGCTGGTACGAAGGGGTGCTCATGTCGTCGCTGACGACCGGGTAGATGAGCAGCTGGTGCACCGGCGCCTCCACGCCTTTGTCGCGTGCCATCAGCGACACCACGGCGGCCAGGTTGCCGCCGGCGCTTTCGCCGGCGACCGCAACGCGGGCGGGATCGCCGCCCACCTCCTTGGCATGGGCCAGCACCCATTGCCAGGCGGTGAAGGCGTCTTCCGGCGCGGCCGGAAACCTGTGCTCCGGTGCCTGGCGGTAGTCGACCGAAACGACGACCGCGTTCGCGCCGGCGGCGATCGCCCTGATCGACGGCTCATAGGTCTTCGTGTCGGCGATGACGAAGCCGCCGCCATGGAAGTACACGACGATGGGGAAGGGCCCCTTGCCGGCCGGCGTATAGACGGCCAGCGGGATCCTGCCGCCGGTGCCTTCGATGTCCCGCCGCTTTACCGTCACGCCGTCCTTTTGCGCGGGAATCGCGTCGTCCTTCATCACTTTCGCCGCGGCATCCGCGGCAGTGGGTTGCCGGCGCGCTTCCTGCGGCGTGAGCGTCTCGACCGGCCTGCCACCCAGCGTGGCCAGCGCTTCGAGCACTTTCTGCATGCGCGGCTCGGCCATCGGCGGTTCGGCGCTGTCGAGGGCGAAGGCGGCCGTGGTGGCGGCCAGGCCGGCGACGGCCAGGGACATGGCATGGTTCTTCATGAAGGTTTTCCTGTGTGCTTGTCGTGTCGACAGAATCATCGGGCTTGCCGATGTCCTCCGTGCGCCAGTTCACCGTGGAAACTCCCTGCATCCGGCAAAGGCGGCGACGTGTTCGCCGTCGCACACATGGGCTGCAATACCGTGTGCGCGAGAACCCATCCGACCGCGCCATGCGGCGTCCTCCTACGGCCGTCCAGGGCTGGCCGTGACAGAATCGGCGCACCGATAAATTCAAAGGAGCACGTCATGAAGATGAACTCTGCATTGATGGTCGCGGCCATGCTGGCCGCTTCCGCCGCCAGCGCGCAAACCGTGACCACGCCAGCCGCCGGTGGCCAGGTCAACACGGGCGTGAATACCGGAGTGAACTCGAGCGTCAATCGCGGCGCAGGCGCCGTGCCGGCAGCCACGCGCAGCGCTCCCGGCCCGGCGCCGGTGAACGGCGTCACGCCGCCGACTACGGGCACCATCGGTACCCCGGGCGTCACGACGCCTCTGGGTACCGTCGGGAACACCACGAGTGGTGCCACGATGTCGCAGGGGCAGACTGGTTCGTCGCCCACGACGATCGGCCCGACGAACGTGCCCAATGTCACCGGGGCGCCGGGCACGACGGGTGCGACCGGCACGATGAACCCAACGGGCACGATGAACCCAACTGGCACGATGAGCCCAACGGGCACGATGAACCCAACGGGCACGATGAACCCGACGGGCACGCCGGCGGCCAGGACCGCGACCGGCACCCTCAACAGCGCCACCCCGGCCGGTACGAACCGCTCGGCCACCACGCGCGGCACGCTCGGTACGCAGGCGGGCGGTACGACGTCCGGCAATTCCGCCACGGGCGCCACCGGCAGCGGCATGACGACCGGTACCAGCGGTACTGCCACGGGTACGTCCGGCACGACCACGGGTACGTCCGGCACGGCCACGGGTACGTCCGGCACTGCCACGGGTACCTCGGGCACTTCCGGTACCGCAACGGGCACGTCCGGCACCTCGACCGGCACCTCCGGAACGGGCGGCACGACCCGGTGAGCAGCACCAGGACGTGCGAGGCGCTGGTCATCGGCGGCGGGCCCGGCGGGCTCACCGCCGCCATCTACCTGCGCCGCTTCCGCCGCGACGTGATCGTCGCGGACAAGGGCCACAGCCGCCTGTCGCTGATCCCCATCAGCCATAACTATCCCGGCTTTCCCGGCGGCGTGCCGGGCCACGAGCTGCTCGGCCGCCTGCGCCGGCAGCTCGACTGCTATGGCGGCACCGTCGACGATCTCGAGATCACCGCGCTGGACAAGGTGGACGACGTGTTCGTCGCCCGTCACGAAGGCGGCGAGATCCGCACGCCGGTCGTGGTGCTGGCGACCGGCGTCGCCGATGCCGGCCTGCCCGTCGAAGGCTGGGTCGAGGCCGTGGCGGCAGGCGCCGTGCGCCTGTGTCCCGTGTGCGACGGCTACGATATCCTCGATAAGCGCGTGGCGGTCGCCTCGCAGCCGCATAACCGCACCGGCCATGCATTGTTCATGCGCACGTTTTCATGCGATGTCACGCTGTTCGAGCGGGAAGCCGGCATGCCGCTGACCCGCGAAGAGGCGGAAAGACTGCGCGTTGCGGGCGTGCGCTACGTGGCTTCGCCGCTGAAGGGCGTGACGCTGACGGATGCGATGGAACCGGTGCTCCATACCGAGGACGGCGAAGACCACCGGTTCGACGTGTTCTACCCGATGCTGGGCGAGAAGGCCCGTTCCGCCCTGGCGCAGGCGCTTGGCGCGGCGTGCGGCGAATGCGAGAAGCTGATCGTCGACGATCACCAGCGTACCACCGTGCCGGGGTTGTACGCCATCGGCGACGTGGTACTGGGCCTGAACCAGATCAGCGTGGCAATCGGCCAGGCAGCGGTTGCCGCGACCGCGATCCATAACGCACTGCCCTGGCAATTCCGGCGGCGTGCGGGATGCGAGAACGGATAACGGATGGCGTAGTGCCGGCGACGTTGCGCGGCATAGAAGCAATACAGAAAAAAAACGGCGGCCAATGGCCGCCGTTGTCGTTGAACGGGAGCCGCCAGGCTCCCGTGTCCTGTTGCGTTACTCCGCCTTTGCCGCGGCCTGCACGGAAGCCGAAGCGGGTGCGACCTGGTAAGCGGCAGCGGCGACACCACCCATGAGGCTACCGACCTTCGGCGCCGTGACCGGCGTGCGCAGCGGGTTGACGTTCGGCGCGGCATGCGGCTGCTCGTACACCATTTCCGGCGCGGTCAGGCGCTCGAACTTGCGGGCCGGCGTGGTGGACTCGATCAGGTCGCGCATGCGGGCGGCCGTGTTTTCCCAGGACGTCTTGGCCACCACGTCGCGCATCTTGCGCTCCATCTCGGCGGTCTGTTCCGCCGTCTGTGCCAGCGCCGCCTCGACGTGGGCAACGAATTCCTCGGCCGTGTGGCCGATCGCCACCACGTGCGAATAAGGCTGTTCCACGTCGCGGATCGGCGTCGACACGATCGGCAGTTCGGCGGCCATGTATTCCAGCACCTTGGTCGGGCTGATGAACTTGGTCGCTTCGTTGATCGCGAACGGCATCAGGCAGACATCCCAGCCAGCCAGGAATTTCGGCAGGTCGTCATAGCCGCGCTGGCCCATGTAGTGGATGTTCGGGCGCTGCGGCAGGTGCGCGGGATCGATCTTCACGACCGGGCCCACCAGCACGATCTGCCAATCCGGATTGGCGTCGGCGATCTCGGCCGTCAGCTCGGTATCGAAGCGCTCGTCGATCACGCCATAGAAGCCCAGGCGCGGATGGGGGATATGGGCCTGGTCGGCATGGCTGGCTTCGCGGTCCAGCGCATGGGCGAAGTGCTTCGCGTCGACCGAGCTCGAGAAGCAATGGGCGTTCGAATGCCGGTTCTTCTTCGCTTCATACAGGCTCGGGCCGCCCGTGAACACGAGGTCCGCGATATTGAGCAGCGCGGTTTCGCGTTGCAGTAGCTGGCGCGGCGGATTCTTGAAGGCGGACAGTTCATCCATGCAGTCGTACACGACGAGGCTCGCATGCAGTTGCGGCAGCAGCGGCAGCGCCATCGGCGTGTAGAACCACACGATCGGATCCTCGCCTTCCGGGACCAGCTTGGCCACCATCGGCTGCACCAGCGGAATCTGGTCGTCGTGGAAGCCGTGCTGCTGCACCGGCGTGTGCGGCTGGCACACGGTGATGTTCGGCGCCGGCTGCCACGTCTTCATGAAACTTTCGCCCTGGTGATGAATGGGTTCTTCCACCAGCACGATCTTGTAATGCTTGGCCAGGCGGGTCAGCAGGTGCTGTGGACGCTGAAAGACAAAGTCCCAACGCAGGTGGCAAAACACGATAATGGTCGACATGGTTTCTCCCTTGCCCGTAACGGGTCGTTAATTGTGAGTCGTGAATTGTGGGTGCTGCTTACTGTTTGCCCATCTCACGGAGACGGGCAGCAATGCTTGCGCCGATCAGGCCGGTTCCGGCGGATCCTGTGCAACGAGCTGGACGCTGCGAGTGGCGGCGCTGATCTTCTCGAACGGGATCTTCGGCGTGCGGTCCGCGTTCAATAGCCCGTTTGCTTCCTGATACGTGTCGGCGAACTGCGTGTAGCAGAAGCCGGAAAACATTTGCGTCTCGTTCACCACCTTCAGCAGGGCGGTGTATTGCTCGTAGAACGCGTCGGCCGTCATCGCCCGCGAATACCCCCACGTGTCGATGTCCGGCGCCGACGTGTCGAAGGCGATGCCGCCGAATTCCGTCAGCACGATCGGCTGGCCGCGGTGCGGGAAGCCGTCCAGCGTCAGGATGCGGCCGCCTGGACGCCGCTGGTCGAACAGCGTGCGGGCCGGATCGCTGACTTCGTAGCGCGCCTTGATGCGCTGCGGGTCGCTGTCGTAGTCATGGATGCCGAGTATGTCGGTGGCCGACGCTTCCCATCCATCGTTACCGATCACCGGCCGCGTCGAATCCATCATCCGCGTCATGTGATACAGCGCTTCCACGGCGTTCCGATGTGCCTGCATCGATGTCAGGTTCGGCACGCCCCACGATTCGTTGAACGGCACCCACACGATCACGCAGGGGTGGCTGTAATCCCGTTCGATCGCTTCCTGCCATTCCTTGATCAGCCGCGTCATCGACTTCGGACTGAACGAATACGCCGACGGCATTTCTTCCCACACCATCAGGCCCAGCTTGTCGGCCCAGTACAGGTAGCGCGGATCTTCGATCTTCTGGTGCTTGCGCACGCCGTTGAAGCCCATCAGCTTGGCAAGTTCGACATCGCGTTTCAGCGCCGCGTCGTCCGGTGCCGTGATGCCGCTGTCGGGCCAGTAACCCTGGTCCAGCACCAGGCGCAGCGGGTAGGGCCTGCCATTGAGCATGAACCGGTCGCGGTTGATGGCCACCGATCGCAGCGCTGTATAGGATCGTACCGTTTCCAGTTCGATGCCGTCGCACCGCAGGGTCAGTTCGACATCGAGCAGCGTGGGCTTTTCCGGGCTCCACAGCAGGTCATTGCGCGAATCGTCGATGCCGGGGTCGGAAATGGCGATCTTGCGGTGCGCTTCCTGGCCCATCAGCTTGTATTCGTCGTCGGCCAGCAGCACTTCGCCGTGCCACAGCTTCACTTCCACCGTCAGCTTCTCGCGGCGGTCGCCGGCGGCCTGGATGTCGCAGCCGATCTCGAAACCGTCGAAGTGCGGCGTCCACCGGATCGCCTTCAGGTAAGTGGCGGGTACCTGTTCCAGCCACACGGTCTGCCAGATGCCGGTGGTGCGCGGATACCAGATCGAGTGCGGCTCGAGCTGCCAGTCCTGCTTGCCGCGCGGCTTGGCCAGGTCGTGCGGATCGTCTTCGGCGCGCAGCACGATCACCTGGCGCTGGCCTTCGACGAGCGCATCGGTGATGTCCGCGCAAAACGACGTGTGGCCGCCCTGGTGCGTGCACACGAGCCGGTCGTTGACCCAGACCCTGGCTTCGTAGTCGACGGCGCCGAAATGCAGGATCGTGCGTTCGCCGCGGTCCTGCAAGTCGAACTCCAGGCGATACCACGCCACGGTATGGAAACCCGTGTCGTGGATGCCGGAGAGTTTCGTCTCGGGGGCATACGGCACCTGGATCTGGTGCGTCCACTCGATGCCCTCGTCGGGGCGACAGTAGCGTCGGTCGTCGTCGTAGGCGAACTGCCAGGCGCCGTTCAGGTTCTGCCACTTGTCGCGGACAAGCTGCGGTCGCGGATATTCGAAGTCACTCATGGGATCCTCTTTTAGTTATCGGGCCATTATTCGATATGGACATCGGGGTCCTGGCATCAAGGGATGCGGGAATCGACAGCTTCGCGGCGGCATTCACTCCTGCGTTTGCTCTTGCGCTTGCTCTCGGTACGGCGCGCCATCCCGCGGCGGCAGCCATGCCGGTACGGCATAACGCCGCGCAGGCTTCACCGCGACCGGCACCCGCCAGGCGGGCGCCGTGCACGAAAGAATCCTTGCGCAGCAATTCGGTCGGTTCATCGGACGCAACGATCGCTGCGGTGTGGTCGCCGCGAAGGCTGTCATGGGAGTCGACCATCGGCTTGCCGGTCCGGCGCGCGTCGGGTGCACCGCAGGCTGGGGCAGCGCAGTTGTTTCCGGCGATGGCCGGCAGGGTCGAGTACCCGCGTACCACCGCCGGGATCGCCGAAGGCGAACCGGGAAAGCGTTCCGGTGTCCGCTCCGCCATGCTCATGCGGCCTCCGGCATCATGACGGACGGCACGACCAGCCCGCTGGCGTGCGCGTTCGTCGTGTGCTGCACATGAATGTGCATGGGGAGGGTCATGTGACAGGTTCCGTTCTCGATGGCTTCGAGTGGACATCCTATCAAGTATTGACCTCGCTATAACTCAATTCCGCGCGGCAAGAGTCAAGCTTTTCGACTCATCAGTTCGTAACTTATGGTCACAACGCGGGGCGCAGCGCCGCTGCTATGGGAGGACGCTAACCAGCGGTTACGATGATGTAGGAGGGGTCTGACAGTATACGTGGTTACGAGCTGACACCGCGAAAGCAGGTTTTCGCAATGCCAGCCCGTGGCAGGCCGAGCCCGTTGCGGTACGGGCCGGTGCACGGGCCGGTTTCCTACGCGCCCAGCCAGGTGTATTTGAAGAGGAAGACGAGGGCGATGACCCAGACGACGGCCTTGACTTCCCGCACGCGGCCGGTCAGCAGCTTCAGTGCCGCATAGGTGATGAACCCGAATGCGATGCCGTGGGCGATCGAATAGGTGAAGGGGATCAGCAGTGCGGTGACGGCGGCGGGAATGCTTTCCGTGCTTTCGTTCCATTCCACGTCCGCCAGGTCGCGCAGCATCAGGCAGGAAACGAACAGCAGCGCCGGCGCGGTGGCATAGGCGGGCACCACGCTGGCCAGCGGCGAGATGAACAGGGCGGCCAGGAACAGCAGGGCTACCACCACGGCCGTCAGGCCCGTGCGGCCACCGGCCTGCACACCGGCAGCGCTCTCCACGTAGGCCGTGGTGCTCGAGGTGCCCATGACGGAGCCGACGACGATCGCGGTACTGTCCGCCATCAGCGCGCGGTTCAGGCGTTGCATCTTGCCTTCCACGAGCAGGCCGGCACGGGCGGCCACGCCCATCAGCGTGCCTGTCGCGTCGAACAGTTCGACGAGGAAGAACACCAGCACCACGTTCAGGATGCCGGTGCCGAAGGCGCCGGCGATATCGAGCTGCCCGAACGTCGGCGCCAGCGAGGGCGGCGCCGAAAAGATGCCGTGGAAGGTATTGCCGCCGAAGAAGAACGACATTACGGTCACGACGACGATGCCGATGAGGATCGCTCCCTTGACGCGCAGACGGTCCAGCGCCACGATCAGCAGGAAGCCCACGATGGCCATCAGGGCCGGTGCCTTGTGCAGGTCGCCCACCGTGACCATCGTTGCCGCGTTCGCGGTCACGATGCCGGCGCTCTTCAGCGCGATCAGGCCGAGGAACAGTCCCAGGCCCACGGTGATGGCCGTGCGCAGCGAAGCGGGAATGCCCTTGACGATCATTTCCCGCAAGCCAAAGATCGAAATGAACAGGAACAGGCAGCCGGAAATGAACACGGCGCCCAGCGCCGTCTGCCATGGAACGCCCATGCCGAGCACGACGGCATAAGCAAAGTAGGCGTTCAGGCCCATGCCCGGCGCCATGCCGATCGGGTAGTTGGCATACAGGCCCATGATGAGCGTGCCGAGCGCGGCCGCCAGGCAGGTGGCGACGAACACGGCCTCCTTCGGCACCCCGGCGTCGCCCAGGATCGCCGGATTGACGAAGATGATGTAGGCCATCGTCAGGAAGGTCGTGACGCCGGCGACCACCTCGGTCCGGACATCCGTTCCCGCGTCCTTCAGTTTGAACAGTTTTTCAGCAATCGACACGTCGCGCTCTCCCCAGTATTGTGCTCATTGTTGTGCCCAGTCGTACCTGTTGGGGCGAAGCATACCACCCGCTCCCGGCAGCGAAGTCATTTGCACACCAATATAGCAATAAGTGTTGCATAATTATAATAGTAACGTTTTCCTGTGACACATCGCCTGGCGCCGGGCCGCGCGCCGAACGCGAATGCGAGCTCATCGAACAGCACGCTGCCGCTGGGCAGGCGCATCGTGACGTGGCGCAGGTGAATGGGAATGTCGCCGGTGCGGCAGGGAATGGGGAAGAGGCGACAGGCGCCATGGAGCGCTTGCCGGGCGCGTGGATGGCCGCGCCGCAACGGCGCGGCATCCGGCGGTGCGAAAGCTCGGAAGGTCGTTTGGCCGCGTACGCCTGTGTACGCCACGGCCCGCCGGCGAACCGGCAGGCAGCGGCGCATTCAGTGCAGTTTCACGCGCTGTCAGTCCAGGCCGAGGGCGCGGGCGATGTCGTCCCAGGCCACCAGCTTGAAGTTCTGCGGCCCGTCCGGCATGCGCTTGTAGCCATCCTGCACCACCAGCATGCCGCGCGCGTACGGGCCACCCAGGTTCGCGGAGGTCACTTCCAGGCCATCCGTTTCCGAAGCGCCGTCGATGCCGGCTTCCACGTTGACGCCGATCCGGAACGCGCCGCGTACCGTGAACGGCGGCGCGGCATCGAGCACCACGTAGCTGTCGTTGCCCTGGCTGGACACGACCACATAGCTGCGCGCGGCGCCGCGGTACACGCCGACGCCTTCGACATCGGCCCGCAGCAGGCCGCCGACCGGCAGCACCATCGACAGTCGCGGCTCCTGGTCCGCACCGGCGCCCGTCACCCACAGGCCGCGCCGCTCCTCGCCGACGAACAGCAGGCCGCTCGCCTCGTCGACCACGCAGCCTTCCGGCTGGGTTTCGGTGCGGAAGCGCCGCACGACCCGCGCGGTGAACGCGCCACCGGCACGGTCGATCCGGTAGTGCAGGTAGCGGCCATCCTTGTCGTTGACGAAGGCGTCGAGGCCGCCGCCGGCCGGGCGCGCCACGCAGGCGCCGTAGATCTCGTCCAGTTCCGTCGGCAGCCGTGCCGCCTCGGCGACCGTGCCGTCCGGCCCGATGGTGAACAGCACCATCAGGTTGTCGTCGCGCTGGGTGGCCAGTGCCAGGTCGAAGCGTTCGGCACCGAAGGCCACGTCCTGGCGCACGTCCACATTGTTCAGCCGCCCGGACTCGATCAGCTGGCGCTGCCGGCCCTGCAGGTCGTAGACGAGCAGGCCCTGCTTCTTGTTGGTGCCCAGCACGCGCGAAGCGGCCGGGTCGACGGGGTGCCGCCAGATCGCCGGGTCGTCGGCGGCGTCGCCGGCCCGCGCCACCGGCTCCGTCTGCGCGCGGGGGACGACAATGGGCAGCGGCGCGGCGGGCGCGGCAGCCTTCATGGCGACGTCCACGGTGCGCCAGACCTTGCCGCTCTGCGCCAGTAGCCGTCCGGCGCCATCCCGGGCGAGATGGCCGATGCCCTTGCCGGCCACCGCGACGGGTTTCCATGCGGCGCCGTCGCGGCGCCATGCGTGCAGCGTGCCCTTGCCATCGGTGGCGGCGACACCGCCAGGCACCACGGCCAGCGCTTGCGCGCCCCCGGCCAGCTTGCCGAACGGCGGCGCCAGGTCAACCGCCTGCCGCGCCGGCGCACCTTCGGCGTCGGCGCGGTAGGCCCATACGCCGGATCCTTCCTCGGCCACGTACAGCGTGCCGGTGGCATCGTCGACGCGGCAGTGCTGCACCTGCGGCGGCAGGGCCAGGCGGCGCACGCGCCGCGGCGCTTCGCCATCGAGCAGCCATTGCTCCGCCTGGCCATCCTTGCCGACCAGGAAAGCGTAGGTGAGCCGCTGGGCGTCGCGGTACAGGCAGGCGGCTTCGATGCCGTAGCCCGTTTCCGGCAGCGGGGGCAGGGCCGACAGCAGGCCGGCGCGGCCGTCGATGCGCAGCGGGATGGCCCGTTCCGCATTGGCATCGATGACGATGGCCAGTGCCGCGCCATCGGCTTGCGTACGGATGTCGAGCTGGCGCCCGCGCACGGCCAGGCTCGCCCGCCCGGTTCCCGCCGCATCGACGAGGCGCACCGCAGTCTTTTCCAGGACCAGCCAGCCGCCGGGCAGCGGCGCCAGGTCGCGCGCGTCCGCCGCGGCAGACGCCGGGAACGGCGCGGCGGGGGCGGCGTGGGCAATGTCGGCGGCGAAGACCGTGGCCAGCAACGACATCATGACAAAGTTTTTCATCAGAACAGGCTCGCTTTCAGGCCGATCTTGTAGGTGCGGCCATATTGTTCATACTGGACGTTGCGTGACTTGACGCCCTGGTATACATAGTATTTTTCGTTGTTCAGGTTGCTCGCTTCGAACGACAGCTGCCAGCGGCGGTCGATCTGCCATGACAGCGAAAAGTCCAGCTGGGTCTGGCTGTCCACGATGCGGTCGGCGCCGGCATCGAGCACGTTCTCGCCCAGTTCCAGCAGGTAGGGCGACTTGTGGTTGACGGCCAGGCGCGTGCTGAGCGGCCCGTGTTCGTAGCCGATCATCGCGTTGGCCACGCGGCTCGACTGGCCGGGCAGGCGGATCGAGCGGCCGACGCGCGTTCCCGCATCCTCGTCGAAGCTGTCGATCGCCGCACGCGAGTGCGTCAGCGATCCATTGATGCCCACCAGCAGGCCGTCGAACAGCGCCGGCAGCATGCGCAGCGGCTGCTGCCAAGCCAGTTCGATGCCTTTCACCGTCGCGCTGTCGCCGTTGGCGTACGACGTGGCCGTGGTGTAGCCTGCCCAGCGGCCGCTGCCGGCCAGGTTGGTCGCATATGTGAAGTTCTTGATGTCCTTGTGGAACACGTAGGCGGAAATCGTGCCGTCGTTGCCCAGCACCCGTTCGATGCCCAGGTCCAGGTTGTGCGACTTCAGCGGGGCCAGGTCCGGGTTGCCGATCGTGGCTTCCGTCGCGCTGTCCAGGCTGATGCCGGGCGCGAGCTGGCCGAAGTTGGCGCGCACCACGGAATTGCTCCACGCGGCACGCACGGCCGTCGTGCGATCCAGGTCGTAGCGCGCCTGCAGCGTCGGCAGCCAGTTCGTGTACGAGCGGCCGGCACGGCGCGAGGTGATGGACTCGCCATCGTCCTCCAGCATCTCGATCTGCCGGCCCGCCGCCTCGAAGCGCGTGTGCTCGGCGCGCACGCCGGCCAGCAGCGACCAGGCGCCGCGCGCCAGCGTGCCCTGCACGTAGGCGGCATCGATATCCTCGACCAGGGCGAAATCGTCCAGCGCCGACTCCGCCGCCAGTTGCGCACCGGCGCGCGGCAGGCCAGCCACGCGCGCGCGGATCGCGGCCGGGTCCAGCGCGGTGCCGATCGGCCCGAACGCGTAATCGAGCTGGTGCGTGCCGACAAAGGCGCTCATCGAGCGCGTACCGGCGCCCCAGTAGCTGGCGCTGGCGGCATTGCCGCTGTCATACGCCCATTGGTTCGTGTCGTTGTCCTTGTCGCGCCGGCTGGACTTGGCGCCGAACTTCACGGCGAAGCCATCGTCGAATTCGCGGGTGAGATCCAGCCGCAGGGCCCTGGCCCGGTCCCTTGCATAGCTTTGCTGCAGCGTGATCGCGTTCAGGCTGTACCTGGCAGGATCGAAGGCGGCGGCCGGCGCGACGAGGCGCGGCGCCATCGTATTGGTAAAGCCGATGCCGCCGAAGCTGCCGCGGAAGCGGGCGTCGTTGATCGATTCCGGCGCATCGTCGGTGGCGCGGCTCGCCGTTGCCTCGGCATGCACGCGCCAGTCGTCGAAGCGATGATCGGCACTGGCCGTGAGGGAGCGGATCTCCTGCGTGTACTTGCGCTGGCGCAGGCGGCGTTCCAGGCGTGCGTCGTCCGTTTCGCCTTCGGCCAGGTCGTCGTTCTCGACGTTGCCTACCGTGAGGCGGTCGCGCACCTCATCGTCCGAAAACCGGCTCACGAAGGCGCGCAGCGCATAGCTGGAGGCCGCGTCGGGGCGCCAGTCGACGTTCAGCGCGGCGGCACGGCGCTCGCGCACCGGCAGGTAGTCGCGCAGCTCGAAGCCTTCGAGCCGGTCGCCGCGCCATGCGCCGCCCGTTTCCACGTTATCGGAACCGAACTTGCGCTTTTCGCCGGACAGCCCGGCGGCCACGCCCAGCCTGCCCCCGGCGAAGCGCTGCGCCCACAGCAGGTTCGCATTCGGGCTGTTGCGGTGCGTGTTCGTGTCGTGGCTGGCGCCGGCGCCGGCCACGAGCAGGGCGCCCGGCAGGTCGAACGCGGACAGCGTTTTGACTTCCACGGTGCCGCCGAGGGAATTGGCATCCTGGTCGGGCGTCAGCGTTTTCGACACTTCCAGCCTGCGGATCAGTCCCGCGGGCAGCACGTCCAGGGCAACGGCGCGCGTGCCCGCTTCCGGCGACGGCACCAGCGCACCGTTGATGGTGACCGCGTTCAGGTCGGGCCCCAGGCCGCGCACGCTGACATAGCGGCCTTCGCCCTGGTCGCGCTGCACGGCCACGCCGGGCAGCCGGGCCAGCGCTTCGGCGGCATTCTTGTCGGGCAGGCCGCCGATGCCGTCGCTGGAGACGACGCTGACGATGTTGTCGGCCTTTTCCTGCGCGGCGATGGCGTTAGCGAGGCTGACGCGCTGGCCGGCGATGACGACGGTCGGGTCGCCGGCGGCGTGGACTCCCGTGACGGCCAGCAGGCCGAGGGCGGGGATGGCTAGGTGTCGCATGGTGATGGCATCGATCCGGTGGTTGAAGTTGCGGCGGATTCTAGGCATCCCATGTGACCGATCGGTGACAGGCGGCCCGCTTTCGGCCCGCTTTCGACACCATGACCGCAACCATGAGCTGAATTGACCCGGCCGCCGCCGCGGGCAGGGCCGGGCAGGCCGTGCCGCCGGCGCGAAAACACGGCCACCGGTGAGCCGATCGCACCCCGGGCGGGATTGCCACGGCGTGCCACGCCCTGACCCCGGATATCGGCAAGGCGTCATCACGTTGTCACAACGGCACGTTAAGGTGGCCGGTCATGAAGACGAACCAGCACCGCGCGATCCAGCGCCACTTCGCCACCGCCTGCCTTGCCGGCACGGCCATCGCCCTCCTGTATGCCACCGCCGGCACCGTCAAGCCGGTCGAGACATGGAAATGGTTCGACGTGGCGAGCGAGGGCGGTACGGCGCTCGTTGCCGCCGCATGGGGCCTGATCGTGCTGGGCAGCCGCCCCGACGGCCGCGTGACACGGCTGCTCGCCGCCGGCTTTGCCGCGATCATGCTCGGCTCGTGGGCCGACTGCATGGATGAATTCCTGGCCATCGACAAGGCAGCGCTGTGGGACAACGCGCTGGAAGCGCTCGTCCCGGTGGGCATGGTCGTCCTCACGGTCGGCATGGTGTACTGGCGCCAGGAACAGGCCAGCCTGACCGAGCACCTGAAGAAGCGCGAGCGGCTGTTCCGCGACCACCGCGCGTTCGACCGCGTGACACAGCTGGCCGATGCCGGCTACCTGCGTGCGCAGCTGGCGCGGGAACTGGAACGCAATCCTGGCGCCTGCGCGCTGGTGCTCCTCGACATCGACGGCTTCCACCGCATCAACCGCGAGCATGGCCAGGCCGAGGGCGACCGGGTGCTGCAGGCCGTCAGCCACATGCTGCTGCTGAACCTGCGCAACGACGACCTGCTGTGCCGCTATGCGGGCGACCGGTTCGCGGTACTGATGCCTGGCCTGTCCGACGCGGCGGCAGGCGACGCGGCCCGGCACCTGTGCCTGATGGTGGCGGCGATGCGGCACCATGCCGCTGGCGGAAGCGGAAGCGGCATCGGCAGCGGCGGCGCGTGCATCGCGCTGTCGCTGCGGCACAGCTGCGCGCAGGCTGGCGGCACGCGCGGCCGCACGCCGGACATGGTGCTCGCCGACCTGTGCCGGCAGGTGGACGCTTGACAGGTGGACGAGTGATCCAGTGGCGCGGCGCCGCCGAACCGTCGATCCCGGCATGCCTGCAACCGGCGCTGGTGCTGGAATATGCCCGTTCGCGCGATATCGGCGAGGCGGCGGTCCTGCGCGGCACGGGGCTGGATGCGCTGGCACCGGACGGGCTGGTATCGCCCGCCCAGTACCTGCAGCTGCTGTCGAACGCGCTGCGCGCGCTGGACAGCGCCGACACGAGCTTCATGCTGGGCCAGCAAATGCTGCCCGGCCACGACGGCGCACCCAGCAACGCGCTGGTGCAGGCCCCGACCTTGCGCGACGCGCTGGCGATCCTGTGCCGCTGGCATGCGCGGCTGACGCCCCTGTCGCGGCCGCGCCTGGAAACGTGGGACGGCATGGCGGCCCTGTACTGGGTCGACAGCCACGGCGCTCCCGGCCTTCGGCCGGCACTGGTGGAGATGCACATGACGGCCGTGGTCGCGCTGTGCCGCTGGCTGGGCGGCGAACGGCTGCCATGGCGCTTCTGCTTCAACCGCGCGGCGCCGCGCCATGTGGAGCAGCACCACGTGCACCTGGGCGGTGCGTTGCGCTTCGATTGCCAGTTCGATGCGATGCTGATCGAGGCCGCGTGGCTGGACCGGCCATGGCCACGGGGTAGCGCACTGGCCGCCGCGCTGGCGCTGCGCGCTGCCGAGGGCGAGACGGAACGGCCACCAGGCTTGCTGGCGGCGCTGTACGACTATCTGCTGGAGCGGGTGCGCACGGCACCGGTGCTGGAGCGCACGGCCGCGGACTTCGGCGTGAGCCCGGCCACGCTGAAACGGCAGCTCGCGCGGCACGGCACGCATTTCCAGGCGGAGCTCGACGGGGTGCGCACGCATGTCGCGCTGTGGATGTTCCATGCGCAGGGGGCGGATAACGATGCCGTGGCGAGATATCTCGGATTTCACGATGCCGCGAATTTCCGGCGCTCGTTCAAGCGGTGGACGGGGGTGACGCCGTGGCTGCTGCGGGCGGGGTTGGCGGGGTAGGGTGGTCGCACGCGGTGCGGCGGACGCCAAGGCAAACCGCAGAGGCAAACCGGTGTCAGACACCGGTGTTCAGCAGCGAACAGCTGCATCAGCGGGAAACCGGTGTCGGACACTATTTCCGGAAAAAGCGTCCGGAAATAGTGTCCGACACCATGCGATATCAGGCTACCAGAAGTGCCGCCTGCTCGGCGATCCGCTGCGCGCTGGCGGGATCGCTTTCCCGCAGCGCCTCGACGACCTCGTTGAGCGACGAGCCGCAGGCGAACACCATCACGTCGCCCGGCTGGCACAGCGACAGGCCGTGGCGCAGCGCTTCTTGGCCGTCCAGCCGGCTGTGGACGGCGCCTTCCGGCTTGCCGGCGGCATCCGCCCCGCGGCGCATCAGTCCCACGCAGTCGCCGGCAGGGCGGCCGCGGTTGTTCGATTCGTAGACGACGATCTCGTCGAAGCCGCGCGCGCACGTTTCCCCGACGGCTTCCAGGTCCTGGTCGCGGCGGTCGCCCGGCGCGGTGACCACGCCGACCACGCGCCCCTTGGACAGGCCCCGCGCCATGCCCGACAGCGCGGCATAGGCGGCGGGGTTGTGCGCATAATCGACGACGACGGTGACGCCATGCACGTCGAACACGTTGCTGCGCAGCGGATTGGTGCGCCCATCCGACACGAAGCTGGCCAGCCCGGAGGCGATCTGCTCGGGATCGAAGCCGGATGCCAGCAGCGCCGCCGCCGCGGCGAGCCCGTTGGCGATGTTGTAGCGGGCATGGCCGCCGAGCGTGGACGGCATGTCTTCCGCGCGCAGCAGCACCAGGTGGCGCGTGCCGTCCGCGATCACCAGTTCGCCGCCTTCCAGGTAGGCGCCGCGGCCGCCGTTGTGCAGGTGCTTCAGCAGCACGGGATTGTCCGGATCCAGTGCGAAGAACAGTATCTCGACCTTGTCGGCCAGCCGGGCCGCCATGCGCACGCAGTGGCGGTCTTCGGCATTGAGCACCACGCAGCGCGACGCGGCGCTGGCGACGACCCCCTTCACGCGCGCCAGCTCTTCCACCGTGTTCACGCCGTCCAGGCCCAGGTGGTCGGCGCTGATGTTCAGCACCACGGCCACGTCGCAGCGGTCGAATGCCAGGCCGCGCTTGAGGATGCCGCCGCGCGCCGTTTCCAGCACGGCGAAATCCACGGTGGGGTCGGTCAGCACGGTGCGCGCCGACCAGTAGCCGCTGCAGTCGCCGCTGACGATGCGGCGGCCGTCGATGTACACGCCCTCCGTCGTCGTCACGCCCGTGCGCAGGCCGGCCGCGCGCACGCAGTGCGCCGCCATCAGCGTGGTCGTGGTCTTGCCGTTCGTGCCGGTGATCGCAATGACGGGAATGCGGCCATTGTCGCCGCCGTACATCGCCTCGACGATCGCGTCGCCGGCATCGCGCGGCGTGCCGGCCGCCGGATACTGGTGCATGCGGATGCCCGGCGCCGCGTTCACTTCGATGATCGCGCCGTCCTGCTCGGCGAGCGGCCGGGCGATGTCGCGGCAGACCAGGTCGATGCCGGCCACGTCGAGCCCGATCTTGCGGGCGGCGCGCACGCAGGCGGCGCGCGTGTCGTCGGGCAGCAGGTCCGTTACGTCCTCGGCGGTGCCGCCGGTGGACAGGTTGGCATTGCCTCGCAGCAGGACGGGCACGCCCACGGGCGGCACGCTGTCGAAGCCGTAGCCCTGTTTTGCCAGCGCCTGCAGCGCATGCCCATCGAGCGGGATCTGCGTCAGGATATTGGCGTGACCCTTGCCGCGCGCCGGATTGCGGTTCTCGATGTCGACCAGCTCGCGCACCGTGCGGTGGCCGTCGCCGGTGACGCATGGCGGGCGCCGCAGCGAAGCGGCGGCGACCCTGTCGCCGGTGACGAGCACGCGGTAGTCATGGCCTTCGATGAAGCGTTCCACGATCACGCTGCGCGAGAACTTTCGCGCCGCCTCGAAGGCGGCCGCTACTTCGTCCGGCGTGTTGCACTGGGTCGTCACGCCCTTGCCCTGGTTGGCATCGAGCGGCTTCACGGTCACCGTGCCGCGCAGCTTGCGCGCCGCGCGCAACGCCTCCTCGGCGCTGGCCACGACCGTGCCGCCGGGCACCGGCACGCCGGCCTCCTTCAGCAACGCCTTCGTCAGCTGCTTGTCGCTGGCGATGCGGCAGGCGATGTTGCCGGCGTCGCCCGTCATCGTGGCCTGCAGCCGTTTCTGGCGGCTGCCCCAGCCCAGCTGGAACAGGTTGGCGGCTTCCGTGACGCGGAAATAGGGAATCCGCCGGCGCCGCGCCGCCTTCAGGATCGCTGCCGTGCTGGTGCCCACGGCATTGCGTTCGGCCGTGGCGCGCAGTGCCGCCAGCGGTGCTTCGAGCGGGAACGGCTGGCCCTTCGCCAGCGCACCCACGATCGCCAGCGCCAGGTCGAATGCCTCGAGCGCCACTTCTTCGACCTTGTAGGCGCACACGATGCGGTACACGCCGGGCTGGCCGCGCACCCGGCGGGTGCGGCCGAAGCCCGCCGGCGTGCCGGCCAGGCATTGCAGTTCCAGCGCCAGGTGTTCGATGATGTGTCCCATGTAGGTGCCGTCGCGCAGCCGCTCGGCGAAGCCGCCGTAGTGGCCGGGCGAGCAGCGGTGCGCCATCAGGCTGGGCATCATGGCCAGCAGCGCGTCGGTGAAGCCGGGTACGTCGCGCGAGGCGACGCCATGCAGGTCTTGCAGATCCAGCACTGTCAGCAGGCAAGGCCGTGCGGCATACAGGTTGGGGCCGCGCAGCACGCGCTGGTCCAGGATGTTCATGACAGGGGATTCCTCTTCGTGACAGTGCGGATGAAGTCGGTGAGCGCGGCCGGCGTGTCGCGCGTGGCGTCCGGCGGCAGCTGGTGCGGGTGGTTGATCTCCCCCGGCAGCGCGAAGCTGCTGCCGGGGGGCAGCAGGTGCAGGCGCACGTCGATCAGTTGCGGCGTGCCGCCGGTGGAGATGTCGGCCACGTTCGAGATCATCGTGCGGCCGTCGACGACCGTCACGCTGCCGGCGCCGATCACCTCGATGCCCACGCCGCGCTCGACCACCAGCGCCGTGTCCTCGTCGATGCCGATACCCAGCAGGTAGGGATTCTGCGCGACGATCGTGAGCAGCCGCGCCAGCCTGTGCCGCTCGCTGAAATGCTGGTCGATGACGACCCGCTGCACGAAACCAAGGCCCGCGCCCAGGCTCACGGAGCCTTTCTCCGGCAGCAGATCGGCCTTGCCGTCGGCCAGCATGTGGCCGCACATGGCTGACGCGCCGGCGCTGGTGCCGCCGATGCATGCGCCGGATTCCTTCAGCGCGCCGTGCATCGCCTCGTCCAGCAGCGTGCCGCCGATCATCGCGAGCAGGCGCTTCTGGTCGCCACCCGTCATCCAGATGCCGTCGCACTGGCGCACGCGGGCGGCCAGGTCGGGATCGTTGGCGGTGGCGCGGTCCGGCAGGTCGACGCGGATCACGTCGCGCACGCCGATCTCGCGGAACACGGTATCGTAGCGCCGCCACATCTCGTCGGGCACGCGGCTGGCGGCCGTGATGACGGCGATCGTGCCCTGCGTGCCGCCGCACAGCTGCACGAAGCGCGACAGGATTTCCTTGCTGTTTTCACGGTCTTCATGGCCGCCGACGATGACGAGGTGGCCATGCTGGCTGCGGTCGAAGTGTTCGCCCGTCTGCTTGCTGGTCTGTCCGCTCATGCACACTCCTGCGCGCAGGGCATTTCACGGTTGCTGTGCATGGCCGCCTCGCGCCGATCGACCGCGATGACGCCCACGTCGATTTCCTGGGGCAGCAGTTCGACGCCACGGCGCACCGCCTCGTCGACCGGCATGCCGCCGGCGATCCAGGCATAGACGGTGTGGGCCAGCAGGTGGCGCACGATGTGTTCGCCGATGCCGGTGACGGCCACCGCGCCATCGGCGCCGGCATAGAAGCCGCTGCCGATGATCGGCGTATCGCCGACACGGCCCAGCAGCGACGGCGCCGAGCCGCCGGTGGAGCTGGCGACGGCGAAGTTGCCGGCCGCATCGCGCACCACGGCGCCGACCGTGTCGCATGGCGTGAATTCGGGCGGGGTGTCGTAGTTCCAGTAATCCTTGAATGCGCGGTTCGCGACACCCGGCGTGGCCGGTTCCCCGCCGCCCAGCGTGGCCATCAGGCGTTCGTGCTTGGCGCGCTGGCGTTCGCTGATCGCGTGGTGGATCGCGAAGCCGGCCGTGCGTGCGAAGCGTTCGGCGCCTTCGCCGGCCAGCAGCCAGTGCGGCGTGCGCGTCACGGCCTGCGCCACCAGCACGGGGTTCTTCACGCGCTGGATGCACGCGACGGCGCCCAGCGCGCCCTGGGAATCCATCACGGACGCGTCCATCTCGATGGTGCTGCCATCGAGACACAGCACCGAGCCGCTGCCGGCGTTGTAGCGGCCGTCGTCTTCGAGGGCGACGACGGCGGCGACGGCGCCATCGAGTGCGCTGCCGCCGCCGGACAGGCGGTCGAGGCCCGCGCGGGCGGCAAACCGGCAGCCGTCATCCTGGTCGCGGCTGCCTCCTGCGCCGCCGTGCGTCACGACGGTCGCTTGCAAATCCTGGGTCATGTGGTCTTTCCGATCAAACGATCGATGCGGGATCGATACGGGGTCAGTGCAGGGGTTTCGATGCCTTGAGCCAGACGGCCGCGATGCGGTCCGCCTCGGCATAGGCGGGCGTGTCGAGTTCTTCGCCGAAGACGTCCGGATCGATTTCCTCGTAGTGCCAGTTCATGCCGGCCTGCGCCAGCAGCGGTTCGATGCGGCGCAGGAAGGGATCGTCGTTGTGGAGCATGACCACGCCGGTGTACAGCAGCAGGCTGCCGCCCGGCGCCAGCCGGCCCAGCGCCTGTTTCGTCAGCGCCAGCGACAGGCCCGCGCCGAGCTCGCCGCCGCCGTGCCGGTAGGCGCGCTCGGATTTGTCCAGCAGGTAGGGCGGATTCGAAACGATCAGGTCGAACTCGCCCGGCACGTCCTGCAGCAGGTTGCTATGGCGGACCGCGACGTTGTCAAGCCCGGCGAGTTGCGCGTTCACGCGGCACACGTGCATGGCGCGGGCGTTGATGTCCAGCGCCAGCACCTCGGCGCCGGGGAAGCGGCGTGCGACCGTCAGCGCGCCCGGGCCCCCGCCGGCGCCCACGTCGGCGGCGCGCCGGACCGGGCGGCCGGTGGCGGCGATCACGGCCAGTTCGCTGCGCAACGCGCGCGCGAAGCGGTAGGTGTCCGGCCCGAAGAACACGGCGTCGGGTTCGCTGGTCGGGTAGGCGGAATGGAAGTACAGCTCGCCGTCCAGCGTGGAGGCGCGCAGGGTCGAGCGCCAGCCGTCACGGTGCGGCTGGGCGACACCGGCGCGCAGCATCAGCGCCAGCAGTTCGGGGGACAGGGCCTCGGCGCGAAATGGCCGGCTCCAGCCGAAGATGTCGGCCAGGTCGCGTGCCCACACGTGGTCGCTGCGGCCCTTCACGCGGCTATGGGTGGCGGGCGTGACCGTGGTGAAGCGATAGCCGGCGGCGCGCAGCGCGCGGCCCAGCTCATGCAGCGCGGCCGCATCCGGCAATGGCTGCGCGCGCGCGCCGCATGGAGCCGTTTCCTGGCCTGGACGATCGGTGGCAGCCGTGGCTGTGGCCCCCGGGCCGGCCAGGCCCGCGGTGGCGGTGGCGTTCATCATCGTATCCCCTTGTCTGGTTGTGATCGTTGTAATCGTGTGACGCCGTCGCAGTGGTCGCGCTACCGTTTCCCGCGGATCCGGCAGCGCTCCATACTTGCCTTACCGCCGCCGGATCATGGTCGCCCCGTCATTGATACAGCCGGTTGAACACGCGTGTGGCCATCAACCCGGCGGAAACGTGGTGCTGGTTGGGGGCCATCAGGCCGATCAGCAGCGCCATGGCCTCGTCCTTGCTGGCGGTGGCGGCCAGCTGGGCTTCCAGCAGGCGCAGTTCGCAGCCGATGCTTTGCCACGCATGTTCGTCCGCAGGGAAGGCGTGACGGATCACGCCGCGCGGCGCATTGTTGCGGGCGGGCGCGGATTCGAGCGTATCGATGCTCCGACGCAATGCCCGGTAACTGGGCACGCGGGGGATCGCCGGATCCGTGCCGTCGCGCGGTGTGGCGATCCAGTCTTCCAGCAACTGCTGTTCATAGGGGCTGAATACACCGAACATCTCGGCGCGCTCGCCGTGGATCAGCTTCCAGAAGCGGCTGTTTTCGGCGGGCTCGCCGCGCCGGATCCAGCCTTGCTGCTCGAGCTTTTCGAGGAATTGCGGAATCTGCGCCGGGTCGGCGAGCCAGTCGTTGATGGTGCGGCCGGCAACGCGGCAGTAATCGGAGTGCATGTTCTTGCCGACGACGGCCTTGGCCGCCAGCATCGTGGCCGTTTCGCGTTCCAGGTCGAACGAGGCGATGGACTCGACGGTGCCGATCCCCAGGTCGTTCAGGCGGAAGCCGGCGGCGACGCGCCGCAGGAACGCGGCGCTGTCGCCGACACGCGGCACGAGGCGCTTGAGCGCTTCGAGTGCCGTATGGGCATGGCCCGTATCGGCGTTGTCGACGGTGACATGCAGCGTGAAATAATACGGGTCGATGCCCAGCTCGTTCAGTTCATACGACGTGATCAGCAGGTGCAGCGGCAATTGTTCGTAGCCGAGGTTGTAGCCGACCAGTTCGGGCAGGAAGTCGTCCGCACCGGCGGCCAGCGCCAGCTGGATCGCGCCCTGCACGAAATGCCGCTCGGGCAGGCCTTGCCAGTGTTCGCAACCATGCTGCTCGAGCAGCTTGCGGTAGATGGTGACATGGTTCTTGTCCGGCACGCCGTTACCCAGCTCTTCCAGGTAGATGCGGATGAGCGGCTGGTAATCCGGGTCTTGCCACCTGTCGAGCACGCCATACAGCCATGCGCCATCGACGAGCTTGGTCGGGGCGACGGCCTTGATGAAGTACAGGGCCTGCGAGCGGGTCTTGAAGAAGCGGCGCGGCGCGCCATTCTTGCGGGCTGCCAGGTAGGCACGGTACTCGGTGCCCACGGCATCGGTGTGGCGCGTGATCCACTCCGCCATTTCGTCGATGGTGGCCGGCAAGTCGCACGGCAGGCTTTCCGCTTCGTTCAGCCGCGCTTCGAGGTACGCGGCCGCGAGTGCGGGATTGGCATCGTCATACAGGGCATGGTAGACGGCCTTGGCATCGCTCGTATCGATGGCCGATTCTGGGCGTTGGGCGAGGGCGGTAATGGGCATTCTTGTCTCTTGATCCTGGCAGGCCGTGTTGGGGTTTCAGGGCTGCGCGTTGATTACGCGCATTGAATCTTGTTAATACCGTTGTCATCTGTATAACGAGTATGCTGTGCCATTGCCGGGCTGAGTAGCAGCAGGCATCCCGTGCCCGTGTAAGAGAGGGATTACAGCAGTCGGAATATTGATCAGCACACTGCTGCGAATAATGTACTTTCGGTCACACGTCCTCCTTGGCATCGGCGCCGGCCGCGTCTAGACTTTCGATCACATGGCACACATCTATCTGGCCTGGGAACTGGGCGGTGGTCTGGGACATGCGGGCCGGCTGAAAATGCTGGCCCGCGTGCTGCTGGCGCGCGGCCATCGCGTCAGCTTCGCGTTGCGCGACCTGGGCGGCACGCAGCCCGTACTGGCCGACTTGCCGGTGCCGCGCTACCAGGCGCCCGTATGGCTGCAGCGCGCGCAGGGTTTGCCGGCCAATCCCGCCAGCCTTGCCGAAATTTTGCTCGCCGAGGGTTACCTCGAGGTGCCGGGCCTGGCAGGCCTGGTGGCCGGCTGGCGCGCGCTGTTCGACGCCGCGGCGCCGGATCTCGTCGTGGCCGATCATGCGCCGACGGCGCTGCTCGCCGCGCGCACGCTGCACCTGCCAACAGGTTCGGTGGGCATCGGTTTCTCCAGCCCGCCGCCCGACCGTCCGCTGCCGTGCCTGCGCGATTGGGACGGCGTGGCGCCCCGGCGCCTCGCCCGCGCCGAAGCACATGTGCTGAACGTGGCCAATGCCGTGCTCGAGATGCACGGCGCACCGGCACTGCTGCACGCCGCACGCCTGCTGCTGGGCGACGCGCCACAGCTGTGCACGTGGCCGGAATTCGATCACTATGGCCGTGCGGCAACCGAGGCCGAATGGCTGGGGCCCGTCGACATGCCGTGGGGCACCGCGACACCCGTCTGGCCCCAGGGAAGCGGGCCGCGCGTGTTCGCCTACCTGCGGCACGAGCACGGGCATCACGCCGCCGTGCTCCAGGCACTCGTCGACGAGGGCTGCCGCGTGCTGTGCCACGTGCCCGAAGTGGCGGCGGGCCGCGCGGCTCCGCTCAGCTCGCCGCATATCGTGTATGCGGCCCAGCCGGTGGCATTGGAAGCGGCCCTGCACGGTGCCGCGCTGTGCGTGTGCCATGCGGGTGAAGGGACCGTGGGACAGGCGCTCGCCTGCGGCGTGCCCGTGCTGATGCTGCCGATGCAACTGAAGCAATTCCTGATGGCGCGGCGGGTGGAAAGCTGGGGTGGCGGCGTCAACGGTGCCCGGTTCGGGCCAGACGGCGACTTGCGCGCCCCCGTGCGGCTGATGCTGGACAGCGGCCAGTTCCGTGGTGCCGCCGCCGCGTTCGCGCACCGGCGCGGCGACCGTACCGCGCTGGAGCGGGCCGAGCGGGTGGTCGATGCGTTCGAGCGGCAGATGGCCTCCGTGAGGCGTTGACGCCGGCTGCAAGAACGTTGCCGGGAAAATGGAATAGCCGAGGGTGACACAGGGGTTTCGCGGAGCATGCTCCGCGGCTGCAGAACGATGTTGCCATGCAGGGCAACATCTTCGACGAGCATGGCGCCTTGTCGGCGTAGCGACGCTGGTCAGCAAGCCAGCATTCCTCGCGTCCCCATTTTCAGGGCAACTTTCCAACGATGCGGCTTGCTTGCTTTCCTGCTTACTTCGGCCGCGGCTGCCGCAGCCGCGCATCCGGCGGCACGAGTTTGCCGGCGCGGATCTGCCGCACCGCTTCGGCCACGGCGCGCGCGCAGTTGCGCACTTCCTCCTGCAGCGCTTCGTCGCGGTCCAGCGTTTCGTGGCTTTCCGCATAGGATTCGTAATAGCCGATGTAGCGATCCAGCACGCCCTGGCGGCCGGCGGCGATCAGGCCCATCCAGTCGAGCCAGTCGGCCAGGTTGCGGCGCTGGCTTTCCACGCCCGCCACGTCGCCATGGACGACCAGGCCGTAGGCGCGGCCGGCCAGGTGCTTCGGGTAATCCCAGCCTTGCAGTTCGATCTCCTTGGCCTGCGCCGCGTCCTTGCCGTGCGTGCGGGTGGGATCGGGATTGCCGCCATCGGCGCACACGAGCCGGTCGATCATCAGCTTCAGCGGCGATGGCGACTGGTACCAGTACGTGGGAGCCACGAGGATGACGCCGTGCGCCAGCACCCAGCGCTCGTAGATCTCGTTCATCCAGTCGTTCACCTGGTTCAGGCTGTGGTTCGGATAGCAGCTGCACGGCCAGTGGCACAGCGGCATGGCGGTCGACACGCATCCCTTGCATGGATGGATGTGATGGCTGTAGGTGGATGTGACGAGCGACAGGTCGAGCACGTCGGCCTCGATCCCTTCCGTCTCCAGCGCCGTGCGGGCCCATTCGACCATGCGGTACGTCTTGGACATCTCGCCGGGGCACGTGCCGTCGTTGCGCGAGGCGCCACAGACCACCAGCACGCGCGACGGCGTGGCCGGATCCTTCTGGCGGCGCTCGGCGGCCAGCAGTGCGTCGTGTGCCGCCTTCCACTCGACAGCCAGGTCGTAGCCGGGATCGGCAAAGCCGGGGCCGGCCTTCACGGTGATGGGCGCCTTGCGGCTGTCGCGGTAGTTGGTCCAGGCGACTTCCTCGAGCCTGGCGATGTCGTCGCGCAGCGGCTCGAAGCGCGGGTCCTGGAACGATTGCACGAACTTGCGATGGAATTGCTCGCGATCGAGCTTGTCGGGCGCCTGGCCCTTGCGTACCTGCGTCATGATCTCCTCCAATGGCTCCCTTCACTGTGGCACCGTGGAGCTTGCGAATCTGTACGCTGCCGTACCGTCCTGGACAGGCGAACAGCCAGCGTTTCGCCACCCGCCGACAGGGCGTCGCGGCTTTCGGCACGGGAGTTTCATGGGCGGCAGCGAGAGGCAGGGCCTTCATTGCAGGGTGATCTGCATCAAGGTACACTCGGCCGTAATACCGCCAGGAAAAGCCCATCCGTGTACTCGCCAACGCAGATCGATCCCGTCGTCAGCTTCCTCAATGCGCAGGGCGAAGCGGTGCGCGCCACCATCGTCAACGTGCAGCGCCGCTCGCTCGTCATGGAAGTCTACAATCCGTGGTCCATCGTCCAGGTCAGCGAGGTGCTGAGCGAGCTGACGGTAAGGATGGGCGCGCGCGAGGCGTATGTGGGCAAGGCCGTCGTCATCAGCATGGTCAACACGGGCCTGACGGCGATCGTGTCGACCAGCCTGACGGACGAATGGCGCGAGCTGACCGAAGTGGTCCTGGCGCCCGGCGTCATCGGGCAGAAGGCGCAGGCGTTCGTGAACGGGTGGAGCGAGCGTTTCCGCATCCGGCGCGACTACCAGATCGTCGTCAACGAAACCCGGGCGTTCCTGGCCGATGCGTCGCGCTGGCTGGAACAGCTGGACCTGGCCGACGCCGAGCCCGGAGGCCAGGCAACGGCGCGGCTGCCGGCCGAGTATTTCCTCGAACTGGCGCTGCCGCTGATGGCCAGGATGAAGACGTGCTTCGACCAGTTCAATCACGAGGCTTCGCTGGTCGACGAGGAGGAGGCACCGGCGCACCGCGCCTTCGCGCAGACCGCGCTGCACCCGCTGATCCTGCGCGCACCGTTCGTGTTCCGCACCTACACCAAGCCGCTGGGCTACGCGGGCGACTACCAGATGGTCAACCAGATCCTCGGCGATCCGCGCCAGGGGCCGAGCACCTACTTCCAGGTCGTCAACGCCGCCTTCCTGCAGACCGCCGTGGCCGCGGCGCACCGGCACCGCATCGACATCCTCGTGCAATTCCTGATGGGGCTGGCGCAGCAGGCGCGCGCCGCCGGCCGTTCGTTCCGTGTGCTGAACGTGGGCTGCGGGCCGGCCGAGGAAGTGGCCCGCTTCCTGCAGCAATGCGACCAGCCGGAGCTGCTGTCGTTCGAGCTGGTGGACTTTTCGGGCGAAACGCTGGACTGGACCCGCCAGCGCCTGGAAGCCGTGCAGCGCGCCACGGGCCGCCGCACGGCGGTCGGCTTCGTGCAGGATTCCGTGCACCAGCTGCTCAAGCGACGCGAAACGGAGGGTGCGGGCCGTGGCGAATTCGATGCCGTGTACTGTGCGGGCCTGTTCGACTACCTGTCCGGCAAGGTGTGCGCGCGGCTGACCCATTATTTCGCCACGCGCGCGCGTGCGGGCGGCAGCCTGCTCGTCACCAACGTGCACAGTGCGAATCCGGAGCGGTTCAGCATGGAGCACATTCTGGAGTGGTACCTGATCTACCGCGACGAGGCGGGGATGCGGGCGCTCCTGCCGGCGCGCCGCGGCGAAACCCGCGTGTACACGGATCCCACCGGGGTGAACGTGTTCGCCGACATGACGGTCGAGCCGTGATGGGCGCCGCCACGCCGGTGCGCGACGGCTATGCCAGGGAGCTGTCGGGATTCCACCTGATGCAGAGCCGGGCCTGCGCCGTGACGGTCATCGTGCTCGTGCTGCTGGGCTTCGTGCTCGATCTCGCCGTGTACCCGGAACACATGGCGCGCTTCGCCATGGTTCGCCTCATGACCAGCATCGCCGTGCTGGCCGGGCTCGGGGTGCTGTACACCCCGCTCGGCAAGCGGCACGTGCACGCGGTGACGTTTGCCTGGCTGACGTTCCCGCAACTGATGATCGCGTGGATGATCCATGTGACACAGGGCGAGGCTTCGCTGTTCTATGCGGGCATCATCCTGACCCTGTTCGCGGTCGGCACGCTGTTCCCGGTCGGCTACATGTATACGCTGGCCTACGGCTTGCTGACGCTGACGGCGTACTGGGTTGCCTGCGTGACGCGGCCGGGCGGCGTGACCGACCATCCGCAGTTCCTGTTCCACTCCACCATCGTGCTTTTCGCGGTGGCGGCCAGCACCGTCTACACGTTCTACAACGAGCGCGGCCGGCGGCAGCTGTTCGAACTGAAGGACGAGCTGGCGCAAAAGAATGACGAGCTGGAACGCACGAACCGCAGCCTGGCCGAGATCAAGGGGCAGATGCTGCAGCAGGAAAAAATGGCCGCGCTCGGCACGCTGTCCGCCGGCCTGCTGCACGAGGTGAACAACCCGGTCAATTTCTGCATGATGGCGATCGAGGTGGCGCTGGAGGAACCGGCCGCGAAAGGCAGCCCGATGCTGCTCGAATGCCTGGAGGATGCCCGGCAGGGCATGCAGCGCGTGCAATACATCGTGTCCGACCTGAAGACGTTCGCCTACCGCAGCGAGCATGTGGACGGCAGCGCGTTCCTGCTCGACCGGGCGCTCGATGCGGCCGTGCGGCTGGTCGGCCATGAAACCAAAGGCATCGCGATCCGGCGCGACATTGCCGGCGAAACGCTGGTGCGCGGCGACGAGGCGGCCATCGTGGGCGTGCTGATCAACCTGCTCAGCAATGCCGCGCTGGCGCTGCGCAAGAGCGCCACGCCCGCGCCGGAAATCCTGATCGCCACCCGCGAGGAAGGCGAACGGCTGTTTGTCGCCGTCTGCGATAACGGACCGGGCATTGCGCCGGAAAACCTGCGCCGCGTGTTCGAGCCGTTCTTCACCACGCGCGAAGTGGGGCAGGGCCTGGGGCTCGGGCTGTCGATCTGCTACGGGGTGATCGAGCGGCATGGCGGCCACTTGACGGCGGAAAGCAAGCCGGGCGAGTGGACCCGATTTTCATTCGACCTGCCGCGGGCGGGCGAGGAGCATTGATGGCACAGAGCGCAGAGAACGTGACGCCCACCGTGCTGTACGTGGACGATGAAGACCTGGCCCGCAAGTATTTCGGCCGCGCGTTCGGCAACGAGTATCGCGTCCTTACCGCGTCCGGGGTGGACGCGGCGCTCGAGCTGCTCGGCGGCCACGACGTGGATGTGCTGGTAACCGACTACCGGATGCCGGGCAAGCCCGGCGGCGAGCTGCTGCGCGAGGTGGAGCGGGGCTGGCCGGGCCTGGTGCGCATCCTCGTCACGGCTTACGCGGACAAGGAGGTGCTGCTGGAAACGGTCAACGGCGGCGATGTGTTCCGCGTGCTGGAGAAACCGGTCCGGCAGGATGCCCTGCGCGACGTGCTGCGCCAGGCCTGCGGCGAAGCGGCGCGGCGCGCGTGCGACCGCGCCATGCGCGACCACGGGCTGATGGCCGTCGAGGAAACGGTCGCGTTCCTGTCCCGGGAGCTGGAGGCGCCGCTCGTTTCCATCGCCGGTTTCGCCCGCACGCTGGCGCAGTACGCCAGGGATGCGAATGCTGACGGCACCGACCAATCAGAGCACGATGAGGCGTATCCGCCTGCAGGCGGGCACCGCCACCCCGGCGACGGGCAGTGCTCGCCGAACCCCCTGGCCTTGTCCCTGAACGCACGGATCGGCAACGCGGCGGCCCACATGAGCGACAATGTGCGGTATTGCCGGTCGGTGCTCGACTCGTTCGTCGAGACCGTCAAGCGGGCGTCGCCGGCGCCCGCGGCCCGCGTGGCCGGCGCAGGCGCCGGGCGCATGGTGGCGGCGCTGCTGGCTTCCTATCCGATGGGCGATGACGAGCGGGCGGCGATCTCGGTCGATGTGCAGTGCGATTTCTCGATTCGCGCGTCGCCCAACTGCGTGGCGCTGGTATTGTCGTCCCTGCTTGCCAATGCGTTGCAGGCGCTGCGCGGCCAGCCGGCACCGCGGCTGCGGGTGACAGTGGGGCCGGCAGGGCGCCCGGCGATCGCCGTCGAGGACAACGGTCCCGGCATCCCGCCTGCGATCCTGCACCGCCTGCTGCTCGACCCCGTGCCCATGCAGGGCGGCGAAGGCAGCGGCTGGGGCCTGATCTTCTGCAACCGCGTGATGCAGTCGTTCGGCGGGCACCTGCGCGTGCACTCGAAAGCGGGGCTGCCGGGCGATCCGTCCGGCCAGCGGGGAACGACCGCCACGATGAATTTTCCAGAAACACAAAAGGAACAAGCATGACCGACGCTGCCAAACCATTGCCAGCCATCCTCTACGTCGACGACGAACCGACGGCCCTGAAATATTTCCAGCGTGCGCTTGCCACGCAAGCCACCGTGCTGACGGCGGAATCGGTCGAGGAAGGCAAGCGCGTGCTGGACCGGCATGCCGACACCATTTCCGTGCTGGTGTCCGACCAGCGGATGCCCGGCGCGTACGGCAACGAGCTGCTGTTCTACGCATGGGATCGCTATCCGCACATCGTGCGCATCCTGACCACCGCCTACTCGGAAATCGGGCACACGGTGGAAGCGGTCAACCAGGGGCAGATCTACCGCTATATCCAGAAGCCATGGGACATCGCCGCGCTGCGCATGGAAATGAAGCAGGCGGTCGAGCTGGCCCGGCTGCGCCGGGAGCATGCGCAGCTGCTGCGGGAAAAGCTGCTCATCCGGCAAAAGCAGGCCGTCGCCAACCGCATCGGCACGCTGTATGCGCTGTGCGCCGGCGTGACCGGTACCGCGGGTACCGTGCCGATCGATGCCTATCTGTCGGCGGCGCTGTGCGCCGGGCTCACGCCGCCGGAGCCGGACTGGCTGCTGATGGACTATTCGGATTTGATCGGCTCCGAAGCGTTTCGCAGCGCCGCCTTCGGACGGATCGTGCGGGAGAAGCTCGATGCGCTGGCCGGCGGCGGCGCGATGCCGGGCGACGTGTTCGGGCTGCTGGCCGAAGCGTTCGGCGATGGCTTCGACCGCACGGCCGAAGGCGGCACCATCGTGCACACGGCGCGGCTGACCGAATTCCTCGAAACGCCGACCGCCAGCGCAGTGTCGGACCTGCACGCGTTCTGGCTGGCGGTGCTGCTGTGGCTGGGCCGGGAAGGCCGGACGCTGCAACTGTCCGGCGGGCCGGAAGGCGTGCATGCGAGGCTGGTGCCGGCCGGGACCGGCCCCACGCCGGCGCAACTGGCTGGCTGGATCGAACAGTTCTGATCCGTCCGGCGTTCGTGCGCCGGGGCTGCCGCGCTTTCGCTACGATGATCCGAAACATCGACCATGGAGGACCATCATGCCACGAGGTGCCAGCCCAAAACGGGAACGCGAATACGAAAAGCTCGAGAAGCAGTTCGAGAAGGAAGGCCGCTACAAGGGGCGCGAAGAGGAAGTGGCGGCGCGCATCGTCAACAAGCAGCGCAAGCAGTTCGGCGAAACGCAGGGCGCGAAAGCGAAGGACAGCGCCGGCGCGTCGCCCGACCGCAGCGTGCCGATCGCCAATTACGAGCACCTGACCGTGCCGCAGGTTAAGGGCGCGCTGGCCGAACTGACGGCCGCGCAGCGCCGCAAGGTGCGCAGCTACGAGGTGAAGCACAAGAACCGCAAGGGGGTGCTGGAGGCGCTGGACCGGCTGCATTGAGCTACCACTCCGGCCCGGCCCGGCCAGCGCCGGCCGGCCGGTCCACTGAGCCGGCGGGGAAAATAACTGCGCCCTTGCGCTTGCTGGCGCAAATGGCGGTCCGTTAGAATGCGCTTCTTCCATCCATCGCATTCTTGCTGACCGCTTCCATCCCCGATGTCCATCCGCCCGTTGTACGCCGCTGCCCTCGCGGCCGCGATTTTCCTCCCTTCGCTCGCGCCATCCGCGTTCGCTTTCGAGGCCTGTCCCCAGCACTACGTGGAAGGCCAGGCCCCGCGCATCCTCAACGACAAGCTCGCCCGCGCGACGCGCCCGCTGTGCTATGACGTGTTCGGCATCATGCACTCCGGCGTCACGCGCACGCCGTTGTGGTCGGCCGAGCACCTGACGCCGCGCCGCATCGCGGCAGCCGAGGACATGTCGCGCGATAACGCGTTCCATGCCGAGTCGCGGCTGCCGAAGACGCAGCGTGCCGAACTGGCCGACTATGCGCGTAGCGGTTTCGACCGCGGCCACATGGCCCCCAGTGGCAACATGCCCGACGAGAAGAGCCAGTACCAGAGCTTCACGCTGGCGAACATGGTGCCCCAGGATGCCGACAACAACCGCCACGTGTGGGCCGGCATCGAAAGCGCCGTGCGCAAGATGGTCAAGAAGGAGGGCGACCTGTATGTGATCACCGGCCCCGCATTCCTGGGCAGCGACTTGCGCAAGGTGGGCAACGTGATCGTGCCGAGCCACCTGTACAAGGTGGTGTACAGCCCGCGCCAGCGTGCCGGCGGCGCCTGGTTCGTGGCCAACGAGTCCGGTGCGAAGCCGCAGACGATGACCATCGCCCAACTGGAACGCAGGATCGGCATCGATCTGGTACCGTCGCTGTCGGCGCAGCAGAAGACAGTGATGCTGAAGCTGCCGAAGACCACGAAACGCAAGGGCTGAAAGGAACCCCACAGATGAGCAAGAAATTCGTGCCGTACGCGAACGAGGCCGACGTGCTGGCGATCGGCGGACTGTCGATCGAGAACCGGCTGGACCGGATCACGATCGATGGCGACATCGACCTGACGATGGACAAGAAGGGCCTCGAGCATGCGCGGGCGCTGCACCAGCTGCTGGGCGCCGTCGTGGCGAAACTCGAGGAACAGAAGGACTTGCCGGCAACGCTGCCGGCGCCCGATGTCAAAAAAGTCGCGAACCCGTTCGACTGAGTTCGCGTGGCGGTCAATCCGGGCGGTGGTCCTGCCCGGAGACGACCCCGTCCCGGAGGGACGCCCCCCCTTCATGGAGGGACGCCCCCCCTTCATGCAGGGACACCACGCCGTCCCGGACGGCGACCAGGCCGGCCAGGCGGCCATGCTCCAGCGCCCGGCCGATCCGCGCTTCCGCGTCGGCTCCCGCGCGCGCCATGCCCAGCAGCCGGCACACGGCGCGGGCCAGACCTGCCTGCGTCGTGGCGCCTTGCCCGTCCAGCACGTGGAGCACGATATTGCCGAGCTCCTCCAGGCACACCTCGTCGATGGCACGTCTCGCGTCCGGCTCACTGCCCGGCAGCCGGTAGCCTTCCCACGTGGACGGGTCGCGGTGCTCGGGCCAGTAGAAGACTGCATCCTCGACCGTCGTGCGCACGCCCGCGGGCAGCAGGCCCGCCAGGTGCTTCTCGATGCGCGAGCCGGTGCGCGCCAGGCCCCATGCCCGCGTGACGCGGCGGAACAGGGCCCCTTGGGCCAGCGGCCCTTCCTCGTGGACGATGCGGTGCAGCTGGTGGCGCAGCTCGGCGGCCGAGGCCGGTTCGTAAAAGCGCTCGGCATCGCCTTTCGGCAGCGTCACCGGCACGTACAGCATCGACACATCGTGCGGCGCCGGAGCCTGCTCCTGCTCTCGCTCCTGCCCGGCGGGTTGCGGCGCCGCATCGGCGGGCGGCGCCACGGTTTCCCCGGCGGCAGGCGCCGGCGCCTGTTCGGGTTCTTCCACCACCTCCTGCTGCAGCAGCGCATCGAGCCGCGCCAGCAGCCGCGTCAATGGTTCCTCCGGATCGAGCCACCAGTCGGCGGACCAGATCCGGAACAGCTGCCAGCCCAGCCCTTGCAGCACGTGCTGGCGCAGCCGGTCGCGGTCGCGCGCGGTGGCCCCGGAATGGTACGAAGGGCCGTCGCACTCGATGCCGAGCAGATAGCGATCCGGCGCGCGCGGGTCGACCACGCCCAGGTCGACCCGGTAGCCGGACACGCCCACCCGCGCATGCACGGTCCAGCCATGCCGGCGCAGCGCGGCGGCAACCTGGCGCTCGAACGGGCCGCTGCTGTCGCTGCCGCCCCCGCCGTTGCCCGCGCCGTTGCCCGACTCTGCGCGGCCAGCCAGCGCGCGCGGGCCCTGCTGCGCGAACTCCAGGTAATGGCGCAAGTCGCGCACGCCGCTGGCGCGCACGCGCGCCAGGTCGATCTGCCCGGGCAGCAGCGTGCTGTAGATGACCACGGCCTGCCGCGCGCGCGAGATCGCCACGTTGAGGCGGCGGTGGCCGCCCTCCAGGTTCAGCGGGCCGAAGTTCAGGCTCACCTTGCCCTGGGCATCCGGCCCGTAGGTCACCGAGAACAGGATGATGTCGCGCTCGTCGCCCTGCACGTTTTCAAGGTTCTTGATGAACAGCGCTTCCTGCGCCGGCTGGGCGATGGCGGCGTCCAGCGCGGGGTTGGCGCGGCGGCGTTCCTCGAGCAGGCGTTCGATCAGGCCCTGCTGGGCGCTGTTGAACGTGACCACGCCCAGCGTATGCCGGCGGCCCGCCGGGCCCAGGTAATGCTGCTCGATGGCGGCCACGATGGCCAAGGCTTCGGCCCGGTTGGTCTTCGTGCCGCCGCGGTCGTACACGCCCGGCACGTGCTGGAAGCGCACGGCGGTGTCCGCCGTGACCGGCGACGGGAACGTGACGAGTTCGTTGCCGTAATACGTCGCGTTGCTGAATGCGATCAGGCTTTCGTGGCGGCTGCGGTAGTGCCAGTTCAGGGTCAGTTCCGGGAGGCCGATGCCGAGGCATTCGTCGAGGATGCTTTCCAGGTCCTGCACCTCGGCTTCCGCGTCGCCGCTTTCGCCATCGTCGGCACGGCTGAAGAAGCTCGTTGGGGGCAGCTGCTTCGGGTCGCCCACGCAGACGAGCTGCCGGCCGCGGGCAATCGCGCCCACCGCATCCCACACGGGGATCTGCGACGCTTCGTCGAAGATGACGACGTCGAACGGCGCATGGGCGGCATCGAGGTACTGGGCCACGGACAGGGGCGACATCAGCAGGCAGGGCTTCAGGCGCGGCAGCAGCGTCGGCAGGCCCGCGATCAGCTGGCGGATCGGCATGTGCCGGCGCTGCTTCTGCAGTTCGCGGCGCAGCCGGCCCAGTTCGGAATCGGAACCGGTGGCCAGCGCGGCCGCCGCCGGGATCCGTGCCGCCAGCGCCGCCGCCACGTATTGCTGCGTGAGCTGCTGGAAGCGCTCGTCGGCTTGCCGGAACTCGCGGATCCTGCGTTCGTGGTCGGCGCTGGAAAACGCGCACAGCACCGGTTCCCGGTCGATCGCCTTGCGCACCCACCAGTTGCGATAGCTGTATTCGAAGTAGTCCGGCACCCGCTCCAGCGCCACCGTGCCCGCTTCGAGCGCGGCGACGATGCCCTGCAGGCCGCCCGCCACGGCCCGGGCGCGCACGCCTTGCCACAGGCACCAGGGCCGCAGCTGGCGCGCGTGCCGCTGCCAGCCGTCCAGGATCGACGTCAGTTGCGCGACGGCGCCTTCGGCTGCCGGATCGAGGCCCAGGTTGTCGCCGCTGCCGCCGAGGTTGGACGTTTGCCGCAGTTGCGCGGAAAAGTCGCGCCAGGTGTCGCGGTACACGGCCAGGGCGTTGCCGGCCGGCGCTCCGGCCGCCAGCAGCGCGCGGTTTTCCGTCACGTACGGCAGCAGGCTGGCACGCAGCGACACCGCCGTTTCCGGCTCGTCGCCGGCGAGCCGGACGATGGCGTCGGCATACTCCCTCGCCCAGCGCTCGGCGCGCGCGACGGCTTCCCAGTCCGTGCGGTGGCCGGCGAAATCCGCTCCCAGCAGGGGGCCGGCATCGGCCGACATCGCCGCGATCGCGGCATCTTCCTCGTTGACCCTGGCCAGCGCGTCCAGCAAGGCCGGCATGTCGCCTTCGGCCGGCAGTTGCGCATCGGCGCGGTACGTTTGCAGGCGCTTGACGAGCTTGCGTCGGGCGAACCAGCTTTTCGGCCACCACGCCGTCTGCGCGGCGGTCCATTCGCGCCGCAGCTCCGCGGCGGACAGTTGCGCAGCGGCGTCGGTGTAGCGGCCCCCAAGCGTTTCCCAGGCGCGGTTGCGCGCCTGGCCGTGTTCGCGCAGCGCGGCAAGCGCCGTGCGCGCGTCCTGGTCGTGCGCCACACGCGCCACGCCCGCCGGCATGCGTGGCGCCGCCAGCAGCGCCTCGGCGAGCCGGTCGAGGTTGGCGAAATCGGCCAGCGACAGGCCGTCGGGCGCGGCGCCCAGCCATTGCAAGGGCATGGCCGCCGCGGTGCCGAGCGCCGCGGTCCGTGCTGCCAGCCCGGTCGCGCTGTCCAGCAGATCCTGCTCCCACGAGGGCGACCAGGCCGCCGTGCCGATGCGACCCAGCGGGTGGCCGGCCAGCGTGGCCAGCTGGCTGGCCAGCGCGCCGATCTGGCGGCTCGTTTCGCGCCACGCTTCCAGTGCCGTGCGCCCGTGCGCGTCCGGGTCGGGCCACGCGAACGGGGCGGGGCGCTCGCCGGCATGGTCGATGCACGTGCCGATGGCTTCGTGGATCGTGAGGTCGTTCGGATGCGCCCGATGCAGCGCCACGGCGACATCGTTCAGTCCCGACCGCAGCGAAGCCAGGCGGGCCGCTTCGAGCTCCCACTCCTTCACGGTGCGCGTGCCGGCCGCATCCAGCGCGACGCCGAGCTGCCGGATCACATCGGCCTTTTTCGCCTTCGACGAATGCAGTTCCAGGCTGAACGGGCCCAGGCCGATCGCGTTCAGGCGGCGGTGCACGACTTCCAGCGCGGCCATTTTTTCCGACACGAACAGTACCGACTTGCCGGTGGCGAGCAGGTGGGCGATGAGGTTCGTGATCGTCTGGCTCTTGCCGGTACCCGGGGGGCCTTCGATGACGAGGTTGGTGCCGCTGCCGGCCACGCAGATCGCGCGCAGTTGCGAGGAATCCGACAGCAACGGGGCAAAGAGCTCTTCCGGCCGGTGGCTGGCATCGAGGGTGCGCGGTTCGAAGCCCAGCGCGGCGCCGGCGAAGGCCTCGCCCGGATGGTCGACCAGCTGGGCCACCACCGGGTTTTCCTGCAACTGGCGGTGGCGGTCCTGCAAGTCCTTCCACATCAGGTACTTGGTGAACGAGAAGATGCCGAGATGGACCTGCTCGTGCACTTCCCATCCCTTCAGTTCGCCCACGTGCAGCCGGAACGACTGCAGGATGCCGGCGACATCGATGCCCTTGTCGTCGGCAGGCAGCACGTCGAAGGCCGGCAGCTTCAGCTGGAAGTCCTGCGCGAGCTTCTGCACGAGCGTGGGATTGACGAGCGCTTCGTCGTCGTGCCGCACCAGCCGGAAGCCGCTGCGCACGGACTGGCGCGTGAGCGAGACGGGCACCAGCAGGATCGGCGCCAGGTGCGACGCTTCCGCCTCCGGTTCCTCGCGCCATTCGAGCAGGCCGAAGACGAGGAACAGCGTGTTGGCGCCGCCTTCCTCGAGGCTGGTGCCGGCCGCGCGGAAGATTTCCAGCAGGCGGCCGTCGAGCGATTCTTCAGGAACATCGACGAGCAGCTCGTGCCGACCCAGGGCATCGGCAGCCAGCGCGTCGAGCGGCGCCTGCCCGGTGCGGGCGGTGAAGGCCGGCGCTTCGCGCGGGTCGCCGCCCGCCATCAGCACGGGCGCGGCGCGCAGCCGGAAGTCCCTGCCTTCGGCCAGCGTGTCTTCGAGCGCGCCCGGATCGGGGCAGACCACGCGCAGCGTCGTCTTCGACGGCTTGAAGTTCAGCAGCCGGTTGCGCAGCGTGAGGTCGAGCAGGCGGCTTTTCCAGCGTGCGAGGCGGCCTTCCGGCGTGTCCGCGGCCGGTTCCATGGCCGGGAGCAGCGCGGGGTCGAGCGGGGGCAGCGGCGGCATCGGCTCGATCGCCGGCGCATCATCCTGCACCATGACGTCGTCCTCGCCTGCGGCCGAACGGGAGGGCAGGGGACGGACATGCAGCTCGCGGGCACGGCGGATGTCGATCGCGCAAAGGAACGCCGCTTCGTCGGCGAGGTGCTCCTCGCCGGCGGCGCACGCCAGGCGCAGCGTTTGCCGTTGGCCACCCGTCACGCCGGTAGTTTCGAACACCATCAGTTCGCCGGACTTGACGCGCTTGCGCACGGTTTGCGCATCGTCCACCAGCGCGCCCGCGAAACAGGTTTCCACCAGCCATACGCCCACCCACGCATGGCCATCCTTGAGCAGCACGACCGGGTGCAGGCCGGCCTGCTCCATGACGGAGGCGAACAGCATGGCCAGGTCGAGGCAGGTGGCCAGCTTCGTGTCGACGATGCGTTCGGGCGTGCGGATCTTCTGGCCATCGGTGCCGAACGAGGCCGGCGGATTCGCATAGTGCAGGTCCTGCGCCAGTACCGCGCCGTGCAATGCGGACACCTGCTGCCACACGCGTTCCCGGTTGCGCGACTGGTATCCGTTCATCGACGGGCTGCCAATGGATGGGTTGTCTATGGATGGGCTGCACTGCGGGGCGCGCAGCAGGTCGGCCGCCGCGGCGACCAGCCGGTCGACGACGCGTGCATTCGGCATGCAGAACGCCGCCAGCAGTTCCGGCAAGGCGCGCGTGCCGGCCCACTGGTCGTATGCCAGGATTTCGATGCCGTGACGGGCTTCGAACGGCGCATGCCCGTCGGCGTGGGCCGCCACCACGACGGTGCCGCGCACGGCTTCGTCGAGCCCCGCCAGCCACGCGTGGTCGGGCTTCAGGTCCACCGGGGAAATCGTGCGGGTTTCACCCGCTTCCAGCCGTTCGAAGCGCAGCTGCACGCCGGCGGCGAAGGGCGGATCGCAGTCGATCGATACCACGACATTGGCCAGGGGGGCCGCGCCGCCATTGGTCAGCGCGATGGCGCGCACCGCCGGCACGTCGTTCTGCATCGCCGCGTAACCGGTGGTGGCATCGGCCGTGAAGGCGACGGTGAACGGCAGCGCAGGCAAAGGCTGGTCTTGCAGGTCGGGAGCGGCGTTATGGTCTGGTGTCATTGGCGTGGTGGGGGCTGGCTATCCTGCCAATGTTATCAGGAAGGCTGTCCGGCCGGAAAGACTGCCGTGCGGGATCAGCGCATGCGCGTGACAGCGGCTTCGCGCAATGGCCGCCAGCCCAGCCTCTTCTCGACCAGCCTGCGGTAGCGGGTATCGATGTGCGGCGGCGTGCGGCGCATGTAGAACTCGGCGGCCTGGCGCGTTTCGCCTTCCAGGCCGGCCAGGAACGCCAGGACTTCCTCGCCGGATGGCATGTGCCCGCTGCGACCGGCGAACTTCGGTGGCACGGCCGTCCAGACGGCGGCATCGATGTGCCGTTCGCGCAGCCAGCCGGCGATCAGCGATGCCACGGCCGCATACCCCGGGGTCATGCGGGGAGCGCTATCACCATCACTGTCAACCGCGGGAATGCTGCCGATGAATTCGGGGTGGCCCGGCGCGATCTTTTCCCGGGCGGCCAGCATGGCGCGCGCCGCATCGAGGTCCGGCGCGTCGACATAAGCCCAATAGGTCGGCACGAGCGGCCGGCCGGGGCACAGCACGAGCGCCAGCTCATCGCTGTCGTCGCTGTCGCGGCCGAATTCCAGCGGCAGCAGGGGGCCGCCCGGATGCCATCCGGAAGCCAGCCTCAAGGGACCGGGCTTCCACAGCAGCGAACCCCAGGCAATGCAAATAATGTTCATCATCGGTAAATCTCATGGACAGGATTGCAGTGTAGGGCGTGGCGTGGAAACGCAGAGCACGGCAGGACGGCGTTCCCCGGCTCAGCGGTGGATAACGACCAGCAGCGCCTTCGCTTCCGTTTTGCCGATGTTGCGCAGCGCATGCTGCTGGTCCGCCGGATAGCGCGCGGTGCCACCCAGCTTGACCTTTTTCTTGTGCGCCCCCACCTCGATCTCGATGGCCCCGTGCAGCAGCGTCACGTGCTCGGTCGTGCCGGGATCGTGCGGCTGCGACACCAGTTCGCCGCCGGGCGCCAGCGTCAGTTCATACCATTCGTATTTGCCGGCCAGTTCCATCGGACCGAGGATGCGCAGCACATAGCCGGCATGGTTACCGGGCAAGGTCGGCGTTTCGTGCGCATCGAGGACCCGGATCGTGTCGGCGGGGCGCTGCTCGTCGGCCAGCAGTTCGCCGATCGCCACACCCAGTGCATTGGCCAGGCGCCACGTGATGGCAATGGTGGGATTGGCTTTTTCGCGCTCGATCTGCGACAGCATCGATTTCGACACGCCGGCGATGCGCGACAGGTCTTCGAGCGTGAGGCCGCGCGCAAGGCGCAGGCGTTGCAGGGCGGCACCCACTTCGGGCGGGGCATTGGCCGTGGGGGCTGCGGTGGACTTCATGATTGGCGGTTGCAAAGTTCAATAAGCTTATGTAGGATTCAGTATATCGAACTAAAGTTCAATATAGTGAAAGCCGGAGAAAATACTGGAATCAGGGCGAAGTTCGATACCCTGTTCTCCGCGATGCACGGTACAACAGGGGCAACATGCCGGTCAAGCAACCGGCTTGCGCCCCTGACATCAGATCGGCCGGTGGAGAGCCCTGCCGGTGAAACCGGTCATCAGTTGCACGGTTAGCTGAACCATCGGCTGGTCGAACAGCTGGACCATTAGCGAGGACAAGCATGAGCGAACAAGCGAATTTCTACGCCGGCCTGCGGCACAACCTGGAACAGCTGCGCGAACAGGGGCTGTACAAGCCCGAGCGCGTGCTCGCTTCCCGCCAGGGGGCGGAAGTCACGGGCGAGGACGGGCGGACGCTGATCAATATGTGCGCCAACAACTACCTCGGACTGTCCGGCCAGGAATGGGTGGCGCAGGCATCGATCGACGCTACCGAACAATACGGCTACGGGCTGTCGTCCGTGCGCTTCATCTGCGGCACGCAAACGGTGCACAAGGAGCTGGAACGGGCGATTTCCGCCTTCCTCGGCACCGAGGACACGATCCTGTACGCCGCGGCCTTCGACGCCAACGGTGGCGTGTTCGAACCGCTGTTCGACGAAAACGACGCCATCATTTCCGACGCGCTGAACCACGCGTCGATCATCGACGGCATCCGCCTGTGCAAGGCGGCGCGGTTCCGCTACGCCCACAACGACATGGCCGACCTGGAAGCCCAGCTGCAGGCGGCCGCCGGCAAGCGCCACAAGATCATCGTGACCGACGGCGTGTTCTCGATGGACGGCACGATCGCCCAGCTCGACCGGATCGTCGCACTGGCCGAACAGTATGGCGCCCTCGTGATGATCGACGAGTGCCACGCTTCGGGCTTCATGGGCAAGACAGGGCGCGGCACGCACGAGCACCACGGTGTGCTGGGCAGGATCGATATCATCACGGGCACGCTGGGCAAGGCGCTGGGCGGCGCCATGGGCGGGTTTACCTCCGGCCGCAAGGAAGTCATCGAGACGCTGCGCCAGAAATCGCGCCCGTACCTGTTCTCGAACACGCTGGCGCCGTCGATCGCCGGCGCTTCGCTCGCCGTGCTGAAGAAGATCTCGGCTTCGACGGAACTGCGCGACCGGCTGCACGAGAACACCGCCTACTTCCGCCGCGAGATCGAACGCATCGGTTTCACGATCAAGCCGGGCACGCACCCGGTGGTGCCGGTGATGCTGTTCGAGGCGCCGGTGGCGCAGAAATTCGCGGCGCGCATGTATGAACTGGGCGTGCTGCTGTCCGGCTTCTTCTACCCGGTGGTGCCGATGGGACAGGCGCGCGTGCGCGTACAGCTGTCCGCGGCGCATACCCGCGAGCAGCTGGACAAGGTACTGGCCGCGTTCGCGCAGGCCGGCAAGGAACTCGGCATCGTAAAGGAAAAAGAATGATGGAACGGATACTCGTCATCGGCGCCAACGGGCAGATCGGCAGCGAACTGGTGGAGGCCCTGTCGCTCAGGCATGGCGCGGACAATGTGTTTGCCACCGATATCTCGCCGAAGAACCTGTACGGCGCCGCGCAATACCAGGTTTTGAACGTGCTGGACGAAGAGGCGCTGGCGCAGCTGGTGTCGTCGCAAGACATCACGCAGGTGTACCAGCTGGCCGCCATGCTGTCCGCCACCGGCGAACAGGCACCGCTGAAGGCGTGGAAACTGAACATGGACGGCTTGCTGAACATCCTCGAGATCGCCCGCGAGCGCAAGGAACTGGGCAAGCCGCTGAAGGTGTTCTGGCCGTCGTCCATCGCCGCGTTCGGCCCGAACACGCCGCAGGATGCCACGCCCCAGATGGCGGTGATGGATCCCACGTCGATCTATGGCATCAGCAAGCTGGCCGGCGAGCGGCTGTGCGAGTACTACCACCTGAAGTATGGCGTGGACGTGCGCAGCATTCGCTACCCCGGCATCATCAGCTACAAGTCGCCCCCGGGCGGCGGCACGACCGACTATGCGATCGCGATCTTCCACGCGGCGCTGCGCGGCGAGCGCTACGAGTGCTTCCTGGGGCCGCAGACGACGCTGCCGATGATCTACATGGCCGACGCGATCCGCGCCACGATCGAACTGATGGACGCGCCCGCGGAAAAGGTGAAGATCCGTTCGGCATACAACGTGGCCGGCGTGTCGTTCTCGCCGGAGGAACTGGCCGCCGCGATCAAGGCGCGCGTGCCGCGCTTCGCGGTGTCGTACCAGCCGGACAGCCGCCAGCAGATCGCCGACACGTGGCCGCAAAGCCTCGACGATGCCGCTGCCCGTGCCGACTGGGGCTGGCAGGCGCGCATCGGCGTCGACGAGATCGTGCGCGACATGCTGGCCAACGTCGACGCGAAGGTCAGCGAGGCGGCCTGAGTTTTTTCTCCCATCTTCACTACTACTATAAAGAGACACAAGATGGACATGAGCGTATTCGATCTGTTCAAGATCGGCATCGGCCCTTCCAGCTCGCACACGGTGGGGCCGATGGTGGCCGCGCGGCGCTTCCTGCTGGAGCACGGACCGCTCGATGACGTGACGGGCGTGACGGCCGAGCTGTATGGTTCGCTGGCGCTGACCGGCGTGGGCCACGCCACCGACAAGGCGGTGCTGCTGGGCCTGATGGGAGAGACGCCGCAGGACGTGGACCCGGACCGGGTCGATCCGATGCTGGCCGAAGCCGGGCTGCGGGGTGAGCTGAACCTGCTGGGCATGAAGCCGGTGCCGTTCGTTCGCGCGCGCCACCTGGTATTCCACAAGACGGAAAATCTGCCCGAGCACCCGAACGGCATGCGTTTCATCCTGCACCGCCCGGGCGGCGACGCGAGCCAGGTGTATTACTCGGTCGGCGGCGGGTTCATCCGTGCCGAAGGCGAGGGCGCGGCCGATGCCGCACCGGACGCACGCGTGCCGTACCCGTTCGATACGATGGCGGATTTGCTGGCGCACGGCGAACGCACGGGCGCGACGATCCCGCAGATGCTGCGCGCGAACGAACTGGCACGCCTGGCGCCCGACGCGCTCGATGCGGGGCTGGACCGGATCTGGCAGGTGATGCGCTCGTGTATCGCGCGCGGCCTGGAAACGTCGGGCCAGCTGCCGGGCGGGCTGAATGTGAAGCGCCGCGCGGCCCGGCTGTGGCAGCAGGCGCAGGGCGCCGACCGTGCCAACGAGTTGCCGCACGATGCGCTCAATGGCGTGTCGCTGTATGCGATGGCCGTCAACGAGGAAAATGCCGCGGGGGGCCGCGTGGTGACGGCGCCGACCAATGGCGCGGCCGGCATCATCCCCGCCGTCCTGAAATACTATGCGGAGGATTGCAAGCCGCTCGACCCGGTGCGTGGCGTGCGCGAATTCCTGCTGACCGCGGCCGCCATCGGCATGCTGTGCAAGCGCAACGCGTCGATCTCCGGCGCGGAGATCGGCTGCCAGGGCGAGGTAGGCGTGGCCTGTGCGATGGCCGCCGCCGGCCTCGTGGCCGCGCTGGGCGGTTCCAACGCGCAGATCGAGAACGCCGCGGAAATCGGCATCGAGCACCACCTGGGCATGACATGCGACCCCATCGGCGGGCTGGTGCAGATTCCGTGCATCGAGCGCAACGGCATGGGCGCCGTGAAGGCGATCACCGCCGCTTCGCTGGCGCTGAAAGGCGACGGCACGCATTTCGTGAGCCTCGACGAGGTGATCGAAACGATGCGCCAGACGGGCGCCGACATGCAGGCGAAGTACAAGGAAACGTCGCTGGGCGGTCTGGCCGTGCATGTGGTGACGGTGAACCACGCGGCTTGCTGACGACGGGTTGGTATCACTCCAACGCAGACCTCGGGTCAGGCCCCACGTCGCCGTTCGCGACGAGCTCGGCCGCTCACGGAGCCGGGGTCTGATTCCGGCCGCTGACGTCGGGGCTGGCGGTGCCGGCGGCTCGAATGCATGAAATCACAGCATAAAATTCGAAAAGCTGGCAAATTTCGCAAAGAAACTGCGGCCGCACTATAATAGGAATCCCTCTTCTGTGCACAAACCGGATTACCAGAACCATGCAATATGTGTCTACCCGCGCCGATGCGTCGGCTGCAGCAGCGTCTTCCCAGCAAACTTCCGCACAACCATCGGCGACATTCAGTGACATCCTCCTGGGCGGCCTGGCCCCCGACGGTGGCCTGTACCTGCCGGCCGACTACCCGCAGGTGACGGGCGCGGAGCTCGACGCATGGCGCAAGCTGTCGTATGCCGATCTCGCGTTTGAAATCCTGCGCAAATTCGCGACCGACATTCCCGAGTCCGACCTGAAGGCGCTGGCGCACAAGACCTACACGGCCGATGTGTACCGCAACGCGCGCGAAGGCGAGAACGCGGCCGATATCACGCCGCTGCGCGTGCTGGAAGAAGAGGGCGGCAAGAAGCTGGTCTTGCAGGCGCTGTCGAACGGGCCCACGCTGGCGTTCAAGGACATGGCGATGCAATTGCTCGGCAACCTGTTCGAATATGCGCTGGCCAAGCAGGATGCGCAGCTGAACATCTTCGGCGCCACGTCGGGCGATACCGGCAGCGCGGCCGAATATGCGATGCGCGGCAAGCGCGGCATCCGCGTGTTCATGCTGTCGCCGCACAAGAAGATGAGCGCGTTCCAGACGGCGCAGATGTTCAGCCTGCAGGATCCGAACATCCTGAACATCGCCGTCGAAGGCGTGTTCGACGATTGCCAGGATATCGTGAAGGCCGTGTCGAACGACCTGGAATTCAAGGCCCGCCACAAGATCGGCACCGTCAATTCGATCAACTGGGCCCGTGTGGTCGCGCAGGTGGTGTATTACTTCCGCGGCTACCTGGCCGCCACCACGTCGAACGACCAGAAGGTGTCGTTCACGGTACCCTCCGGGAACTTCGGCAATATCTGCGCCGGCCACATCGCCCGCATGATGGGCCTGCCGATCGACAAGCTGGTGGTGGCCACCAACGAGAACGACGTGCTGGACGAGTTCTTCCGCACGGGCATCTACCGCGTGCGCAAGTCGGCCGAGACGTACCACACGAGCAGCCCGTCGATGGACATCAGCAAGGCGTCGAATTTCGAGCGCTTCATCTATGACCTGGTCGGCCGCGATCCGGCGCGCGTGAAGGCGCTGTTCACGAAAGTGGAAAGCGACGGCGGCTTCGACCTGTCCGGCGCCGAGGGCAGCGACGGCGACGAGTTCGCGAAAGTGGCGCAGTATGGCTTCAAGTCCGGCAAGTCGACGCACGCCGACCGCGTGCAGACGATCCGCGACGTGGCCGACGACTACGGCATCGTCGTCGACACGCACACGGCCGACGGCATCAAGGTGGCCAAGGAATACATCGAAGAAGGCGTGCCGATGATCGTGCTGGAAACGGCGCTGGCGGCGAAGTTCAACGAAACCATCCTGGAAGCGCTGGGCGAGGATGCCGAGCGCCCGGCTGGCTTCGAGGATATCGAATCGCTGCCGCAAAAATACACCGTGATGCCGCCGGACGTCGACAAGATGAAGGCGTATATCTCGGCCAACGTCAGTGCCGCCGACACGGGCCTGTAAATGACGGGCGCGCGCAAGCCGATGCTGTCGCGGCAGGAAGCACTGGACTTCCTGCTGGCGGCGTGCCGTCCCGTGACGGATGTCGAAACGGTGCCCACGCTGGCGGCAAACGGCCGCGTGCTGGCCGCCGACTGCGTGTCGGGCATCGACGTGCCCGCGCAGGACAACACGCAGATGGACGGCTACGCGGTGTGCGCCGCCGACTGTGCCAGCGGCGCCGCCGTGTTGTCCGTCTCCCAGCGCATTCCGGCCGGCCACGTGGGCGAGCCGCTGCGACCCGGCACCGCTGCGCGCATCTTTACCGGCGCATTTATTCCGCCAGGGGCCGATGCGGTGGTGATGCAGGAGCAATGCGAGGCCCAGGGCGACACGGTGACGGTGCGCCACGCGCCGCAGGCGGGCGAGTGGATCCGCCGCGCCGGCGAGGATATCCGCAGCGGCAACGCGATCCTGCGGGCGGGCTCGCGCCTGCGCAGCCAGGAACTTGGCCTTGCCGCCTCGATCGGGCTGGCCAGCCTGCCGCTGCTGCGCCGCGTGCGCGTGGCCGTGTTCTTCACCGGCGACGAGTTGACGATGCCGGGCGAGCCGCTGGCGCCCGGCGGCATCTACAACTCCAACCGCTTCCTGCTCCGCGGGCTGCTGGAAAACCTGGGCTGCGAAGTCACCGATCTCGGCATCGTGCCGGACAGCCTGGAGGCCACCCGCGCCGTGCTGCGCGAAGCGGCGCAGGCGAGCGACCTGATCATCACTTCCGGCGGCGTGTCGGTGGGCGAGGAAGATCACGTGAAGCCGGCCGTGGAGGCGGAAGGCAAGCTCGATATGTGGCAGATCGCCATCAAGCCGGGCAAGCCGCTGGCGTTCGGCGAAGTGGGCGACGCGTTCTTCATCGGGCTGCCGGGCAACCCGGTATCGAGCTTCGTCACGTTCCTGCTGTTCGTGCGGCCTTTCCTGCTGAAGCTGCAGGGCGCCGACTCCCGTGCGCCTTTGGTATTCCCGCTGCGCGCGGACTTCGACTGGAAAGGCGACCGCCGCAACGAATTCCTGCGCGTGCGCATGAATGGCAACGGCGGCCTCGACCTCTTCCCGAACCAGGGATCGGGCGTGCTGACGTCGACCGTGTGGGGCGACGGGCTGGTGGACAATCCGCCGGGCCAGGCAATCCGCACCGGCGATACGGTGCGCTTCATCCCGTTTTCTGAATTGCTGTACTGAGTGCTGTATTGGAGTGCTGTACTGATATGCGAATCAACCTGAAATTCTTTGCCAGCGTGCGTGAAAAGCTGGGCACCGGCGGCGAAACGATCGATGTGCCGGCCGATGTGGCAACCGTCGGCGCGCTGCGCGACCTGCTGGTGGCCCGTGGTGGCGCCTGGGCCGAGGCGCTCGGCGAAGGCCGCGCGCTGCGCATGGCCTGCAACCAGCAGATGTGCGGTGCGTCCGAGGCATTGACCGATAACGCCGAAGTGGCGTTCTTCCCGCCCGTGACGGGCGGCTGAGTTTTCAGCTTTACTTCTTGCGCGGCGCCGCAGCGGGTTTTGGCAGCGTTGCCTCGCATGCCGCGCATTGCAGGGCCTTGCGATAGCGGTTCCATGCCGCGGCGGTAAAGATCGCGGCGGCCACGGCGGCCCAGATGGCGGCGCTGGCGATGTCCGCCGGCGTGGTCGTGCCTTTCGCCCATTCGATGGCGGCCAGGATGGCAAACAGCGGCACGGCCGCGAGCAGGTAGCGCTTGATCCAGAAAAGGGGGCCCATCGGTTCCTCCGGCAGTGATCTTTTCCCAGTATGCCGGGGACGGGCGCGTTTTGCACTACAATCTCGCTCCTCATGCATACCCCAGATACTTCCCCAGGCCAGCGCCCGCGCGTGGCGATCGTCGGCGGCGGACCGGCCGGCCTGATGGCCGCCGAAACGCTGGCCCGCGCCGGCACCTTCGACATCCACCTGTACGACGCGATGCCGTCCGTCGGCCGCAAGTTCCTGCTGGCCGGCCGTGGCGGCATGAACATCACGCACGCCGAACCCTATGAGCAGTTCGTCACGCGCTACGGCGATCGCGCCGCCGCGCTGCGGCCCATGCTCGATGCGTTCGGGCCGGATGCTGTGCGCGCGTGGGTGCACGGGCTGGGCATCGAGACGTTCGTCGGCACGTCGGGCCGTGTATTCCCGACCGAGATGAAAGCGGCGCCGCTGCTGCGCGCATGGCTCCATCGCCTGCGCGAAGCCGGCGTGCAGTTCCACCAGCGGCACCGGTGGACCGGCTGGTCGGATGGCGCACTGCGCTTCGACACGCCGGGCGGCGAGCTGCTCGTTGCCGCCGATGCGACCGTGCTGGCGCTGGGGGGCGGTAGCTGGGCGCGGCTCGGCTCCGATGGCGCCTGGGTGCCGCTGCTGGCGTCGCGCGGCATCGATGTCGCGCCGCTGCGGCCATCGAACTGCGGCTTCGACGTGGGCTGGAACCCGCTGTTCGCGCAGCGCCATGCGGGCCAGCCATTGACGACCGTGGCGGCAACGTGGACCGACGGCTCCGGGCAGCGCGTGCGCAGGCAGGGGCAGTTCGTGGTCACGGCCGCCGGCGTCGAAGGCAGCCTGATTTATGCGCTGTCCGCGCCCGTGCGGGACCAGATCGCGGCGCATGGCAGCGCCGTGATCGAGCTGGACCTGTTGCCGGACCTGCCGGCCGAGCGGGTGCTGGCCGAGGTGACACGGCCGCGCGGATCCCGGTCGATGTCGAGCCACCTGCAGGGGCGGCTCGGCATCAAGGGCGTGAAGGCGGGCTTGCTGCACGAGTGCCTGAGCAAGCAGGCTTATGCCGATCCGGCGGCACTGGCCCGTGCCCTGAAAGCGTTGCCGGTGACCTTGCGGGCGCCGCGGCCCATCGACGAAGCCATCAGTAGTGCCGGCGGGGTGGTGTTCGGGGCGCTCGAGGGCACGATGTTGCGGTCGATGCCGGGCGTGTTCGTGGCCGGGGAGATGGTCGACTGGGAAGCGCCGACCGGGGGGTATCTGTTGACGGCTTGCCTGGCGAGTGGGGTAGTTGCCGGCACCGATGTGTTCACATGGCTCCAGGCGCCGCCCGCATAACCGCCCGCCGTAACGGGCACCGCTCATCCAGATACGTCCGATAGAAATCAATGAAGCTGCGAACCTTGGCGGACACCTGCCTGCCAGGTGGATAGACGGCATACATGCCCGCCGAAGGCAGCGACCACTCCGGCAGCAGGCGAACCAGTCGTTGCGTAGCGATGCCTTCCTGCGCATTGAACTGGTCCAGCACGGAGACGCCCATTCCTTCCTGAAGCAGCGAGCGCAGCACCCCGGGCGCGTCGACGCGCAGGCGCGACTTCACGTGAACGGTCCTGCTATCGCCGCCGTGCGCTGAAAATTTCCATGTGAAGGGCGTCGGCATCAGCGTCAGGGCGATCCAGTTCAGTGCTTCCAGGTCTTCCGGCGTTTTCAAGGGCTGGCGTGATTCGACATAGCCCGGCGCCGCGACGACATACTGCTCGAACTCGCCGAGCTTGACCGCGCGGTTCGACGAGTTGCGCAGCCAGCCGAGCCGGATGGCGACATCGATGCCTTCCTCGACCAGGTCGACCACGCGGTCGCCCGTGCGCAAGTCGATCGCGAGATGAGGATGCTGCCGTGCAAAGGCGGCCAGGGCGGGGGCGAGCGACAGCGTTGCATGGTCGACGGTGGTACTGATCCGCAGCGTGCCCGCAAGCTGCTCCTTGCCGGACGCTGCGCGATCAAGGGCTTCGCCCAAACCATGCAGCAAGGGGCGGCATTCCTCGAGCAGGGCCTGCCCCGCGTCCGTCAACACGACCTTGCGGGTCGTCCGGCTTAACAGCGCGATGCCGAGCCGCGACTCCAGGCGGCCGATTTCAACGCTGATCTTCGCGGTGGCCACGCCGAGACGTCCCGCCGCGGCGGTGAATCCGCCGGTCTCCGCCACGGCCTGGAACACCAGCAGGTCGTTCAGGTCGATCTTGCCGGGAAGGGCCATGAATTTTCACTTTTCAGGATTGCAGAAAAGTGAATTATGGATTGATCCGTTTTCCTGCTCAATGGTTTCGGTGATGATGACGTTCATCGGCATTCGCTGCCGTTTCATCTGGATCATTACAAGGAGCAGGTCATGAAGGTTGCAATCATCGGCGCCACCGGTTTCGTCGGCTCGGCATTGTTGAAGGAGGCTGTCGCGCGCGGCCATGATGTCACCGCGCTGGTATCGCATCCCGCCAAGGTCGAAGCAGGCGAGCGCGTTGTCGCCACCCAGGTCGATGTGCTGGCTCAGGACGACCTGGCCGGCAAGCTCGCAGGGCACGACGCGGTCATCAGCGCGTTCAGCGGCCACGCGCAGGCCGACGTGCTGGGCTATTACCTCGAAGGCATCAAGTCGATCGTCGCGGCCGTCAAGAGGGCCAGCGTTCCCCGCCTGCTCGTGGTGGGTGGCGCCGGTAGTCTCGAAGTGGCGCCCGGTCTGCAACTCGTCGACACCCCTCAATTCCCGGCGCAATGGAAAGCCACGGCCGAAGGTGCCCGCCGGGCGCTGGCGCTGCTGCAGGGCGAGCGGGACGTCGACTGGACGATGCTGGCGCCATCGGCGCACCTGGAACCGGGCGAACGCACCGGTCGGTTCCGACTCGGCACGGACACGTTGCTGGTCGATGCGGAGGGCCACAGCCATATCTCGTTGCCTGACTATGCGACCGCCATGATCGACGAACTGGAGCGGCCCGCGCATTCGCGCAGCCGTTACACGGTGGGGTACTAAGAGCGGGACAGGCGCTATTCGAACGACACGTCGCCCGATCCCGTGCGACTGACGCTGCGCTCGTCCGGATTGCCATAGACTGTCACGTCGCCACTGCCGGCCACCGCGATCGCGGCGCGCTTGCGGGCAAAGACCTCGGTACTGCCCGAGCCCTTTATCTCCACGGACACCGTGTTCGACGCCATGTGCTGCGCGTCGATGACGCCGGAACCGGTCAACTCGGCGTTCAGTACATCGCACGTGCCCGACACGCTGATCGATCCGGAGCCGTACAGGGCCAGTTGCACGTCCTCGCTGCTGCCCGATTTCAGGTCCAGGCCACCGTTGCCATGGACGGCCGCCTGCACGTGCCGGTAGCGGCCGGAGAACGCCAGGTCGCCGGAACCGTTCAGCGTGATCTTCAGCCGTTCGCCGGAAAAGCCGGTGATGGCACTGTCGCCGCTGCCGCGGATGTCGACCGACTCGAGCGACGGCAGCACGGCTTCCACCTGCAGCGGGCGCTTGTGGTGGAACAGCATGCCGGTGGTGGCGATGCGCAGCGTGCCGTCTTCCTGCGACGTGGCGACGTTGCCCAGCAGGCGCTGTTCGCCGCGCACCTTCAGCGATGGCGTGCTGCCCTGGCGCAGCGTCAGGTCGATCGGGCCTTGCAGGTCGATGGCCGTGATGCCGTGGCCGATCTCGCGCACGTCGGTGCGCGTGACACGGCCAGCGGTCGTCGACGGATTGGCCACGCCTTGCGCGCGCAGCATGGTGTAGGTCACGCCGATCAGGCCGAGCGCGAGGACGAACAGCGACAGGCCCACCTTGACGAGGGTGCGGATACGCATCACCGGCCCCGCAGCAGCGAATGGTTCATCTGCACATAGCGGCGCAGGCCGATGGCGCTGTAGCGCGTGACCACCAGCGACAGCAGGAAGAGGGCGATGCCGCCTACCACGAGGCCGAAGCCGAGCATCGTCTGCGTGGCACGCGACGCGCCTTCGGGATCGACGGAAATGCGCACGCTGCCGTCGGCCATGGCTTCGGCATTGTCCAGCAGGCGGCCGGAGCGGCTCACTTCCTCGTCGAGCTCCTGTTGCAGGCCGGGCGACGGCTGCTGGCTGACCTCGATGCCGCGCTCGCCGATCGAGATGCGCGTTTGCAGGCGATCGCGCCCATCGTCGTCGATATCGGCAATATGACGCAGCGGGCCGGCCAGGATCATTTCGTTGGCGCCCGCCAGGCCGCTGGCGGCGACGGCGATGCCACTGACATAGAACGCGAACGAGCATGCGTACACGGTCAGCAACAGCGCCGTGAAGACGGCCGCCGGCACGACCATGAACAGGTTGAACACCGCCATGCCGGTGAACGACGCCAGCATGCGGCCAAGGCTGGCGGGGGTGCGCTTCTGTTCGAACGATTGCAGGTGCACGCTGGCACGCAGGGTCATCGCGATCTTGCGCGGGTCGTCCAGGTCGGCCACGATCTCGGCCTCGCTGCGACCGGCGACGAGGCCGTCGATGAAACGCTGCTCATAGTAAGCCAGGGTCTTGGCCACCGTTTCCAGTGGCAGGCCTGTCAAGGCCTTCCTGAGCGCGTCGAGATAATCCTGCTTGCCCATCGGTGTTTCCTAGTGCATCGCCAGTTGCAGCGCCACGGGGTGGCCGTGGGCGTCGATCTGGACGATCGCGACCGCGCTTAGCAGTACGATGGCCAGAACGGCGAGTGTTGTCAAAGTGATCTTCATATCCGGGGTCCTCCGATGTTCCCACTGTACGGCGATGGCAAGGAACATGCCAACGCGCTGCGACAGGCTGCAGAAACGGAGGGCCGGGCGGTCGCCAGGCGGGGCAGGGCGGGGCAGGGCAGGATTGTGGATCAACGCAGCAACGCGGCTCAACGCAAGAGCGCTGCAGCAGCCAGTCCGCTGCGCACCGCCATTTCCAGCGTGGCGGGATAGTCGCCGGCCGTATAGTCGCCGGCCAGCACGAGGCCGGCGAGCGGCGTGGCGTTCGCCGGGCGGGCCAGGCCGGCCGTGCAGGCATACGTGGCGCGTTTTTCGGTAACGACTTTCGTCCATGCCGGGCTGCCGAGTTCCGGGCGGTCGAATGCGCGGGCCAGTTGCGCGGCAATGGCCTGCGCCAGCTGGGGCTGGGGCAGGGCGCTCGCCGCGCCGGATGCACTGACGATCACCGCCAGCAGCCCCGCCTGCGCCGGATCGAGCTGGCCGCGGTCGAACACGAACTGGCCCCAGTGGCCTGCGGCCGGTTCGTCTTGCAGCGCGAAAAACACCCGTGGCAGATGCGTGGCGACGCTGTATTGCAGGTAGCAGGTCGTGATCGGCTCATACGTGAAGGCGGAAAGCTGGGCGACGACGGGCGCCGCCTCGTGCAGCGGTGCCAGCAGCGCGGCCGTGACGGCGGGCGGTGTGGCCAGCACGACCTTGTCGAATGGCGTGCCGTCGAGCAGCCAGCCACCGGGATGCTGGGCCACTTCCGAAATTTTTGCACCTAACCGAACGTTTGCGCCACGCTGCCCGAGCCACCGCGCCGCCGATTCCGGAAAGAGAGCCGACAGGTCGTGGCGGGGAACCAGCATGTCCGACGCCTTGCGCCGCGCACCCAGGCTGTCGCGCAGCACGGCCAGGAACACCCTGGCCGATGCCGTTTCCGGGGGCGTGTTCAGTGCCGCCAGGCACAGCGGGCGCCACATGAGTTTCACGAGGCGCGGGGTCTGGTCGAAGCGTTCCAGCAACTCGGTCACGGTGCAGTCGTTGTCGAGCTGCCAGCCCATCCAGCGCGCCGTCGTCGAGAACCGGGTCATCGCCAGCTTGTCCTCGCGATCCAGCCCGGTGGCGCGCAGCAGGGCGACGGCGAGGTGCAGTGGCGCGGGCAGCCGTGGCGCCACGAAGTCCATGCCGCCGGGCGGGTAGCGCATCTGCAGCGGCAGCGCCAGCACCGCGCGGTCCAGGTCGACACCGACCGTGCGCATCAGCTTCAGCGACACCGCATAGGCGCCCAGCATGATGTGCTGGCCATTGTCGAGAGTACGGCCGGCCGCCTCGATACGGCGCGCGCGGCCACCCAGCGTGCGGCTGGCTTCGAACAGCGTGACGTCGGCACCGCCGCGCACCAGGTCGACGGCGGCGGCGCAGCCGGCCCAGCCGCCGCCGACGACCGCGACGCGGCTACCCATTCAGGTCAGCCACGGACGTAGGTCTTCCAGGCCAGCCACAGCTTGCGGATCGGCGTCAGCGAGATCCGCTGCGTGAGCACGTGGTAGCCGTCGCGCTCGATCTCGTCGAGCACCGTGCGGTAGATGGCCGCCATGATCAGGCCGGGGCGCTGGGCGCGGCGGTCCTCCTTCGGCAGCAGTGCGAACGCTTCCTCGTAGGCCTTTTGCGCACGCTCGGCCTGGAAGGCCATCAGCTTCGTGAAGTTTTCCGTGTGGCGCGCGTTCAGCAGGTCCGCCGCGGTCACGCCGAACTGCTGCAGCTCGTTGATCGGCAGGTAGATGCGGCCCTTGCGGGCATCTTCGCCCACGTCGCGAATGATGTTCGTGAGCTGGAATGCGTGGCCCAGCTTTTCGGCATAGCGCAGCGTTTGCGGACTGGTCGAACCGAAGATGCTGGCCGACAGGATGCCGACCACGCCGGCCACGTGCCAGCAGTATTTCGACAGGCCGGCGTAATCGAGGTAGCGGGTCTGGTTCAGGTCCATTTCCATGCCGTCGATGATCGCCTGCATGTGTTCCTGCTGCAGGCCATATGGCGCCACGTGCGGTTGCAACGCCTTCGTGACCGGATGCGTCGGCTTGCCCTCGTACATGGCCGCCATCTCGGTGCGCCACCAGGCCAGCTTGATGCGGGCGAGCGATTCGTCGGTGCATTCGTCGACGGTGTCGTCCACTTCGCGGCAGAACGCATACAGCGCCGTGATCGCGCGCCGGCGTTCGGGCGGCAGGAACAGGAAGCTGTAATAGAAACTCGAGCCGCTGGCGGCGGCCTTCTGCTGGCAGTAATCGTCGGGGGACATGTAATTATTTTGCAATATTGCGCGAATCGAAGGCGCTATTCTAAGGGTAAGGGCCGCAACGCGCGCCAGAAAACTTTCAGCCAGTCTGCGCGGCGCAGCACGGGTCGGCGCCGAAACACGTCGTAATCGACTTCCTCGATCGCTTCCAGGATGCGCAGGCCGCCATGGACGATCAACCGCAATTCGAGGCCGATGCGGCCCGGCAGCCGCCATGCGAGCGGCGCGCCCGAAAGCATCAGTGCGCGTGTGCGTTCCACCTCGAAGCGCATCAGCGCGCGCCACTTGCCGCGCGCCGCCGGATCGTGCAAGTGGGCCGGAGAAATCGCAAAACGGGCCAGGTCGTCGAGCGGAATGTAGATGCGTTCCTTTTGCTGGTCCACGGCCACGTCCTGCCAGAAGTTGATCAGCTGGAGCGCCGTGCAGATCGCGTCGGAGTCGCGCACGTTGTCCGGCGTGGCCGCCCCGTACAGGTGCAGCATGAGCAGGCCGACCGGATTGGCCGAGCGCTCGCAGTAGTCGAGCAGTTCGTCGTATCGCTGGTAGCGGGTGACGGTCACGTCCTGCCGGAAGGCCGACAGCAGGTCGTGGAACGGCTTGAGTGGCAGGTCGTGGGCGGCGATGGCGCCGGCAAGCTTGCGGAACACCGGCTCGCCCGGCGGCGCGCCCAGTTCGATGTGCACCAGCGCGGCCTCGTATTCGCCCAGGGCGGCGAGGCGCTGCGCGGGCGTCGCGTCGCCCTCGTCGGCAACATCGTCGGCACCGCGCGCGAAGGCGTAGATCGCCTGCACGGCGGGCACGAGCCGGCGCGGCATCAGCAGCGACGCGACGGGGAAGTTCTCGTAATGGTCAACGGCCATGGGAGCGCGCGCGACTAACTGACGCGAAAGTCATTTGCAAACCGGCAGGCCAGGACTATAATTTTCTTCTTACTTTTGTACATTACTTATAATAATTTCATTCATTCAGCCCGCAATCATAGTGGCTTAGCGTGCCCGCCGCAATTGCAGCCGAACCGGAGAGAAGGAAAACACCGTGCAAGCCCTGAAGCCCTACCTGATTGCCGCTACCGCCGTGCTGCTGGCCGCCTGCTCGAAGCCGCCGGAAAAAACGGAGGACGTGCGCCCGGTGCGCGCGATCGTGCTGCAAAGTTCCGACATCGACGTGAATGCCGAGTTCTCCGGCGAGGTGCGCGCCCGCTACCAGTCGCAGCTGGGGTTCCGCGTGCCCGGCAAGATCGTGGCGCGCAAGGTCGATGTCGGCGCCACGGTGCGCAAGGGCCAGGCACTGATGCAGCTCGATCCGCAGGACCTGCGGCTCGGCCAGGCGCAGGCACAGGCCTCGCTGCGGGCGACGGAAACGACCCGCGACCTGGCCGCGGCGGACGTGAAACGCTACCGCGAACTGCGCGCCCAGAACTTTGTCGCGCAGGCGGTGCTCGACGAAAAGGAATCGGCGTTGCGGGCGGCAGAGGCACAGGTGGATGCGGCCCGTGCGGGCTTTCGCGAACAGTCCAACCAGGCCGGGTATGCGACGCTGGTGGCGGACGTCGATGGCGTCGTGACGCAGGTGGCGGCCGAAGCCGGGCAGGTCGTGGCGGCCGGCACGCCGGTCGTGACCGTGGCCCGCACCGACGAGAAGGAGGTGGTGTTCGGCGTGCCGGAAGACCGCGTTGACGCGCTGCGCCAGGTATCGGACGTGCACGTGCGCCTGTGGGCGGCGCCGGACCGGGTGGTGCCGGCGAAGATCCGCGAAGTGTCGCCGGTGGCCGATCCGGCGACGCGTACGTATGCGTTCAAGGTCGCGCTACCCGCCACGCTGACGCAGGCCAAGCTTGGCATGACGGCGGTCGTGCAGTTCGCCTCGAAGGGCGAGCCGAAGATCAAGGTGCCGCTGTCGGCCCTGTTCCATGAGCGCAACGCGACATCCGTCTGGGTCGTCGAGCAGGGCGCCGTGCGGCTCGTGCCGGTGACGGTGGTGGCCGCCGAGGGCAACGACCTGGTGCTGGGCAGCGGCGTCAAGGCCGGCCAGACGGTGGTGACGGCGGGCGTGCACCTGCTCAAGCCGGGGCAGAAGGTGCGCATCCTGGGTGACGATGTTCCGAAGGCGCCGCCGGCGCCTGCCGCCAAGGGGGCATGATGAGTGGTATCGACCGGGGTTTCAACCTCTCGCGGTGGGCCCTCGAACATATTCCGCTGACCCGCTACCTGATCGCCGTGATGTTGATCGGCGGCATGCTCAGCTACAAGAACCTGGGCCAGGACGAGGACCCGCCATTCACGTTCCGGATCATGGTGGTGCAGGCCTTCTGGCCGGGCGCCACGGCGCTGCAGATGGCCAACCAGGTCACCGACAAGCTGGAAAAGAAGCTGCAGGAGACGCCGTATATCGACGAGATCAGCAGCTATTCGAAGCCGGGCCAGACGCTGATCATGCTGAGCCTGCGCGAATCGACACCGCCGAAGGAAACTGGGAACGCCTGGTACCAGGTGCGCAAGAAGGTGGGCGATATCGCCGGCACGCTGCCGCAGGGCGTGATCGGCCCCACGTTCAACGACGAATTCGGCGACACGTATGGCTCGATCTTCGCGCTGTCCGGCGATGGTTTCACTTATGCCGAGATGAAGGACTACGCCGACTTCGTGCGCCAGCAGCTGCTGCGCGTAGGCAAGGTTTCAAAGGTCGAACTGTTCGGCGTGCAGGATGAAAAGATCGACATCGAATTCTCGCACCAGAAGTTTGCCCAGCTGGGCATTCCGTTCGAGCAGATCGTCAACCAGATCGCCACGCAGAACACGATCGAGGCGACCGGCACGCTGGTGACGCCGACCGACAACCTGCAGGTGCGCGTGACGGGCGCGCTGGCCACCGTGAAGGACCTGGAAGACCTGGAGCTGCGCGCCAACGGCACCACGTTCCGGCTCGGGGACTTCGCCACCATCCGGCGCGGTTACCAGGATCCGCCGCGCGACAAGATGCGCTTCAACGGCAAGGAAGTGATCGGGCTGGGCGTCTCGATGGAAAAGGGCGGCAACATCATCGAGATGGGCAGGGCGCTGGAGGAAACCGTCTCGAGCCTGAAGGGCAAGCTGCCGGTCGGCATCGAACTGGCCCGCGTGTCCGACCAGCCGCAGGCCGTTACCGCCTCCGTCGGCGAATTCGTGCACACGCTGATCGAGGCGGTGCTGATCGTGCTGGCCGTGAGCTTCCTGGCGCTGGGCCTGCACACGAAACCGAAGTTGCGGCTGGACGTGCGCCCCGGCCTCGTGGTGGCGCTGACCATTCCGCTCGTGCTGGCCGTGACGTTCCTGTTCATGCGCATGCTGAACATCGACCTGCACAAGATCTCGCTGGGTGCGCTGATCATCGCGCTGGGCCTGCTGGTCGACGATGCGATCATCGCCGTCGAGATGATGGTGCGGAAGATGGAGGAGGGCCTGTCGCGCCTCGAGGCGGCCACGTTCGCGTATACATCCACGGCGATGCCGATGCTGACCGGCACGCTGATCACCGTGGCCGGCTTCGTGCCGATCGGGCTGGCGCAGTCGACGGCGGGCGAGTACACGTTCTCGCTGTTCTCCGTCAACGCGATCGCGCTGATCATGTCATGGGTGGTGGCCGTGGTGTTCACGCCCTATATCGGCTACCTGCTGCTGAAGGTGCAGCCGCACGCGCCGGGCGAGCATGGGCACGACGTGTTCGACTCGCCGGGGTTCCAGCGCTTCCGCCGCGTGGTGACCTGGTGCGTGGAATGGCGCAAGACGACGATCGTGGCCACCCTTGCGATCTTCGCACTCGGCGTCTACGGCTTCAATTTCATCGAGAAGCAGTTCTTCCCGGATTCGTCGCGGCCGGAGCTGATGGTGGAGATGTGGTCGCCGGAAGGCACGGCGTTCGCCGCCAACGAAGCCCAGGTGAAGAAGTTCGAGGACTTCATCCGCAGGCAGCCGGGCGTGGTGTCGGTTACGAGCTACGTGGGCACCGGCAGCCCGCGATTCTACCTGCCGCTGGACCAGATCTTCCCGCAATCGAACGTGTCGCAGATCGTGGTGCTGCCGAAGGACCTGCAGGCGCGCGCTGCACTGCAGAAGAAGATCACGCAGGTCTTCCATGATGATTTCCCCGAGGTGCGCGGGCGCGTGAAGCTGCTGCCGAACGGGCCGCCGGTGCCGTACCCGGTGCAGTTCCGCGTGACGGGTACCGAGGTCGACAAGGTGCGCGCGATCGCCGACCAGGTGAAGGGGATCGTGCGCGCCAACCCGAACGCCGTGGGCGTGAACGACAACTGGAACGAGGCGGTGAAGGTGCTGCGCCTCGACCTCGACCAGGATCGCATGCGCGCGCTGGGCGTGACGACGCAGACGGTGATGCGGGTTGCGAACACGGTGCTGTCCGGCACGGTGGTCGGCCAGTTCCGCGAGGGCATCCGGCTGATCGACATCCAGGTGCGCCAGCCGCTGGCGGAGCGGCAGACGATCGAGATCCTGAACAATACCAACGTGCCGACGGCGAGCGGCCGTTCGGTGCCGATCTCGCAGCTGGCCCGCGTGGACTTCGTGTGGGAGCCAGGCGTGGTGTGGCGGCTGGGCCGCGAGTGGGCGATCACCGTGCAGGCCGACGTCGTCGAAGGCATCCAGGGGCCGACCGTGTCCGGCCAGATCAACCCCGAACTGGCCGACCTGCGCGCGCGCCTGCCGGCCGGCTACAAGATCGAGGAGAAGGGCGCGGCTGCCGATTCCGGCGAGGCCGAGCAGTCGATCGCCGTGAACCTGCCGCTGGCGCTGTTCCTGATCTTCACGCTGCTCATGCTGCAGCTCCACAGCTTCTCGCGATCCCTGCTGGTGTTCCTGACCGGGCCGCTGGGCGTGGCCGGCGCGGCGTTCGCGCTGCTGTTGCTGGGCCGGCCGCTGGGCTTCGTGGCGAACCTGGGGATCATCGCCCTGTTCGGCATGATCATCCGCAATTCGGTGATCCTGGTCGACCAGATCGAGCAGGACATCAAGGCCGGCGCGGCGCCGTGGGATGCGATCGTGGAATCGGCGGTGCGGCGCTGCCGGCCGATCCTTCTGACGGCCGCTGCCGCTGCACTGGCGATGATTCCGCTGTCGCGTTCGGTATTCTGGGGCCCGATGGCCGTGGCGATCATGGGCGGGCTGGTACTGGCGACGGCATTGACGCTGCTGTTCCTGCCGGCGCTGTATGCGGCATGGTTCCGCGTTAAAAAGCCGGTGCGCTAGCAATATGCGGACGATGGATGGACGATTGGGCCGGCTTATTAATTGATCAGTTGGCTAAAGGTCAAAAATCGTCCCCATTTTTAGGAAAAACCAGTAAAATGCCGTGTTGAAGTTGAAAGCCCCTGGGATTTTCAGGGTAGGGCGACCCGTTTTCACTTAATGGTCGCCCTTTGCTTTTGCGCAAAGTAGCAATGGGAAAGCTGGAGATCCCGAATGGCGCCGTACCGCAGGTAATGCGCGGCGGCGCTGGTCGAGGTTTCCCATAGCGCGAGGATGGCGAAATTGGTAGACGCACCAGGTTTAGGTCCTGACGCCAGCAATGGTGTGGGGGTTCGAGTCCCCCTCCTCGCACCAACAGTATTCACAAATTTTTTGGACGATCTTTACATGGCAACTGCTGTCGAAAACTTGGGCAAACTCGAACGCCGACTCACGATTTCCTTCCCGCTGTCGGACGTCCGCTCCGAAGTGGAAAAGCGCCTGAAGGTGCAAGCCAAGTCCGCGCGCGCTCCCGGCTTCCGCCCGGGCAAGGTGCCGATGAAGATGGTGGCGGCCCAGTATGGCTACCAGATCGAAACCGAAGTGCTGAACGACAAGGTTGGCCGCGCGTTCAACGATGCCGCCAACGAGAACAACCTGCGCGTTGCCGGTTTCCCGAAGATCGAACCGAAAGAAGGTTCGCCGGAAGGCCAGCTGGCGTTCGACGCCACGTTCGAGGTGTATCCGGAAGTGGAAATCGGCGACCTGTCCCAGGTCGAGATCGAGACCGTGAAATCGTCCGTGACCGATGTCGAGATCGACAAGACGCTCGACATCCTGCGCAAGCAGCGCGTGCACTTCCACACCAAGGGTGAGGCAGGCGAGCACGGCGACGGCGGCGAAGCCGTGGCCGCCAACGGTGACCGCGTGACCGTGGACTTCGTTGGCAAGATCGACGGTGAAGAGTTCGCCGGCGGCAAGGCCGAAGACTACGTGTTCGTGCTGGGCGAAGGCCGCATGCTGCCGGAATTCGAAGCCGCGACCGTGGGCCTGAAAGTGGGCGAGGCGAAGACCTTCCCGCTGGCCTTCCCTGAGGATTATCACGGCAAGGACGTGGCCGGCAAGACCGCCGAGTTCACCATCACGCTGAAGAAGCTGGAATGGGCGCACCTGCCGGAAGTGGATGCCGAGTTCGCGAAATCGCTGGGCGTTGCCGACGGCGACCTGGCCAAGATGCGCGATGACATCAAGGTCAACCTGGAACGCGAAGTGAACGGCCGCGTCAAGGCGCGCAACAAGGAAGCCGTGATGGACGCGCTGGTGAACACCGCCACGCTGGACGTACCCCAGGCGCTGATCGACCAGGACACCGAGCGCCTGGCCGACATGACCCGCCAGGACATGGCTGCCCGCGGCATGAACGTAAAAGATGTACCATTCCCTCCGGAGCTGTTCAAGGACAAGGCCGAGCGCCGCGTGCGCCTGGGTCTGATCCTGTCGAAGCTGGTGGGCGACAACGAACTGCAAGCCACGCCGGACCAGGTGAAGGCCCAGATCGAAGACTTCGCGCAGAGCTATGAAGATCCGCGCGAAGTGCTGAAGTACTACTACAGCGACCGTCGCCGCCTGGCCGAAGTGGAAGCCCTTGTATTGGAAGAAAACGTCGTTACTTACGTCCTGGGCCTGTCGAAGACATCGGCGAAGGAAGTGCCGTTCGATGAACTGATGGGAAGCGCGGCACAGGGCTAAGTACTCCTGTCGCACAACATCCGGCACCGGCCGGCTGCAAGTTACGTGATGTTGCGGACTTGGGCCGGCCGGTGCGTTTCACAAGGAAAAGGAATGATCGGAATGAACCGCAATCCGGCGCTGGACACGGAAATGCTCGGCCTGGTGCCGATGGTGATCGAACAGAGCGGCCGTGGCGAGCGCTCGTATGACATTTACTCGCGCCTGCTGAAAGAGCGCGTGATTTTCATGGTCGGCCCGGTCAACGACCAGATGGCCAACCTGATCGTGGCGCAGCTGCTGTTCCTGGAAAGTGAAAATCCTGACAAGGATATTTCGCTGTACATCAATTCCCCCGGCGGTTCCGTGTCGGCCGGCCTGGCCATTTTCGATACGATGCAGTTCATCAAGCCCGATGTGTCGACCCTGTGCACGGGCATGGCCGCCTCGATGGGCGCTTTCCTGCTGGCCGCCGGCGCCAAGGGCAAGCGTTTCTCGCTGCCGAATTCGCGCATCATGATTCACCAGCCGTCCGGTGGTTCGCAAGGCCAGGCTTCCGATATCGAAATCCAGGCCAAGGAAATCCTGTACCTGCGTCATCGCCTGAACAGTATCCTGGCGGAGCGCACGGGCCAGACGATCGACCAGATCGCCAAGGATACCGACCGCGACCGCTTCATGTCCGGTGACGAGGCTGCCGAGTATGGCCTTATCGACAAGGTATTGACGACCCGCGCTTGATTTGGCCCAAGCGGGTAGCGGTTAGCGCGAGCCAAAACGCGAAAATTACGCCCGGACGCCACACCGTTCCGGGCGTTTTATTTTTATTTCGGGTAGCATGTGGTTGTGTGCAGGACTTCTTGCCCCATCACACACCATGTCTGAATGCCGTGGATGAATTTTGCTGTGTCTGATTCTCATGTGATCGAGCGTCATGTCCATGCCATGTCTTCATGATGGTCCGGGCGGCGTTTCCATCTTGCGGCTGTTCAGCGGCTCATTCAGCGGCACTGTCAGTAATTCGTGCAGCACCCATTCTTGTAACTAAAGAAAACGTCCCATGTCCGACAAAAAATCTTCCAGCGGTGAAAAACTTCTGTACTGCTCCTTCTGCGGCAAGAGCCAGCACGAGGTCAAGAAGCTGATCGCCGGGCCCTCCGTCTTCATCTGCGACGAGTGCATTGATTTGTGCAATGACATCATCCGCGACGAGACGTCCAGTATCGAATCCGTGACGGGCGCCAAGTCGGACCTGCCGACGCCCCACGAGATCGCCGAGCTGCTGAACCAGTATGTGATCGGCCAGCAAACGGCCAAGCGCATCCTGTCGGTGGCCGTATACAACCACTACAAGCGCCTGAAACACCTGGGCAAGAAAGACGACGTCGAGCTGGCCAAGAGCAATATCCTGCTCGTCGGCCCCACCGGTTCGGGCAAGACGCTGCTGGCGCAAACGCTGGCGCGCATGCTGAACGTGCCGTTCGTCATCGCCGACGCCACCACGCTGACCGAAGCCGGCTACGTGGGCGAAGACGTCGAGAACATCATCCAGAAGCTGCTGCAGAGCTGCAACTACGATGTGGAAAAGGCCCAGCGCGGCATCGTCTACATCGATGAGATCGACAAGATCTCGCGCAAGTCCGACAACCCGTCGATCACCCGCGACGTGTCCGGCGAAGGCGTGCAGCAGGCCCTGCTGAAGCTGATCGAAGGCACGATGGCCTCCGTGCCTCCGCAAGGCGGCCGCAAGCATCCGAACCAGGATTTCGTGCAGATCGACACCACGAACATCATGTTCATTTGCGGCGGCGCCTTCGACGGCCTGGCGAAGATCATCTCGAACCGTTCCGAGAAGAGCGGCATCGGCTTCTCGGCCACCGTGAAGAGCCAGGAACAGCGTTCCAACAGCGATATCCTGCTCGAGGCGGAGCCGGAAGACCTGATCAAGTTCGGCCTGATCCCCGAACTGGTCGGCCGCTTGCCGGTGGTGGCCACGCTGGCCGAGCTGACCGAGGAAGCGCTGATCCAGATCCTGGTCGAGCCGAAGAACGCGCTGATCAAGCAGTACGGCAAGCTGCTGGAAATGGAAGGCGCGGAACTGGAAATCCGTCCGGCCGCGTTGCATGCGATCGCGCGAAAGGCGCTGGCCCGCAAAACCGGCGCCCGCGGCCTGCGTTCGATCCTGGAACATGCGCTGCTCGACATTATGTATGACCTGCCGAATCAGCAGAATGTTACAAAAGTGGTTATCGATGAAAACACCATTACCCAGGGAGCAAAGCCGTTGTTGATTTATCAGGAATCGCCAAAAGCGTCCGGCGAAAATTGATTATCAAGGATTCAAGGCTCGCACACTGGTCGAAAAAAAGCGTTTTGCATCCTTAGAGCAACGCAGTACAATCGAAACCAATAAGAGAAGCAGGCTTCACTCGGAAAGCCACTCGCGGCGCTCGTCGCGCGTGGCTTTTTTATTTACTGCTGCTGACTTTTAGAGCAACGCCGCCAATGTTTTCAGCAAAGATAATGTGTTGAGAAGAATTATTCTGGCGGCGGGTCTTGTGATTCGGCTGCGAGTGCCTACATCATAAACATGCTTTTACATAAGGTACGCCATGACAACTTCCAAATTAACTGAGCAGACCCAACTGCCGTTGTTGCCTTTACGGGATGTCGTCGTTTTCCCGCATATGGTGATACCCCTGTTCGTAGGGCGTCCAAAATCGATCAAGGCCCTGGAAGCGGCAATGGAGCAAGGCAAGAGCATCATGCTTGCCGCACAAAAGGCTGCCGCGAAGGACGAACCTTCCCCTACCGATATTTATGAAATCGGCTGCGTTGCCAATATCCTGCAAATGCTGAAGCTGCCCGACGGCACCGTGAAGGTGCTGGTCGAAGGCGCGCAGCGCGCACGCATCCGCAAGATTACCGATACGCCCACGCACTTCGTGGCCGAGCTGCAGCCCCTCGATTCCGAAATCGGCGACGATTCCGAGATCGAGGCGATGCGCCGCGCGATCGTGCAGCAGTTCGACCAGTACGTCAAACTGAACAAGAAAATTCCGCCCGAGATCCTTGCTTCGCTGTCGGGCATCGACGATGCCGGCCGCCTGGCCGATACCGTGGCTGCCCACTTGCCGCTGAAGCTGGAACAGAAGCAGGTGATCCTCGAGATCTTCAACGTCGCCAAGCGCCTGGAGCACCTGCTCGGCCAGCTGGAAGGCGAACTCGATATCCTGCAGGTCGAGAAGCGCATCCGCGGCCGCGTCAAGCGCCAGATGGAAAAGTCGCAGCGCGAGTACTACCTGAACGAACAGGTCAAGGCCATCCAGAAGGAGCTGGGCGAAGGCGAAGAGGGCGCCGATTTCGACGAACTCGAGAAGAAGGTGCTGGCTGCCAAGATGCCGAAGGAGGCGCTGGACAAGGCCAACGCCGAACTGAAGAAGCTGAAGCTGATGTCGCCGATGTCGGCCGAGGCGACCGTGGTGCGCAACTACATCGACACGCTGGTCGGCCTGCCGTGGAAGAAGAAATCCAAGGTCAACGGCGACCTGTCCAATGCCGAGAAGGTGCTGGATACGGACCACTACGGCCTCGACAAGGTCAAGGAACGCATCCTGGAATACCTCGCGGTGCAGCAACGCGTCGACAAGCTGAAAGCCCCGATCCTGTGCTTCGTCGGTCCTCCGGGCGTGGGTAAAACCTCTCTGGGCCAGTCGATCGCCCGCGCCACCAACCGCAAGTACGTGCGGATGGCACTCGGCGGCGTGCGCGACGAAGCCGAGATCCGCGGCCACCGCCGTACCTACATCGGCTCGATGCCCGGCAAGGTGCTGCAGTCGCTGTCCAAGGTCGGTGTGCGCAATCCGCTGTTCCTGCTCGACGAGATCGACAAGATGGGCGCGGACTTCCGCGGCGACCCGTCGTCGGCCCTGCTCGAGGTGCTGGATCCGGAACAGAACCACACGTTCTCGGACCATTACATCGAGGTGGACTTCGACCTGTCGGACGTGATGTTCGTGGCCACGTCGAACTCGTACAATATCCCGCCGGCGCTGCTGGACCGGATGGAAGTGATCCGCCTGTCGGGCTATACCGAGGACGAGAAAGCCAGCATCGCGCTGCGCTACCTGCTGCCGAAGCAGATCAAGAACAACGGCCTGCAGGAAGGCGAGATCACGGTGAACGAAGCGGCCATCCGCGACGTCATCCGTTACTACACCCGTGAAGCGGGCGTGCGCTCGCTGGAACGCGAGGTCTCGAAGATCTGCCGCAAGGTCGTCAAGATGCTGCTGCTGAAGAAGACCGAGAAGAAGGTGGTCGTCACGCCGAAGAACCTGGATAAATTCCTGGGCGTGCGCCGTTACGACTTCGGCGTGGCCGAGAAGGAAAACCAGGTGGGCCAGGTGGTTGGCCTCGCATGGACCGAGGTGGGCGGCGACCTGCTGACGATCGAATCCGTCACCATGCCGGGCAAGGGCGGTGTGATCCGTACCGGCACGCTGGGCGACGTGATGAAGGAATCGATCGAGGCGGCCCGCACGGTCGTGAGGAGCCGTGCGCTCCGCCTCGGCATCAAGCCGGAGGTGTTCGAGAAGCAGGATATCCACATCCACGTGCCGGAAGGTGCGACGCCGAAGGACGGTCCGTCCGCCGGTATCGCGATGACGACGGCGATGGTGTCGGTGTTCACCGGTATCCCGGTCCGTGCCGACGTGGCGATGACGGGCGAGATCACGCTGCGCGGCGAGGTATTGCCGATCGGCGGGCTGAAGGAAAAGCTGCTGGCGGCCCATCGCGGCGGTATCAAGACGGTGCTGATCCCCGAGCAGAACGTGAAGGACCTGGCCGAAATCCCGGACAACGTCAAGAACAAGCTCGAGATCGTGCCGGTGCGCTGGATCGACAAGGTGCTGGAAATCGCCCTGGAACGCCAGCCGGAACCGCTCGCCGAAGTGCCTGCCGTGGAGCCGGTCGCGGCAGCCACGCAGAAGGCCGACGGCCAGACGGAAGTGGTCAAGCACTGACGTTTTACACCGCGTCGTGAAAAACAGGCACCCGAGGGTGCCTGTTTTGCGTTTCAGAGGGTGTTTTTTACAAATTGACGCCTTGACACAGAGCAAGCCCGGCTTGTTTAATACGGCCTGAGATTTTTCTCTGCCTGAAAATGCCGGTTTCGTTCGAAAAAACGAAATAAACGGTATAAATGATTTAAACCTTTGTGACGGGGAACAAGCTGTGAACAAGACTGAACTGATCGACCATATCGCCACTTCCGCCGATATCTCCAAGGCGGCCGCGGCGCGTGCCCTGGACGCGATGATCGATGGCGTTACCACCACTCTGGCCAAGAACGACAGCGTTACCCTGGTCGGCTTCGGCACCTTCATGGTGAGCGAGCGCGCTGCCCGTACCGGCCGCAACCCGCGCACGAAGGAAGAGATCACGATCGATGCCGCAAAAGTACCGAAATTTAAGGCTGGTAAAGCGCTGAAAGATGCAGTAAACTAATTGCCTTCGGTGAGCAGCCCAGCTGTTCACCGGTCGCAGCGGTCCCGGCAGCGGGCGCTTAGCTCAGTTGGTAGAGCGGATCCCTTACAAGGATTAGGTCGGGAGTTCGAGCCTCTCAGCGCCCACCAGAAGTCGAAGCTGTTGCTGTAGTAAAGATGTAAATCGTATGGTGCATTTGCTGGAGCGGTAGTTCAGTTGGTTAGAATACCGGCCTGTCACGCCGGGGGTCGCGGGTTCGAGCCCCGTCCGCTCCGCCAGCTACAGTGCGCAAACATCGAAATGCAGTAAATCGTTTCCGCCAGCGGAAACACTACCGGGAGCGGTAGTTCAGTTGGTTAGAATACCGGCCTGTCACGCCGGGGGTCGCGGGTTCGAGTCCCGTCCGCTCCGCCAGAATAATGAAAGAAGCCCGCCTTGGCGGGCTTTTTCATTATTCGCGTGGCGAGGCGGAGGGCTCCCCCTGCGGGGAGCCCGGCGGGACTCGAAGGGAATCGCCTACCAGCGATTCCGCGGCCGGCAGGATGTCGGCGAGCCCCGTCCGCGACGCGGTGTTTCGCGGAGCGCCGGCACTGCCGGACCGCCTTACTTGCTCGCTCATCCAATTTGGCATGCGCGAACCCACGCTTCGCCACGCCACGCCACGCCACGCCACGCTCCGCTTCGCCACGCTCCGCCACGCTTCGCTCCTGTGCGTTCCGCTCCGCCACGCTACGCTCCTCCGCGCTCCGCTCCCGCACGCTCGCTCCCCCACGTTCCGTCCCACAGCTCGCCATACCACGTCCCACTCGGCGGCAATCCATCTCTCTCCGCTTCATGCGCCACCCACTCAACCTTGCCGAAAATTCAAATGCTCACCTTGCTACATCGGAACACCGCCCCTATAATCGCGAGAGCAGCGAAAGGGGCGAACGCTAACGTTCGCCTTTTTTTTGTAATGCATAACCTGATAAATTGGCCATGTTTGAATTCATACGTACGCATCAAAAGCTGATGCAGATTTTGCTGGCGATCGTGATCGTTCCATCGTTCGTATTCGTCGGCGTGCAGGGCTACGACAGCATGGGCGACAGCGCGACCACGCTCGCCAAGGTCGACGGCAAGCCCGTGACCCAGCAGGAGTTCGATAACGCGCTGCGCCGCCAGCTGGACCAGTACCGCCAGCGCTTCGGCGAGCAGTTCGACCAGAAGATGTTCGATACCCCCGAGTTCAGGCAGAGCGTCCTCGACAACCTGATCGCGCAGCGCGCCGTCACGTCCGAAGTCGTGCGCGGTCACCTGACGATCAGCGACGCGGCACTGCAAAAGGCGATCCTCGACAGCATCCAGGACATCCCCGGCATGATCACGCCGGAAGGCAAGGTCGATATCGAGCGCTATCGCGCCACGCTGGCCAATAACAGCGGCCTCACGCCGGAAGGCTTCGAGCAGACGATGCGCCACGACATGGCGACGCAGCAGCTGGTCAGCGGTATCCAGGGCACGGCATTCGTGCCGCGCACCGTGGCGAAGCTGGTCACGGACCTGACCGAGCAGGAGCGCGACGTGCAGGAGCTGGCCATGCCGCTGCAGCAGTTCGCGGCCAATGTGAACGTCACCGACGCGATGATCAAGGCTTACTACGACAAGAACGCCAAGCAGTATGCCGTGCCGGAGCAGGCGCGCATCGAATACGTGGTGCTCGACGCGAAGGCGATCGAGAGCCAGGTCAGCGTGACCGACGACGAAGTGGCAGCGTTCTACAAGTCCAATGCAGCCCGCTACACGGCGCCGGAAGAACGCCGCGCCAGCCATATCCTGGTGGCCGTCAACAAGGATGCCAAGGCGGCCGACAAGGCTGCCGCGAAGGCCAAGGCCGAAGCGATCCTGGCGGACGTGAAAAAGGCGCCGGGTACCTTTGCGCAAGTGGCCAAGGCCAAGTCGGAAGATCCCGGTTCGGCCGAGCAGGGCGGCGACCTGGGCGTGATCGAAAAGGGTTCGCTGGTGCCTTCCGTGGAGCAGTCGATCTTTGCGCTGAAGCAGGGCGAAATCAGCAACGTCGTCGAATCCGAATTCGGCTACCACGTCATCACCGTGACGTCGCTGAAGCCCGCGGTCGTCAAGCCGCTGGATGAGGTGAAGACCGACATCGCCGCCGACCTGAAAAAGCAGAAGGCCGGCAAGAAGTACTCGGAAGTCGTGGAAACCTTCACCAACACCGTGTACGAACAGTCGGACAGCCTGAAGCCGGTGGCCGACAAGCTGGGCCTGAAGATCGAAACGGCCGACAACGTGACGCGCACCCCGGCCGCTGGCCCGGCGCCGGCACCGTACAGCAACGCCAAGTTCCTTGCTGCGCTGTTCGCCGACGACGCCGTCAAGAACAAGCGCAACACCGAAGCCATCGAAGTGGCACCGAGCACGCTCGTTTCCGGCCGCATCGTCGAATTCAAGCCGGCATCGCAGAAACCGCTGGCCGACGTCACCGCCGAGATCCGCCAGCGCGTGACGCTGGAGGAAGCGATGAAGGCCGCCAAGGCCGCCGGCGAGGCCAAGCTGGCCGCGCTGAAAAAGGCCGACGACGCCACCGGCTTCAGCCCGGTGCAGAAGGTGTCCCGCGCCAACGCGCAGAACATGCCGCAGCCTGTCGCGCGCGCCGTGCTGAAGGCCGACGTGTCCAAGCTGCCGGCATACGTGGGTGTGGAATTGCCCAACATGGGCTATGGCATCTACCGCATCAGCAAGGTGCACCAGCCTGCCACCGCCGACGAAGCGCGCCTGGCATCGGCCCGCGAACAGATCGGCAACATCGTCGCCCAGCAGGACATGCTGAACTACGTCGAAGTGCTGAAGGAAAAGGCCAAGGTCAAGATCGTGCGTCCGCTGACCAACGCGAAAGCCGGCGACGCGCAGTAAGCGTGCGACAGGCGTGCGAAAGCACGCCGCGCAGCCAAAGAAAAAGCCACCCTTGGGTGGCTTTTTCATTATCGTCTCATGCAGCGCGGCTCATGCAGCGCGGCTCATGCAGCACGGCCCATACAGCGCGGCTCGGGCAACCTGATGGTCAGTCTTCGTGCAATATCCGCGCGGCCGCCAGGAACGACGCCGGCGAAATATCCGGCAGCGCCACGGCGCGTGCGTTCTCGTACTGCGTGAAATTGCGTTGGATCGAGCGCGTGTAGGCCGGGTCGTAATGGTCGGCCAGCAGCTCGTCGACCAGTTCCGGCATGCGCCCTTCGGTGGCCATCTGCTGCCACTTGCCGATCCGTTCCTTGCCGTGCAGGTCGGTCAGGTAGGAGAGCTGCGTGTTCAGCGCCGGGGCGTTGCATGCGAAGTGCTGGTAATCCTCGATCAGCAGTTGCACCCGGTGCTCGCGCGCCACCTGCAAGGCGACGCATGGCGATGCGCGCATGCGTTCCATCAGCGCGCCGGGAACGCGCAGCGAACCCACCTTCTTGCTTTCCGATTCCACGAAGACCGGCAGCGCCGGGTCGAAGCGGCGCAGCCGGTCCCAGATCGACGTCTCGAACGCCTTTTGCGTGGGCTGCGGCTGGCACGGCAGGTTGCCCAGTACCGAGCCACGGTGCGCCGCCAGCTGTTCCAGGTCCAGCACCTGGGCGCCGATCGATTCCAGCGTGTCGAGCAGCCGTGTCTTGCCGCTGCCGGTGGTACCGCAGATCACGCGCAAGTCCAGCTCCGGCACCAGTTCCAGGTCGGCGTTGACACGGTTGCGGAACGCCTTGTAGCCGCCTTCGAGCTGCACCACCGGCCAGCCGATCTTCGCCAGGATGTGCGCCATCGAACCGCTGCGGTTGCCGCCGCGCCAGCAGTAGACCAGCGGTTTCCATTCGCGCGGCTTGGCGTGCCACAGGGTGTCGATATGGTGGGCGATGTTCGCCGCCACCATCGGTGCGCCCACCTTTTTTGCCTCGAAGGGGCCGGTCTGCTTGTACAGCGTGCCCACGGCGATGCGCTGCTCGTCGTCGAGTACCGGGCAGTTGATCGCGTTCGGCAGGTGGTCGAGCGCGAACTCGGCCGGCGTGCGGGCATCGATGATCGTATCGAAGTCGTCGAGCCGGGCCAGCACGTCGTCGATGGAAAGGATTTCTGGATACTTCATTTGGACCTTAGGATGGGCAGCAGGTGCGGCCAGATATTGTTCAGGATGATCGGGTGGGCGCTGGCCAGCGGATGGATCCGGTCGGCCTGGAACAGATCCATTTTCTCGGCCACGCCATCGAGCATGAACGGCGCCAGGCCAACTTTCTCGTCGCGGCTGATTGCGCCGTACATGGCAAAGAATTTTTCCGAATAGTCGCGGCCATAGTTCGGTGGAATGCGGATGCCCACCAGCAGCACGCGCGCACCCGCACCCCGCGCCGCCTTCACCATCGCGCGCAGGTTGCTGTCGGTGGCGGGCACGGGCAGGCCGCGCAGCCCGTCGTTGGCGCCCAGTTCAAGCACCACGTAATCCGGCTGGTGCTTCTTCAGCAGTGCAGGCAGGCGGGTACGGCCGCCGCTGGTCGTCTCGCCGCTGACGCTCGCGTTGACGATGCGGATATCGAATTTCTGCGCCTGCAGCTTGCGCTCGAGTAGGGCCACCCAGCCGGTGCCACGCGCCAGGCCATATTCGGCGGACAGGCTGTCGCCCACCACGAGCAGCGTTTTTGGGGCAGAATAGGCGATCGCCGGGCTGCCCCACAGCAGCAGCATGGCGCCGAGGCACACGCAGCACCGCTCCAATATTTTCGCATTGATCCTCGCATCTATCCTATTCACCAAGCCAAGCAGACCTTCGACCATGCCAGATTTTCCTCACGCGACCAGCAATTTTGTTCCAAACTCGCCTGCAACGCAGAACAACGGTGCGCACGCCACCGGCGCCGTGGCCGGCGCGGCCGCCATCGCGGTATCGGGCCTGACCAAGCGCGTGGCCGATGCAAGCGGCGAGCTCACCATTTTGCACAGCGTGGATTTTACCGTGCAAAAGGCCGAGACGCTGGCAATCGTGGGCGCATCGGGATCCGGCAAGTCCACGCTGCTGGGCCTGCTGGCCGGGCTCGATACGCCCAGCGATGGCAAGGTGCTGATCGACGGCACCGATATCTTCGCGCTCGACGAGGACGGCCGTGCCGCGCTGCGCAAGGCCAAGCTGGGTTTCGTGTTCCAGTCGTTCCAGCTGCTGCCGCACCTGACGGCGGTGGAGAACGTGATGTTGCCGCTGGAGCTGGCAGGCGATGGCGATGCCCGGCCGAAGGCCGAGGCCATGCTGGGCCGCGTGGGCCTGTCGAGCCGGCTGAAGCATTATCCGAAATACCTGTCCGGCGGCGAACAGCAGCGTGTCGCGCTGGCCCGCGCCTTCGTCACGCAGCCGCCGCTGCTGCTGGCGGACGAGCCGACCGGCAGCCTCGATGCCGCCACCGGCGAAGCCGTGATCCAGCTGATGTTCGAACTCAATCGCGAGCACGGGTCCACGCTCGTGCTCGTCACCCACGATCCGGCAATGGCGGCCCGCTGCGGCCGCACGATCACGATTGCCGCCGGTCGGCTTGTCTGACCTTGCGTGACCGAAGCGCAGCGGGCACGTGCGCCTGTTGCGCGACCAGCCGGTTCAACGCCACGCGTATCGTCGGAATCAGTTCGCCGGCCGTCAGGCCGATCGGCCCCGTACCTTCCGCCACCAGCATGTCCGCCGCCATGCCGTGCAGCCAGACGGCGGCCAGTGCCGCTTCCCAGCCGGGCCAGCCTTGCGCCATCAATGCGCCGGCCAGGCCGGCCAGCACGTCGCCGGTGCCCGCGGTGGCCAGGCCCGCGTTACCGGTGGGATTGATCGCAAGGCGTCCGTCCGGCGCGGCGATGACGCTACCCGATCCTTTCAGAACAACGCAGGCATTGAGCCGTTCCGCCAGCGTGCGGGCGGCTGCCGGGCGGTCGGCCTGCACCGCGCCGATCGGCATAGCCAGCAAGCGTGCCGCTTCGAGCGGGTGAGGTGTGGCAAGCGTGGGTGCGGCGCGCTTCGCTACTGCGCCCTGCAGCGACGCATCCGCGGCAAGCAGGTTCAGCGCATCCGCGTCGAGTACCAGCGGCTGGTCCGCCGCCACGGCACTTGCCAGCAGGCGCGCGGCCTCGTCGCCGGTGCCGAGCCCCGGCCCTGCCACGGTCACGCCATCGGCAAAGTCGACATCGCGCGCGGCGCGGCACATCAGTTCGGGCTGGCCCGCATCCACGGCCAGCGGTTCGCCGGCGAAACACAGGTAGACGCGTCCTGCGCCGCCGTGCAGTGCCGCCCGCCCGGCCAGCACGGGTGCGCCCGCCATGCCCGCTGCGCCGCCCACCACGAACACATTGCCGTAGCTGCCTTTGTGGCTGTTGTGCCGCCGCGCACGCGCATGGCGGGCGAAGAACGCCGGATCGTTCAGGTGCATCGACGCTGGCGGGAACGATGCCGCCGGCAGGTCCAGCCCGGCAACGATGATGTTGCCGGCATGGTCGCGGCCGTCGCAGGTGTGCAGGCCGGGCTTGTCGCCGATGAACGTGATCGTGTGCGTGGCCCGCACGGCGCGGCCGCCGGTGCCGACGATGCAGCCCGTATCCGCATCCAGGCCGCTCGGCACGTCCAGCGCGAGCACGGGGCTGGGCAGCGCGTTGACGGCATCCACCAGGGCGCCGGAAACGCCGTCGAGCGGGCGCTGCAGGCCGATGCCGAACAGGCCGTCGACGACGAGCTGCCAGTCGCCGGCCGCGATATCGTGCGGCGTCAGCGCCACGAACCGTGCCGTGCTGGCCTGGGCGCGCTGCAATGCGCGGTCCCGTTCGGGTGCGGTGGCGCGGGTCGGTATGATGTGCACGACGGACACGTGGGCGCCGGCGAGCGCCAGGTGTGCGGCAACCTCGAACGCGTCGCCGCCATTGTTGCCGGGCCCTGCCAGCACGAGCACGTTCGCCCCGTCCGTGGCGAACGGCAGCAGGTCCAGCGCCGCGTCGGCGCCCGCACGCCCCGCGCGTTCCATCAGTGTGCCCGCCGGCAGGGCCGCGGCGGAGAGGCGTTCGACATCACGGATCTGGGCAACGCTGTACAGGGGATTCATGGCAGTGCGCTGAGGGAAAGGAGAGCCGATAGAATAGCGCTTTTCCCCGGCACGGCGTTTCCCTCACAATGGAGCAGGCATGGACTGGCAATTCTGGATCGATCGCGGCGGCACCTTCACGGACATCGTCGCGCGGCGGCCGGACGGCACGCTGGCGACGCACAAGCTGTTGTCCGAGAACCCGGAGCGGTACCGCGATGCGGCGCTGGCCGGCATCCGGCACCTGCTTGGCTTGCCCGCGGGGGCACCCGTGCCGCAGGGGCTCGTCGGCGCCGTCAAGATGGGGACGACGGTCGCCACGAACGCGCTGCTCGAACGCAAGGGCGAGCCCACCGTGCTGGCCATCACCCGCGGCTTCGGCGACGCGCTGCGCATCGCCTACCAGAACCGCCCGCGCCTGTTCGACCGCCATATCGTGCTGCCCGAGCTGCTGTATGGCCACGTGATCGAGATCGACGAGCGCATGGGCGCCCATGGCGATGTCGTGACACCGCTCGACGAGGCGGCGGCCCGTGTCGCGCTGGCGGCTGCCCACGGGCGCGGGTTCCGTTCGCTGGCGATCGTCTTCATGCACGGCTACCGCTTCACGGAACATGAAGCGGCCGTGGCACGCATCGCCCGCGAGCTGGGTTTTACGCAGGTATCGGTCTCCCACCAGGCCAGCCCGCTGATGAAGCTCGTCGCGCGCGGCGATACCACCGTGGTCGACGCCTACCTGTCGCCGATCCTGCGCCGCTATGTGGATCGCGTGGCCGCGGAGCTGCCCGGCGTGCAGCTGCAGTTCATGCAGTCGAACGGCGGATTGACCGATGCGCGCGCCTTCCACGGCAAGGACAGCATCCTGTCCGGTCCCGCCGGCGGCATTGTCGGCATGGTGCGCGCCAGCCGCCTGGCCGGCTTCGACAGGGTGATCGGCTTCGACATGGGCGGCACGTCGACCGATGTATCGCATTACTCGGGCGAGTTCGAACGCGTGTTCGAAACGCAGGTGGCCGGCGTGCGCATGCGCGCGCCGATGATGAGCATCCACACGGTAGCGGCCGGGGGCGGCTCGATCCTGCACTTCGACGGCAGCCGGCTGCGCGTGGGACCGGACAGCGCGGGCGCCGACCCCGGTCCGGCCAGCTATCGGCGCGGCGGGCCTCTGGCCGTCACCGACTGCAATGTCATGCTGGGCAAGATCCAGCCCGATGAATTCCCGCACGTGTTCGGTCCCGGCGGCGACCAGCCGCTCGATGCGGACACGGTGCGCGAACGCTTCATGGCACTGGCCCACGAGATCAGCCAGGCCGGCGGTGTGACACCCTTGCCGGAGGAGCTGGCGGCCGGCTTCATCGAGATCGCGGTCGGCAACATGGCCAATGCGATCAAGCAGATTTCCGTCCAGCGCGGCCACGACGTGACCGGCTACGCGCTGACGAGCTTTGGCGGCGCCGGCGGCCAGCATGCGTGCCTGGTGGCCGACGCGCTGGGCATGAAGACGGTATTCGTCCATTCGCTGGCGGGCGTGCTGTCCGCCTATGGCATGGGCCTGGCGGACCAGGCGGTGCTGCGCGAGCAGGCGATCGAAACGCGGCTGGCCGGTGCCGCGCTGCCGGGGCTGCAAGCGGCACTGGATGCGCTGGCCGCCGACGCGCGCGCGGAGCTGCTGAGGCAAGGTGTCGACGATGGCCGGATCGTCGTCGTACGGCGTGCGCACCTGCGCTATGAAGGTACCGATTCCGCGCTCGTCGTGCTGTTCGACGACGAAGCGGGCATGCGCGCGCAATTCACGGCAGCGTACAAGAAGCGCTTTTCCTTCCTGATGCAGGACCGGGCACTGATCGTCGAGGCGGTGTCGGTGGAAGCGATCGGCAAGGCCGATGCGCCGGCCGAGGCGGTGCCCGTGCAGCCAGTACGCGATGGCGCGGCGCAACGCCACCGCATCGTGCCCATGTTCTGCGCCGGTGCGTGGCGGGATACGGATCTGTACCGCCGCGGCGATTTGCGCATCGGCGACGTGCTGCGCGGTCCGGCCATCATCGCCGAAGCGAATGCCACCACCGTGATCGAGCCGGGGTGGCAGGCGCAAGTGACACCGCAGGATCACCTGGTGCTCACGCGCGCCGAAGCGCTACCGGCGCGCCGCGCGATCGGCACGACGGCCGATCCGGTGATGCTGGAAATCTTCAACAACCTGTTCATGTCGATCGCCGAGCAGATGGGCCTGCGGCTGCAGAACACGGCGCACTCCGTGAACATCAAGGAACGGCTGGATTTTTCGTGCGCGATCTTCGATGGCGATGGCAACCTCATCGCCAATGCGCCGCACATGCCCGTGCACCTGGGTTCGATGGGGGAAAGCATCAAGCGGGTGATGCACGCCAACGCGGGAGCGATGCGGCCAGGCGACGTGTACATGCTGAACGATCCCTACAATGGCGGCACCCATTTGCCGGACGTGACCGTCATCACGCCCGTTTTCGACGAGGCCGGCGCGCAGATCCTGTTCTATGTCGGCTCGCGCGGCCACCATGCCGATATCGGCGGCACCACGCCGGGCTCCATGCCGCCGGACTCGCGCACCATCGACGAAGAGGGCGTGCTGATCGACAATTTCAAGCTGGTCGATGGCGGCGTGCTCCGCGAAGCCGAAACCCGGGCCTTGCTGGCGGGCGCGCGGTACCCGGCACGCAATCCCGACCAGAACCTGGCCGACCTGCGCGCCCAGGTCGCCGGGAACGGCAAGGGCGTGGAAGAACTGCACCGGATGGTGGCGCACTTCGGGCTGGACGTGGTGCGCGCCTACATGGGCCACGTGCAGGACAATGCCGAGGAAGCGGTGCGGCGCGTGATCGGTGCACTGCGCGATGGCGCGTTCACGGTCGACCTGGATAACGGTGCACGGATCCGCGTGGCCGTTACCGTCGACACGGCGTCGCGCAGCGCCACGATCGATTTCACGGGCACGTCGCCGCAGCTGGACAACAACTTCAACGCGCCCTCGGCGGTGTGCATGGCCGCCGTGCTGTATGTGTTCCGCGCGCTGGTGGACGACGACATCCCGTTGAATGCGGGCTGCCTGAAGCCGCTGCGCGTGATCATCCCGCCCGCTTCGATGCTCAATCCGCGTGCGCCGGCATCGGTCGTTTCGGGCAACGTGGAAACGTCGACGTGCATCACGAACGCGCTGTACGGCGCGCTGGGCGTGCTGGCGGCGTCACAGGGCACGATGAACAATTTCACGTTCGGCTCGAACCGGCACCAGTACTACGAAACGATCAGTGGCGGCTCCGGTGCCGGCAACGGATTCGACGGCACCGACGTCGTGCAGACGAACATGACGAATTCGCGGCTGACCGATCCGGAAATCCTGGAATTCCGCTTTCCGGTGCGGGTCGACAGCTACGCGATCCGGCACGGCTCGGGCGGCGCAGGCCGCTGGCGCGGCGGCAATGGCGGCGTGCGGCGCATCCGCTTCCTGGCGCCGATGACCGCGGCGATCCTGTCGAACAACCGGATCCATGCGCCATTCGGCATGGCTGGCGGCGGGGCCGGGGCGGTGGGGAGAAATGTCGTGGAACGGGCCGGGGGCGCGATCGAGCAGCTCGGCCACATCGGCAAGGTGGCCATGGAGCCGGGCGACGTGTTCGTCATCGAAACGCCGGGCGGTGGGGGATACGGCACGCCGGAGTGATCAGTCTTCGTCGCCGCCGGGCGGCGCCGGCTGCACCTTGATGCCGCGGCGCGCCAGCGCCTCGCGCAGCAGGAACTCGATTTCCGCGTTCACGCTGCGCAGGTCGTTCGCGGCCAGCCGCTGCAGCTCGGCCCACAATGCCGGGTCGATGCGCAGCGGATAGGCTTTTTTACCGGGACTCGCCATGGTGCTCAGCTCATCTTCTAGTTATACAGTGTGCCCGCGTTGATGATCGGCTGCGCATTCTGGTCCGAGCACAGCACCACGAGCAGGTTGCTCACCATCGCCGCCTTGCGCTCGGGGTCGAGTTCCACGATGTCGCGTTCGGCCAGCGCCTTCAACGCCGCATCCACCATGGTCACGGCGCCGTGCACGATCTTGGCACGCGCGCTGATGATGGCTTCGGCCTGCTGGCGCCGGAGCATGACCTGGGCGATTTCGGCCGCGTAGGCCAGGTGCGTGAGCTTGGCATCGACCACTTCCACGCCCGCCGCCTCGAAGCGGGCCTGCAGCTCGCTGCGCAGCGCCTGCGCCACTTCGCTGGCGCCGGCCCGCAGCGTGGTTTCGCCCGCGGCCAAGTCATCCGCCTCGTCATACGCGTATTGCGAGGCGAGATGGCGCAGCGCCGCTTCGGCCTGGATCGAGACATAGCGCTCGAAGTCGTCGACTTCGAACACGGCCTGCGCCGTGTCCTGCACACGCCACACGACGGCGGCGCCGATCTCGATCGGGTTGCCGCGCCTGTCGTTCACCTTCAGCGTGGCCACGTTCAGGTTGCGCGCGCGCACCGTCAGCTTGCGCTTGCGGTAGAACGGGAATGCCCAGCGCAGGCCTTCGCTGCGGTCGGTGCCCACGTATTTGCCGAACAGCGTGAGGATCGCCGTCTCGTTCGGCTGCAGCATGTACAGGCCGGCGCCGAGAAAGATGCCGGCCACGATCATCAGCAATCCCGGCAGCACGAGCAACCCGCGCAACGCCAGCACGCCTGCGATGACGAGCAGTATGCCCGCGGCGCCCGCCGCATAGCCGTTGACCGACGCAAACGGCGCTTCCTGCCTGACCTGTGTACCCATCTCGATCTCCCTGATGTTATATTAAAGTGATATCACTTTAAGATCACCGTATCGGGATGTCAAGCGGTTAACCGGTGTCGGCGCGGCCCGATCATGTCGGTGATCGTTGGCGGGGCAGTGACTTTCCGAGAGAAATCCGCAACTTCCCGCGGCTAGAATGGGGGACGCCGGAATGGCCGGTCCGAACAAGGAAACCCCCGTGCAAGCGCCAGGGCGCCGCAAGCTGATCATTGCAATGCTGGCCGTCGCATGTGTCGCGGCGCCGCTCGGCTATGGCTACCTGAACGCCAGGCCTGCCCGTGAAGCGGAACTGGCGCGCGTCGAGCAGCGCGAAATCCGCGCCACCATCCTGGCCACGGGGCAGCTCGTGTTCCGGCAGGAAGTACAACTGTCCGCCGAGGTCATCGGCAAGGTGGCCGCCGTGCTGGTGAAGGAGGGCGACGGCGTGCAAAAGGGCCAGGTCCTGCTGCGGCTCGACCCCACCGTCTACCTGGCCGAGGTGGCGCAGCAGGAAGCGAGCCGGCGCAGCGCCTCGATCGCGATCGAACGGGCGCAGATCAACCTGGCCAACCAGCAGCGTGCGCTGGACCGTGCCCAGCGGCTGTATGCGGCGAAGTTCATCGACATCTCGAAGCATGACGACGCGGTGCACCAGGCCGAGCTGGCGCAAGTGGAGTTGCGCGCCAGCCGCGAGGCGCTCGGCCAGGCGGAAGCATTGCTGTCCCAGGCACGCGAGCGGCTGGCGAAAACGGAAGTGCGCGCGCCGATCGACGGCACCGTGACGGCGCTGCCGATCAAGGTGGGTGAAACGGCCGTGGCCAGCACCACGGGGATCGCCGGCTCGTCGCTGATGACGATCGCCGACATGGGCGCGATCATCGCCGAGGTGAATGTCGACGAAGCCGATATCGCCCAGGTGGCGGCCGGCCAGCCGGCGAAAGTATTCCCGGCCGCGTACCCGGAGCAGCCGATCGCCGGCCGGGTCGAGCAGATCGCCATGGCGCCCCGTGCCGCGCCGCCGGGCGCGACCTCGCAGGGCCGCAGCTACGTGGTGAAACTGCGGCTCGATGAAACCCGCCCGGCGCTGCGCTCGGGCATGACATCGCGCGTGGAGATCGCCGCGGGCACCACCGTGAAGCGCCCGGCGATCCCGCTGCAGGCGCTGATGAACGACCCGCAGGCAAACCGCGGGGCGGGCCAGGGCGGGTACTACGCGTTTGCCGTGGTCGATGGCCGGGCCGTGCGCAAGGCGGTGCAGGTCGGCGTTTCCGACGATGCGAACCAGGAAGTGCTGAAGGGCCTGGCGGTGGGCGACACGGTCGCGGTGGGACCGGCGCGATTGCTGCGCGAGCTGCGTGAAGGCGATCCGGTCGTTGCGGCGGCGGGCGGGCCGGACGGAGGCGGGCGGTGATCCGCCTGCAGGGCCTCGGCAAGCATTACCGGATGGGCGACCAGACCGTGCATGCACTGCGCGACATCGACCTGGCGATCGAACGCAACGAACTGGTGGCGTTCATCGGCGCATCGGGCTCGGGCAAGTCGACGATGATGGGCATCATCGGCTGCCTGGACCGCCCCAGCAGCGGCGAGTTCCTGCTGAACGGCAGCGCGGTGGCGCGAATGAGCGACGACGAACTGGCGCGCGTGCGCAACCGCGAGATCGGTTTCATCTTCCAGAGTTTCCACCTGCTGCCGCGCATGTCGGCACTGGACAACGTGGCGCAGCCGCTGGTCTACCGCGGTATCGCCCCGGTAGAGCGCCGCGACATGGCGATGCGGGCGCTGCAACGGGTGGGGCTGGAGGCGCGCATGCACCACCGGCCCAACGAACTGTCCGGCGGCCAGCGGCAGAGGGTGGCGATCGCCCGCGCGCTGGTGGGCACGCCGGCGCTGCTGCTGGCCGACGAGCCGACCGGCAACCTCGATTCGGCCACCACGCGCGATATCCTGGCGCTCATCCGCGATGTGCACGCGGCCGGCCAGACAGTGGTGATGGTGACGCACGAACCGGACATCGCCGCGCAGTGCTCGCGCGTGGTGCGGCTGCAGGACGGGCGGATCGTGTCCGACACCCGCACCGGTGCGGATGCCGCATGATGATCCTGCTGCGCGAAAGCGTGCGCTCGGCGCTGGCGTCGATCCTCGCCCACCGGCTGCGCAGTTTCCTCACGGCGCTGGGCATCATCATCGGCGTGGCGTCGGTGATCACGGTGATCTCGCTGATCCAGGGCCTGTCGAAGAGCGTGTCGGACCAGTTCACGGGGTTGGGCGGTACCAGCGTGACGATCCGCGCGTACAACGACATGAAGGACCAGATGCGCGGCAAGGTCAACTACCTGCGGCTGGAAGACGTGGAACAGATCCGCCTGCGTGGCGAGGGCATCCGGCACGTGAGCCCGGTCTTCACGCCCGGCTTTGCCGAAGTGCGCTACCTGGGCGCCACGACGACGGCACGGGTAACGGCCACATCGGCCAGCTACCAGGACGTGAACCAGCGCTATACGCGGCTGGGGCGCTTCATCAGCGAGCCGGACGACGTGCGGGCGCGGCGCGTGGCCGTCATCGGCGAAGACCTGGTCGCCGAGCTGCACCTGCCGGCGAACCCGCTCGGCAAATTCATCTTCTATGGCGGCGAATGGTTCAAGATCGTGGGCGTGCTGGAAAAGCAGGGGGCCGTCTTCGGGATGTCGCAGGATAACCACCTGATCATCCCGTTCAAGACCGGGCGCAGCATCATGGGCAACAACCGCCGGCCGAACCTGTCGATCACCGTGGCGGTCGACCAGCTGGCGGACCTGGATAGCACGATCCGCCAATTGTCCGGCGTGATGCGCACGGCGCACCGCCTGCAGCCGGGCCAGCCCGACGACTTCGAGATCCAGTCCGCGGAACAGCTGGCGCAGAGTTTCGAGAAGATCAGCACGATGGTCACCCTGGTCATGGGCGGCGTGGTCGGCATCGCGCTGCTGGTGGGCGGCATCGGCATCATGAACATCATGCTGGTGTCGGTGAAGGAGCGCACGCGCGAGATCGGCATCTGCAAGGCGCTCGGCGCGCGCAGCCGCGACATCCTGGCGCAATTCCTCGTGGAGGCGGTCATCCTGGCCACGCTCGGCGGCCTGATCGGGCTGGCGCTGGGCTACGTGCTGGGGGGCGCGATCGCCGCGCTGATCCCGGATTTTCCGCCGGCCGTGGTGCCCTGGTGGGCCGTGGCGCTATCGCTGCTGTTCTCCGGCGGCGTCGGCATGGTATTCGGCGTGATGCCTGCCCGCCAGGCCGCGCGGCTCGACCCCATCGAGGCGCTGCGCTACGAATAAACGGCGGCCTTCTTTCTTGGTGGATACGGTACGCGCGGTCGGTGCCGGGGTTCAACGTGGGTTTAGTCCTCGGTTTAGTCCTATAAACTACCCGTTGAAACAGGTATAATGCCGGCAAATCAACCAGCCCATTCAGCGCTGGCGCACTTCGAGAGCCCGTGGTTTCTATTGCCGTGCCTATTTTCTTCTTAATCCGCAGCCCTGCTGCATCGACTCGCTCCCAACCATGTTGATACTCCCGGGCTCCAACGCCCTGTCCGCATTCCGTAGCCAGCGTCTTCTCTCCCAACTGCAAGCCGCGGTGCCCGCCGTGACGGCAATCCAGGCCCGCTATGTCCATTTCGTCGACACCCCTTCGGCCCTGTCCGACGAGGATCGCACGCGTCTGGACGGCCTGCTGACCTATGGCGAACCGGCCCAGGCGGACATCGACGACGGCGCGGTCGAGTCGTTCGTGGTGATCCCGCGCTTCGGCACGATCTCGCCATGGGCATCGAAGGCCACGGATATCGTGCACAACTGCGGGATGACGCATATCCACCGCGTCGAGCGCGGCGTGGCGTATCGCGTGGTGCTCAAGGGCGGCATCCTCGGCACGAGCCTGGGCGCCGCGAAGGGCCTGAATGCCGAACAGGTGCAGGCCGTGGCCGCGCTGCTGCACGACCGCATGACGGAATCGGTGCTGCGCGATGCCAGCCAGGCTGCCGGCCTGTTCAGCCACCTGGAAGGCAAGGCGCTGGAGACCGTGGACGTGCTGGGCAACGGCCGCGACGCGCTGGTGCGCGCCAATACGGAATTGGGCCTGGCGATGTCGGATGACGAGATCGACTACCTGAACGATGCGTTCACCGCGGCGAAACGCAACCCGACCGACGTGGAACTGATGATGTTCGCGCAGGCGAACTCCGAGCATTGCCGCCACAAGATCTTCAACGCCGACTGGACCATCGACGGCGTGGCGCAGGAGCGCTCGCTGTTCAAGATGATCAAGAACACGCACGAGAAGCAGCCGAAGGGCACCATCGTCGCGTACTCGGACAATTCGTCGATCATGGAAGGCGCGACGGTGACGCGTTTCTTCCCGCGCGGCGAAGGCCATGAGTATGGCGCGTCGACGGAACTGATCCACACGCTGATGAAAGTGGAAACGCACAATCACCCGACCGCGATTTCGCCGTTCCCGGGCGCCTCCACGGGCGCCGGCGGCGAGATCCGCGACGAGGGCGCGACCGGCCGCGGCGCCAAGCCAAAGGCCGGCCTGGCCGGATTTACCGTGTCGAACCTGATGCTGCCGGATGCCGTGCGGGCTTGGGAAAACGCCTCGGACGTGACGGCGAAAGATGGCGCTACCGAGGCCTTCTACGGCAAGCCGGAACGCATCGCTTCGCCGCTGCAGATCATGATCGACGGCCCGCTGGGCGGCGCCGCGTTCTCGAACGAATTCGGCCGCCCGGTGCTGGGCGGCTACTTCCGCGCGTACGAGCAGAACGTGGGCCACGCCGTCTACGGCTATCACAAGCCGATCATGATCGCCGGCGGCATCGGCAACATCTCGGCGCAGCACACGCACAAGAACGATATCCCCGTCGGCAGCCTGCTGGTCCAGCTCGGTGGCCCGGGCATGCGCATCGGCATGGGCGGCTCGGCCGCCTCGTCGATGGCGACGGGCACGAACACGGCCGACCTGGACTTCGATTCGGTCCAGCGCGGCAACCCGGAAATGGAACGCCGCGCGCAGGAAGTCATCAACGGCTGCTGGCAGCTGGGTGAACACAACCCGATCATCTCGATCCACGACGTGGGCGCGGGTGGCCTGTCGAACGCGTTCCCGGAAATCACCAACGACGCCAAGCGCGGCGCGATTTTCGATCTGCGCAAGGTGCCGCTGGAAGAATCCGGCATGGCGCCGAAGGAAATCTGGTCGAACGAATCGCAGGAGCGCTACGTGCTGGCGATCGCGCCGGGCGACCTGGACAAGTTCCGCGCGCTGTGCGAACGCGAGCGCTGCCCGTTCGCCGTGGTCGGTACGGCGACCGAGGAACGCCAGCTGAAGCTGATCGATCCCGAGAACGGCAGCAATCCGGTGGATATGCCGATGGACGTGCTGCTCGGTAAGCCGCCGAAGATGCACCGCGACGTGACGCATGTGGAGCGCGCATTCCCTGCCATCGACCTCACCGGTGTGGCGCTGGAAGAGGCGGCGCGGCGCGTGCTGCTGCAGCCGACCGTGGGCGACAAGAGCTTCCTGATCACGATCGGCGACCGCACGGTGGGCGGCATGTCCGTGCGCGACCAGATGGTGGGCCCGTGGCAGGTGCCGGTGGGCGATTGCGCCGTGACCACGCTGGCTTATGAAGGCTACCTGGGCGAGGCGATGGCGATGGGCGAGCGCACGCCGCTGGCCGTCGTCGGTGCGCCGGCCTCGGGCCGCATGGCCGTGGGCGAGACGATCACCAACCTGGCCGCCGCGCCGATCGAGGATATCGCATCGATCAAGCTGTCGGCGAACTGGATGGCCGCATGCGGCCAGCCGGGGCAGGATGCCGCGCTGTTCGACACCGTGAAGGCCGTGGGCATGGACCTGTGTCCGGCGCTGGGTATCTCGATCCCGGTGGGCAAGGATTCGCTGTCGATGCGCACAACCTGGTCCGACGACGGCCAGCAGAAGGCCGTGGTATCGCCGGTATCGCTGATCGTATCCGGCTTCGCGCCGGTGTACGACGTGCGCAAGTCGCTGACGCCGCAGATCCGCACCGACCTGGGCGAGACGGCGATCATCGTCATCGACCTGGGCCGTGGCAAGAACCGCATGGGCGCCTCGATCCTGGCGCAGGTGCTGGGCCAGCTGGGGAACGAAACGCCGGACGTGGACAGCGCGGAAGACCTGAAGGGCTTCTTCGCCGCAGTACAGCAGCTGAACCGCGACGGCAAGCTGCTGGCCTACCATGACCGTTCCGATGGCGGCCTGTATGCAACGCTGGCCGAGATGGCATTCGCCGGCCGTGCCGGCCTGTCGATCAACCTCGACATGCTGACCTTGGAAGGCGAACACGCGGCCGACTGGGGCGACGCGAAGAACTGGGCCAGCCAGGTGGGCGAACGCCGCAACGAGCTGACCCTGCGCGCGCTGTTCAGCGAAGAACTGGGCGCCGTGATCCAGGTGCGCGCCGAGGAAAAATCGACCGTGATGGACGTGCTGCGTTCGTTCGGCCTGGGTGCCTGCAGCCATATCATCGGCAAGCCGAACGACCGCGGCGTGATCGAATTCACGCGCGACGCCAAGCTGGTGTATTCGAAGCCGCGCGCCGAACTGCACCGCCTGTGGAGCGAAACGAGCTGGCGCATTTCGCGCATGCGCGAGAACCCGGCCACGGCGGACCAGGAATACGACCGCCTGCTGGACGAGCAGGATCCCGGCATGACGCCGAAGATCACGTTCGACCTGAACGAGAACGTGGCGGCGCCATTCGTCGCTACCGGCGTGCGCCCCCGCGTCGCGATCCTGCGCGAGCAGGGCGTCAACTCGCATATCGAGACGGCGTGGGTGATGCACCAGGCGGGCTTTGCCGCGATCGACGTGCACATGAGCGACCTGATCGCCGGTCGTGCCAAGCTGGATGATTTCCAGGGCGTGATCGCCGTGGGCGGCTTCTCGTATGGCGACGTGCTGGGCGCGGGCGAAGGCTGGGCCAAGTCGATCCTGTTCAACCCGGCGTTGTCGGACCAGTTCGCCCGGTTCTTCGGCCGCACCGACACGTTCGGCCTGGGCATCTGCAATGGCTGCCAGATGATGAGCAACCTGAAGTCGATCATTCCAGGTGCCCATGCGTGGCCGAAATTCACGACCAACAAGTCGGAGAAATTCGAAGCCCGCTTCGCGCTCGTCGAGGTGCTCGATTCGCCGTCGATCTTCTTCCAGGGCATGGCCGGCACGCAGACACCGATTGCCATCGCGCACGGCGAGGGCTATGCCGACTTCAGCCAGACCGGCAGCCTCGACGAGGCGATCGCCGCGATGCGCTACGTGGACAACCGCGGCAATGCCACGGAAGCCTACCCGTTCAACCCGAACGGTTCGCCGCGCGGTGTCACGTCCGTCACCACGCCGGATGGCCGCTTCACCGTGCTCATGCCGCACGCCGAGCGCGTGTTCCGCACCGTGCAGCATTCGTGGGCACCGGACGGTTGGAACGAGGATTCGCCATGGATGCGCATGTTCCGCAACGCACGCAGGTTCGTCGGCTAAGCGGCTGCTGACGAGCGGAAAAGCCGGGGTTGGGAACTGACCCCATAAAGTTGGACGGTTAAGTTAGCTAGGCAGCTAGGGGCTGGGTCCTGTATTGCACAGGACTCAGCCCTTTCAGTTTGAGCTTGATGCGATCATGATTGTAGTAATGGATGTATTCGGTCAGACCGTCTCGTAGCGCATCGACACTGTCAAACTTGTTCAGGTAGAAGAATTCGGTCTTGAGGACGCCGAAGAAGCTCTCCATCGCCGCGTTGTCATGGCAGTTGCCTTTGCGCGACATGCTCTGCACAAGTTGGCGTTCTCGAAGCTGACGTTGGTAGGCCGGCATGCGGTACTGCCAGCCTTGGTCGGAATGTAGCATTGGTTTATCTTCTGCCCCTAACTTGGCCAAAGCCTTTTTGAGCATCGAGCTCACCAGCTCGAACACCGGGCGTTGGCTCATCTCGAAGGCGACAATTTCGCCGTTGTACAGATCCAGCACGGGCGACAGGTACAGCTTTTCCCCTGCAACGTTAAACTCCGTAACATCCGTTACCCATTTCTGATTGGCTGCTTCGGCCTTGAACTGACGCTGCAGTTCATTGGGCGCGACCTGGCCGACTTCGCCTTTGAACGAACGATATTTCTTAGGCCGAACCAGCGATTTCAGGCCCAGCGCTCCCATCAAACGCTGAACCGTTTTGTGATTAACCTGATTACCCTTCTGACGAACGGCAGCCGTGACACGGCGGTAGCCGTAACGTCCCTTGTGTCGCTCGTAAACGTCCTTGATCGTCTCTTTCAACGCTTGGTATTTGTCGTCCTGCTGCAGCAAATTCTGCTGGTAATAGAACGTACTGCGCGGCAGTTGCGCTACCTTGAGCAGGCCGGCAATCGGGTGGTGCTGCCTTAGTTCTTGCACTACTTGCGCTTTTTCGGCTGCGCTTGGGGGCGGGCTTGAACTAAGGCCTGCAACTTTTTTAAGTAAGCATTCTCCATCCGCAGGTGTTCTACCTCGGCCTGCAGATCTTCCTTGGACCGATTGCTATCGTCAGAGTTCTTGTCAGGCTTGGGTGGGGGAACTGGCATGGACTTGGACATTCCTCGTGGGCGTGCGATCAGGGCGTCAAACCCAGCTCGCCGGTACTCGCGCTCCCAGACCCTCAGGATGCCAGGATTGCGGATATTGAACACTGCGGCCGTTTGGCTGCAAGAGAGCTCATTGTCCCACATGTGCTGCAGCATCGACAGCTTGGCCTGGGCACTGTAGTGCGTGAACTTCTTCTTCAGCCCATCGATTCCGTGAGCCTGGAACCACTTGACCCAGCGTCTGACCATGTTGTCGTCTAGGCCGTGCTGATTGCCTAAGGCCTTGTAGCCTGCTGCCCCAGTGAGGTACTGCTGAACGATCTTTAACTTGAACTGCTCATCGTATTTCGTCATGAAAAAACCCCAAAAGTTGGTGTCCAACTTTTGGGGTTCAGTTCAGTTGCCCCGGCTTTTTTACGCCTGCGGTGTGCACTGTTGCCTTGCAACAGTGTTAGGATTGCAAGATTCACGCGACCGCAACGGTGCGGTAATCACATGAGGAGCAGACAGATGCAGATTTCGATCCGACAGACCCTGGTCATGGCCATGCTGGCCGTTGGCGCCCACGCGCAAGCGGCCGAGGTAACGGTGCCGATCCACGCCGTCGACGCGTCCGGTACCGGCAAGGCGCTCGGCAGCGTGACCATTGCGGAGACCGCCGGCGGCCTGACGTTCACGCCATCGCTGGCCGGCCTGCCGCCGGGCCCGCGCGGCTTCCACGTCCATGCCAAGGGCGACTGCTCGCCGGCCGAAACCGACGGCAAGAAAGTGCCGGCTGGCGCCGCGGGCGGCCATCTCGACCCGCACGACACGAAATCGCACCATGGCCCGGGCAAGGCCGAGAAGGAAGGCCATGCCGGCGACCTGCCGCGCCTCGAAGTGGCGGCCGACGGATCGGCGAAAACGCCGGTGCAGGCGCCGCAGCTGAAAAAGCTGGCCGACGTGAAGGGCCGCGCGCTGATGATCCATGCTGGCGGCGACAACTATGCCGACCAGCCGGCACCGCTGGGCGGTGGCGGGGCGCGCATCGCCTGCGGCGTGATCGGCGGCTGATCCGCTCGCCATCCAAAGAAAAGCCGGGCGATGCCCGGCTTTTTCCATTTGCGGCGTGTGGGGGCGCACATCGAGCAGACGCTGCTGGCTCGCGTGGACACCAGCGCCGATCGTCCATCGCGCTGGTGCTGCCCATGGCCAATCCGGCTGGCGGCATCTTCGCTGGCCCCGCGGCGGCCAGACAGGAACCCTTGCCTTCATGGTCGATCTTCGGCATGATGAACAAATGACATCATCAACATCCACCGGGCTGCCATCCAGGCGCAGCCGCGATACCCGCAGCAGCGCCAGCGCTGCGGTGAGCGCAGGTGCGTGCATGGTGTCCGGCCATTCGTCCTCCCTTTGCTGCTCCCGTTTTTCCGTCGTCTCCATTATTCGAATTAGCACGGGTCGCTGAGCTGCGGCGCTGCCGGTGCTCGGCGCCCCGGAATCCCGCGCGACCCCAGGTCGCATTTGCCGATCGATTCATGGAGATAAACGATGCATCCGCTGTCACCCTTTCCGCCGCTGTCCTTTCCCACGTTGCCGAACATCCGCTTCACCGCCGATCGCCTCGCCGGCAAGATCCTCCATACGCCCGTCTGGCGCTGGCAGACCGGTATCGTCGAAGAAACGTTCGCCGGTGCCGGCGAAATCTGGCTCAAGCTGGAGCTGTTCCAGAAGACCGGTACATTCAAATTGCGCGGTGCACTGAACTGTATCGAGGCGCTGACGGCGGCCGAGCGGACGCGCGGCGTCGTGGCCGTCAGCGCGGGCAATCACGCCGTGGCCGTGGCCTATACGGCCCGCCTGGCGCGATGCAGCGCCACCGTGGTGATGCCGCGCCATGCGAGCCCGGCCCGCATCACGGCCTGCCGGGAACTGGGCGCAAACGTCGTGCTGATGCCGGACGTGCACCAGGCATTCGCGCGGGGCGAGACCATCGCGCGCGACGAAGGGCGCAGCATGCTGCATCCGTACGAGGGCCCGCTCACGGCGCTGGGCACGGCCACCATCGGGCTGGAACTCATGGAGCAGGTACGAGGGCTCGATGCCGTGGTGGTGCCGATCGGCGGGGGAGGCCTGTGCGCCGGTGTCGCCGCGGCCGTGAAGCAGATCGATCCGGCCTGCGCGGTGTACGGCGTCGAGCCGTTCGGCGCGGACGCGATGTTCCGCAGTTTCCATTCAGGGAAAACGGAGCGCCTGGACCTCGTCGATACCGTGGCCGACAGCCTCTGCGCTCCGCAGACTCTGCCTTATAGCCTGGCCGTGTGCCGGCGCTTCGTCGACGAGGTGGTGCGGGTCACGGACGATGAAATCTGTGTTGCGATGCTCGACCTGTTCCGTGATGCCAAGCTGGTAGCCGAACCTGCCGCGGCCGTGGCGACGGCGGCGCTGCTGGGGCCGCTGCGTGAACGGTTGGCGGGCAAGAAGGTGGCGCTGGTGGTGTGCGGCTCGAATATCGATGCGGAAGGCTTTGCCCGGCTGCTGGGCCGTGGTGCGGGTGTGCGCGACCGCAGGCAGGCAGCTCGCGGTGCGGCGCTGGTGACGCCGGCCTGAAGGTGAAAAGCGCGCCATGCGGCGCGCTGGACGTAAAAAAGCGCTCTGTACAGAGCGCTTTTGCGATGGGCCAGAGGTGCTTACTGGACCTTGGCCTTCTTGACCAGTTCGTCGCGGTAAGCGGCGATCTTGCGCTGCGTGATGCCCTGTTCGATCTGCGGCTTGACTTCTTCCAGTGCAGGGAACTTGGCGGCGCGCGAGCCTTCCAGCTTGATCACGTGGTAGCCGTATTGCGACTGCACCGGCTTCTCGGTGATCTGGCCATCCTTCAGCGCGATCATCGCGTCGGAGAAAGGCTTGACGAAGTTGGCCGGGCTCGCCCAGTCCAGGTCGCCGCCATTGGCCGCGGAACCGGTGTCTTTCGACTGCTTGGCCAGTTCCTCGAACTTGGCGCCGCCCTTCAGCTTGGCGATGATGTCGGTGGCTTCCTTTTCGGTCGCGACCAGGATGTGGCGGGCATGGTATTCCTTGTCGCCGTTGGCGGCCTTCGCCTTGTCGTACTCGGCCTTGATCTCGGCATCCTTGACCGGGTTCTTTTTCACGTAGTCGGCCAGCATCGCATTGATGACGATGCTCTGGCGCGTGTTCTCCAGGGCTTGCTTGACGTCGGGCTTGTTGCTGTAGCCTTGCTTGTCCGCTTCCTGCACCATCACTTCGCGGGCGATCAGGTCCTTCTTGATCGCATCGCGCAGCTGTGGGCTGTCCGGCTGCTTGTTCTGCGCGGTGACCTGCTTGACCACGGCATCCAGGCGGGAGGCCGGGATCGCCTTGCCGTTCACGGTGGCCACGTTCTGGGCAAACGCGGGAGCGGCGGCGATGCCAATGGCAATCATTGCGGTCAACAGGCGGGCTGGCTTCAAAATCATGTCACGTCCTATAAAAAAACTCGAGTTTGCCCCCCGCGATGGAGGGCCGTTTCAAACGGTGCCGGCACCGCTTCAAGGCGCCGGGTGCAATTTACTGGATCTTGGCCTTCTTGACCAGCTCTTCCTGGTAAGCCTGCAGCTTGCGCTGGGTCAGCGCTTCCTCGATCTGCGGCTTCACTTCGTCGAGCGACGGCAGTTTGGCCTGGCGAACGTCGTCCACCTTGATCACGTGGAAGCCGTTCGGCGTTTGCACCGGCTTTTCCGTGACCTGGCCTTTTTGCAGGCCGACGAAGGCTTTCGAGAACACTTCCGGGAACGCCGACGGCGTTGCCCAGTCCAGGTCGCCGCCATTGGCGGCGCTGCCCGTATCTTTCGACTGTTTCGCCAGGTCTTCGAACTTGGCGCCGGCTTTCAGCTTGGCGATGATGTCGTTGGCGGCAGCCTCGGTCTCGACCAGGATGTGGCGCACGTGGTATTCCTTGTCGCCCGTTTCCTTGACGAAGCGGTCGTACTCGGCCTTCACGTCGGCTTCCTTGACCGGATTTTTCTTGACGTAGTCGCCCACCATCGCCTGCACGACGAGGGCCTGCCGGGCATTTTCCATCTGCTGCTTCACGTCGGCGCTTTTCGCGTAACCCTGCTTTTCAGCTTCCTGCATCAGCACTTCGCGGCTGATCAGGTCTTTCTTGATCAGGTCGCGCAGCTCGGGCGAATCCTTTTGCTGGCCCTGGGCCACCACCTGCTTGACGATCGCATCGGCACGCGCGGTGGGAATGCCCTTGCCGTTGACCACGGCGATGTTCTGAGCGATTGCGGGAGCCGAGGCAACGGCGATCGATGCAACCAGAATGCGGAACGCTGGCTTGAAAGTCATTATTATTTCCTACGGGGAAAAGTTCTTGTCAATCGCGGGAGGAGAAGGGACTTAACGCAAAGAGTTATTCATTCCTACCAAACCGCACATTTCAAATTTCCGACGGTGCCACTGCAGTAATGGCCAATGCATGAATCTCTTTATGCATCATATCGTGCACGGCATCATACACCAGCCGATGACGCGTGACGAGGTTCAGGCCCGCGAATTTTGCTGAGGTGATCCTTAAGCGGTAATGGCCGCCTCCGGACGCCGCGCCGGCATGGCCGGCGTGCAGGGCGGATTCATCTTCAAGCTCAATCTCGGCCGGGCCGAGATTGGCCAGCAGCCGGTCACGGATCTTATCGAGTCGCGGATCGTTCATGCTTCATCCTTGATGTGTTTGGACAGGTAAAAGCCTTGCGCCACGAAGAAGACGAGCATCAGTCCGGTTACGCCGAATGCCTTGAAGCTGACCCATGCACCCGTATCGGACTTGAAGAGCACGAATGCCACGAACAGGTTCAATACGCCGAGCACGACCCAGAACATGATCCATGCGGCATTCAGGCGCTGCCATACTTCGTCGGGCAGCGCGATCTGTTTTTCCATGGCCATGCGGATCAGGTTCTTGGCGAAGAAACGGGATGCCACGATCATCGCGATCGCAAAGCTCCAGTAAATGATGGTGGGTTTCCACTTGATGAAATCATCGTCGTGGAAATAGATCGTGAGACCACCGAAGAACAGGAATACCACCATCGATACCCACAGGGCGCCGTCGACCTTGCGGCCGCGCAGCAGCAGGTAGCCGATTTGCGCCGCCGTGGCGATGATGCCGGTAATGGTGGCGAGGATGATCGGTGCCTGCGACGCCGTGATCGCACCGCCCGAGATAATACCGGACAGGTTGCCGTTGATCAGGGCTTGCGCCATCTCCTCGTTGCCGCCGGCCCATTTATAACTGCCGAAGAAAACCAGCAACGGGAAGATATCAAATAAGAATTTCATCATGGTGATTACGCTTCCGAACTAAAACGAAGCGCCGCGGAATTGATGCAGTAACGCAGGCCTGTCGGCGGCGGACCGTCCGGAAATACGTGACCCAGGTGCGCATCGCAGACGGCGCAAATGATTTCGGTGCGCAGCATACCATGGGAACGGTCGACTTTCTCGATCACATTTTCCGGGTCGAGGGCTTCGAAATAACTGGGCCAGCCGCAACCAGATTCGAATTTCGCATCCGAACGGAACAGCGGCGTATTGCAGCACACGCAGGTGTATACACCGGCTTCATGGTGATCCCAGTATTTGCCGGTAAATGCCCGTTCCGTGGCGGCATGCCGGGTGACCTGGTATTGCACCGGATCGAGTTGCGTGCGCCATTCGGCGTCCGATTTCACTACTTTCTTGGTTTGATCGCTCATGATTTCACAGGGGACTAATTCAGGATGAACAGCTGACTTCGAGACCGGCAGCCCAGTCGGGCGGCAGGGCTGCATATTTTTCATGTTCCGGCTGTTCGTCGAACGGACGTTCCAGCACGGCCAGCAGGCGGTCGACTTCGGAAAAATCCTTTTGCTGCGCCTTGTCGATCGCTACCTGGGCGAGGTAATTGCGCAAGACGTATTTCGGATTGACGGCGTTCATTGCCACCCGGCGTACGGCGTCGGTGCTGTTTTCGGCTCGCAGCCGTTCACGGTACTTGCCCGCCCAGGCGTCGAATGCGGGACGGTCGATGAACAGGTCGCGCAGCGGTTCGTCACCATCCGGCGAGCCGGCTTGCAAGCCACCCAGCCGGCGGAAGAACAACGTGAAGTCGGCATGGTTTGCCTGCAGCATGCCGAACATCTCGTCCAGCAATGCGCGGTCGGCTTCGCGCTTCTCCTTCAAGCCCAGCTTCGCATGCAGCAGGTCGTCGACCGTTGCGCCGAATACGCCCTGGTAGACGTCTAGCGCCGCCTGGGTCTGTTCGACCGAACCGATCAGCGGTACCAGCGCCTGCGCCAGCGCGTAGCAGTTCCAGTGGCCGATCTGCGGCTGCATCGCATAGGAATAGCGGCCGCCCTGGTCCGTGTGGTTGCAGATGTGCTGCGCATCGAACGCTTCCATGAAGCCGAACGGGCCATAGTCGAGCGTCTGGCCGAGGATCGACATGTTATCGGTGTTCATCACGCCATGCATGAAACCGACCGATTGCCAGTGGGCGATCATCCGCGCGGTGCGGCGCGTGACTTCTTCGAGCAATGCCGCATAGGGATTCTCTTCCTCGCGCAATTCGGGGTAGAAGCGCTCGATCACATAGTCGGCAAGGATGCGCAGGCGGGCTTCGTCGTTGCGGTAGAACCAGTGCTCGAAGGAGCCGAAGCGCACGAAGGTGGGCGCCATGCGCACCACGACCGCGGCAGTTTCGATGGATTCGCGGACGATGCCCTGGTCGGAGCCGACGACGGACAGGGCGCGCGTGGTGGGAATGCCCAGCGCATGCATCGCCTCGGAACACAGGAACTCGCGGATCGACGAGCGCAGTACCGCGCGGCCGTCGCCCATGCGTGAATAGGGTGTGAGGCCGGCGCCTTTCAGCTGCAGTTCCATCGGGCCGGTGGCGGTCGGCACGTCGCCGAGCAGGATCGCGCGGCCGTCGCCGAGCTGGCCGGCCCAGACGCCGAACTGGTGGCCGGAATACACGGCGGACAACGGCTTCGCGCGTTCGGGGACGCGATTGCCGACCAGGACGTCGAGCGCATCGGCGTCGATGGACGCGGGGTCGATGCCGATCAGCCGCGCGGCGTTGCCGCTGATGGCGACGGGGTAGGGCGCCGGCAGCGGCGTCGGCATCAGCCTCGTATAGAACTCGGGCGGCAGCGTGGCGAACGAGTTTTCCAGGGGTAGGGTGAAGGCAGCGATGGCAGTTCCTGACTGGGAAATGGGGACCAGCGCAGATTTTACCCCAGCGCGGAAATACCAGCGGACACGGCACCGGCAAATAGCACGGTCGGACGATTGCGGGTATAGTTCCCGGACCCATCCAACAGAAGAGGAAGCGAGACATGAGTGCGGAATATGCCCTGCACGGCGCCGTGGCCGTCATCACGTTCAACAACCCGCCCGTGAATGGCCTGGGCCTGGCGACACGCACGGCCGCCGTCGACGGCATCCGCCGTGCCCAGCAGGATCCGGATGTGAAAGCCATCGTCATCACCGGCGCCGGCAAGGTGTTTTCAGGCGGTGCCGACATCCGCGAGTTCAATTCGCCGAAGGCGCTGACGGAGCCGACCCTGCACACGCTGATCCGTACGGCCGAGGAGTCGGTGAAGCCGGTGGTGGCGGCAATTCACGGGGTATGCATGGGCGGCGGGCTCGAACTGGCGCTGGGGTGCCACTACCGGGTGGCGCTGCCGGGTGCCCAGGTGGCGCTGCCTGAAGTGAAGCTCGGCCTGTTGCCGGGCGCCGGCGGCACGCAGCGCCTGCCGCGCGCGCTGGGCCTGGAGCCGGCGTTGAACATGATCGTGTCGGGCAATCCGATTCCCTCCGAAAAGTTGCCGGCGCTGTTCGACGAGGTCTTTGCGGCCGGCACGGACCTGGTGCCGGCCGCGGTGGCGTTTGCGGAAAGCGTCGGCGACATGCGGCCTTTGCCGAAGGTACGCGACCGGCAGGCCGGCCATGCCGATGCCGCGGCCTTCCTGCAGGCTGCCCGCACGCGCGTTGCGGCAGCAGCTGGTCCCTTCCCCGCACCGCTCGAATGCGTCGAGACGGTGGCGGCGGCGGTTACCATGCCATTCGAGCAGGGCCTGGCGTTCGAACGTGAACGCTTCATGCACCTGATCCAGACAGCCGAATCGCGGGCGCTGCGGCACGCCTTCTTTGCCGAACGCGAGGCGGCGAAGGTGCCGGGCATCTCGGCCGAAACGCCCCGCCGTGCCCTCGAGCGCGCCGCGGTGGTCGGTGCCGGCACGATGGGCGGGGGCATCGCAATGGCCTTCGCCAACGCGGATATTCCCGTCACGCTGGTCGAATCGTCGAAGGAGGCGCTCGACAAGGGCATGACGGCGATCCGTGCCCATTACGAAGGCGCCGCCGCCAAGGGCAAGCTGGCGCCGGAATTGCTGGCGCAGCGCATGGCGCTCGTCGGGGGTACGGTGAACTTCGCGGACATCGCCGCGGCGGACATCGTCATCGAGGCGGTCTTCGAAGACATGAACGTGAAGGAAGCCGTGTTCCGGCAACTGGACGACGTGATGAAGCCGGGCGCGATCCTGGCGACCAACACGTCGACGCTGGACGTGGACCGCCTCGCCGCCGCCACGCGGCGGCCGCAGGACGTGATCGGCACCCATTTCTTCAGCCCCGCACACGTAATGAAGCTGCTCGAGATCGTGCGCGGGCGCGCGACCGGCGACGACGTGCTGGCCACGGTGCTGGCGCTGGCGAAGAAATTGAAGAAGACCGGCGTGGTATCGGGCGTGTGCGATGGCTTCATCGGCAACCGCATGATCGAGCAATACGTGCGACAGGCCGGCTTCCTGCTCGATGAAGGGGGCACGCCGGCCCAGGTGGATGGCGCGCTGGAACGGTTCGGCTTTGCGATGGGCCCTTTCCGCATGAGCGACCTGGCCGGCAACGACATCGGCTGGGCGATCCGCAAGCGCCGCGCCGCGGAACGCCCCGACTTCGCGTATTCGAAGACGGCCGACCTGCTGTGCGAGATGGGCCGGTTCGGCCAGAAGACAGGGGCGGGCTGGTATGACTACCGGCCTGGCGAGCGTACACCGCAGCCGAGCGCGGAAGTGGAAGCGCTGGTTGTGGCGCATTCGCGGGAGCTCGGCATCGAGCGGCGCCCGATCGGCGATGCCGAGATCGTCGAGCGGCTCGTGTATGCGCTGGTCAACGAAGGTGCACGCATCCTGGAAGAGGGGATCGCGCTGCGTGCTTCGGACATCGACATGGTGTACCTGACCGGTTACGGGTTCCCGCTGTTCCGTGGCGGCCCCATGTTCTACGCCGACACGGTGGGCCTGCCGGCCGTACTGGCGGCGATCGAGCGTTTTGCCGCGGGACGGCACGGCGATGCATGGCAGCCGGCACCCTTGCTGGCACGCCTCGCTGCCGAGGGCACGGGATTCAACCAGCGTTGATGCGCGGCCGTTGACACCCGGCGATCCTTCTCGTGGTGATCAGGCAAGCCGCTTGCGCATTCGCGCAAGCGGCACATTGACATCGCCGGGAAGGGCAAGCTCGAATTCCTCGACCGTTACATAGCCGGCCGACCGATACAGCGGAACGCCTGGCAGGGTGGCCGCCATCTCGAGCGCTTGAAAGCCCGCCAGCTGCGCTTCGGCTTCGCAGTGCCGGAGCAGCCTGGTGCCCAGGCCCTGGCGCGGCATGGATGGTTCGACGAAGAATGCGCGAATGCGGCCGGCCTGCGTGGCCGGGTCGAGCAGCGGGTCGGTGGCGCCTTTCGCGCGGTCCGCCCCGAACAGGGTGGCGCGCCTGCTCCAGCCGCCGCAGGCTACGGGTTTGCCATCGCGCTCGATGACGAAGTAAGTGCCATCTCTGATCAATTGGGTATCGACGCCGAAGATATGGTGCGTGACCGCCTGTGCCTGTTCTTCCGTGTAGAACCCCGCGCTGAGCGCGATGCCTGAGCGGGCGATCAGCGCTTCGAGCGCGGCAACGTCATCCTGCGTGGCGCGGCGCAGGATATAGTCTTCCGGCGCGTTCACTTGAGCGTCCACCTGCGCGTTCACCGGCGGTTCGGTGTGAGGATCGTCGGCAGGGCCTTCGGCAGCGTTTCCGGATAGTCCCGCGAGAAGTGCAGGCCTCGGCTTTCGCGGCGCTGCAGCGCGCTGTTGACGATCAGCGCGGCCACGTCGACCAGGTTGCGCAGCTCCAGCAGGTCGGCCGTGATGCGGAAGTTGCGGTAATACTCGTCGATTTCTTCCTTCAGCAGCGCAATGCGGTGCTGGGCGCGTTCCAGGCGCTTGGTGGTGCGCACGATGCCCACATAGTTCCACATGGAGCGGCGCAGCTCGTCCCAGTTGTGGGCGATGACCACTTCCTCGTCGGCGTCGGTCACACGGCTTTCGTCCCAGTCAGGCAGGTAGGGCGTGCCGTTCTTTTCCTTTGACAGGATGTCCTGCGCGCAGGCGCGGCCGATCACGACGCATTCCAGCAGCGAATTGCTGGCCAGGCGGTTGGCGCCATGCAGGCCGGTGTAGCCGGTTTCGCCAACGGCGTACAGGCCGGGCAGGTCGGTGCGCCCCTGCATGTCGGTGACGACGCCCCCGCACGTGTAATGGGCCGCCGGCACGATGGGGATGGGTTCCTTCGTGATGTCGATGCCCAGTTCCAGGCAGCGCGCATGAATGGTGGGGAAATGCTCGATCAGGAAGCCGGCTGGCTTGTGGGTCATGTCGAGATGGACGTAGTCGAGACCCCGCTTCTTGATTTCGAAGTCGATCGCGCGCGCCACCACGTCGCGCGGCGCCAGCTCGGCGCGCGGATCGTGCGCGAGCATGAAGCGCTGGCCCGCCGCCGCCCCCGCTTCTGGAGGGAGTTTCAACAGGCCGCCCTCGCCGCGCATCGCTTCCGTGATCAGAAACGATTTCGCATACGGATGGTACAGGCAGGTCGGGTGGAACTGGATGAACTCCATGTTGGCGACGCGGCAGCCGGCGCGCCATGCCATCGCGATGCCGTCACCGCTGGCCGTGTCGGGATTGGTCGTATACAGATAGACCTTGCCGGCGCCGCCGGTGCACATCACCGTGTGTTCCGCGGCGACCGTGTGCACCTGGCCGCTGCGCACGTCCTGCACGTAGAGGCCGTGGCACTTGGGCTGCGCATTGCCCTGCGAAGGGCGGGGGCCGAGCTTGTCGGATGTGATCAGGTCGATCGCGCAGTGATGTTCGAACAGGCTGATGTTCGGGTGTGCACGCACTTTCTCTTCCAGGGTGACCTGCACCGCGTGACCGGTGGCATCGGCCGCGTGGATGATGCGGCGCTGGCTATGACCGCCTTCGCGCGTCAGGTGGAACCCCAGCTCGGCCGATGTATCGCGGGTGAAGGGTACGCCTTGGGCAATCAGCCACTCGATCGCTTCGCGGCCATGTTCGACGATATAACGCGTGGCGCCTTCGTCGCACAGGCCGGCGCCAGCAACCAGCGTGTCGTCGATGTGCTCGGCGTGGCTATCGCCGGAATCGAGGACGGCCGCGATGCCGCCCTGGGCCCAGTTGCTGGCCCCATCCAGCAACTCGCGCTTGGAAATGATGGCAACCCGGCGCGTTTCGGCCAGGTGCAGGGCGACCGACAGGCCGGCCAGCCCGCTGCCGACGATGGCTACGTCAAATTTCATGGTGAGGAAGGTATTTTTTATAAAAAAGAATATGACTATAGACCATTTGCAAACAGGCGTCATGCATCGGCCTGTTTTGCGCGGTCTCAACGCCAGGCAGGCGCGGGTCCGGCATCATGGCTGAGCCATCCACAGCGTGATGGCGGTTGCGCCCACCGGACGGGCGAAGGAGCCTTCACCGTGATCCGGATCTTCAATCATTATGTCTCGCGAACCGGTTTCATCCTGCTGCTGTTTGAAATGCTGATCCTGCATGCCGCCGCCAGCGCGACGGCGCTGCTCTGGAGCAGCGCACCGGGCGGCAGCACCGATGCATACCTGACCGGGATGCTGTTCGCGCTCGTCAACGTGTTTTCAATGAGTGCACTCGGGCTTTATCAGCAGCAGTTGCGCGAGGACTTGCGCGGCGCGTTGGCCCGCGTTCCTCCTGCCTTCCTGGTCGGCTTCGTGCTGATGTCGGCATTGATGGAGGTCATGCCCGCGGTCGACCTGGGGCGTGCCACGAGCCTTGCGTTCTTGTCTGGTGGCGCCTGCGTGTCGGTGACGCGCGTGTTGCTGGTCACGTCGGCCCAATCCGATATATTGGTGGAGCGGCTGATCCTCATCGGCGCGGGTGCGCTGGCGCGCGATTGCCTCGAGCTGGCCGCCACGCGCGATGGCCCGCGACGCTTCGAGGTCGTCGGCTGCGTGCCGATGCCGGATGAGGAGCGCTGCGTGCCGGTCGCCAAGGTGCTGAAGCCGGGCGAATCGCTACTCGCCCTGGCGCGCCGCCATGGGGCGAACGAGCTTGTCATCTCCGTCGGCGATCGGCGCAACGGCGCGTATCCGGTGCGCGAGCTGCTCGACTGCGCACTCGGCGGCGTGCGCGTGACGGACGCCGCGGCGTTCTTCGAACGCGAAGCCAGCCAGATCAGGGTCGATTCGCTGCAGCCGAGCTATCTGATTCACGGCGGAGGGTTCAACCAGAGCTTCCTGCGTGCTTTCATCAAGCGTTCGTTCGATCTTGTGGCCAGCGCTGCCATCTGCGTTGCCACACTGCCGGTCATGCTGGTGGCGGTGCTGTGCATCGTGATCGAGGATGGCGGCCCCGTCATCTTCCGGCAGGAACGCGTCGGCAAGAACGGCCGCGCATTCCAGGTGCTGAAGTTTCGCAGCATGGGTGCCGACGCCGAGCGGGATGGCAAGCCTCGCTGGGCCTGTGCGGGCGATCCGCGCGTGACTCGTGTCGGCTACTGGCTGCGCAAGCTGCGCATCGACGAATTACCGCAAATGTTCAATGTCTTCCGCGGCGAGATGAGCTTCGTCGGCCCGCGTCCGGAACGGGCTTACTTCGTCGATCAGCTGGGCCGGGAGATCGCCTATTACGATGTGCGCCACAGCATCAAGCCCGGTATCACCGGGCTGGCGCAGGTGCGCTACCAGTATGGCGCCTCCGTCGAAGACGCCATTCGCAAGCTGCAATACGACTTGTATTACGTGAAGAACAACAGCCTGTTCCTCGACATGCTGATCCTGATCGATACGGTACAGGTGGTCCTTTCCGGAAAAGGCGCGCGGTGATGGCGGGGGTTTCTCTGGTGGCGCTGGCCAGCCATGGGATAGGCGCTCTGTCATTCGCCGTTTTTTCTCTTCTCCTTCTGGGGCGCCAAGCACGCGGCCAGCATCGCTCGCTGCTCGGGGCCTGCGCGCTCACGGCCCTGTGGGCGGCCGCAACGGCCTTTCACGACTGGCGCGTGCTCGGCGTGGACATGGCGCAGTTGGCATGGGTGCTGGAGACGCTGCGCAGCGCGGCCTGGCTCGTCTTCCTGCTGTTGCTCCTTGCGCCTGCCGGGATCCCGGCAAAGCGCCTGCTGGCGATCGTCGCGCTGCTGACGATGGCGCAGCTGGCAGCCGGCGAACTGGCGCCGGTGGCGGTCGTGCTGGCCGAAGGCGCGTCGCACCAATCGGCTGATCCGGCACTGATCGTGTCGGTCACCTCGAGCCTGCTGCTTGCCGTGGTGGGCATTCTGCTGGTCGAACACCTGTTTCGCACCACGCCGGCGCGCGAACGGTGGGGCATCAAGTTCGCGTGCCTGGGCCTTGGCCTGCTGTTCGTCTACGACTTTTACCTGTACAGCGATGCGCTGCTGTTCCGCCGCATCCAGCCGGATATCTGGGCTGCCCGGGGGCTGGTTGATGCGCTGTGCGTTCCGCTGCTGGCGATTACCGCCGCGCGCAATCCCGGCTGGAAGCTGGGCCTCGCACTGTCGCGCAAGATCATGTTGCGCTCGGCGGCGCTGATCGGATGCGCGATTTACCTGCTGGCCATGGCAGCTGGCGGCTGGTACCTGCGCAGTGTCGGCGGCGCATGGGGGCCCGTGATGCAGCTGATATGCCTTTGCGGCGCTGGCTTGCTGCTGGCGGGGATCCTGTCGTCCGGCGCTGCGCGGGCAAAGCTGCGGGTGTTCATCAGCAAGCATTTTTACCAGGCGCATTTCGACTACCGCGACGAATGGCGCCGCTTCACGCAAGCACTTTCCGAGGGCGGCCAGGCGCCCGGGGAGCGGGCTATCCAGGCAATGGCCGCGCTCGTCGAAAGCCCGGCAGGCGCCCTTTGGACGCAACGGGACGGTGTCTTCCATCCCGCCGCATGCTGGAACATCCACCCGCAGCGTGGCGTGGAACCGGCGGACAGCGCATTCTGTACCCTGCTCGAAGACCGCCAGTGGATCGTCGAGGCCACACGGCACGATTCAGCCGATACCCGGACCCTGTTACCGGCATGGCTGCATGGCATTCCGGGCGTGTGGCTCGTGGTTCCTTTGATACTGCATGGGCAGCTGTTCGGCTTTGCCGCACTGACGAGCCCGCGTACGCCGGTTGCACTGAACTGGGAAGTATTTGACCTGCTGCGGCTGGCTGGTAGCCAGGCGGCGAGTTGCCTGGCGCATGGCGAGCTGGCCGAGCGGCTGGCCGTGGCGCGGCAATTCGACTCCTTCAACAAGATGTCCACATTTGTCGTCCATGACTTGAAGAACTTGCTGTCGCAGCATTCACTGCTGCTGGCAAACGCGGAACGGCACAAGGCGAATCCCGAGTTCCAGGAAGACATGCTGGCCACGCTCGCTCATTCGGTCCAGAAGATGACCGCACTGCTGCAGCGTCTGTCGCGCGGCGAACACACCGCGCAATGTGCATCGCACGCCATTTCCGAAGTGCTGCGCCGGGCGGCGCGCCCCTACGACTCGGCCAGGCCGCGGCCCGTCCTTGAACTCGCGGATGAAACGCTGAGCGCGCTCGCGGATGGCCAGCGATTGGAGAGGACGATTGCGCACCTGCTGCAGAACGCGATCGAGGCCACGCCGCCGGATGGCCGTATCGTGGTCAGCCTGCGCCGGCAGCATGACTGCGCCGTCATCGAGGTGCGCGATACCGGCTGCGGGATGAGTGAGTCGTTCGTTCGCGAGCGGCTGTTCCGTCCGTTTGAAACGACGAAATCGGCGGGCATGGGAATCGGCGTGTACGAGAGCCGCGAGTACATTCGCGAACTTGGCGGCAGGCTCGAAGTGGAAAGCCTGCCGGGGCAAGGCAGCGCATTCCGCATCCTGCTGCCGCTACATACAGCAATGCGAAGCGTGCCGGCGACGGCATGAACGAACAGGGAGAGCGATATGCCGAAGCGCAAGCTTATGGTCGTGGAAGACGACGCAGGGCTGCAAAGGCAGCTGCGCTGGGGGCTGGACGCATATGACGTGCTGGCCGCGGGCGATCGGGAGATGGCGTTGACGCTGTTGCGCCGGCACCAGCCCACGGTCGTGACGATGGACCTTGGATTGCCGCCGGACGCGGACGGCGCAAGCGAAGGCCTGGCGCTGCTGCAGCAGATCCTGGCCATCGCGCCCGACACGAAGGTGATCGTGCTGTCGGGAAACCGTGATCGTGCCAATGTGCTCAAGGCAATCGCCATGGGCGCGTACGATTTTCACCAGAAACCACTGGACGCGGACTTGCTGCGGCTGGTCATCGAGCGTGCGTTCTTCCTGTACGCCGTGCAGCAGGACAATCGGCGCATGCTGCAGATCGAAGCGGAATCACCCCTCGCTGGCATCATCAGCCGCGATCCCGGCATGCTGAAGGTTTGCCGGAACGTCGAGAAGGTCGCCCCTTCGTCCGCCACGGTGCTGCTGCTGGGCGCCTCCGGCAGTGGCAAGGAGCTCGTGGCGCGGGGCTTGCACCGGATGTCGCCGCGCCACGACAAGCGTTTCGTGGCGATCAATTGCGCCGCCATTCCCGAGCACCTTCTGGAAAGTGAGCTGTTTGGTTACGAAAAGGGTGCTTTCACCGGTGCGGTTCGGCAGACACCCGGCAAGATCGAGCTGGCCCAGGGAGGCACGTTCTTTCTCGACGAAATAGGCGACATGGCGATGGCATTGCAAGCCAAGATGCTGCGCTTTTTGCAGGAGCGCGTGATCGAGCGTGTTGGCGGCCGCAGCGAAATCCCGGTCGACGTCCGCATCGTTTGCGCAACGCACCGCAACCTGAAGACGCTGGTCGACGAAGGTGCGTTTCGCGAAGACTTGTTCTATCGCCTCAGCGAGATCGTGCTCGTGATCCCGCCCTTGCGCGAGCGCGTCGGAGACGCCGTGCTGCTGGCGCAGCATTTCAAGAACCGGTTCTGCGCGAGCGAGGGCCGGGCGACGATGCATTTCAGCCAGGATGCCTTGATCGCCATCGAGGCTTATGGCTGGCCAGGAAATGTCAGGGAAATGGAAAACTGCATCAGGCGTGCGGTGATCATGGCGGAAGGTTCGCAAATCAGCACGGCCGATCTGGGCTTGCCGGAAATCGATGTCGCCGAGGAAAGCATCGATTTGCGCTCTGAGCGAGACGCCGCCGAATACAAGGTGATGGTGAAGGCTTTGGGCCGCTCCGCGGGGAATATCGCGAAGGCGGCGGAAATGCTCGGTGTCAGCCGTCCAACGCTCTATGACCTGATGGCCCACCATGGCATCAAGTAGGGGGCGCCACGCCTGGAGGAGCAATCAGGCGGGCCCAATGCCGGCCTGAGGTCAGTCCCGCCACTGTCCGGCGGCGGCGAGCTTGTTTTTCAGCCCCGGCAGGGGGATACCAAGTCCATAAGCGAGCTTGGCTGCTTCCCGGGCCTTGTCAAAATCTTTCTTGCGTACGTAAACGAGGCCAAGGTTGTACTGGTTCATCGCATTGCGTGGTTCCAGCCTGGCAGCTTCCTCCAATTGCGCCAGCGCTGAGTCTTCCTGGCCTAGCGCGAGCAAATATCCGCCCAGGATTGCACGGACCCTTGCATCGTCCGGCCGGAACCGGATGGCACGGTCGAAATAGCATTCGATCGAATACTTCGCTCCCTTGGGCCGGGACGATTTCTCGCGCAGCGCCAGCTTGGCAAGCGAGATCAAGGCGCGGTGATGGTTGGCGAAATGGTCCAGTGTGTAGCTGATGTCGTCGCCGATGTAGCCGGACTGGCCTCGCTCCAGGCGTTCGACCTGAGGGGTGAAGTGGAAGCGCCCGACGACGTCCAGTTTCTGGCGATGTTCGGGGTTGGTGTAATCGCCCCCGGTGATCGTGTTGTTGAAGGACGGGCAATCGGACACGGCATGGGCAGCCCCATGCATCAGCAGGATGGCGAGAATCAGGGTTGACCGGGATGACATAGGGGCTCCTGCCTTGGCGCGTGTTCCAGCGCATCGGTGTCGAAACGCAACTGCGGGACCGAGCCCGCGCTGAACGAGATGTGGACGAACGGCGCCTGCGTGGCGAACATGCACTGCCAGCGGCCCATCGTCACGAAGGTTGCACTGCCTAGCCGAACCGCACCAAGACGGGCATGGGAACGTAGCGAATCGGAATTGAACGCCGAAATCCGGCTGCAGGTCCAGCGCACGCCGCGCGCATGAAGGCGGCGGTGCGCTTCTTGCCACAGCCTGGAGAAGGTGGGGCCGAGCCGCAGGTGGGGCTGGACAAACACGTCATAGTCCCATGCCGAATGGGGCGACATCAGGCAGTACCGCACACGTACTTCATCCTCGCGATACGCACCGAACTGGTACCAGAGGAAGCCGGCAAGTTCGTTGTTGCGCCAGGCCGCGAGGCTGTAGCCGCCTTGCCTGAAGCGTGCCGCGATCACGTCGCGTGGGCGCGGATAACCCCAGGGTACATCCATGAGCGCTGAAAGGGGCTGAACATGGATTGCTCGTCCCCAACCAGGGCGCGCCGGATTGCAGGCGACGCGTTGCGCCACGAAGTAGTAGCGATGCAGGTGGCACCGGAAGTGTGAGAGCAAGCGCGCAATGCCGTACATGACGGCATCGAGGCAGCCAAGCTCCGCGAAGGTTTTCTGAATGCGATTGTCCATCGCTTCATTTAACCTCCAGCCCGCCTTGGTTTCCTTGTGGGGACTCAACGTTGGGGCCGACGGATGGCAGACGATGGCGGGTATGCGACAGGGGAGCCGGCAACGTGCCGAGCTGCTGGCGCACCACGGCGCGTGTGGCCATGATGGCGACCATCAGGTAGTACGGCACATCCCAATACAAGAGACTGAGGAATGCGCCGCCGACGGCAAAACCGATCAAGCTGGCCTGAACCATCGCGGCCAGCGAGGCCGCCCACTGCAGCTCGGCGTACCCGCGGCTATGCCGCACGATCCAGGCCGCGTAACGCCACGTAAGGAGCCCCAGCATCAGGTAGAGGGCCAGGCCGATGAACCCGTGTTCGCCAAGCGCCTGGAAATAGATGCTGTGAGCAGCATGCACGGCCGACGGATCCGGGGCGTACATCGCAAAGGTCATCGGCTCGTACATTGAAAAGCCGCCACCGAAGAAGCGGTCGCTGGCCAGGTTGAACGCCATGTACCAGGCGTTGATGCGTCCCATTGCGGAGCCATCGGCTTGGTACTCGGCAATCGTGTCCATCCGTTCACTCCACTGTTCGGGCATGAACAGCAGCGCGAGTGGCACGAGAAGCACCAGCATCGCGGCCCCCGCCAACTTGTGCCGGCTCTTTTTCCACATGAATGCGAGCATCGCGATGATGGCCAGGAAGCCGCCGCGTGAATAGCTGCCCAGTGCAGCGAGGGCACATAACCCCATGGACACCAGCATCAACTGCCGCATCCAGCGCTTGGGCAACTCCTGCATAAGGTAGTACATCAGTGGAATCGTCATGATCAATGCCAGCGCCAGCGCGTTATTGTCGCCAATGAAGGTTCCGATCGGACCCCACACCCGCTGGCTGCCGCCGCTGCGTACTGTGAAGATCCCGCCCTTGACGCCGTAATAGCCGAGCGAAATCACCAGGACCCAGATCAGGTCCCGTATGTGTTCACGCTTCTTGATGACCATCATGACCACTAAGGTCATCAACATGATCTTCATCACCTTGTTCCACTGGCCCCAGGCCGCATTGGGGATCAAGGCGAAAAGCGTGGTGATGTTCATCCAGATGACGAATGCGATCAGCGTGGTCGTGATGGGTGTCATTGGCAGCGTGTTTTTCTCGCGTGACTTGAGCAAACTGAGAAGCGTAACGCCGGCGATCATTTGCGCAAAAGGGAAAGTGGTCGCAAATCCCCAGCCTTGGGTATGGGGGTTCATGACGCTGATCCAGACCCACATCAGGCCACCGATGACAGGGCGTTGAAGAGCAAATGGAAGGCCGCCAAGGACCAGGAGGGTGACAAAGATATCGCGCATGGCTTCCTTCTTGACGGGGCTCAACGAAGTTAAAAGGCCCGCCAGTACACTGGTTCAGCCCGGCAGTCCATCATACGTCGCAGGAGGAGCGCCCTTGTTGACCGTTCTCATGGCAACCTTCAATGGCGCAGCCACGTTGCCGAAGGTATTGGAAGCATATAGCAGGCTGACCGTGCCACCCGGCGGTTGGCGCATTGTCGTCGCCGATAATGGCAGCAGCGACGGAACGCGTGCGCTCGTCGAGCGGTACGCCGATCGTCTGCCACTGCGATATCTTTGCGAGCCACGCCGCGGCAAGAATGTGGCACTCAATACTGCGCTGGCCGTCGCGCTCGAAGGAGATGACGCCGACGGCTTGTTCGTGTTCACCGATGACGACGCTGCGCCCGACGCCGACTGGCTGCTGCGGTTCGCCGAGGCCGCACAGGCACGGGCGGACTTTGACATCTTCGGCGGTGTTATCGTTCCCGACTGGGGCGCCGCACCGCCATCCTGGATCGAACGTCTCGTACCGCTTGGCCTCACGTTTGCCATCACTCCGGGTGACACGCCCGAAGGCCCCGTTTTCCCGGGTCTGGTGTGGGGCGCCAATATGGCCATTCGCCGCAGGTTGTTCGATAGCGGCCTGCGGTTCGACGAATCCATCGGTCCGGCCGCGGGTTCTTACGCGATGGGCAGCGAGACCCAGCTGACGCGCCGGCTTGCCGATGCCGGCCGCCGGGCATGGTTCTGCCGCGGCGCCCGGGTGGCGCACTTCATCCGTCCCCACCAGATGACGTACGGCTGGGTACTCGAGCGGGCAAACCGGTTCGGTCGCGGAAAGTATCGCCAGGAGTGCCGCGGGCAGTTCGCGGAATGGCTCGGCGTACCACGGTGGATGTACAGCCGTTTCGCGGTTGAACTGCTCGGTCTGGCAGGCGCCTGGATGCGCCGTGACAGCGACGGGGCTTTCCTGCGCCGCTGGGAACTGGCCTACCTGCGGGGCTATATGCGCGAAGCGTGGCGTGCCGGCCGGCCTGAGGGCCGGGGGCGCGTGCTGATCACCAGCTATTCCGGCGAGCTGGGCGGCATGGAACTGCGCATGGCCCAGGAGGCGCAGTTCCTGCGCGCCGGTGGGTATGACGGCGTCCTTGGCATTCGCCCTTTTCCCAGCAGCGCCATGTGGACAAGCGACTTGCGTCAGCGGCGCCTCCCCGTGCATCGGTTCGCTCCACCACCCGTGCTGGAGCAATGGCGCTGGCGGCGCCTAAACAAGATACGCGCGCTGCTCGGCAGCGTACGATCGTTGCGTCGCTTCCGGGCCGACCTCGTGCACGTTGCCTTCTGCTGGAATACCTATGGCGCCACCGCCTTATGGCTGGCCGGGCGCTGTGGCGTGCCCGCCGTGATCAGTGTCCACAACACGTTCCCGCATTGCGAGTTCGGCCGATGGCACCACCCGATGTTGCATGAAGCGTTCGCCGTGGTGCGTGGCATCTACGGCGCCACGGAGTCCGCCCTGCAGCATTTTCTCGCACTGTACAAGCCGTACCTGCGGGACGATATTCGCCTTGCCGTGATTCCCAACTGCGTCGACATCAGGCGGTTCCGCCCTTCCGCGGAAGTGCGCTACGCTGCGCGGCTGCGCTGGGGCATACCGGCCGATGCGCTGGTGATCGGATCGATCGCCCGCCTGTCACCGCAAAAGCGTCCGGAAGGCCTGGTAAGACTGCTGCACGTCTTGCGTGCCGACTTCCCGAGCTTGTATCTGCTGCTGGCGGGCACCGGTCCATTGGAAGGCGCAGTGCGCAAGCTTGTGGCGGACCTGGGGTTGGACCGTTACGTGGTTTTCACTGGCTACCAGGAGCATGTCGAGGAAGTGATGCCCATGCTGGACATTCACCTGCTTCTGAGCCAACGCGAAGGTTTCGGCATCGCCACCATCGAGGCGATGGCATGCGGTGTTCCGGCAGTTGCCAGCGACGTGCCCGGCAATACCGACGTATTGTCCGGCTGCGCGGGTGGCGTACTGGTCCCCCTCGATGACGATGCGGCAGTGGCGCATACGGTGGCCGATCTGCTTGCCGACCCCGACCGGCGCGCGCGGATGGGCGAGCAGGGCAGGGCGGATACGGTGCGCCGCTTCAGTACCGAGCACGTGCAGGCAATGGTGCATGCGTTCTACGACGGGCTGCTTTGATGCCGTCCGCCCGCCGCTCTCTGCTCGTGTCATTTGGCGAACGCTACACGCTCCTGCTGATCGGCGTGATCGGCACCATGGTGATTGCGCGCATGTTGCCGCCGTCCGAAATCGGCATCTTCTCGATCGGCGCCGTGCTCGTGGGTCTGGCGCAGGTATTGCGTGATTTCGGCGTGGGCCAGTATGTGGTGGCGTCGAAAACACTGACGACCGATCAATTGCGCGCTGCGCTGGGTGTGTCGATGGGATTCGCGTGGACGCTTGCGCTGGTTGTCACGCTGCTCAGCGGTCCGATGGCGGACTTCTACGACCAACCGCCCCTGCGCGACGTCATGCGCCTGTTGGCGGTCAATTTCCTCCTGGTGCCGTTCACAGCGCTGACAATCTCCTGCCTGCGGCGCCAACTGCGCGTGTCCGCCATTTATGTCATCAATACAACGCACAGCCTCACGCAACTGATTTGCACGGTATGGCTCGCCGCACTGGGTTATGGATGCCTTAGTCTTGCCTGGGGCACCGTGGCCGCGGCGCTCGCGGCAGTGGCCGTGAGCCTGCCCTTGCGTCCCGCCGAGGTGCCATGGTTACCCCGGTTGCACGGCGCTCGCGCCGTCCTGTCGTTCGGCTTCTATGCGACCGGCGGAAACATCGTCGACGAAGCTGGCGTGGCGGCGCCCGACCTCGTCATCGGGAAATTGCTGGGCGCGGAGTCCGTGGCAATTTTTGGCAAGGCCCAGGCACTGCTGAACTTGTTCAGCCAGGCTGTCACCAGCGCGGTGTCGCCCGTTCTGTTGCCGATGTTTGCGCGTCAGGCGCGTGATGGGCGGGATCCGCGCGCCGGCTACCTGCTGACGGTGAGCTGCATGACTGTTATCGCATGGCCTTTTTTCGCTTTGCTGGGCGCATTGGCGCTGCCAGCGGTCAACATTGTCTACGGGCATCAATGGGACGCAGCCGCGCCATTGATACGCGTCATGTGTTGGTCGTCTGCACTGTATAGCATGTTCAGCATGGCTCGCTATCTGTTCATCGCCACGGGGCACGTACGCGAACAGGCGCGGCTCGATACATTGACTGTGGCGGTGCGGGTCTCGTTATTACTGCCCAGCACATTGGCAGGTCTTCAGTGGGTTGCTTTTGCTGTGGTTGTCAGCGCCTTATTCCGTTGCTGGCTTACATCGCGTTACCTGGACAGTCTCACGGCCATCAACGGCACAGCGCTGCTGCGCGCGGTCAGCCGCAGTGCCGCGGTGACCGCGTTGACGGTATTGGCGCCGATTGCCGCCCTGTGGACGATGCCGCCCGGCCACACCCAGCTGGTCGTCGCGGCGGTATGCGCAATCGGCCTTTGGTTCGCAGGCGTGCTGCTATTTCGGCACCCGCTGGCAGAAGAGTTGGAGCTTGCATGGCGCAGGCTCCGGCATCGCGATGCAGTATGAATAGGAGTAGTAGCCATGCGTGTAGGCATTTTGTCTTACCCGATGCTGTTCCAGCGCGAGGGTGGTTTGCAAGTTCAGGTGCGGGAAACGATTGCTGCCCTGAATCGCCTTGGCGCCGACTCTTCGCATCCGTTGCAGGCACAGCTCGTGGACCCGAACCGGGAACGCCTCGATGCGTTCGACCTGATCCACGTTTTTTCCGCCATCAATGGCAATCATCGCGTGGTCGAAGCCGCCAATGAGATGGGTGTGCCCGTCGTGTTGTCGCCATTGCTGTCGCCGGGATGGAATCGCGCCACCGGCTTTCGGGCACGGGTTGCGGATCGCCTGGCAGGGCGCCTGAGCGGATGGAATGTACAGACCAGTTATGCACAAACCAAACGGGCATTGCAGCTTGCACGCCTTGTGATCGCGTTGGGCGAACCGGAGCGAGAGGCCATCGTTTCGGGTTTTCTTGTGGAAGCCGGAAAAATCCGCGTTTTCCCCAACGGTATTGGTGGACAGTTCTTTACGTCCACTCCGGCACTTTTCCATCACAGGACAGGCATTACGGGACCATTCGTATTGATGGTTGGCGCTATCAATCCGTATAAGAATCAGCTCGGCCTGGTCCAGGCACTGGTGGACTCCCAGCTTCCAGTCGTGCTTATTGGTCATGCTGCAAGGCAAGACCAAGCGTATCTCGATACCGTGCTTCGTTCACCCTCGGTGCGCTGGCTTGGTGCACTGGATCACGACGATCCCCTCCTGGCCAGTGCATATTCGGCCGCCTCGGTCGTCGCACTGCCGAGCCATGGCGAGGTTTTCCCGCTGGCCGTGCTCGAAGCCTTGGCGGCTGGAACACCCGTGGTCATGACAGACGAAAATGCGCTTGACCTGCAGGAAAGTGACTTCGCACTACGCAAGGTGCCTTGGCATGACGCCGCCGGACTACGCGCGGCGATCGGCGGATTCATGGATCGATCGCCGCCGCGTGAAGGCGTGCGCGCGCTGGTTGAAAAGTACACTTGGCAGCGCGTGGCTTCCGGGATTGCCGCTTGCTATGTGCAAGTCGCCGACAGCGTGCACGAGAATAAGCCGGAGCACATCGACTTGGTGAGTTCGAAGTCATTCGAGAACGCACGGCTGGCTGCCAATCAGGTTGCCGATGAGCCTGAACGCGCATCCTCCTGAGTACCACGCCATAGGATTTACGGTTAGTGGATCAAGTTGATCGCCGGGCCGATTCACGGTCACGTCGTTTGCGTGCGCGCGCGATGTACTGCGAGGGCGCATAAACGGGTGGGAGTAATAAATCTCGGATCTCGCGTACCGGCAGATCGTGCCGGCCTGCTGCGCTGCGCAACTCGGCACAATCCCACCCAAATCTCGCGGGCCAGTCGAGCGATGTGCCGAGGTGCTACGCCTGGCGAGTCCGGCGAACACATTCGCAATGTATGGTGTCGCGTGGGCGCCGTGTCGGCTTCGGCTTGCCGGAATTGACCTGATGCGTTGGATGGTAGAGAACCGGATGGCATTGGCCCCACCGCACAGTGTAACCCTGTCGCATGGCGCGGCCGGGCCGCATGGCATGGCATGGCATGGCATGGGGGGCATGCCATGGATATGGCAATATCGCGAGGCGTGGCGCGTGGAATGACCGCGCCCTATGGCGAATGCTGGCGCCGTGCCGCTGCTCAGGCGCGTGGCCTGTAACGCAGGATTGCAGCGCCTTTTTCACATGCCAGTTGCCGCTGTTCGATTTCCGGGAATTCCGCAGCCCAGCGGCGAAGTATCTGCTGTTCGTCCGGGCGACGTGCATCGTCCAGGAAAACCGCTGCACCGGGGGACAAGCGGCCAAACAGCGCTGGGCCCGCGGGATAACGCGCAAGCGAGCGCGTCGCTTTTGGTGGGCCGTCGATAACGAGCATAGCGATTTCCAGGTCTGGCGGCAGGCCGTCGACTGCATACCAGGGCCATGTAGCGTCGGCAAACTGCTGTGCGGTAAGCGGCGCATCGAGTATTTCGGCCCAGGACGATAACCCATGCCGTTCCAGTTGTTGACGCGACTGTCGCGCAAATACCGGGTCGTGCTCCAGGCTGTACACCTTGCCGCTGCCGTTGATCTGCATGCACCGCGCCAACACGAGCGTCGAAGTGCCGCTGCTGCATTCGACCACGACGTCGGGTTTTTCCGCCAGCGCGTGCCGCGTCAGTTCGAGCAGGAAATCCGGTGAGGCAGCCCAGCCGCGGGTATCGGGCAGGCTGTGAGACAAGCCCAGGTCCGTGTACAGACCCTGCAGCGCCTCGAGCTGGCGGAACAGGCTGGAACTCTCATGTTGCGACTGGTCGCGCACGTCGTAGAGCAGTATGTGGATCATGCGCACCTTGTGCAGGGTATAAGCGCACAACAGCAATGTTGCGGTTATGAACAGCAGAGACGTCAATGAGAACATGTCACACCTGGTCGTAGTAAGCGTAGTGGTCACCGCACGTGAAGGGTTTGGTCTTGTTATAGATGAGGTTTACGTTCGGGCAAGACTCGATCTGGCGCAGGGCCTCGCGCACTGAGCTGTGGGTGGTACGTTCCGCTTCCACAACCATGACGACTTGGCCCATCTGGGAAGCCAGCACGCTTGCTTCCGATGTGATCAGCAGTGGAGGCGAGTCGAAAATCACGATGCGGTCGGGATAGCGGGTGGCGATGTCATCAAGCAGGCGCGACATGCTGCGGCTGGCCAGAAACTCGGTCGCATGTTTGTTACGGCGACCAGCAGGAAGCAGGCTGAGCGCTGGCACATTGGTTTTCAGGATCACTTCCGACAGATCCAGTTCCTCGTCGAGCAGCACATCCATCAGCCCTGGCCGTGCTGCAAGGCCCAGCACATTGAGCAGGGAGGGGCGGGCTACGTCGGCATCCACCAGCAAGACAGTGGTGTCACGCTCCATCGCCATGCTCATTGCCAGATTGATGGCGCAGTAAGTCTTGCCTTCGCCAGGCAGCGCGCTCGTGACGATGATCAGATTGCCATGATGAATCGACGGTCCGTCGATTTCGCGCGCGCTGCGCAGCAGTGGGCGTTTGATGCTACGGAAATCTTCCGCGACACCACTACGGCCACCCTCGTGTGTAATCATGCCCAGCTGCTGCAAACGCAGCAGATCGATGTCGGCAAAGCGGCCTTCCGGGCTGACGAGAAATGGCTCCATGCGCGGACCGGTGGTATTCGGAATCATCATCGTCTCCTGCTAGAACTGAAGCATAGAATGGGCCATTACGCCGCCGTAGGACATGAACAGGCATGCCATGCCCGCACCAAATCCAATCTGCCCCCGGCGCCTTTTCTTGCGTTCGGGTTCCGTCCAGTTCATGGCGACTGAACCCAGCACACGCAAGCCCGTTGCTTCGCGCAATGCAGCCGGGCTCAGGTAGGTAGGGCGCACTTGGCTGATCAGCAGGGCAACTGCGGCGCCAGCCAGGACGGCCACGCCGAGCACGACGCTGTAAAGCAGTGCCCTGTTGGGGCCGGTTGGGCGGAGTGGTGCCGTCGGCGGATCGATGATCTTGAAACTCAACATGTCGGTGCTGGTGCTGAGGTCACCCGACAGTTTCGCAGCTTCCCGCCGCTCGATCAGTTTCTCGTAGTTATCCTTGTTGATCAGGTAATCGCGGTTCAACTGTGCCAGTTGCGATTCAACTTCCGGCACCGCCTTGCTCTGTTCGACAAGGCCATCATGCCGCTGCTGCATTTCTGCCGCCCTTGCACGGATGGATGCCACCCGGGCGTCGGCTTCGGCCAATGCGACTTTCAACTGTTGCAACATCGGGCTATAGCCTCGACCCGGGTCGGTAGGAGCGGCACGGGTCTTGGCCTCCAGTACCTTGCGCTCCTCAAGCTGCGCGATCAGGCGACGTGTCGAGATAATGTCGGGATGAGCCTCGGTGTACTGCAACAGCAGTGCATCGAGTGACTTGTTGAGGGCCAGGATGCGGCCGTCGAGTTCGGGGTTGTCGATCGAGGCTGCCGTAAGATCGGTGCCGAGGATCGGCTCGTCGCCCTGAATCTGCGCATTGATTGCATTGCGGGCCTGCTCGGCCTCGACAAGCTCGAGCTTTGCGGCATTCAGTGCATCGGTTGACATCAGCAGTTGCGATCCATAGTCAACGCCTTGCCTTGGCAACAGGGTGTTGTTCTTCAGCTTGAACTCCTTCACCGAGTTCTCCGCAGCCAGCAGCTTGTCTTCATATGCGCGGATCTGGTCATCGATGAATTGCACGGCCTTGTCCGACTCGCCTTTCTTGCCCTTCAAACCGCCTTCGACAAAGATCGTGAGCAGCGCTTGCACCACGTCGCGCACGAGACGCGGATCGCTATTGCTGTAGCTGATCGTATAGATGTCATAGGTGCTGGTGCCACCGATGCGGATCTTCTGCATGAGTTCTTCGACCTGCTTTTCGTGTTCGCGCGGCGTGGCTGCCTTGACATCCAGGTCGACCATGCGAATGACGCGCTCCACGTTCGGGCGGCTCAGCAGGGTGCGGCTCATGATCGCCACCTGCTGGGTAACATTCGGCATCGAGGTCATGCCCGAAAGTAACGGCTTCAGGATACTCTGCGTATCCACAGATACACGGGCGGTCGTCTGGTAGTCGTCGGGCAACAGGTAGATCTTGATCCAGCCGCAAGTTGCCACAAGCCAGGCAACGAGTATTGCGCTCCAGCGGTATTTCCAGATTCCCTTTAACCCGGACTGTAGCTGGGCGATGATTTCTTCCATAACCGGTTCTCCGCGTCAACCTAGTCCGATCGATTATATGGCTGGGTTTGGACGGTCGGGTCCGTACCTGCTGAGCTCTTGCGTCCTGTCAAAAAAAAAGCGTACCGCCAGTGACCTCGGCGGTACGCTCACCAGTAACGCGATCAGTCGCTCAGGATTTGCGACGGCGGTTGACCAGCGACATGCTGAGCAGGCCTGCAGCCAGGATGGCCAGCGTTGCCGGTTCCGGTACTTCCTCCTGCAGCGCGTCGGCAAACGTGTTGTGTTGAATCGTCAGCTGGTAGGTCCTGCCCGCAACCAGGACATCGCTGGTGGCCGTCAGGAAACCAGCGAAATCGTACTCCGACGTGCCTGTCAGGGCATGCGTGCGGCTGACGAGCGAGTCACCATTGATTTCCTCCGGTGAATAGGACAGCACGGAAGCGCCGGTCTCCAGATCCTGAATCTGGATGCTCCACGACAGGCGTGCGTTGGCCACGGACAGGTCGCTGGCACCCGCCGGGGTATGCGCCAGGGTATGCGCATCGGCATCGAAATTGACGGTGATCGAATCCGCCGCGTCGAGAGCGAACACGAACGACGTCGTCGTGCCGGTGTTGGCATTGCCCGATGCGGTATCCGAGCCTGAGCCAACCGAGGCGGTTGCGCGGGTATTCGCCGTCGCGCCGCCGGGGGTAATGGCCGAACCGGCCAGTTCGGTGTCACCGTAGCCGAACGTGCTGAGGACGGCGGGCACGGGGATCTGGCCAAAGCGTGGCACCAGCGGCACCGACGGGCAAGCCCCGACGCAGATCGGGCCAATTGCACTGCTCAGCGGCGGGGGCAGGCTGCCAACGGTTGCCGTTGCAAGGCGGGTGTTGTTTACGACCAGCGTCGAGAAGTCATTCGCCGCATACTGGGTTCCCCCGGAATTCACGAAAATCAGGTTATTGATGTTCAGGATGGAATCCGCATAAGCATGTGCCTGGGCGCTGCCGGCGGCGCTGAACGCGAGCGTTACAGCGGCGGCCGTGACCAGAAAGCCTTTCCTGATGATATTCATGGCTTGCTACTCCTTGATAAGTGGTTATGGCCAGAGAATCTGTGCCGACGAGCCACTACTCAGCAGCATTCGTGCCACTTGCTGATACGTATGCAGAATCAAGACCTTACGAAAATGCGTCGCGGCGTCGTCGTCGATATGCAAAAAAGTCCGACGTTCCACGGAACTCACTGCCCGAACAGCGGTCTGATGTGCATCGACCTTCAAGACTTCAGGAGCAGACGTGCAACACGACGACACCATCATTTCCTTCGAAGCTGCCGCGAAATTGCGCGATTTGGTGATTCGGGAGCAGGAAGCCGGCGTGGCCCACACCCATTCGATCGACATGCAGCTCTTCCATATCCGCATGGCCAGTACCGACGGTCACCGTGAGGCCGCAAACTTGTTATTACGCAAAATGTACGGCTGGCGGGGCTATGATATCGATGCCGACAGCGAGCACGCGCCCAACCGCATTACGCTCTATGCGGAGACTGCCGGAACCACGGTCGGCACCATGTCGCTGTGTCTCGACGATCCCGAAATCGGCCTCCCGGCGGATGAAAACTTTCGCGACAAGCTCGACGAGCTGCGGTCGGAAGGAAGGCTTCTCTGCGAGCCTTCCCGGCTGGCCATCGACAAGGACGTCACAAAACGCGTCTTTGCATCGCTGATCCATATTTCTTATATTTATGCGCACAACATTCATCACTATTCGGACTATGTCATCGAAGTCAACCCGCGCCACGTGATGTTCTACAAGAGAATGCTGGGCTTCCGCGATTTCGGTGGAGAGCGGCCCTGTACCCGGGTGAGCGCGCCGGCCGTGCTGTTGCGCCTCGAACTGGAATACATGAGAGAACAGATCCGCGCCTTTGCGGGCCAGATGGAGCATGCTCCAGGCGAGCGATCGTTCTACCCGTATTTCTTCCCGCTGCGCGATGAACCCGGCATTACGACACGCCTCAAGCAGGGGCGTGACTGACATGGGCGGCACGGTGGAGGCGCTGGCGGCATGGCGCCGGCTGCTGGGGCAGGACCGCGTGCTGGACGATGCGCCGACACTGGACCGCTACGCCGCCAGTACGTCATCCTGGAGCACGCGGCCGCTCGTCATTCTCAGGCCGGGCAGCACCGCCGAAGTGGCGCAGGTGGCCCGCACGGCCACGGAATACAGGGTACCGCTGTACCCGATCAGCGCCGGCCGCAACTGGGGCTATGGCGACGCCTGCGCGCTTGCCGACGGCCACGCGATTGTCGACCTGTCGGGCATGAACCGCATCCTCGAGGCCGACGCGACCCTTGCGTACGTGGTCATCGAGCCTGGCGTCACGCAGCTGCAGCTGTCGCAATACCTGCGGGAACAAGACCTGCCGCTGTGGATGGACTGTACCGGCGCTGGTCCCGACACGAGCCTGATGGGCAATATCCTCGAACGCGGCTTCGGGCATTCGCCCTATGGCAACCGGTTCCAGAACGTGGCAAGCATGGAACTCGTGCTTGCCGACGGCAATGTCGTGCGCACGGGCTTCGGTCATTACCCGTCGTCGGTCAACCACCGCGTCTATCCGTATGGCGTGGGCCCCTACGTGGACGGGCTGTTCACGCAATCGAACATGGGTATCGTCACGAGCCTGGGTCTCTGGCTGATGCCAAAAACCGAGGCGTTGAACCATTTCCTGTGCATGGTGCACGCGCACGACAACATCGCTCCCATCATCGACGCGCTGCGTCCGTTGCGGCTTGACGGCACATTGCGCAGTATCCTGCACATCGGCAATGATCTGCGGGTGATTTCGGGCGGCACCACATTCCCACGTGAACTGGCTGGCGGCAAGGTGCCCTTGCCTGACGACATACGGGTGCAACTGCGAAGAGCGGCGGGGGTAGGCGCCTGGACTGTATCGGGCGCGTTATATGGCAGTAACGACCAGGTGGCGGCTGCCCGGCGTGCGGTGCGCCGGGCGCTCGCACCGACGCGCGCCAAGATCCAGTTCCTCGATGAACGCAAGCTCGACCTGGCTGCCACTGCCGCCCGGCTGCTGGGCAGCACCGGTGCGGGAAAGCGCCTGGCGGCAAAGGTGGCGCTGGGGCGTTCGCTGTTCGAGATGAACCGTGGCATTCCAAACGGCCGCTTCCTGGCGGGCGCCTATTGGCGCCGTCGGGGCGGCCTGCCGGCTGAATTCCCCGTCAATGCCAATCCTGCGCTGGATCGCTGCGGCATGTTATGGGTGTCGCCCGTGCTGCCGATGCGCGGCGAGGATCTGCTGCGCGTGCATGCGCTGGCCGCGCCGATCTTCCTCCAGCACGGATTCGATCTGTTCGTAACATTCAGCATGATCAACGAGCGCGCGCTGGGCGGCGTACTGACGGTCGCCTACGATGCCGAAGATCCCGCCGAAGTGCACCGGGCTCGCCTGTGCTATGGCCAGATTTTTGAAACCATGATGACTGCCGGCTATATACCCTATCGCGTCGGCCTGCAGTCGATGGCGGACCTGGACAGCGGCGACGATGGTTACTGGCGCATGGTGGGCCGGATCAAGGCCGCGCTTGATCCGGCGAATGTGATTGCGCCTGGCCGATATTCGGCGCGCGAACGGCCGCATGAATGAGGCGGCCCAGCGCTCAGTGCAGCCGCCAGGAAGGCAGCACCTGCACTCGCTGCAAAGATCCGGCCAGGGCACATCGCCGCTGGCCGCATCGGGGCCGCCTCAAAGTTTCGCCATCAGCGCGCGCACCTCGGCCTGGCGCTTGAAGTCAGGCACTGCCAACAATTTTTCGCATTGCGCCCTGGCACCGCTGCGATCGCCCGACATGAACAACGCCTGTGCGAACCGCAGCCGGATATCGTTTTCCGCAGGCGCCTGTTCCATCGCCGATTTCAACAGGGGCAAGGCTCGGGCCGGCTCTCCCTTGTCGAGCAGGATCGCCGCAAGCGTATCGGCAATGACCGGGCTTTTCGGTGCCAGCTTGTACGCTTTTTCCGCGTACTCGAGCGCGCGGGCATCTTTCAGTTGGAGCAACGACCATGCGTAATCGTTCAGCATTGCGGGATTGTCCGGAGCGCTGCGCAAGATGTGCTGGTACTGCTGGCTTGCTGCCTTGTGATCGCCGTCACCCATCAACATGCTGGCGTAGTAGGTGCGCATCTGTAGATCGTTCGGGTGTTTGTCCAGCCATTGGCGCACCTGCGTCACCGCCTCCTGCTGTTTTCCGGCTGCCACCAGGGCGCGATGCAGGGCGATCACGATCGTGCCCGAGGGAACGACCTGCAAGGCGCGCTGGTAGCGTTGAATCGCGTCGCCAGGCTTTTGCTGGGCCATCAGCACGTCGCCCTCCAGCTTGAATCCAAGCGGCCAGTCGGCATGGCGCGCTTGCAGCGACTGTGCGGCCGAGAGCGCTTCACTGTATGCTTTCTTTTCGATCAGCAGGGCATGCTGCAGCACAATCGCGTCCGCGCTGTCCGGATCGGCCTTCACTGCCTTGCGCGTCGCCAGCAATGCATTATCGAAACGCTTTGCAGCCAGGTGGATACCCGCAATCCGCAACTGCACGGCCGCCGACTTGGGCTGCATCGACGCGAGCCGTTCCCAGCTCTCCAGGGCAGCCTCGTTCTGGCGATCGAGTTCCTGCGCCTGCGCAAGCAGGGCCAGCGCGCGGGTATCGGCCGTATCGGTAGCCTGCAGTTTCTGGGCCAACGTCAAGGCCTTCTGTTTTTCGCCTGTCTGCAGGTAAAAGTCGGCCAGTTGCTGGGCTGACTCCTTGTCGTTTGGATTGTCCCTGGTGGCCTGTTCCAGCCAACGCGTTGCTTCGGCTGGCTGGCCGATACGTGCCTCCAGCTTGGCAAGGGAGGTCAACAGCACCACGTTTTTTCCGTCACGGGCGAGTGCCGCCTCGTAGCGCTTGCGTGCTTCTTCCGGTTTTTTCTCCACGATATCGAGATTGGCCAGGTTGTCCAGGGCGGGCATGTACAGCGGATCCAGCGCGAGTGCCTGCGTGAAACCCGCGCGAGCGCCATCGACATCGCTTTTGGCCAGCAGCACGCCGGCACGCAGGTTCTGCGGGATGGGTAATTGAAGTAGCCCTACTGCTTATTGGCTGTCTACGAATCCGAGCCAAATATACAGTGGTTTGAAGGCCACGAGAAAATGCGGCCTTCAGCGTAGTTTGCGCTTCGATATTTGGCAGCAGAATCGCGTCATTCGGACGCTTTTGGAGATCCCCAAGGCAGGTCCACGTCGAGGGACGAAACCTTCGGGATGGCGCGCTTGATGTAGATGTTCGTGGTCTTGGCGGACGTGTGCGCGAGCCGCGTCTGGATCGCTTCGTGCTGCTGGCCACCGGTGGCCGCGTCCGTCGCGCCGAGTGAGCGAAGATCCTTGAACTGGATGCTCGGCCCGAACTCCCGGCCTTCGGCCTTTGCCTCCGCCATGGCACGCTTGCGGGCTTCGATCCACATTTCGATCAGGCTGTCCCCAGAGTACGGACGGCCGACGTTCTTGTTGCTGGTGGCCGGGAACACGTAGATGCTCACCACGCCGCGACGACGCTTCTCCGCACGTGCGCGCTCGATTACCTCCGCCATGGCCGCCGTGATGGTCAGGTCCACGACGATACCGCTCGTGCGCTTCGTCTTGCCAGGTTGGAAGGTAATGGAACCGCCAGCCAAGCCGGCGGGCCCCGGGCGGATTTGCGATTCCTGCAGCAGTCGAATCTCCTGCGCGCGCTGCCAGCAGAGATAGGCCATATCAACTATGCACACGAACATGAAGCCGGTCGGCGTGCGCTTCCCGTGACTGCCCACCAGGGCCGCCGCGCGGATCGCCGCAACTTGGTCATGGCTGGCCAGCACAGTGCGCACCTTCGTGCGGTAGGCGGACATGTCCAGCTGGTCGATCGGGTTGTCCTGGCGCAGCCCCAAGTCACTGATGATGAACCGAAACAGCTTACCGCCCAGCGCCGTGATCTTCTGCGCCGTATTCGCCTTACCGACGTATTTCGCGCGCAGGAAGTCAGCCCAGTCCTTCGTCGTCACCTGCGTGGCGTGGAATTCGCTGAACACGTCGGCGATCAGATCTAAGTGCCGGCCGTAGGTAACGATGGTTCGCGGCGTGTACTCCCCCAGCATGCGGGCCTTGAACTCGGCGCAGCACCACGGCATCATGCCCTCGGCATTCACCGGGCTCCCCAGCACCGTCGCCAGCGCCTGGAGCATCGCCGGCTCGCCATCCTCCAGCGTGCACAGCTTGATCCACTTCTTCGGCCCGGCTTTCGGGCTGCGCGGGTCAATCGTCGCTTCCGTGGGCACGAAGTAATAGGCGCCGTGGTTCACGTACACGCGGCGGGGGAGGCCGCGGTTGGTCTTGCGTTTCCGGTTCATTTACAGTTTCAGTTTCGGTCGAATGGTTGGTACGTTCGAAGCGGCCGGGGCCATCAGGTGCATGCGCAGCACGCACACGGTGTTGTCGCGCATGCGGCGCGCCGGCACGCCCAGCTCCTTCAGCGCGCGCAGTTGCTCGGCGGCCCGCCGGTACCGGGTCAGTTCGAACAACTCGGCGTTGGACAGGATTTCTTGCATCACGCCTCCTTCCCGGCCTGCTTCGCAGCAAGGGCGGCGAAACACATCCGGATCTGGTGAAGGTAGCCCAGCGTGCTTTCCTTGCTGTAATTGCCGTGCTTCTCGATAGAGTCGATCAGTTGCCCCAGCAGCTCGACACCTTCGGCCGCATCCTCTGCCTCATCCGGCAGCGCGCCCGCCAAACGCTTTTCAAACTCGCGCCGCACCATGCCCAGCACAGCGAATGCCACGTCCCACACGCCTTGATCGCTGTCTGGTAGTTCCGTGATTCCCAGCATCCGGCAAATGAGCCGCAGACGTGCGCCCGTGTCGGCTTCCAGGGTGCTGATCGATGACGGCAGCGCGCCCGGTTGGCGAAGGGCGGCGCGGGCTTGCCATGCTTCCCAAGCTGACTGCACATACGGATTTGCGTAGTCCGTTGGGCAATCGTCATCCCTGCTCAACTCCGACGCACGCTCGTAGTGCTCAAACGCTGCCCGCTCGTCATCCGGCAGTGTCGGCTGTGCTGTGGGCGCTGTGCTGTACTTCGTCAAGAACACGCTGCGCTTCCATGCCGGCCAAGTCGCTACGATGGCAGCAACGCGCGCGAAGTGGTCGCCGTCATCCGCCTGCGCTGCTGCCTCTGCCACTGGCTCGCCAATGACTCCCAGCGCTTCGAGGATGTAGCCGCTCCGGTGCGCGTGCTCGGGCGCCTTCGCGCCGTACTGCCAGCCAGTGCCAGCCTCCCAGCCCTCGAAACGCCAGCGGTATGCCACAGCACCCCCGCCCGCCGTGCGCTGAACGATCCGCTCCACCTTCGCATACAGGGCTTCCTTTTCGGCCCGCGTTTCTTCGACCATTTTGGCCCACTTCGCTTCGTACTCGGCACGAACCTTGTTCAGTTCTACCGCCGCTTCCCGCCGCGCCTCTTCCGCAAGGGCGTCGCCGTGATCCCTTGCATGCTGATCAGCGATACCTATCAGCTTGTGTACATCCTCAGGCGTCCAGTTATAGTGCAGGGCCATTGCGGTAGCCTTGAATTCTACGTTCGCTGCAATGGAACGCAGCTTCACAGACGCGCCCTTCGCCGGGGTTCCGGCTTCGGTGGCGCGTACAGCCGTCCCCGCAGCGCTTGCGGTGGTGCCCGTGCCAGGGGATGGGGTGGCGCTTGGCAATGCAGGCACACGGGCAAGCGTTTCTTCGGCAACGGCGTGCATGAGGTTGTAGATGCGGTGGCGCTCATCCTCGTCCACCGAGTTCACGAGGTAGCGGTAGGTCGAGCCTGCAATGAGGCATTCCAGCACCTTGTCGGTCATCCGCTCGACGCGCGGCATGCCTTCGGGACCGTTTTCGTATGTGTTCATCGTGTTCTTTCTGCTGCTGGGTGGATGGTGGGGATCAGGACCGGCCTTTTTTCTTGCGCTTCAACCACGGCTGGCTGTTGATCCAGGGCGGTGGCGGCTCGTAGCGGACTGCATCAAACACAGGAAGCGTGACCGCCAAGTTGCCGAAACGCTCGGCCAGCGTCAGCGTGCGGTCGTCGGGCGGCTCGGCCTTCAACACCACTTTGCACCCGCCTTGTTCCAGCCGCTGCCGCAGCGCCTCGCTAAGCAAGACGCCAGCGCCGATAACTAACAGCCACGGCTTCATTGCCCATTCTCCCGCTCGATAGGCGCAGCAGGGGCGGCGCGCAGCATGTTGTCCATGGCCTCGATGCACTCGTTGATACCGTTGTTGTATGACTCCCATTCGCCGCTGGGACGGTGCTTGTCCACATGGGCGATCAGCGCGCGGCATTCCTGCATGGCCTCGTGCAGCACGAAGTCGCGTGTTTCCCGCTCGCTCGGCGCTGCCGTTACTGCCGGGGTGGCGGCAACAGGCAACGGCGAGTGCTTCGGCTTGGCGGCCTGCTTGGCGCGGATCTGCTCTACCTTCGTCCAGATGCGCGCCAGCTCCACCTCACCGCACTCGTGCATGTCCAGGCCGTTTGCGAGGCACAGCGCGGCCAACGTAACCATGACGCCGCCCACTTCCTGCGCGGGCTCGCCCACCGGGCGGCCATACACGTAGTCCACGAGCTGGTGCGCCTCGTGCGCCGTGCAGCCGGTGGACTGCACCAGCTCTAACGACTCTTCCAGGAAGCGGTGGTTTCGCTCTTCGCGATCACCGGCGATCATCTGCCCGAAGCACGCCATCATCCACGGCTGCACACGCTGCTGGAACGGCTCTGCCTGTGCCATCGGTGCAGAGGAAAGAGCGGCGATAACTCGGTCCATGCGGTTCAATTTGCCGATCGTGGCGCGCGTGCCTTCGGGCACCTCGTCGTGAATCCACTGACGCACATTCCGCGCATCGGCCAGCGCGTCGGTGATCGCTGCTACTGGTGCAGGCGATGCTGCAAACTCGGCTTCTGGCGGGTGAACTCGGCAAGGCCAGCGCAGGCTACCGCTACCGCTCGGGCAGGAGCAATTCTCATCGTCGCTGTAGTGATCGTCAGCGGCGGTCGGTGCAGGCGATGCTGGAGTGCTGACGGCGCGCTCGGCGGGCATGCACGTGTATTCGACCAGGCGCAGGGCAGGGTAGTCGGAAGCACTCGGCTGCTTCGTGAAGAATTGCGCGACCTGGCCGGCGTCATTCAGGCCCAGCCAGATACGCGCGGCGCCGGCCATGGCGGAAAGGGTGGCCGCTTCGCGCGGCAGGTTGGTAGTGGTCATGCTGCAGTCCTCATAAATTGTTCGTGGGTGAAGTTCGCGCGGATCAGCGCCTCGGACAGCGGCGGGCAGACGCTGTTGCCGCACATGCGCACCTGGGCCGATTTTGTCAGCGGCACACGCGGCAGCGCGAGCACGTCGCCGGCCACCTGCACGCCGTCGGCGAACAGCCGGGCCGGGTCCGGAATTTCTCTGATGACGTAGCCGCCTGGGAAGCCTTGCGCGAGGTACAGCTCGTGCGGCGCGAGCATGCGCAGGCCGATGTCCACGATCTGGTAGTCCTGGCCGTGGATTGTCACCAGGCCGTAACGGTCCTTCGTCGTCACCGTGTGCAGCGGCCCGGACAAATTCTGATCGTGGCCGGCGCCGTAGTATTTCAGCAGGAAGGCGCGCACCTCCGCGTGATGCTGGCCACCGGCGCTGATCGTGTGCAGCGGTTCATCGACCGGTGCCGCGGTGCTGGTGCCACGCAGCTTCACCACGTGGCTCGACACGATGCCGAGCGCGTGCGGCGCGCCGGCGGGGTTCTCCTTCGGACCCGCGGTAATCGTCGGCACAGGCTCGGTGAGCTCGCTGCCAGTCGAGCCGGTGCGGAACTTCGTCAGGTGCGCAGTGACCAGGCTGTGGTGGTCGCTACTGGTCACCGTGCCGATCGGGTCCACCAGCGCGGAGCCGACGACGCCGGTGTAGTGCTTTGCGAGGAAGGCGGTGGCAATCGCCGTGTCCGCCTTCGCCGTCTGGGTTGCCGTGGGCTCGTCGGCGCCGCGTGGGCGGCTGTCGCCGGCCCGGCCGCCCACGCCCACCAGTGCTGCCGAGACCAGACTGAAGTGGCCGCCCTTCACCTGGGCGCAGATGGTGCGCAGCGGCTCGTCCGCCGCCATGACGCGCTGGTTCGTGGCGTTGGCATGCTCGTTCAGGAACGCCGTGACGAGCGCATGCTTGCCGCTGGCGACCAGCGTGCCCACCGGTGCGCCGATGTCCAGCGCGCGCGGCGCCTGGCCGGCGCGTTCGCCGTAGCCGACCTGCACCAGGGTTGCCGATGCCAGCGCCTTCTCTCCTCGCTGCGCACCGGTGACCGTGCGCATTGGCTCGTCGATCGATTCGACGCGGTCGGAGCCTTGGTGCGTGAGCGGCACGATGAACGGCCGCTCCGCGTCGATCACGTAGCGCATGATGCCCTTGGCGATGCGGCGCATCGTGGCCGGCGCCAGTTCGCGAGTGCGCTCGAAGATGCTCGGGCAGGGCAGGGACCAGTCGATACACTCGGCGGCCGTGCGGTACGGCAGCAGCTTCCCGGCCAGCACGGCCGGCGACGTCGGCGCGCCGTGCGTCGGGGTCGGCCAGCGGATCGGCAGGCCGTCGCGGCGCGCCACCATGAAGAAGCGCTTCCGGATCGTCGGCGTGCCGAAGTCGCAGGCGCGCAGCTCACGGAAGTCGACCGTGTAGCCATGACCTTCCAGCTGGCGAACGAAGCTCTTGAACGTCTTGCCGCGGCGCGCCGGGTCCGGCTTTGCGCTGCCGTCGGCGGCGACCAACAGCGGGCCCCACGTCTGGAACTCCTCGACGTTCTCCAGCATGATGACGCGGGGCTTGCACTTCGCCGCCCAGCGCAGCGCGACCCACGCCAGGCCCCGGATACGCTTCTCGACCGGCTTGCCGCCCTTCGCCTTGCTGAAGTGCTTGCAGTCGGGCGACAGCCAGACCAGGCCCACCGGCTGGTTTTTCGTGACCTCGATCGGGTCCACGTCCCACACGCTCTCGCACAGGTGCTTCGTGTGCGGGTGGTTCATGGCGTGCATGGCCAGCGCTTCCGGATCGTGGTTGATTGCGATGTCGACCGGGCGGCCGAACGCAGCCTCGAGGCCCGTGCTGGTGCCGCCGCCACCGGCGAAGTTATCGATGATCAACTCGCTGCCCAGATCCAAGGCCATGGTGAACAGGTCTCGCTTCACGTTGCAGCTCCTGGCAGGGGCGGCAGCGGCATCCAGTGCGTGACGCGCTCGGCGTCGATCGGCGTCCGGTCCGGGTAACGCCAGATGCCGGCGTCTCGGTAGCCAGTCCAGACATCGTCATCGTTCAGCGCTATCAGCACCAGGGTTTCGTCATCAGGCAGGCGCACGTCCGCCGGCGTCCAGTCCGCGAACGGCGACGTATGGATCGCGGTGCGGCCTGGGCCTGCCTTCTTGAATACCACCAGGCCGACGCTGTAGGCGTGCTCGTCGCGCAGCTGCGCGAGCGCGTCGGTGCGAACGTAGCCGGCAGGTGCCGACGCGGCGGCGGGGGCTGGCAGCACACGCTGCAGATCGCGCGCGCCGGCCAGGTGGTTTTGTTCTTGTTCCATCATGCGTTCTCCATTTCTTCATTCGGTGCGCCGGCCTGGGCCGCCGCGTCTTCGGTGTCCGGCGAGTCGCGCTGCGTGTTGCGGTGGTGCGGGCAAGGCGTCAGCGCTTCGGCTGGCACCGGCTCAGAACTTCCGACCAGGTAGACCACCACCTCGGGTGCGCCGCCTGGCTTCTGGAACTGCAGCGTGTGCAGGTGATGCAGTCGACCCTCGTACAGCACCGGGTGCGCCGTCTGCCAGGCATGCAGCAGCACGCGGTTCTGGCGTTCGGCCGCGTCGCGCCGCGACGGCGACTCGGAAGGCGCCTCGACTGGCGCACGATCTTCGGCCCGGCGCCGCTGGTTCATGGCAGCCACGACACCACCACGGCGGCCAGGGCGCCGAGGATCACGGCGATCTCGGCGACGTCCGCGAGCAGCGGACCGATGTCCTCGGGCTTCATGCGCCCACCCACAGACGCGCCGCGACAACGAGTGCGCCAGTGAAAAAGCCGAGCGGGGGCATCAGGAGCCATCCCATCGGGACGCTCCAGCAGTTCATCTTCGTCATGGTTTCCTCGTTAGAGTGGGGCGGTGCGGCGTTCGCTCGAGGCCGGCAGCGTGCGGTGGACGATCGCGGTGACGCCCAGGGCGCCGCGGTCGTACGCGGCGTTGATCAGGGCGACCAGGCGGCCGATCGCTTCGTTCTTCTCGATGCGCCCGTCAGCAAAGCGGGCAGTGATGATGTAGCTCACGTGGTTCTCCTGGCGGGTTGTCGGTGCCGGGTGTCCATGTCCGGCTGGGCCTGTGCGTCGTCAGGCTGGCGTTGGGAGAACCACACGTGAGACCCCTCATGCTCTCGCTGCACCGGTCGATCCCGGCTACGAGGAGGCTCATGTCTGGTCACCGCTTGCGGCGGTGAATCGTGACTTTCGAATTAGTCTGCGCAGTCGCGGCGCGCAGTGCATGCATACGAACCGGCGCAGATCGCGGGCTGGCGGCAGTAAGCCGGACCAGGCACCAGGGTGTTGAGCCGCGGTTCCGCAGGGTTCGGCAGCTGCGCGCACCTGGCGACGGCCTGGCCTCGCAGCAGCTCGCCACCCTTCATCGCTGCGGTGCTGTTCGCCGCGTCGATGCATGCGGCGGAGTCGTCGCGGAAGGTGAGCCAGTAGCTGTTGAGGGTCGAGGTCGTCATGGTTTAAACAAAATTGCAGAGCCGATGACGTATTAAACACCATGTTTAAGATCGACGTCAAACATTTTGTTTAAACTTCCAAATTTTTCTGGTACAGTGCGTTCCGTTAGGTGACAGACTCAACCGCCGCACGCTCCGGGTAACGACAGGCGTGCGGGGACAGGCGTACTGTGGGAAGGTCTGAGATACGCATATGGGTGGCGAAGTTAGCGCCCTAGACCGAAAGGCTGATGGGTCGCGCGCTCTATGAACAGAGCTGCGCGTGAAGGTCAAAGGATGCCGTTGAGGTAAGGGAAAGGCTGGTGGAGAAAAAATCAAACACCCAAGATGAAAAACGTCGTAGCGAAGCGGAGACACCACTGCAATGTGAAGCTACTGGTGCGCGAGTGCGCGAGAGTAGTGTGTCAACGATGCCGGAAGTTTTGGCGAAGCTCGCAGAGGGATGGGAGGTCAGCGCGCGCGAACAATTTGCGTGCGCTGACCGAACCGACGAACTTCTCGGTAAGCGTGTGATGGAACACGGAGCCGTGATCTACGCTAACTGCGCACGTGCGCTCAGGGCAGTCCTAGCCGACTCTTTGCCTCAGCGATAAGCCAGTCCTTCAGAACGGTGAAGGCGACGCCACCGGCCGGCTTGAGTACTTTGTCTTTCGCTTGGGCCCATATGGTGTCGTCCTTCATGGTGTCCAAAAACTCATGGCCCTGCCAGGTCAGCGAACGAGGAATTGCGACCGGTAGCATATCGCTGTAAGTCGTAGCATCTATCGCCAGTATCAAGCCACCGTCTGCCATCAGGTGGCAGTGGTGCCCGATCGTGCTGTGGTCATAGCCCTCGATGTCTGGATAGGTTCCAGATGGGGTTGCGGTTTCTAGGGTCATTAGGATCTTGCGGACAAGATCCATGTCACGTTTCATGGATTAACTCCATACTTTTCCTGGAACCTGCGCTCCATGAGCTCGCAAGCTCCAGCAATGAACTGGGCGTTGGCAGCGCCATTCGATTTCCGGCCTTGCTCACCCCAACAGAGTTCGATTGCGCTTCGCGCGTGGGCCCGTTCCTTCGCATCTGGACTATTGCCGACAATGGCGCCGAAGCCCAAAAAAAGCACGGGCAAGGCCACGAGCACCCAAACCCAAGTTTTCGATTTCGGCACCTTTGCGCCACAGCCAGGGCAAGCTGCCGCTGTATTGCTGATTTCCTTTTTGCATTCAGCACATGCAATCATCGCCATCCTATCCTCCGGAACCCGACCATTCAGGCATTAACGGATTATAAAATGAGTTGATATTTGGAAATCTAACAAAATGTCACGTAACGTGGTATGTCTGCCTCAACACGATCTTCCCGATGATTTCGACCCTGCCATCAGTGACGAGAACCTTGTGGTAGCGAGGAAGCGGGTTGTCGGAGTAGAGGTACCAGAGCGCCCCTTCCTTCACCAGGCGCTTGATGACAGATTCACCTTCGCAGTTGACGGCGTAGACGTGGCCACTGACCAACACCCGGTCGGCGGTGTCGATCACTACGACATCGCCATCGTAGTAGTTCGGTTCCATGCTTTCGCCATGGACTTCGATCGCATACAAGCACTCTCGCACGTACTTGCCCTTCTCGAGCCACCGACGTGGCACATCCCAGACGCCATCATCGCGCCGGTCGTAATCTACACTCACTCTGCTAAGTCCTGCTGATAGGCGTATGCCCATTACCTTGGGGATTCGAACTCGGGTCGGCAGCGGCTCATCGTTACCGTCCGTGCCCACAACTGGAAGCGCACCTGGGAACACCGGGCCATCGGGAATCATCAGGCGCATCTCACCCTCACCTGTGGCGAGCCATGTCGCCGAGCATCCGATGGATCGCTGCGCCTCAAGCATGCCCGACTTGGATATCCCCCGAGCCTCCCAATTTTTGACCGTCTGCGACGACTGGTTCAACGCGCGCGCGATCTGCGCCTGCGTGTCGATGCCGCGCAGTTCCTTTGCTGCTGTGTAAAGCCTTTTCATTTGTTCATGCATGCGCGGGATTCTCGGCCCAACTAAACAAAATGTGTTACACGCGTTGTTGACATCCAAAGTAAACATAGTGTTTAATGAGGCTTCTGAAATTAACGAATGAGCGAAATGGCTGACGACAGCAAAATCATTGACGATCTTGGCGGGGCGGCGAAAGTAGCGGAGATGCTGGGCTACGACAAACAGCACGGCGGCGTCCAGCGAGTGCAGAACTGGAAGACTCGTGGGATCCCTCCAAAAGTACGCCTGGAGCGTCCTGACCTGTTCGGCACCCCTGCTGCTGGCCACGCTCAGCGGCGCGCCACTGATCCTGCGGCGCCGTCCGTGCCAGATCGTCCATACCGGAAAGTGCCGAGCCGTCGAAACGTTGCTGAGGTGCGCAAGGCGAGGCCGCGGATGAAGGACGCATTGCCACCGCCGCGCTTGCTCCCTCGGAAAAAGTAAAGGGCCAGACAGGCTCTCGGGGATTTTAACTGTATTTCTGAGTCGATTACCTTTTTTGTAAGTATGAACTTACCACAAGGAATCACCTCATTTTTTTGCAAGGTTGATCAAATGGACGTCCACGACGCGCTCTACAAAGCAGCACACGAATACCCAGGCGGCGTCGAAGCGCTGGCCGTCCGAATGGGGAAAGTGCCGCAGGTTATGCGGAACAAGCTGAACCCGAACACTGCAACGAACGTGATCTCGCTGGCCGAATTCGACATGGCTCTGCCGATCCTCGGCTATGAACCGCTGCGCGCTCTGGCGGCAGCGCATGGATTCGCACTGTTCCAGGTAAGCGAAGGCCAAGCCAGCGACCAGGCCGTGCTGGAAATGTTCGCTGCCCTGGTGGGCTCGCACGGCAATGTCGGTACCGAGATCTACGCCGCGCTCGCCGACGGCCGGATCGAAGCGCACGAAATGAAGCGCATCAATGACGCAGCCCGCGCCGTGCACGGCGACCTGCAGAGCCTCGTCGCCCGCCTGGCCGGCATGATGGAGAAACCGGAATGACCCGCACCGAACAAGCCAACTACTCGCTGGCCACGCTACTCGGCTGGTGCAACCTCGCTCTCGTCGGCGGCGGCGCTATCCTCGGCACGCCTCCGGGCGGTGCGCAGAACAGCCGCGGCCAGGCCATGGTGCCGGACTGGTGCGGCGACTGGGCCGCCGCCGGCCCGCTGATGGTCGAGCACGGCGCTTACCCAAAGCTGCACTGCCCGGATGCCGGCCAGATGTATGTGCGCCACGAGTTCGCCGCGGCGACGTTCCTCGACCTGCGCACCTTCCCGTCGCGCGAGGCCGCCGTGCGCTTCGCCGTGGTGGCGATCGTCATCGACATGCTGCGCGCCAAGCGGCTGTCGCGGAGGCGCAAGTGAGCATCAGCCTGTTCCGCTCCGGGAAATCCAAGATCTGGCACTACCGGTTCCAGGTCGCGGGTCAGCGCATCCAGCGCAGCACGCGCGTCGCTCGGAAAGGCGAGGCCGAAGCGATCGCTGCGCGGGCCCACACGGCGGCGGTGCTGCGCGCGAACGGCGGGCACCCAATGCCTACGCTGCGCGATCTGTTCCGGGAATGGGCGGAAACGCGGGGCCCGGTCGCCAGCGAGCACCACCGCCGCTCCGTCGACGTGGTGCGCCGGCTGCATCTGTACAAGTTGGGCGAACTGCCGATCAGCGAGCTGACCACGCTGCGCATCGAGCAGGCCCGCAACGAGCACCTGGTCGATCACGAGCCGGCCACGGTCAACCACTGGCTGCGCGTCATCAAGCTGGTGGTGAACTGGGCGGTGAAGCGCGAGGTGCTGCCGCAGCTGCCGTGGAAGGTGGCGATGCTGAAAGTGCAGAAGAGGCCGCGCGCCATCCTGCCGCTGGACGTGGCCATGACGTGGTTCGCCGAGATCGATGCGGCTACGAAGCGCGAGCCGGGCATCGCCACCGCGGTGCGCATGCAGTTCGGAGCGGGCCTGCGCGAGGGCGAGTCGGCTTCCGCGCGCTGGGAATGGATCGACTGGGAGCGCCGCACGTACACGCCCGGGATCACGAAGGGGCGCGAGGCCGAACCGGTACCGATGCCCGGCTGGCTGCTCGAGCACCTGGCGCCGCTGCGAAAGCATGAGGGCCTGATTGCCACGAAGGCGAACGGCGACGAGCTGCCACCCGGCTTCGCCCGCACCGCGATGCGCATCGCCAACGCGAAGTGCAGGACGAAGGGCCTGACGCCCCACCGGCTGCGCGGGTCGTTCGCCACGCTGCTGTCAGAGGCCGGCGCGAACATCCAGACGATCCAGGCGGTCATGCGGCACAAGTCGCCGCTCACGACGATGGCTTACCTGGAGAAGGACTTGCGTCGGGTGAGCGCGGCGCAGGAGGAAATCGCCGCAAAAATGGGTTCGCAGCGGCGCGAAAGTGGCGCGAGCCTGTGAAGTAGCCCTTATGGGTATTGGATCACACGATTATCAACAGTCATCGGCAACTCACACGCCGATCCAGCGGAGAACGCAAATGCAAACGCAACTGCTCAAACTGAACCCCATCGTCACGGCCGGCCCGCTGACCATGACGAGCCGGGAAATCGCGGAGCTGACCGGCAAGCGGCACGACAACGTGATGCGCGTTTGCCGCGACCTGGTCGCTACCGGGACCTGTCCTCAAATTGAGGAATGCAACGTAATCAACGAGTTAGCGGGCGGCCGGTCGTTTGCCGAGTGCCGTTTGACCAAACGCGACTCGCTGGTCCTGGTGGCACGGCTGTCGCCGGAGTTCACCGCCCGCGTCATCGATCGCTGGCTGGAACTGGAGGCGGAGGTGATTGCCATCCCGGCCGTGCCGCGCACCTTTGGCGACGCGCTGCGCCTCGCCGCCGAGCAGGCCGACACGATCGCGCTGCAGCAGGCTCAACTGGAGGCCGCGGCGCCGGCCGTCGAGTTCGCGCAGCGGTACGCCGACAGTACCGGCCTGCTTGGCTTCCGCCAGGTGTGCAAGGTGCTCCAGGCGAAGGAGAACGCATTTCGCGCTTTCCTGCTTGAGCAGAAGATCGCTTACCGCCTCGGCAGCGAGCTCATGCCGATGGCACAGCACATCGACGCCGGCCGCTTCCAGGTGAAAGCAGGCACGAGCAACACCAACGGCCACGCCTTCAACAGTATGCGCTTCACACCGAAGGGTGTGCAGTGGGTCGCTGGCGAGTTCGCCAAACACCAGCTGCGCAACCACCACTGACCACGACAGGAGAATAGGGATGTCCGACAACACTCGCCCGGCGACGGGCAAAGACAACAGCGGTTTGCTGTTCGACGAACTGATCGTGCGGCACAAGCTGCGCAACGATGCGGGGCTGGCTCGCAAGCTGGGGGTCTGGCCGCCATGCATCAGCAAAATTCGGCACGGCCGGATCGCGGTAAGCGCCGACATCATTCTGCGCGTGCACGAGACTCTGGGCATGCCGGTCGCGAACATTCGCGCCTTGATGGCACTGCAGGCGGGGGCGTGATGGAGCAGACACTGGAACACGACCCCGGCCATGTGCGCACGCGCGAGCACTACGAGGCGATGGTGAAGGAACGTCAGGCGGAGCTCGATGCCGTCGCGGCCGGGCGCTACCCGGCGGTGTCAGAGTTCCGCGCGCAGCAGGAGCGCGTGCAGGCTGCTCTCACCATGGGTACTCGGATCACCATGAAGAGGATGCCGCTGTGATGTACGACCTCGCGCGCGTTGAGCGCATGCATCGGGCGATCAAGAACGAGTCGTCGGTCGGCGCCTGGAGCGGCATGCGCTCCTGCACTGGTGGCTGCAAGCGCCGCCGCTCAGTCGGTCAGTTCAAGGGCGACAGCACGGTATGCATCCGCTGCGCCCCGAGGCTGAAGTGATCGCCTCGCAGATTCAGCCAGTGGCCGCAATGCTCTCGACGTGCTGCTGGCCAGCCAGCCACGCCGCCTCCAGCGCGGCGGACCGATTGTCATGTCCGGCGAGGCGGCCGGCGTGCACGGTGGCGCCGCCGTAGGCAATACGGTAGCAGCCGACGTAGTCGAAGTCGTCGCCGTCCTCAGGCCACAAATCGACGTCATAGCCGCGATAACAATGTTGAATGGAAAAAGTGCATGCCATATGGAAATGGTAGCACAGGGCCTCTTATTGCCTGAAATTTTGTAAAGGAGAAATGTCATGGGTGCGTTTTGTGTTTTCGGCATCAGCCGCTCGGCGTGCCGAAAAAGGGCTGAGAGCAAGGTTCCAGTGCAGATCCCGGGCGGTGGCGGGAAAACGTACTCGGTCATTGAGTGGGGAGCGCAGGTACGCGCCTTGACCGAGGCCCTGTTCGCCGAGGCAACGCGCCGCGAGCGAGTTTCACCGGAGCTGGATGCGCCGCAGTTCTGCCGTGATTGGCTGGCAGCCCAGCCGGCCGAGGTTCGCCAGCCTGTGATCATGTGCCGTACGCAGAAGGTCGACAAGCATGGCAATCCAGTGAAGCGCAACGGAACTGTGGTAATGACCTGGCGAGAATTCGACGAACGCACAGGCGCGCCCAAGCAGGAAAGCGTTTCAGCATGAAGGGCATGGTGGATCTGTCGGAGTGGCGCGATGCCGCCCGGCTCGATCCGGCCGCGCTGCAATTCACGACTCGGCCCGCAAAGACCTGCCGCGGTTGCATCTTCGAGCGGCAGTGGTCGGACGTGTGCGGCCAGGCGCAGGCGGTCGCGAGCCGTGTCGACCTGAAGAGCTGCGAAAAGGGATTCATTTACGTGTTGGTGCCTGGCGATCCGTGCCAGCACCCATTGTTGGGAGGGACTGAGAATGGACAAGACTGATTTCGCCGAGCTGCGTTCGGCTGCCGCCATCAAGGCGCCTCGCGTATTCGTTGACAGGGCATTGCTGGCAGCGCTGCTGCAGCTGCACGATGCGCGCCCAGCCGCCGCGCGGCCGATCGCAATCAAAGGCGAGTATCCGGACGATTTCGAAGAATGCTGGGCCGCGTACCCGAAACGTCCTGGTGCATCGAAGGCGGCCAGCTTCAAGGCATGGGCAGCGCGCCTGAAGGCTGGCGCCACGGCGGTAGAGATGCTGGCCGGCACTCGCAAGTATGCCGCCTACGTCATAGCAGCACGGATCGAGCCGCGGTTCGTCCTTCAAGCTGCAACGTTTTATGGCCCGAGCGAGCGATTTTCAGCCGACTGGACCGTGCCGAACGGCCGGGCGGCCGCGAACGACGAGGCGAAGCGCCGGCTGTTCGGCGGGCCTGGTGAAATGGGAGCGCTGGCATGAAGCAGGCCGACTATGACGAGTTCGCCCGGCTGATCGACGACGTGTACGACATGATCAGCTGCGGCCAGAAGAGCCTGAGTGGCGCGGCCAAGGCGATCTACTTTCGGGCGGTTGCTCGGTTTCCGCTCGACGTGTTTCGCGCGGCGCTGCACGCTCACGTGATGAGCCCTGCGGGGAAGTTCTTGCCGCAGCCGGCGCACATCGTCGAACAGGTCGAATTGCTCAAGCAGGCAGACGGCCGGCCCGGCGCCGAGGAGGCTTGGGCGAATGCTCTGCAGGCCGAGGACGAGCAGAACACCGTCATCTGGACGAAAGAGGCCGGCGAGGCGTTCGCGTTGGCGCGGCCGGTTCTCGTGACCAGCGGCCCGATCAGCGCGCGGATGACGTTCCTCGAGGCATACAACCGACTCGTGGCGGCCGCGCGAGCAAATGGCGAGCCGGCGCAATGGTCGGCATCCGTGGGGTGGGACAAGTCTCACGCGGCAATTGTGCTGCAGCAGGCGGAGCAAAAAGGGTTGCTGCCGGCGCCGAGCGTTGCCGCGCTCCTGCCTGGCCGGGCCAGCGATGTGCCGGCTGACGAGAACGGCCGCGCGCAACTGGCGAAGATCAGGGAAATGCTAAAGGGTGCCGACGAGGTGCGCGAGGCGAGGCGGGTGGCAGCCTGGGAGGAGCGCGAGGCCGCAGACCGGGCGCGCCGACAAGAGATTGCCGAGCAGGTGCATCGGTACCAATCACGCCATTGCGCTATAACGAATGCAGTGGTTTGAGCAATTGGGCGGCAGCGAACGCCGCCTATACGTCCGCTTCCGCCCCAAAGCAGACTGTCACGGGCCATGAGGGTTAAGCGGGTTTACTCGGAACTAGAACCGTCGAATAGGCGTTCGAGTTGCCAAAGCTTATAGTCAATGCCAGCACTGACAGCCCATTCTGGCGCGCCCTGCAATCCGCCCCGAAGCGGACACCGCTACCTATCTGTCGTGGCTAATCAAGCAGAGTTGCGATTGCTGCAATTCGATGTCGCCGCCCTCTTCAAGCTCGACTAGGAATCGGGGTTCTGTTCCGATAGCGAGTAACGACACCAGAGAACCGCCTTTACCTCGATGTGGCCCGTCAATTATCCGAACATAATCGTTATGCTGGTACTCAACACCGGGGACACTCTCGCGATTGAGGAATGCTTGGCATAGGTCGTTGTTGTTCATGGCTTACCCTTGTCGTTATCTGGCTGGTCAGTCTCGCTAAAGGTCCGCTTGTGGCCGAAAGCGGACGGTCGGAACGGCTCAGTGTACGACGTTGTTGCTAGTGGAGCAAGCATCCGTGTGATGCGAGCTTTGAACTAGGTGGCGCGAAAGTGGCGCGGACCACCTTCGCAGCCCGCATGGTTAAGCCATTTGCAGATTATTTGGAATCATCCGTAACAGGAAAAGCGATCATGAAAAAACGCAAAGCCTACCGCCCGAAGCCGTGCGTGCTGCCACTGGGGATGCGCCGCGCGGCCAGCATGGAGATCCCCGGCTACTTGGCAGCAGCTGCGCTCGGCACGGCAAATTTCGGCGAACAGCACGTGTACGACATGCTGTCGAATGCCGACTACACGCGCCGGATTGCGCCCAACGGGCACGAGCTGTTGCCGATCGCCGAGGCCATGGTCCAGGCTTGCGCGTCGATTCAGGATCGCGCGCAGCGTACCGGGAAGCACGGTGTCACCGGCGACGAGATGAAGGTGCTGCGCGAAGGTCTGGCACTGACGATGGACTATCTCCGCTCCGTGCCGAACGTAGCGATTGCGCGCGCTGGGCTAGCAGCCGATCGCGAGTTCCGAAAGACCGGGACGTTGCGTGTTTAAATGGTAAATCCTTTCCCGCTGACAATCTTCATTTGTTCTTGCCGGGATAAAATGAACGCGGTTTAAACGGGGAGGAAAACCATGGATCAACTATTCAGAAACGCGCACGAGGCGCTCACGTTCGCCTTCAATTATTCGTCGCAGCAGTACGCGCTTTCGCCGATGGCCAAGCTGTTTTGTGTAGGCATCGGCTCGGGTAAAGGACTCGTCGGCAACGACGGTGCCGGCCAGGCTGGCATTGTTTCAGCGAGGGTCAAGAGGCTGCCAGCGTTGCAGGAGGCCTGCATCGTTGCTCGCTATGCCCCACGCTTCGAAGAATGCCCATGCTGCCAGAGCCGCGACAAGATGACCGACGCATACCGCGAGGCAATCGCGACTCTGACAGAATGGGCAATCTCGCAGACGACGGGCATCACGATCCGTAACATGCGGGCTGCCATCATTCGCTCTTTTTATGAAAAAGGTGTGTCGATATCCACAGCCGCCAAGGAGCTGGGCGTTCCGAAAGCGACTGCATATGACCAGAAATCGCGTGTCTACAAGGGACTGAAGGAACTGGACTTGCAGGCGCAAAAAGCAATTCACGATCTGCTAAGCACGCTTCTCAACGATTCCGATCAGCCAGTCAATTTTGTTGCAACGCCAGATTGCCTCGACTATAGTCGTCATGCAGATCTTATAACCGTATAGCAGGCAGAATAAATGTCGAGGACCCCGAATATTGAGTTTCACATAGGCGAAGTGTTGAACCAGGCATCCTACGCACTAAGCGCCATGCAGGCAAAAGTTGGGGCACTCCAGTACGTACTGAGTTTCAGGAGTGTTCCGGACGATACGTTTCTGCGCGCGCGAGACGAGGTGTTCCGCAACTTGCACAGCTTCCTTGCGCATGCATGTAACGTTTCTCAACTGTTCTGGCCAGCAAAACCTATCGTCCCAAGAGACCTAAATCTAACCAGTGCTGAAAAGCAGGCCTGGCAAGATGCTCAACGGTGGGAAGAGCGTGGACAGGAATTGCGAAGAGTGTTTGGGGTGGACGAGAACGTAGCTTTCAGAGACAAGCGGCTGCGAAATCACTTGGAGCACTTTGACGCACGCATCGACGAATGGCTGTCTGACACAACGATGAAAAATTTCATCGATCTAAACATTGGGCCGCTGGAACTGGTTGGGGCGCATGCGACGGATCCACGGGATGTGCTTCGGAATTACGATCCATATAAAGGAGAATTCACATTCCGCGGCGAGTCGTATGACCTGGTGCCAATCCATGCGGCTTTAGAGCAGGTCTATGCAAAGGCCTCTGAGTTGCGCAAATAGCTTGCGTTGGACTATTCCGTCCGGTATAGTCGCAAATTAGATACACGTGATAAGTGTATCTAGCTTCAGACCGACCCGCCTTGTGCGGGTTTTTTGCGTTTGGCGGTAGATTTCTCCCCGTTGATGTCGCCGAGCGCACCTATTGATAAAGCCCGCCCCGAAAGGTCGCGGGCTTTATTGCATTTCACAACAGGAGGCGTCATGAAAGACGGCATCGGCGGCGCATAGCCCCACCTGAACCTGGTCCTCACGTAGAAGCGCGACGAGATGCGCACGGGATCTGACTTGCCCGATGAGCGCCGGAGTGCCCGCCCGGCCATGCTCAAGAGACGGCCAAAAACTGATGCCGAGAACAAGCCCTGGCATCGGCCAGAACAGGCGAGCGCAACCGCGTGCATCGCCGCCGGACGCTGTAACCGGCCCTATTCCAGCAAGGCTCCAATGACCACTACTACGCACCCGGCGAAGGAATTGGTTCGCGAGTTCATGGAGCAGCGCATCTTGTCGCCCGACCCACCGCCCACGCCGGACGAGATCCGCCGCCAGCTCGGCTGGGATCTGATCCCTGAAGCTAGACGCCCTGGCGGCGCCGGCAATCTGAACGATATCGACCACTGAGGAAGCCATGCGCCTGTCCGCATATCCCGGCCACCCGGACTACAACCGGGAGTGGCTGCCTTGCCTCGTCCTCTTGGACGGCCAGCCAATGAGGGACGTTACCCACGCTGACGAGGAGCGCGGCCAGATCGCTGTGTATACGCGGGACCGCCGAGGCGACTTGGTTGCCGACGGCGACCAGCTGGTGACGAAGATTTTGACCGGCCGTGTGGAGCTGCGCCGCGACTGGAAGCACGTGGAAGCGATTGGCTTCGACAACTGGATGCGCAACCGCATCGAAACCGCCCACCGAGATTTTATGAAGAGGACCTCCGCATGACCGTCAAACTGCTCGCCAAGCATGGCATCTACACCGCGAACACCATCGTCACGCTCGATGCCGCTACCGAGGCAGGCCTGGTCGCCGCGAAGCTGGCCACTACCGATCTCACGGGCGGCGTCGCGTACGTAGCGCCGCCGGCACCGCCGAATCAGCGTTACCCGGTCATGGTCGAGGTTGACCAGGCCGGGAACTCGGTCTCGGTAGTGAGTTCGCAAAACGGCCAGCAGCTGTCGATTGGTGGCGGCGCGCCAGCCGGCAGCACGATCATCGGCGGCCTGGGCGATTCGATCACCGCGCAGTTCACGACCTCGAATGGGGCGGGCGCGCAGATTGAATATCGCAGCAAGGGCTTCCTGACTTGGCTCATGATCCTGTCCGATGGCGCCTTGTACACAAACCGGGCCTTGAATCATGGCGTGAGCGGCCAAACGTCGAAGCAGATTGCCGACCGCTCTGCTGCCGCTGCTGCTGACATGAAAGCTCGCGGCGCGCGGTTTTGCACGGTCCACATGGGCACGAATGACCTCAACGAATCGAGCGTTGACGAAAAGCAGATCGTCGACAACATCACCGCCACGTGTAGCAGCCTACTGAAGGAAGGTATCACGCCGATCGTGCTCCCGATTCTGCCGCGCTTCTACGATTCGGGCACCATCGGGACCGCGCTCACGCCGGAGCGCCGTTTGACATTGCAACGCTGGGCGCGCGCGCAACGTAACTATGCGCGCAGCACCCCCGGCGTACTACTGTGCGATCCGACCATCCCGTTCACCGATCAATCCGATGCCCTGGGCTATCCGATCGGCCGCGAGGGTTCGACGAACAGCGCGCTCGCATACACGAACGACGGCCTGCACCCGTCGCCGCGCGGCGCATTTCTGATCGGTCGCATGCTGCTCGACTTGCTGAAGCCCCGCCTGTCGGCCATCGCCCCGCGCATCACCTCGCAGGCTGATGTGTACGACGCCACCTACAACCCGAGTGGCAACCGCTTCAGCAATGGCTTCATGAAGGGCTCGGTTGCGCAATCCGGCACCGCTGCCGGCGTGGCGGCAACCGGTGTCACTCTGACGCGGCAAACTTCTGGCGCCTCCGGCGCGACCGGCATCGTCACGGGCAGCAAGGGCACGCGTACAGTGCAGGGCGTGCCCCTCGAAACACAGGTCTGCCTGACGTCCGGTACGTCCATCGTCGAGCTGTACCGCGCTTACATCACAATCAACGGTGTGACTGTGGGCCAGCAGGTTGATATCGATTGGGCGATCGCCGTGTCCAACGTCACGCCGGGCAGCCTGACGAAGGTGGAAGTGTTCGCATCCAACAACAGCAAGAACTACTATGCCAAGCGTGACGAAACGGGTCTGTACCAGCCAGACGATAGCTGGTCCGGCACGCTAACCGTCCCGCCGTTTATTGCGGAGGCGGCGCAAGTGCTCGTGATCCTCGAATGGGGCATCAACGGTGCGGTGGCAAGCGCGGGTGCTCAGATTGAAACCCTGCGCATCGGCGTTCGCACTACCGACATTGCATGATCCGCAGACTGATCGTGCTCGCCCTGCTGGCCACCTCGCCGGCACGGGCAATTGAGCCGCCCACCGCTGTCGAAATCGTGGAGCAGCAGCGCATCGTGCAGCACGTTCTAGCCAAGCCAAACGGCCGCCGGGACCTGGTGCCGCAGATGGCCGCATGGTTCGGCCGCGAATTCCAGCTGGAGTGCGACCGCGACCTGCAGGATTGCGCGCTGTATGTTGTCCATCGCAACAAGGGCCGCGAGATCACGTACATGCAGGTGGTCGCCCTACTGATCGAGCCGAAGTGATGCGACTGAAGACGCTCAAGCCCCGCCTGCAAGCCATTGCATCAGCACGAGTTCCGACCCTGCAAGTTCAGCCGGGTCGCGTAGAGCGGAAGCGCGGCAGTGCGGGCGTAAAAGACCGGAACGAGATCAGGGAGCGTGACTGCGGCTTGTGCCAGGAGTGCAAGCGGCAGGGGAAGACGACGGTCGGCAGCGCGGTCGACCACATCAAGCCGCTGTGGGCTGGCGGATCCGATGAGCCCGAGAACAAGGAACTGCTCTGCATCCCGTGCCATGACACCAAGACGGCGCGCGAGGCAGTCGAACGAGCAAGGGGCTACTGATGAACCTGGACGACATCGACGTGACGATCACGAAGCTG